>JAZPZI010000028.1:0-50773 GCA_045544615.1 Clostridia bacterium
ATTCAGGACGAGATGAGAACAATGCCGTTTGGTGACATCTGGGATGAATACTGCAGACAGTGCGGAGTAGGGTGTGACCGTGAGTGGTTTGAAGAAATCAAAGCATATGAAAAGGATGTTTTGAGCAAGAGATAAAGTTAATTCTGCAGATTATAAGTTATGGCTTTTTTTACCTCCATTATTCGTTTTTTACAGGAAACCATCTCTATCCTGATAATTTCCCGATAATGAAAGCCGATAACTTTTATCTGATAAACCCGGCCTTGGTGCTGTTTTACCGTTCAAACACGGAGAAATCTGTGTTTTAAAACAGCAACAGGTCGGAGTTTTTTTCTTGATGAGAAAAATATTTAAGGAAATATATTTAATAAGTTGCGCATAGACGACAGTGATATTCTTCGTCGAAACAAAATTTATAGATACTGTGCAAAAATTTGAGTTTACTATTATGGTGTGTGTTTGATATAATATCTTTAAAATGATAACGATTATAAGGAGGCAAAAAGAATGCTGCGTTGGAAGGTTGTATATAAGGAGTATACTAAAGCTGTAGAGAATTTGTATTCGCTGATTTCTTCAATGGTCAAATATAGTGTGGTATGTGACGATAAAGAAAATGAGGAATATAACACTTTGTATATAGGTATAAATAATGAATTGGAAGGGTTTAGAATCAGAGTTTTTGCAGCTGAAGGAGAAAAGCAAAGAATTGAAATAACTGCTCGTGACGAAATCAATCTCATGTATGCGGTATCAGATTTTAAAAATATTTATATTCCATATGCTAAAAATAGTAGCAAGCGTGCGCCGGGTTACTTCTTTCATAAGCTGTTTGCTGACGAACCGATGAAAGAATATGATGTTTGCATGAAACCAAGAATAAAGAACAGGGGCTTGTGGACGTGGGGATATGTTATTTATAATTATAAAAAATACATAGACAATATGGTGAAGCTGAAACTCAACACACTTATTATATGGAATGATTATTTGCCCGAAAATATAAATGATGTCATTAACTATGCTCATGATAATGGAGTAAAGTTATATTTGGGATTTGCATGGGGATGGGATACAAAGTGCAATGAAAGTGAATATATACTTAATACAGATAAGCTTACCCAAGAGATTAAGAATAAGTATGAAAAAGAGTATAGCAAACTCAATTGTGACGGAATTTATTTTCAATCCTTTACCGAAATGGGTGATGAAAGCGTAAACGGAAAAGTAATTGCTCAGGTTGTAACGGATTTTGTAAATAAAACAGCAGACGAAATTTTGAAAGAACATGGTAAACTGGAAATTCTATTTGGATTGCATGCAACATCTGTAAAAAATAAATTGGATATTATAAAGAATGTGGATGAACGTATTTCAATAATATGGGAGGATGTTGGTTCTTTTCCGTATAGCTACTCTCCTGCGGATATAGACGATTTTGAAGAAACAAAGGAACTCAACAATAAGTTGCAGAATTTACGTAATGGTGGCTTTGGAGCAGTGTTAAAAGGTGTCTATTGTCTTGATTGGTCAAACTTTGAGCATCAGAAGGGAAGCTATATTTTAGGAACTGCTGACGAAACTTTTTTAAGGGAAAAAGTAAAAGAAAAAAGAGATATTATAAGGCGTATTCAGTCTGATTGGATAAGAAATGCAAAATATGCTCATGAAATAATAAAAGATTTTAATGAAGATGCAATTATAACTGTATTGGCAGAGGATGGGGTTTTTGAGGAAGTAATAAATTATCCAATTGCACTGTATGCACAGATGCTTTGGGACAGTGACAGAACGATTGAAGATATAATGTGTGAAACAGCGCATATGACAGAAGTTGAGTTTGTATAAATACTGGAGATGTGTTTTATGAAATTTAAATTTTTAGGTACGGCGGCGGCAGAGGGAGTCCCGGGCATGTTTTGTGTTTGTGATACCTGCGAAAAGGCAAGAAAATCAGGCGGTAAAAATATCAGAACAAGAAGTCAGTCTCTTGTAAATGATGATTTGCTTATTGATTTCCCGGCAGATACATATATGCATATAATAAATCACGGCTTGGAACTTCATAAAATAAGACACTGTATAATAACTCATGACCATAGCGACCATTTTTATCCGAATGATTTTTTTATGAGAGCACCGGAAAAGTGCTATCTTAAAAACGAAGAAACTTTTAATGTTTACGGCAGCAGTACGATAACAGAAAATCTTAATTCAAACTGGATAATAACAGAGATGGAAAAAACACACGGTTGTTTTAGGGTTGTTGAAGTTAAAGCATTTGAAAGCTTTTTTGCGGGTGATTATAAAATAACACCGCTTGAGGCTGACCACGGAGCAGAAAATTCGTTAATATATATTATAGAAAAAGAAGACAAGACTATTCTTTATGCACACGATACGGGGATATTTCCTGAAAAAACATGGGAATGGATTGAAGAAAATAAACCACAAATTAATTTTGCAACATTTGATTGTTGCTTCGGGAAAAAAGAATGCAGAGAAAATCATATGGGTTTTGATGCTGTTCTTTCAGTAATAAACCGTCTTAAAGATATGGGTGTTTTAAATGAAGGATCAATATGTTGCGTTAATCATTTCTCGCATAATGCGGGTATTTTGTATGAGGAAATGGAAAAACATTCGTCTGAATATGGAATTATAACATCGTATGACGGATTGGAAATAGAATTTTAAGATAATGAAAATCTATGTTAATTAGAAGACCATGGAGGAATAGGAAATGTATAAATTTACATTTTTGCAGTTATCATCGCTTAATAAAATATTTCTTGATGAGAATTATTCTGCGCTGACTGAAATGACAGGAATAAAGGCTTTAAAAGGGGAGCGGGTGTCATATCAGATATTGTATGTTGGAGGAAGAGAAAAATCTAATGTAGTAAAGTGCAATGTGACAGCAGATAAACGATTTGATTTGCAGGTAAGAAGAGTGGGAAATGTTCCGGTTACAATGCCGATTAACAGTGATTCGACAGATGAATTTTATCTAAGGAAAACACCTGGTTTATATCCTGATGTTTTATATCCGTTAGAGAATAACAAAATCGAGGTAAAACAAGATAATTGCCACTCATTATTTATAACGGTACAAATTCCGTGTGATATTGACGCAGGTTCTTATCCGATAAAAGCCGAATTTGAGTATGAGGGGAAAAAGATAACAAAAATTTTTGAAATAACTGTGTTAGATGAGTTGCTCCCTAAACAGAAACTCACATATACTCAATGGTTTCATTCGGATTGCATTGCGAGCTATTACGGATATGAAATTTTTTCTGATGAACATTGGGATATGATTGAAAAATTCATTGAAAAAGCGGCTTATTCAGGAATAAATATGATTTTAACTCCGATATTTACTCCTCCACTTGATACGGAGGTAGGTCTGGAAAGACCAACTGTCCAGCTCGTAGATGTGGAATTTTCGGATAATGAATATACATTCGGGTTTTCGAAATTGAAAAAATGGCTTGACATATGTAAAAAATATGGGATTGATAAGTTTGAAATGTCGCATCTGTTCACACAATGGGGAACAGGATGCACACCGAAAATTGAAGCTAAAACTTCTGACGGGATCAAGAAAATATTTGGATGGCATGTTAAGGCTGATACCGATGAATACAGAAATTTTTTGAATGCATTTTTACCCGAATTAACAGAATTTCTTGAAAAAGAGAAAGTTTATGAAAACACATATTTTCATGTTTCGGATGAGCCTGATTTTGAGAGACATTTTGAAATTTATAAAACAGAGAGGGAAATGCTTAATAGTTTAATTCCATCCGAAAAAATAATGGATGCAATGTCACATTATGAATTCTGTGAAGCTGGATTGGCTGATATGCCTGTGGTTATAACATCATCTATTGATAAGTTTTTTGAAATGGGGAAAAAAGATATATGGGCATATACTTGCTGTGTTCCGTCGGGAAACGGTTATAGTAACAGATTTATATCAATGCCGTCAGGAAGAAACAGAATAACCGGTTTTCAACTATATAAATATGGTATAAACGGATATTTGCATTGGGGATATAATTTCTATTATTCACAATTATCAAGACGAAAAATCAATCCGTTTAATGATACTTGCGCAGATGAGGCATTTCCCGGGGGTGATTCATTCTCGGTTTATCCCGGAGAGAATGGCCCTTTGGATTCAATCAGAAGTGAGGTATTTTATGAAGCTATACAGGATATTTCTGCGTGTAAACTGTTGGAAAAATATATTGGAAGAGATGAAGTTCTCAAAATCATAGAGCAAGACGAAGAAATTACCTGGAATTCATATTCCCGTATAGACAGTAAAGTATTATATATTAGAAACAATATTAATAACCGAATTGAGAAAGAAACAGAAAAAAGTAAGTAATGAACATTAACAGATACGATTCCGCTTGTGAAAAATATCCCCGCATCATTTCATTGCTGGCAATATTTTTAGAAAAACAAAAAAACTAAAAAACTTTAAAATTCGATATTGTATCGAATAGGAAAATATGCTATAATAAAAATATATGCAACTAAGGGGGAATATGTATGTTAAACTATAATGTAAAAATCGGGCTTGTACCGATGCGCCGAAATACAACAGACAGACCAAAGGGAACCTTTCTTACCTGGTATTCAGCAGAGTTAAGAGGCGAAAAGTTTGTAAAGTACATAGAAGAGAATTTCACAACAGATAAGGTAACATTTGTTGACACAAAAGGCCTGGGACACAAGGACTTGATATATGATGATAAATCAGCAGAAGATGTTATAAACCGCTTCAAAGAAAGCGATGTTGATGCTGTGTTTATCATAAACTGTAACTTTGGAAATGAAGAAGCGGCGGCAGATATTGCAAAAGCACTCGGTAAGCCTGTTCTTTTGTGGGCACCGCTTGATGATGAATATTATGTTGACGGTATGCGCCCGACCGACTCACAGTGTGGTATTTTTGGAGTATCCCGCCAGATGCAGAGATTCCATATTCCGTTTTCACATCTTCCATGCTGTGAAGTGGAAAGTGATGACTTTAAGGAAGGCTTTTTAAGCTTTGTAAGGGTTGCATGTATGATCAAGAACTTCTCAGGTATGAGAATTGGTCAGGTAGGACTGCGTCCTGCACCATTCTTCTCGGTTATATGGAACGAAGGCGAGCTTATGGAGAAGTTCGGAATAAAAATCATTCCGATAAACTTTGCAATTATTGAACAGAGGATGAATGCCGTTCTGGAAGAAAAGCCACAGGAAATGACCGAAATTGCAGAGTATATCAAGAATAACTATACTCTTGATGACCTGACACCACAGTATATTGAGCGTATGGCGGCAATGACAGTTATGTATAAGCGTCTTTTTGAAGAGTTCAAGCTTGATGCAATATCGGCTGAATGCTGGACTGCAACACCTGTTATGTTTGACGGCCTTGCACCTTGTACAGTTTATGGACTCCTAAATGATATGGGCTACCTTATCTCATGCGAGAGTGATATGCACAGCATTATGACAATGTCGCTCTTAAAATGTGCAACACTTGGCGAAGGTAAGCCGCTCTTTGGCGAGTTTACAGTAAGACATCCCGAAAACAAGAACGCAGAGCTTTTGTGGCACTGCGGACCGTTCCCACTATCACAAAAAGCAGAGAGCGGTATCGACTCGGAAGCAAGATTGGTAAATCAGCGTTCATGGTTCAGAGGCAAGAACGGCAGATATACAATCGCAAGAATTGACCAGGAGAGCGGAAACTATATGGTCTTACCGCTTGTTGCAGACACAACAAAGGGTCCACAGACACACGGTACATATATCTGGGTTGAGTTTGATGACCTGAAAAAGGTTGAGGCCAGACTGATGGACGGACCGTATATCCACCATTTCGTTGAGATTGAGGGCGACTTCAAGAAGGAAATCAAAGAGTTCTGCAAGTACTTCCCGAACCTCAAGGTGGATTTATCGTTAGAGTAAAAATCGGACGACTACGGTTTGAGATAATTTTATGGATATGTGGCGGAGCGGATTCTCCGTTAAAAAAGACAAGTTCCTTTTGGGAACTTGTCTTTTTGTTATGATTTTTGGTTTATATAATCCGAGCTGAGCTGTCCGCAGGCGGCGTTTAAATCACTGCCGAATTCACGTCGGACGGTCACATTCAGACCTTGTTTTTTTAAGATATCGAAAAACTTTCCAATACGTTCTTTGGTGCTTGGCTCAAAATCGGTTGAGAGTGTTTTGTTATAAGGAATCAGGTTCACATAGCAGTTCATTCCACGCAACAGTTCAGCAAGTTCAAGTGCACAGGCGTCTGAATCATTGACATCCTTAATTAAAATATAGGCAAAAGTGACCTTTTTATTGTTTCCATGGGCAAGATATTGCTTTGCGGCGTCAATGAGCCCGGCGATGGGGTAGGCTTTGTTTACAGGCATCAGCTTGTTTCGCAGTTCATCATTAGGTGCATGCAGACTGATGGCAAGGCTGTTGAGGGTTTCTCGCTCGGCATATTTTAAAATAGCCGGTGTGATGCCACTTGTTGAAATAGTGATATGCCTTGCAGCGATTGCAACGCCGGGTTGAGTGGTCATAATATCAATAAAGTCCATAACATTATCGTAGTTATCAAATGGCTCACCAATACCCATCAGTACAACATGGGAAACGGGTATCTGTAAAACATCACGGATATAGAGAACCTGGCATACCATTTCGTGGGTTTCAAGATTGCGGATTTTTTTCAGTTTGCCGCTTTCACAAAAAATACAGTCCATATTGCAACCGACCTGGGTGGAAATACAAACACCGTTGCCGTAATCGTGTTTCATTAAAACCGTTTCAATGGTATGTCCATCGGACAAGCGGAAAAGAAACTTACATGTGGTATCGCTCTCTGATTTCCGGATCAGTTTAAGGTCGTGGAATGAAAAATCCTTTTTCAGTTTACTTTTTATTGGCTCTGAAAGGTTTGGGATATCCAAAAAAGAGGTGAGCTTATCTACATATATGGCACTGAAAACAATCTTTGCTTTTGCGGGGTTTTCACCAAAAGAGATGAAGTAGTTTTGAAGCATTTTAAGGGTTTGGTCAAAAAAATTCATACAAATTCCTTTCTTGGGGAAAATCCCCGGTTGATTTTTGACATCATACAGAAAATTCATTTTCTATTATATAGTCAACAAAAACTCTTAAGCTTTTTGACATCCACTTGTTTTTGTGATATATGAGCTGCTTCCAGATTTCTACATCCATATCGCATACATCAAGATAACACAAATTTCCTGATGCTATCATATCTTGAGTAACAAAATCGGGAAGAAATGAGAGCATATCACCCTGAGCGATCAGGGAGGTGATCATATCGGTTCTTCCAATTTCGAGTATAGGAGTAATCTCGAGTGATTTTTTTGCAATCTCTTTATCAAAAACTCGCCTATAGCCCTGTCCGTACTCGGTTAGGATGAACGGCTCGTTTATAATGTCGTGAATGGATAAGTTTTTAGCACCCGCAAACTTTGAATTTGCATTTGCAACAAAGTGCATTGAAAGAGGCTGTTCCTTTGCGATAACATAGTCCTTGTGATACGAATGGCTGTCGAGGGTAATGATGATATCTGCTTCGTTATGGTCGAGCATATCAAACATAACTGATGTATCTGCAGTTGTGAACTTAACCGAAATTGCAGGATACTTATTGTGAAAATCTATGTAGTAGCGGTTAATCATATCATCACACACAGAATCGGGAGTTACAATATGGATATGACCACTGCACTCCTTTTCACCTTCGAGATTTTCTTTGAATTCATCAGTCAGGACACGAATACGATGAGCATAGGATACAAGCTCACGCCCCCTCTCGGTAAGGGTTATGGTATGATTTATTCTCTCAAACAAAAGACAGTCGAGTTCTTCTTCTAACTGTTTTATCTGAAATGAGATTGTTGACTGCGAATAACCAAGCTGCTCTGCGGCTTTGGTAAAACTACCAAGTTCTGCTACATTGATAAAGGTAATCAAATTACGTAATTCCATTATATTTCCCCCAGCATCGAAAATTTAGATGGTAAACATCAAAACCATTCGTTTGACTAATCTTAAAAAGTATTATATACTAGTTTACAGAAAAAAGCAATACTTGGAGGAAACAAAAATGACAAACGCACAACTTTATACAATTATTGCCCTTTGCATTTACGCATTTGCAATGGCACTTATCGGCTTTTTTACTGCAGGAAAGTCAAAAACATTAGACGGATTTTTAATCGGTGGAAGAAACATAGGAGCTTGGGCAACTGCCTTTGCTTATGGTACTACATATTTCTCGGCGGTAGTTTTTGTTGGCTATGCAGGTCAGCATGGATGGAACATCGGATTGGGAAGTATCTGGATTGGTATTGGTAATGCAGTATTGGGTTGCCTGTTATCCTGGATATTATTTGCAAACAGAACAAGAAAAATGACCAAAAAGCTAAATGCAAGGACAATGCCTGACTACTTCGAAAAAAGATATGCATCAAAAGGCATGAAGATTTTAGCGGCAGTTATTATCTTTGTATTTCTTGTTCCTTACTCAGCAGCGGTATACAAGGGTCTTGGCTCACTCTTTGGCGCAGTTTTCCCCGGAGTTGAAACCTGGGTATGGATGCTACTTATCGCTTGTCTTACGGCGGTATACCTCGTTGCAGGCGGATATATTGCAACTGCTTACACAGACCTTGTTCAGGGTATCATTATGATAGCCGGCGTTGTATGCCTTATCATTGCAGTTCTTGGTCATGATTCTGTTGGCGGAATTTCAGGGCTTATAACAAATCTTTCGGCTATACCAGAAGACGGCAAGCAGCTTACAAATATATTTGGCGGTTCTTCATTTAAATTCCTCTGCTTTAACATTATGCTTACAAGCTTTGGTACATGGGGACTTCCTCAGATGATTGGTAAATTCTATGCAATCAAGGATACAGCGGCTATAAAGCGTGGAACAATTATTTCTACAATCTTCTGTGTGGTTATCGGATGCGGTGCATACCTTATTGGCAGCACATCAAGACTTGTCCTCGGTGGCGTACTCCCTGAAGGCGGAATTGATGCTATCATTCCGACAGTACTAATGGAGGTCCTCGGTGGCGGAACACTTGGCATTATCCTTTTGGCAGTAATTATGATACTTCTTCTTTCGGCATCGATGTCAACACTTGAGGCGGTTGTCTTAACTTCCGCATCAGCAGTTGCAGTTGACCTTATCCCCGCTGTCAGAAAAAAAGAAACAAAACCGGAATCACAGATGCTTCTCACAAGAATCCTCTGCCTTGTATTCGTTGCTTGCTCGTTTATCTTCGCAACACAGAATATCCCGGTTATCGTAAGCCTTATGTCTTTCTCTTGGGGAATTGTTTCGGGCTGTTTCATCGGACCTTACATCTGGGGACTTTTCTCAAAGAAAATTACAAAGATTGGTGCATACTCGGGTATTCTTGCAGGACTTTTAGTAGTAGGAATTTCAACACTTGTAATTACACTTAATGCTGATTTTGCAACAGCTGCTAAAATGTCACCGGAAATGGGCGTTTCCGCAATGGCAGTTTCAATGGTTATTGTTCCATTGGTAAGTGCATTTACTAAGAACAAAGATCCTGAGAGAGTTGACGAAATTTTCGAATGCTATAATGCAGAATAATACTATATAAATCGAAGCAGGTAGAATGAATATGTTCAGCCTGCTTTTTGTATACGAAAATCACGTGAGGTAGGTGTTTGAAAATTCTCTGATGTGTTAAATCTGAAAATTTAAAATAATAATTTGCAATTTTTTGTCATTTATGATATAATATCAAAATCAATAATGTTGAAAAGTATTATTTGCGTTTGTTAAAAACGTTGATAATTTTGAAAGGTAATATGTAATAGTTAAAAGGGAAGAGAAGTATAATGAAAACATATATATTTGATTTTGACGGGGTTTTGGTTGATTCTATGCCGGTATGGGCAGGAACTTATGTAAAACTGCTCGATGCCAATAACATTTCATACCCCGAGGATATTGTAAAGATAATAACACCGCTCGGAAATGAGGGCGCAGCGAAGTATCTGATCTCTCTGGGAGTTGAAATGTCGGTGGAAGAAATCCTTGAACACTCAATGGCTGTATATAAATTTGAGTATGCAAATAACATTTTACCGAAAAATAATGTGGCAAAGGTTTTGAGAGAACTGAAAAACAGGGGAGATAGCCTGAATGTGCTTACCGCATCCTCGCATGAGTATGTTGACCCATGCCTCAAAAATGCAGGTGTGTTTGAACTGTTTGATAACGTCTGGTCATCAGATGAGTTTTTCCACACAAAAGCCGAGACGGTAATCTATGAAATGGCAGCCGAAAAGTTGGGGAACAAGCTTGAAGAATGCTTTTTCCTTGACGACAACTACATAGCACTCTCAACCGCAAAAAAAGCCGGTATGAAGGCAATAGGAGTCTATGACAGTGCATCGGACGATTTTGTGGAAGACATGAAAAAGATGGCGGATAAGTACATATATGATTTTGAGGAATTGTTATAATACGCAAAGAGGCAAGCATAATGCTTGCCTCTTTACTATTCCACAAAATAATCAGAAATGAAAAATGAAATTAAGGTGGTGGAATAATAATCTATTTAAAAAGAAAGCCTTTTAAGCCATTCTTTCTAAATCTTTTTTTCGGTTTTTCCCGGTTGTTGGATGATAAAAATGCTATCAGTGAGAATAAAATCATAAGGACTATGTTCAGAACTAAAAAGCCTATGATAAAAATTATAAGTCCTTTCATTATGCCCTCCATTTGGTTTTAATAATTATTGTTCAGTTTACAGAAAATACCTTAAAAAGGGTATCAACCGGAGTCGTGCGAAAAGTAATTCTTTCTTCCAGTATTTGTATTCCTGTCTGCTTTGTGAATGACGAAGTTTATTTTTGATATAATTTCTTCTTGCCCAAAAAGGCGTAATTACTTCCCGGAAGTATGCCCCTAAAAGTAAAAAAACAATAAGAGAAAAAACAAGTATATTTAAATGAGGTTCAAAGTTGTTGTCAGTCATCACGGTGTCATCTCCTGTTTGAATTATTTGTTTAACGATTTATTAAAAACGAACGTTTATCGTTAAGGCTGAACTCTCTTTCTACAAAAAGCTTTAAAAAATTCATTTGCAAAGACGAGGATTCATAATCTTCCCATACGATATAATCCATTATTATCGAAATATACATAAATACAATCGGTGCAATACGCTCAGGACTGCACTCAAAAATAGCAGAAAGCTTTTTGGTATATCTATCATAAGTAACTTTTAGGTCTTCGGCTTTTTGGCGCATTCTCGGGCCATAAACGGGGCTTGTTGTCACCTGATATATAAATCGTAGCGAGAGCTTATGTCTTGATATTTCATGGATAGATTCGTTGAAAAATCTGTCAAGGTTATAAATGTTTTCAAATGCAAAGGCAAAGAGGCTATCGGCGACCTTATCGAGCCCGTAGCGTACTGTGTCGATGATGAGCTCGTCCTTGCCGCTGAACCAGTAATAGATGCTACCCATTGATATTTCGGTTGCCTTACAGAGCTCTCTTAACGATACATTTTCAAGCCCGTTTTTAGTTAGATAATCGAAGCTTTTACCGAGTATTTCATCTTCGATGTTATGATAGGCTGCATTTCTCATTGTTGTAAAACCTCCTTTTGTAACGTTTGCTATAATTAGTGCAACGGTTGCAATAATTCCCTATAAAAAAAAACGACCGCAGCATAAACTGAGTTATGCGAAACGGTTATTAAAAACATATTCATTTTTATGTATCAGGGAATATCCTAAAATCTTGCTTTAATTATAACATCACAATGCGATGTTGTCAATCTTTTTGGTGTTTTTCGTCATAAGAAATAAAAAAATAAAAGGCTCTATATAACCAATGTTGTAATTTACCTAAAGCAATAGCTTTAAAGTAGATATTGGATTTTAAATAATTAGAACAGATGCTATAATAACAGTATTTGAAAGTTGGCATAAAACATTTTGTTTTGCTATGAATGTTATTGACTAAATATCGGTTTGGTGGTATACTAAAATCAACAAATTACCGATATTTCGGCGTAATAAGGAGAGTATTTAAAATGGGCAGGGAAGTGTTTTTGAAGTTTTTTGACAGGGCAGAACAATGCGATTGCTCGGAGGGTGCAGTTCTTTTTTGGGCAGAAGAGCAAAACGAAAAGTCATACTGCGATTTTTGCGGTGTTCTTGAGGATGCCGGATATGATTTCTATACAAAACGTGAAGAAAACGGAAATGTCTTTTCTACATATACAAAAGACGGAGAGGTTATAAATATTTACTATACACCAAGTGATAAAAAAATCCGTATGGTGACAGAAACAGGCGTTAAGCTTCCGCCAAGAGCCGAGGACAATAAATACGAAAAAAAGGTAGCACCGCTTGTTACACAGCTAAAGGGAAATAACTTGAGAGTTGACTGCGGCATGTGCTATGTAATCCGCCTCTCGGACGGTCGTTTTGTGATTATCGACACGGCATTCGACGAATATGAAGAGCCGGAAAAGCTTATGGATGTACTAAGAGAACAAAACGAAGTATTCGAAAAGCCAACGATTGCGGCGTGCTTTATTACACATGTACACAATGACCATTTCAGAACCTTCACACAGATTATGAAAAAATACGCTGATGAGGTTGAGTTTGGTGATATTATCTATAACTGGCCGAACAGGGAAAAGGTTCTTTCGGAAAGTGACCATACCGAGTTTGACGAATATGTAAAAAAGATTTACGGTGACAGAATAATCAGGGAAAGAAGCGGTCAGCGTTTCTGCTATGCCGATGCAACATTTGATATTCTCTTTGCCTGCGATGACTTATATCCCGAAGTGATAAAGAATACAAACGATACTTCGCTTGTTATGAGGATGGAGATGAACGGAAGACGCATTCTCTGGACGGGTGATGCACAGGTTGAAGCATCGGCGTGTGTTTGCCAAAGATACGCAAAAGAGAGCCTTGAGAGTGAATTTTTGCAGGTTGCACACCACGGCTTCTGGGGTGGCTCTGCTGATTTATACAGAATGATTGATGCAAAGGTTCTTTTGTGGCCTGTGCCTGATTTCTGGTATCACGAAGCACTCAACTGGAGCCCTAATGAGGCACTTTTTGAGTCGGGAAATGTTGAAAAAATCTTTATAGCAGGAAGATATCAGACGGTTATTGATATGACAAAGCCTGTACCGGAAGTGCCGGAGATTCCGCAATATAAAGCCGGAGATGTCATATACAGTGAAGACTTCTCGGAAAAGACAAGAATCCTCGACCTTGACTGGGTAGCACTCACCGGCGGAAAAACAGGCGGTACAGGTGCAAGACTGAGACTTGAGGATAACAAGTGTTTCTGGGATGTTGATGGTGAAAGACATACTATGCTTGAGGTCAGAAAGCCGTATCAGCTTGAGAATGCAAAGTCATATACGCTTGAATTCTCGGGCGAGATTCTGAAAAAGGCTGAACTGTTCGGCCTGATCTTTAACAATGCAAGACCAACTGTATGGTCGGATGAGCATATTGCTATTCTCGACATTGATGAGGGCACATTTGCCTGCAAGCTTACCCTTGATGAGTCGGCAAAGGTTGCAACTTTAGAGTATCAGGGCAAGAAAACCGAAATTGAATACATCTCCGAGGAAAGACGAGGTTTGTATTTCGTTCTGAAAAATGGTGAGATTGTACTTGATGAAATTAAGATAACAAAGAGATAAAAGAAAATAATAAAACCCGCAGTTTTCAAACTGCGGGTTTTTGCTTAATTATAAGTTTTAAAGTCATACGGTGTCATACCGGTTAAGCTATCCCATATGAACAGGTTAATGTATTCTGCATCGGTTGTGTTGATTCCAAGCGGAACAGGGGTTGCTGTTGCAGTCGCAGTTATATCGTCGGTTTTCACGCCTGTTAGTCTGTCGCCAACATATGTTGCGGCAATTACTGTTACAGGCACATCGCCGATATATGACTTGACAGTTGCGGTAACGCTTGTTTCGTTATCGGTCATGCCTTCGATTTCGACCTTTTTGTGAGATACTGCTTTTACATCAACTGTTGCACTGCCGTTTTCGAGTTTAACACGCAGGTTTCCGCCTGATGTGCCTTCGACATATTCTGCATCATTTGCGGTTGCGAGCTCAACTGTCTCGACATTATCATTTAAGTATGAGTATATTGCGGTATCGCCGTCAAAGGCTACAGTTGCCTCGGGTTCTGAAAGGGATAGCGGAATATTCATCCAGACATCGCCAAGACCTGTGGCACTCGATGCCTTTGCGGTTATCCTGATGCCGTCGTTGGTGAGCTCATATCGCCAGGTAGCAGTTATGTCGGTGTTTGGAATAGTTCCTGAAATCTCAAAAATCTTATCCGGTGTAATCCATGTAAGAGTCGATTTTTCCTTTCCTGAGAAGAAGAAGCTTCCCGATGCGGTGTTACCGAAGATACAGCTTGAGTTGAGCTGATCCTTGCTTGTAACGCCTGATGAATAGTTAGTCGGCTTTTTGGATGCCGAGAATGAGCCTGTTCCTTCTGTCCACATAACACTTGCACCGCCGCCAAGATATGACATACTCGGAATCGAGCTTGCACCGTCGATTGCATAAAAGCTATTTAAATATATACCCTTATGCTTTATAGCGATTATTCCGTTTTTATCCCAGATTCCGCTTTCCTGTTCGCAAGGAAGAGGCTCGGATGTGAATTTTGACTGGTTTTTGTAAGCATTATACAGTGCAACTGTTCCGTGTGAAGTGTAGTTCTTGATGCCGTATTCATATGCAGGATAATACCTGTTTATAACACGCATCGCCCACTCGTCATTTGTTACATAGCACGGGAATGTGGCTGCATTACCAAGTCCTTCATCCGGCATGTTCACAAGCTCGAAACGTCTTTTTGCAAGCGGAAATTCGTCGATTAAGAACTCGTAGTTGGTGTGAGTTGTGATTGCATATGCTCTTGTTGTACGGGATGTGAAGCAGTTCGGTGTTGTGTAGAGTAATGCCTTTGGCTGTGGCAACCAGAAAAGACTGTCGAACTCGATATTGTCTTCTATTACACCCTTTAATTTTGAAACTGTTTCCTTGTCAGCACCGCTCCAGGCTTTGTAGTGCTTGTAGGTTGGATAGAGGAGCAACTGACAAAGTGTGTGGTACTGACCGTCAAGACCGCGGTCTTCGATGAAATATCCGGCGCTTGACTGACCGATTCTCTCGTTAAAGACATCATTTGCGGCAAGGTTGCCCGCCTGGTTTTTGAACAAGTCGTGGTGACGCTCAACGCCTGTCATGCGTGCGATAGACTCAACCGCAGACATAGTAAAGAAGAACTGATTTGTTGTATTCATGCCACGGAACCCGCCCTGCTTATCACAGATTGCAGAAAGCCCCAAGTCAATGGTTTCGACTGTTTCGGGGTCAAGTAAATTGCGGATGCCCTCATAGCTATTTGATAACCACTGTATGCGGAAGTTGCCATGAGTGGTGGGGTAGTTCAAAGCATTGTCACCCTCACGGATTATGTGATCCTCACTCAACTGTATGATTGCGCTCAGAATATGAATTGCGTTTAAGTTGGCAAGTGCCTTGTTCTGGTAGAGATAGTTAAGTTGTGCATCAAGCCCGACAACAGTTCCGAAGCCGGTTGTAAGACCGTTATTGCAGAACTTTCCGGTCTCCCAGGACACGGTTGGTTTTGTAAAGCCCGATTGCCCGAAAATTGAGCCGAAATACGGGTCGTCGGGGTCCATTACCATACGGTCAACCTGGTCACCAAGCGGTGTGATAAGACCGTACGGGGCAAAGAGCAGAGCCTCTGCCATCGGGTAATCGATTCTTTCCGGAAGTGCCGGTTTTTCAAAGCTTACCGTTAAGTCTTTTTCGTTTAAAAGTCTGATTGCCTCGAGTCTTGCGCGGGACTGAATTGGACCCTGGCAAAGGATTCCTTCGGTTTCAATCCAACCGCCCTTTAACATTTCTGCACTGTCGAGGTCGGGGCAGAGAAGTGACGGTGCACGTTCTATTCCAAACTGTCCGTAGAAGTTATCTGCAATGTTGACCTCAAGGTAACATTCATCGCCGATACTGTTGATGGTTACGGCATGCTTTCCAAATGTATAGTTGACCGAACTTGGTGAGTACTGGACATTTTTATCGTCGGTCACATAAAAGGCTGACGAACTCTGAGCACCTACGATAACCGAGTCGACCTTCTCAGGAACGTAAATGTAACCGTTTTTCAAGGTGTTTTCGGTAATACCAATCAGGCATTCGCCTCTTACACCCCAGCAATAAGCTTCTTCGATTCCGATGCCGATAAGGTCGCCGTCTCGTGAATCGCTGAACTGGAACTGCCAGATACCCTCCTCGGCTGTCGGGAGATTAAAGCAAACTGCAGTTTTGCCTGTTTCTGAGTATGTAAAGTCATATATAAATGAAGTCTTTCCGCTTGGTGATATAACCTTGGCATATGCCGGTGGTTCAAACGGGAGGTCTGCCTCCACAGTTCTGTTTATTGTTTCCCTCTCGAAATATACCTTTCCCGGAGATGCGATATCCACATAAACAAGCACGCTGAATCCGCCCATACCTGCCTGTGCTTTGTTTTGCGATTGCTGGTATACTGAGAAGAAATCATTGGCGTCCTGCGTTTTAAAACTAAACTCGTGTGTAACTTTTGCACCTGAAGTTTCACTCGCAGTAACTGTCACGGTGACATCGGTGTCAAACGGGATTATATCCGAACCCGAATAGTTTATCTCGAGTCGCTTGTTGCTGATTGATTTTGTAAATGCGGTAAAATCAATTCCGTCGGCTACGATGTTTACATCGGCAGCAGATATTGCCTTATCATATTCAAAGTATAGCTTCTCGGTAGGGTTAAAACCGTCTTTAGCGTTGGTGCTTGCGATTTTGGCACTGCTTTCGGTTATTGTGCTTCCGGTCGGAGTGAAGCTATATGTTTTTGAAACAGAAAGCCCTGTTCCGATTATGTTCTTTGTGCCGGTACCGATTGTGATTGTGTATTTTGTGCTTTTAGAAAGTTTTGAAAAATCTATTGTAAGTTTATCGTTTTCAATTTTATATGTGTAACCGCTTACAGTTGTTGAGCCTTTTTTAACACTGAGGCTGACGTTTTTAAGAGGTGCATTGAACTCGACAACATATTTATTCTGATCAGCATAGGAAAGCGTTCTTGAAACAGAAAAGGTGTTTGGTACTGCAAGAACTCTCAGGTTGTCGATATAGTATATTTCATTTTTATTAACGTTGAACGAAAAACAGTTAGCAGCGGTCTTGGTAAAAGTCAGATTGCTTTTTGTTGTTCCGTTTGAAGTGAATGAATATTTACCGGTCGAGTAGTCATACACATACATAATGTGGTTTAGTGTATTTATCGGTGCGGTGATTGTATTTCCACCGGTTTTTTGCGAATAAGTTGTACCGTTTGTGGATGTAAAGGTAGTTGTCTGAATTGCCGTCTGTGCACTTGAGGAATAGTTCAAAAGTTGCTGTGCAGCATAGTTTGTAGCACCCGTACAGTATTCAACAAATGTGTCATATGTTACAACGAGTTTGGTGTTCGGGTATTTTGTGGGATTGTATTCGGGGAAGGTGAAATAGAAAGTTCTATTTGCATTAGCTGCTTGTTCACTTGATTTGAAGGCTGTAAATTTAAGCATTCTTGAGCCTTCCAGGAAGTCGGTTTGATAATTTTTGATTGCATAGTTTGTTGTTTTTGTGATAACTCCGTTTTTGCCGCCCGAGACATATTCAGAGAAGGATGCCTGTGGCATCTCGTCAAATGTCCATTCTGCTAAAAGATTTTCTGCAGCATATACTTTAAAGGTCAGTAGAATGAGTGCCAAAGCGGTTATTGGAAACAGTTTTTTAAACATAGAAATTCTCCTCGGTTAAAAAATTTATATGTAACATTTGGCGTCTTGTGAATATAATAATTACCTGATTTTATTATATAATATAATGCAAATATTGTCAACGAAAATGTAAATGTAGGGGAGAGGTAAAAATATTACAAAAAATTCTAAAAAAGTGTTGACAAACCAGGATTTTGCTGTTATAATATTTGAGTATCCGCATGGACTGGGTTCAGGTGAAAAGCGAAAGCTTACCCACGACAGCGTGACTTCATAATAATAAGGAGGTGTTTTACATGTACGCAGTAATCGAAACAGGTGGAAAGCAGTATAAAGTATCTGAAGGTGATGTAATCTTCATCGAAAAGCTTGAAGCTGCAGAAGGCGAAGCTGTAACATTCGACAAGGTGTTGGTAGTTGCAGATGGTGAAAACGTAACAGTTGGTGCTCCGGCAGTTGACGGTGCAACAGTAACTGCTAAGGTTGAAAAGCAGGGAAAAGCAAAGAAGATTTATGTTTTCAAGATGAAGAGAAAGAAGAATTACCGTCGTAAGAAGGGTCACAGACAGCCTTTTACAAAGGTAACAATCGAAAAAATTAACTTCTAATATTTTAATTGGTGAAAGCTGAGGTGTTTTAAATGGCTCATAAAAAAGGTATGGGTAGCACAAAGAACGGTCGTGACAGCGAATCGAAGAGACTCGGTGTAAAGAGAGCAGACGGTCAGCACGTTTTGGCAGGTAACATCCTTGTTAGACAGCGTGGCACAAAGATTCACCCGGGCAACAATGTTGGCATCGGCAGTGACGATACTCTTTTTGCTTTGATTGACGGCCAGGTTAGATTTGAAAGAAAGGGCAGAGATAAGACACAGTGCAGTGTTTATTCTGCTTAATTTCAAAAGGCAATCAAAAAGCCTTAAATCCGAAAGGATTTAAGGCTTTATTTTTTTGTTGTGTTATTTGGTTTGACAAATTGGAATTTTTATGTTCTCTTTGGTTTTATCAGTTCACCAATCATTGCCCCTCCAATGATACAAATTGCGCCCACTATTTGAATTATAGTCATTTTTTCACCGAGTAAGAGAGTAGCGAAAACAACCGCTGACAACGGTTCTAAATAACCGCATACTGCAACTGTTTGTACGGGAAGCTTTGCGAGTGGGGAAAAATATAGATAACAACCGATACCTGTATTAAGAATACCAAGTACAAATATCCAGCCCCACGCATTTGAAGGAATATCAAGGACAAGACCTTGTTTTATTCCCATAAATACCGCAACAGTTAAGAAACTTACCACAAGTTGTATCACCGAGTTTTCCATTCCGCTGATGTTTTTTGACTGTTTGTTGAGTGTTACCATAAAGAAATACATCACAGCTGACATTGCACCGCAGAACAATCCCCAAGCATTGCTACTGCCAACCGCATTGCCATTCACAAGAAAAATACCAACAAGCACTGCTGTAAATCCCAATAATTTTGGAACTGTTAGTCTTTCACGAAAGATGACCGGAGACAATATCATCACAATTACTGGCCCGCAATAATAAAGCAACGAAGATAAACTCACGCCTATTTGCTGGTAAGCTTCATATAGAAACATCCAACTTGTTCCCATTGCAATACCAGACAGCACAATAAATGCAGTATCTTTCTTATATGCCTTTATGTGAAACTTCTCTTTGCCAAGCAAAAACAAAACAATCAATAGAACACTGCCGATAAGCGTTCGTAAAAACACAATCTCGTAACTGTTCAATGGTATATGACTTGCCACTATTCCGTTTAGACCAAACAATAATAATGCTGATATGTATTTAATAAATGCTTTACTATCCATTTTAGAACATCCCTTTGTCAAATTCAAGTTTGTTTTAATCATATTTTTTTATCGTTTTATCTTTCCGAGGATTTTCCCGTCAAGAATGCTTGTAAATTCAACATCATAAAATTTCCCTGAAAGGTTTTCTTCGTACGGAACCCATACTGTGATGTAGTTGTCGGTTTTACCCTCGAAGTACTTTTTGCCTGCGGGTTGCTCGAATAATACAGGATAGCTTTTGCCTAAAAATCCCGACAAGAACTCGTCACGGGTACGGCTTGTGATTTTTAATATCTGCTTGCTTCGCTCTTCTTTTTTCTCGGGCTCTACCTGTACCATCTTAGCAGCAGGAGTGCCTTTTCTCGGCGAATACTGGAAGATATGAGCATCGGCAAAAGCAATGTTTTCTACAAATTCAGCGGTTTTCTGGAACTCTTCATCGGTTTCGCCCGGGAAGCCTACCATTATATCGGTAGTGATTGCAACATCGGGGAAGTTTTTCCGCAAACCCTCGACGATAGATCTATACTCCGCTGTTGTGTATTTTCTGTTCATACGGCGTAGTGTTTCATCACATCCGCTTTGAAGGGAAAGATGGAAGTGATGGCATAGCTTATCGGCTTTTGCGATTCTTTCGGTGAACTCGTGGTTTAGAGTCATAGGCTCAATCGAGCTTAAACGTATACGCTTTACACCGTCTATTTCATTGACTTTTAAAATCAGCTCGGCAAGGTCGATGCAGCCAAGGTCTTTTCCGTATGATGCGACATGGATTCCGGTCAGGACTACCTCAGAAAAACCGTTTTTTACAAGAGTGTTGATTTCGTCAATTACCGCCTCGGGTTTTCTGCTTCTTATCGGACCGCGGGCATAGGGAATAATACAGTAAGAACAGAACTGATTGCACCCCTCCTGAATCTTTATAAATGCACGGGTACGTTCTGAATAGGAAGTTATCTCCAACTCCTCAAAGTCGTGTATCTTCATAATATCCGAGATGTGAGAGACTTTGTCACCTGATGAAACTTTCTCGACGAGGTCAACTATATTTTTCCTGTCCGAGTTCCCGATAATAAGGTTAACTCCATCAATACCAAGCACGGCATCGGGTGCGGTCTGTGCATAGCATCCGGCAACGGCTACAACCGAAGCGGGATTTGTCTTTTTTGCACGGCGGATAATCTGCCTTGATTTTCTGTCACTCATCGAGGTGACTGTGCAGGTATTTATAATATATACATCGGAAGGCTCGGAAAAGTCGACCGGCGTGTAGCCACGACCTTTGAAAAGCTCGCACATAGCTTCGGTTTCGTATTGGTTGACCTTACAGCCGAGAGTGTAAAATGCTACCGTTTTCATAAAGCAACTTCCTCCTTTTATGTTAAATTTATGTTAATTTTCAAATATTTACTTGACTATCCTCAAAAAAGATTGTATTATATTAGCTGTAGGGAGTAAATCCTATAATACAAATTTTCAGGAGGACAAAAATATGAAACAGTTCGATATGGTATTAAACTCAATCAATGATGTAAAAGATTTTGTAAACACCGTTTCAAAGTATGATTTTGATGTTGACCTTGCATCGGGAAGATATGTTGTTGATGCAAAGTCAATTATGGGTATATTCAGCCTTAATCTTTCAAAGCCGATTGCCGTAACAGTTCACAGCGATGACTGCGATCAGTTCATATCAGAAATTGATAGATTTATCGTAAAATAATCTGTTAAATGAAAAGCAGTGCAGTTGCACTGCTTTTTCATATTAAAAAACCTTTCGGCATGCTGACAGATTGCGAAAAAGGAAGTTATATTTTGTCAATTTAATTTCGTCGGCGTACGGTGGTACGGTAGAAGTTAAATTGGCAAAAAGCAAGCGATGGTAAGAAAACTTAAGAAATCCTTGCTTTTTTAAAATTTCAATATTCATTATTTTCACTTCCATAAGGTGGTAAGTTGAGCTCGCTTGCGGTAGAACAACTTTTTAGACAATCTGAGCAGTGCAGTTGCACTGCTTTTTTTTATTCTTCGGGAACTTTTTCGAGTGTGATGTTGCCGATTTTGCAGGAACGCAACTCGTCCAACACCATATTTGCTGCACGCTCGGTATCAATCTCACCGCCCGAGATTACAAATCCACGCTTTTTTCCGATATACTCTAAAAGCTCATAACCTTCAAGGTTCTCGATATTTTCAAGCTTATATCTTGCCGAGAGTTCAGCCGGGTAGTTATCACGAAGATACTCCAAAAGCGAATAGGACAAAAGCTCGGTGTTTATGATTGTATCCTTGATTGCACCGGTGTATGCAAGATTTTTTGCAACCGCTTCATCCTCGAACTTCGGAGGAAGAATCCCCGGAGTGTCTAAAAGCTCGACACCGTCTTTAATTCGTATCCACTGCTTGCCTCGGGTCACACCCGGTCGGTCGCCTGTGATTGTGCTTGCTTTTCCGACCAGGCGGTTTATAAGGGTTGATTTTCCGACATTCGGGATGCCGACCATCATAAGCTTTAGGCTTCTGGTTAAACCCTTTTCACGCTCACGCTCAAGCTTTTCTGCGATGAGCTCACGAGCCGACGGGATGATTTTATTCACACCAAAACCGGTTGAACAGCTAATCGGGATAACCTTGATGCCTTGTGAGTTAAAGTATGAAATCCAGTTGTCTGTTACGTCTTTGTCGGCGAGGTCGTATTTGTTCATTATAATGAGTCGTGGTTTATTCTTTAGTATATCATTAAAGCTTGAGTTTCTGCCCGAGTAGGGGATACGAGCATCGAGAATCTCGACTACGACATCTATCAGCTTTAAATTGTCTTCAATCATTCTTCGGGTTTTTGCCATATGCCCGGGATACCATTGAATCTGTTGCATAATTATCTCCTTAAACTAAAGTAAAAAACCGCCCTAAAGAAGTTTTTAGGGCGGATTTTATTTATATTGTTCCAAATGCTGTGAATGGGAAAATTCTGAATGTGGCACCGCCCATAATTGCTTCAAACGGAACCTGACCGAGGCTTGATGCACGGCTGTCTGTGCTGTTTGAACGGTTGTCGCCCATAACAAAGACGTGTCCTTCTTCAACAGTTACAGGATACTCTACCGATACATCGGTGATGTGAGTTTTTCCTCTGTAGTATGGCTCATCCAGAATCTCGCCGTCAACATAAACACTTCCGCCCTTTATGTCTACGGTCTGTCCCGGAAGCGCGATGATACGCTTTACATAGTAGCGTTTTTTGAGTGACTCATCAAGAGAGAAATAGTCGAAGAACTTTCCGAGATCTGAATACACCTTGCCTGTTGTATCGGCAATATGGTCATAGTATGCCTCACGTCTTTTGTATGCTGAGTCGAGGATGATAATATCGCCCTGCTTTGGCTCATACATCAGGCGCTGAACAATCAGGCGGTCAGCGTGATGAAGGTTAGGATACATCGACTCGCCGTCTACCTTTACTATGTCAAAAAGGAAAGTTTTTATTGCAAAAACTATCACAAAAGCAATAACGATTGTGTAGAACCACTCAAAAAGTTCACGCCAGATGTTAAACGGCTTCTTTTCCTTTTTTGATTTCTTTTCTGCCGGTATATTTTCATTGATATTTTCTTCAAAATTATTGTTGTTATCCATAATAAATTCCCTCCTGAGATTTCATAAGATAAGCAAAAGGGGAGAAAAAATTCTCCCCCCAAACACTGCCCTAAAGAAAAATTAGATTCTTTCTTTAACTTTAGCTGACTTACCAACTCTGTCACGAAGATAATAAAGCTTAGCACGTCTAACTCTACCTTTTCTTGTGATTTCAATCTTTTCAATGTTAGGTGAGTTAACAGGCCATGTCTTTTCAACGCCAACGCCGTATGAAATTCTTCTTACTGTGAAGGTTTCAGCGATGCCGCCACCCTGCTTCTTGATGATTGTACCTTCGAACATCTGAGTTCTGGTACGGTTACCTTCTGTTACCTTCTGGTAAACCTTAACTGTGCTACCGATTTCCAATTCAGGAAGGTCGGTTCTGATTTGGTCTTTTGTCAAAGCACTAATGATTTCATTTGCATTCATCATTGAGCCCTCCTCTCATTTCTTAGACGTTCGTGCCGACCGAGGCAGAGGACCATCCGTAATAACTAAAATATAATAACACAAAATTTTGGAAAAATCAAGTGTTTTTTATAAAAATTTTAAAAAAGTTTTAGCCGGTGATGTGAACTGTAGTTCCGAGCGGTGCATAATAGTGAAGCCATGCGATGTCCTCAGGGCGGAGTCTTACGCAACCGAGTGAGAGCTTCATACCTACACGGTTATCCTTTGGAGTACCGTTTTTGTAGATAAGAGTTGAGTGGATAGCATAACCGCCGTTGAATCTCATAATCGGTCCTACATAGTAGCTGCCGTAATCCCAACGCTCCTGGGTCTGGTAGTATTTGTAAGTCCCCTCACAGGTCGGTGTCCATGGTGCACCGATTGCACAGGTAAAGTCTTTAATCTGATTCCAATGTCCCTGCTCACCAAGGAAAACACGCACCTTGTATTCGCTTTTTGATACCCAGATGAGGTAATATGTGTCACTCTTTAAGCCTTTGTTGTTAACATAGCTGTTATTGAGGTTGACATTTTCTGTGCTTGCAGTACCAAGATAGAGCTTTGGCTTTTCGCCGTCAAGATTCAAAATCTGATCCATATTAAATGCCTTTGCAAAGAATTCAACCGGTACAAAGAGCATTTCTGCAATAACCTCGGGCGTGATTTCGGTAGTTTGCAAAACCCCATCGATATAGATGTTATTCAGCGAATCAACCGAGAGTGTATGTGTAGGCGAGAATGCCTTATAGTTTCCGTCAGTGTAGCTGTATGCAAGCGAAAGTGCATAGGTCATTTCACGAAACGGTACTAGGATGTGACCGTTTTTAGATACTGCCGATGCCGAAAATGCCTGCTGTGTTCCGTTTATGACGATATCTGCATCAACGACAACAACAGGTGGTTCTTCAGGCACAACCGGTGTTTCGGGCATTGCCGGCTCATCGGGTGTTTCGGGAGCCTCAGGAACAACTTCGGTGTTCTCTGTTGTCTCTGTTTCTTCTGTTTTCTCGGTTTCAACTGCATTTTCGCCTGCAAGAGGGTTCGGGCTTATTAAAAGCACATCCTCTGCAAATGCAGAAACCGAAGAGAATAACATTATCATAGCAAGTAGGATTGAAAGTTTTTTCATTATATTTTGTCCCCCAAAAATTGTTATACAGTTAATATACCAAAATTATCCAGAAAAGTCAATATAAATATGTTGTGTTTTTTTGATATTTACGGCATCATTTTGCGAAAAAAATGTTTTAATTTAAAGAAAAAAAGTTTTCGCTTGATAAATTTGAAAAGTTGTGGTAGAATATATACACCACAACTTTTTTTATAATGTCATTTATTGACAACATCTAAATGAATAAATCATAGTTTAGGAGGTACGCTATTTGTAAAAAGCGTACACTCTTGTTTCGTCATACTCTTAAACTATGGTTTAGATGTTATGAAAAAAGTGTGTGGTAGCCTTTGAAACGGAGTCACTGCGTTTTTTGGTGCGTGGCTCAGCTTTCGGGTTGGCTACGCACTTTTTTAATTAGCGGAGTATGATATGGAGAAAAAGACTTGTTGTGTTTTCGGACACAGGGAAATTACAGGGAAAGAAGAAGTAAAAGAGAGGTTAAACGAAGTTTTTGAAAATCTTATTGTCAATGAAAATGTTGATACCTTCCTTGTCGGAAGCAGAAGCGAATTTGACGATTTGTGCCGTGAGGTTTTAGCCGTCAAAAAGGAAAAATATCCGCACATTCAAAGGGTATATGTACGTGCTGAATATCCGTTCATAGACGAAGATTATGAAAGCTATCTTTTGGAAAGGTGCGAAAAAACATATTTTCCTCAAAGGGCAATAAATGCAGGGAAGGCGGTTTATGTTGAACGCAATTATGAGATGATAGATAATGCCGATATTTGCGTTGTGTATTTTTTAGACGAATATTTACCACCCAGACGAAAAAACGGCATACGGGATTTAGCCGATTATCAGCCGAAATCCGGCACAGGAACAGCGTATAATTATGCTGTTCAGAAAAAGAGAAAGGTAATAAATCTGGCACAGAATTTATAAATTCAAACAGCACTTTTATGAAGGTGCTGTTTTTTGATATTCACGACACTATTTTGCGAAAAAATTGTTGCAATAGGAAGTAAAATGTGATATTATAAAATATGTATCTTTTTTAAGGAGGCGGGGAGATGTCATATAAAATCCTCACAAAGAAAATACTGAATCCTCAAATTTTTTTAATGGAGATTGAGGCACCTTTGGTTGCAAAAAAAGCAGAGCCGGGGCAGTTTATTATATTAAGAATTGATGAGTATGGTGAAAGAGTTCCATTTACTGTCGCAGATTTTGACCGAGAAAAGGGAACTGTTACAATAATCGTGCAGATTGTGGGAAAGACCACAAGAGATTTATCACAGCTTTCAGAAGGTGATGAGATACTCGACTTTGCAGGACCCCTAGGACTTGCAACCGAGCTTGAGGGCTTGAAAAAGGTTGCAGTTATCGGCGGCGGACTGGGCACTGCGATTGCATATCCACAAGCAAAAAAGCTTTTCAATATGGGAGCAACTGTTGATGTTATCGCAGGTTTTCGTGATAAGAGCTTTATTATATTGGAAGAAGAACTAAAGGCGGTATCATCAAGGCTTATCATAACAACCGATGATGGCTCAAACGGCACAAAGGGCTTTGTTACCGACCGATTAAAGGAATTGCTTGATGCGGGTGAGAAATATGATGCGGTAATCGCAATCGGTCCGCTTATGATGATGAGAGCGGTTTCAAACCTTACCAGGGAATTTAACATAAAAACGATTGTCAGTATGAACCCTGTTATGATTGACGGAACAGGAATGTGCGGCGGTTGCAGAGTTATCGTTGGCGGTAAGACAAAGTTTGCCTGTGTTGATGGGCCTGACTTTGACGGCCACGAGATTGACTGGGAGTCTGCAATAAACCGTCAGCAGATGTTCAAATCGCACGAAAAGCGTTCGTGTGATGAGGGAAAATGCCGGATAGGAAGGGATAACAATGGCTAATATGTCTTTAAAAAAGAATCCGATGCCTGAACAGGATGCCAATATAAGAAACAAGAATTTTCTTGAGGTTACAACGGGTTATACCGAGGATATGGCACTTGATGAGGCGCAGAGATGTTTAAACTGTAAGAATGCACCTTGCATGAACGGTTGCCCTGTGGGAGTAAAAATCCCCGAGTTCATCGCACTCATTTGTAAGGGCGAATATGAAGAAGCTTACAAAAAGATAAAGGAAACAAATGCTCTTCCTGCAGTCTGCGGCAGAGTTTGCCCACAGGAGATGCAGTGTGAATCGAAATGCGTAAGAGGTATCAAGGGCGAGAGTGTCGGAATCGGCAGACTCGAGAGATTTGTTGCTGATTATCATATGGAGAATGTTGAAGAAAAACCCGAAAAGCCCGAGCCGAACGGCAAAAAGGTTGCGGTTGTCGGAAGCGGTCCGTCCGGGTTGACTGCGGCAGGTGCACTTGCAAAGCTTGGGTACTCGGTTACTGTTTATGAGGCGTTCCACGTAGCAGGTGGAGTGCTTATGTACGGTATCCCTGAATTCAGATTGCCGAAAAGAATAGTGCAAAAGGAAATCGACAACCTGAAAGCACTTGGCGTTAATATTGAAACAAATGTTATAATCGGAAAAACTCTGACAGTTGATGAACTCACCGACGAGCTCGGTTTTGATGCGGTATTCATCGGCTCGGGTGCAGGGTTGCCTTCATTTTTGGGAATAGAGGGTGAGAACTTAAACGGTGTTTATTCTGCAAACGAGTTCTTAACAAGAATAAATCTTATGAAGGGCTATAAGTTCCCTGAATATGACACGCCTGTTTTTGTGGGTAAAAATGTTGCGGTATTGGGCGGCGGAAATGTTGCGATGGATGCTGCACGCTCTGCAAAAAGACTCGGTGCCGAGAATGTGTATATAGTCTACAGACGTGGAAAAGAAGAACTCCCGGCAAGAGCGGAGGAGGTTATCCACGCAGAGGAGGAAGGAATAGTTTTCAAACTTCTTAAAAACCCGACAAAATTTATCGGAGACGATAAGGGCTGGCTTGTCGGTATGGAGGTTGTAGATATGGAGCTCGGCGAGGCTGATGAGTCGGGAAGAAGAAGACCGGTAGCAGTTCTGCAAAGTGAGCAGGTAATCGATATAGAAACTGCTATTGTCGCTATCGGGCAGACCCCGAATCCGCTTATCAAATCAACAACCAAAGGACTTGACACAAACAAAAAGGGTTGCATTATCGTGGATGAAAACGGCCTGACATCGAGAGAACGCATCTATGCCGGAGGCGATGCGGTAACGGGTGCGGCTACCGTTATTCTTGCAATGGGTGCAGGAAAAACTGCGGCAAGCGCTATCCACGAGGAGCTAAGCAAATAAAATTCCGCCTTTTTTAAAAATCCGTGAAGGGATTATAAACAAATTGTGAAGAATACCCGGGTTTTCTTGACAAGAAACTCCGGAAGATATAAAATTTATGATAGAATAAAGTATTTTCATACGGTAAATGAAGGTGGAAAAATGCCAAAGAATAATGTGTTGGGTGAGTTGTTTTCATCAACAGAGGAGTTCAAACAATTCATAACAATCTATAACAGTGCAATAAAGGAAGTCAGAACAAAATTTGAGATTCTAAACGATGACCTGTCAATCGACATCGAAAGAAACCCGATAGAGATGATAAAAAGCCGTATCAAGTCGGCAGAAAGCATACTTGCAAAGCTTGACCGACTTGGATTAGAGCATACGGTCGAGGCAATCGAGGATAACATCTTTGATGTTGCGGGTGTGAGGGTCATCTGCTCCTTTGTAGAGGATATCTACCGTGTTGCCGAGATGTTCGTATCGCAAGACGACATAAAGGTTCTGACGGTTAAGGACTACATAAAGAATCCAAAGGAAAATGGGTACCGGAGTTATCATATTATTGTAGAGATACCGGTTTTCTTTTCCAACTGTAAAAGGTATATGAAGGTCGAGGTACAGCTCAGGACAATCGCAATGGATTTCTGGGCGAGCCTTGAACATAAGATGCGTTATAAAAAGAATATCGGTAAAGCTCAGGAAATTCAGGATGAACTTCGTGAGTGTGCGGCAGTAATCGCATCGACCGATTTTAAAATGCAGGAGATAAATAAAACTATAAGTAGATTAAGGAGTAAAAACGATGATTGAAGTCAAAAACCTTACTAAGCTTTATGGTAGCCATAAAGCGATATCCGACATCAGTTTTACCATTGACCAAAACGGCGTGTACGGATTTTTGGGTCCAAACGGTGCCGGAAAGTCGACCACTCTTAACATTATAACAGGCTGTCTTGCGGCAACCGAGGGTGAGGTTAAGATTATGGGTCATGACATTTTGGAGGATGCAGAAAAAGCAAAAAGCCATATCGGTTTTCTGCCTGAACTTCCTCCGGTATTCCCGGATATGACGCCGTATGAATATCTCACATTTGTTGCAGGTATCAAAAATATCGAGGATAAGGAAGAGATTGAGGACTGTATGTATAAAACCGGCGTTACTCCGGTTAAGGACAGACTCATCAAGAACCTTTCAAAGGGCTATCGCCAGAGAGTGGGACTTGCCCAGGCAATTTTGGGTAAACCCGATATCATAATTCTGGACGAGCCGACCGTTGGTCTTGACCCAAAGCAGATAGTAGATGTGAGAAATCTTATCGCAGAGCTTGGAAAGGAACATACGGTAATCCTGAGCAGTCACATCCTTTCGGAAATTCAGGCAATATGCGATAAGGTTTTGGTAATATCAAGAGGAAAGCTTGTAGGCTTTGATACACCTGAATATTTCGAAAAGGAATTAAAGGGTAACCCGGTATTTGAAATCGCTGCAAAGGCAGACGAGGCTACCGTAAATGAAATCCTCGAAACAGTTGAGGGAATTATAGAAATCAAGGTTGCGGGAAAAGATGCGGACAGTTGCGAATTTGTCATCAAAGCATCGGATGAAAAGGTTGCCGAGGCGATATTTGCAGCATTTGCTAAAAAGGGAGTTATTCTTACAAAGCTCGTTGTCAAGAAGGAAAGCCTTGAGAATGTATTTATGAAACTCACAAAGCAGTACTCGAAAGAGGAGAAATAATATGTATGATATTTTTTCGCTTCCGGAGTTTGAAATGCCCGATGGATTCTTGTGGGGTTCGGGCTATGCAGGACACCAGGTTGAGGGAGACAATGTAAACTCTCAATGGTGGAAGATGGAACAAGAGGGTATGATGCCCGAAAAATCAGGAAAAGCCTGCAACAGCTATGAGATGTTTGAGCGTGATATTGACCTTGCAAAAAGTCTTGGGCATCAGGTTTTCAGAACCTCGGTTGAATGGAGCAGAATTGAGCCGACAGAAGGATGCTTTGATGAGGCAGCGGCGGATCACTATATTGCATTATTTTCGGGATTGAAGGAAAAGGGAATTAAAGTTTTTGCGACTATGGTTCATCTTACTCATCCGCAATGGTTTGAGGAAAAAGGACAGTTCCTGACACCTGACAATCTGAAGTATTTTGAAAGGTATCTGGAATACATAGTGCCAAGGATTGCGCCATATGTGGATTTTTGGAATGTTCTGAATGAATTTAATCTCGGAAACGACGAGATAAAGGTTAAAAGAAAGCTGAACTCTATTTTCTATCATGCGCTAGGGTATCACATAATAAAAAAATATTCAAAAGCACCGGTAAGCTCGGCACACGCATTAGTAAATTATATGCCATACCGCCCGTGTGACAGATGGGATAAAGCCATGACCGAGTTTCAGGATTTGAGGGACCACGAGTTTTTCTTTCACGCTATGAGAACGGGCGAGATACTCTATCCCGAGCACGATGCTATGTATGATAAATCGGTTAAGGATACTGTTGATTTCTGGTCAATCAATTGTTATACAAGAGATATGATTGATGCAAGAAAAGCCAGATTTAACGGCAAAAAATATGACCATAAACGAATTGATATGATAGGTGAGGAGTTTTATTTGAACGAAATGTACCCCGAGTGTATAATTTCGAATTTAGGCAGACTCCATGATAAGCCGATTTATATATCGGAAAACGGCTGCAGTTGTGATGATGACCGGTTCAGGATTGTCTACCTTGCACTTCACTTATCAGCTTTAAAAGAGGCGATGAGGCAGGGCGCAGATGTTAAGGGTTATCTCTACTGGTCGTTGCTCGATAACTATGAATGGGGAAGCTATAAGCCGAGATTCGGACTTTGCGAATGTGACAGGGAAAGCTTCGAGCTTACACCAAAGCCGAGTGCGTATTTTTACAAAGATGTAATCAGAAACAATGGAGTCAATCAGGAGATTATCAGAAAATATCTTGATGAGAATCCGAATTTAAAATAAAAGAGGAGAAAGAAAATGAAAACGATTTTCAAAAAGGAGTTCAGATCCTTTTTCAATAATATGTCGGGATATATTTTCACGGCGTTTATGCTTCTGTTTGGCGGCATTTTCACAATGGCGATGTGCCTTCAGCAGTCAAACGGTAATTTCGAGAGCGTTATGGGTCAGATGTCAATTCTCTACATTTTTGCCATTCCGATTCTCACAATGAGAATAATCTCGGAGGACAGACGACAGAAAACTGACCAGCTTTACTATTCAATGCCGATTTCGATGACAGAGGTCGTATTGGGAAAATATCTTGCAATGGTTGCTGTGCTTGCTGTGCCTTTGGTGGTTATGGCAATACACCCGATTGTGCTTTCAAACTACGGTGACCTGTCACTTGCGGTTGCACTTGGCTCGATTGTTGCATATTTCCTGCTTGGTGCAGCATTGATTGCGGTTGGAATGTTCATATCGGCCCTGACCGAGAATGTTGCAATCTCGGCAGTAGGAACACTTCTTGTGATTTTGTCAAACTGGTTTATCTCATCTATTGCAGACCTTGTTGCGGTTTCATCGAATGTAACCCTCATAACTGTAACGGTACTGGCGGTGATTGTCTCGGCAATTATCTGGTATATGTCGAAAAACGGTATTGCGGCACTTGTCGTTCTTGCTCTTTCGGAAATTACAGTAATTGTATTGAAGATTTTTGCGCCTGAGCTGATAAGCAACTTCCTTCCAAGCCTTTTGAAGGCAACCTCGCTCTTTGACAGATATTATGTCTTTATGAGTGGCGTATTTGATATGACGGCGGTTGTATTCTTTATTGCGGTAAGCTTTGTATTTGTATACTTTACTGTGCAGGCTATGGAGAAAAGGAGGTGGAGCTGATGGATTTCAAGAAATGGTTTTCAAAAGAGGCATTTTCAGGAAAGCACTTTAAGTTTGGCGGATTCAGTGTATTCTCATCAATTCTTGTGCTTTTAATTGCGGTATTTTTAGTACTTGCCGTGGGTGAACTTCCGGTAAAACTCACAAAACTTGATGTAACAACAAACAAGCTCTACACACTTTCAAAGGATACCGAAAGACTTGTGAAGTCTTTGGAAAACGATGTAAACATTTACTTTATAGCACCTGTTGGCGAGACCGACAGCGTGATCGAAAAGATGATAGAAAAGTATGATGACCTAAGCTCTAAGGTACATACAAAGAAGATTGACCCGGGTGTTAATCCGACATTTACACAAAAATATACTCAGGATACAGTAACATCATCGAGTATCATTGTTGAGTCGGGCGAAAAGAATATCGTATTGCAGTATATGGACTTATATAATATAGAATACACATCCGATACATCGGCAGATGTTGAGTATGACGGTGAGCGAGTGCTCACAAATGCAATACGCTATGTAACCGGTGCAAAGGCTCCGAAGATTTATGTAACAACCGGTCACGGCGAGATGCAGATTGGCGAGAAGGTAAAGGATGCGGTTAAAAAGAGCAATGTTGAATTCGACAGCCTTAACCTCTTAACAAGTCAGTCAATCCCTGAGGATGCAGTTGCGATTGTAATTTATGAGCCGGGACAGGACATTTCGGATTATGAGCGTGATTTGCTCGACGGCTATATGAAAGCAGGCGGAAACCTTATACTCTTTACAGGATATTCAGGTCTGAGTTTTCCGAATATCGAGGCGGTTATTGCACCGTATGGCGTAAAGATGGGCAATGCTCTTGTATGTGAATCAGATTCAACAATGTATGCAAGAGGCCACAACTATAACCTTGTTCCGAACCAGTCGACACATACCATTATGAACCCGATTCTCAATCAGGGACTTTTCAATATGGTTGTTGCGGCAGAGCCGATTATCTTAACAGGCGAAGAGAACTCAACAGTAGAGCTCACACAGCTTCTGACAACCTCTGACAAGGCGTTTACCAAGAATACAAATATCATGGCAACCGAATATGCTGAAGGTGACCCGACAGGTCAGTACACAGTCGGTATTTCGGCGGTTGACAGACACGATGAAATCGAAAGTCATCTTTTGTGGATTTCGGGCATACAGTTCTTGGACGACCAGATAGACAATTTTATGGTGGGTGCAAACAGTGACTTGTTTGTGAATACAATAAACTGGATGCACGGAACAGAGGATAATATATCAATCCGTCCGAAGGCGGTGGCTCAGGACAGAGTGCTTATTATGAGCTCACAGTTTGTAAATATCTATAGTATTATTTTCGTATTTGTTATTCCTGTTTTGGTTATCATCCTTGGAGTAATTGTATGGATCAGGAGGAAGTCAAGATGACGAGAAGTGCAAAAAGGATTGCAGGGCTTGCAATAGCCCTTGCGGTATGTGTTGTATTTTATCTGCTTGCCCTGATACTTGGTGCAGACAGGGACGAGGTAGCAAAAATCAAGTTTTCAGACATCAAGGCATCTGACATAGCGACTCTTCGCTGGACATATAACGAAAAGACAGTTGAACTCAAAAAAAGAGAAGATGTCTGGGTTCTGACCGATGATGACAGCTATCCGCTCGATGAAGAAATGGTTGATGCGATGGTTGATGCAGTAACTAAAATCAAGGCATCGAATAAGATTGAAGACCCTGTATTGTCTGAATACGGACTCGACGGCAAAAACCCGAGTGTCTGGGTTGGTGTAGAAGACGGTGAGAAGGTGAGCTTCACCTTTGGTGATACAAATGATTTGCTGAACCGTTGTTATCTTCTTATGAGCGGCGACGAGGATGTGTATTTTGTAAGCATTGATATGAAATCGGCATTTGAGGTAAGCGTTGAGGATATCCGGAAAAAGGATGAAATCCCGGCAGTATCGGGAATCAATAAAATCCGAATGACTATTATGGGAGATACTGTTTTAGACATCAAGAGCAAGCTCTCAAGCAGGGGAGAGATGACCTGGATGAGTGGAAAGAATGAGCTTGACCTTGCAAAGGTTGAGGTTCTCTGCAGTGGTCTTGATGGCCTCGAATGGACAGAGGATTTTATCAACACAAGTCCTACCGAGGAGCAACTCGAGGAATACGGTCTGAACGGTACAGCACTTGAGATTTACTGGTCAAACGGCTCCGAGGAGGCAACTATCGAGCTGGGAGCACAGCTACCGGATGGCTCGATTTACGGTCGGCTCAAAGGCTCGCAGATTGTTCATACTTTATCGGGCGATGTTGCAAACTTTATGGTTGCAGCAGAAGAGGATCTGATGTAAGTTCAGATTACTAAAAAGTCGTTCTACCGCAAGCAATTTTTTTTGCATTTTTATGCAAGCGGAAAAATGAGTATCAAAAAAGTGGCGAGAAAGCCTTGAGCTTTTCTCGCCATTGCTTGTTTTTTCGAAATCTGCGGGTGGGCTGATTTTTTTTGACAAATTGCAAAAAATATGTTGACAAATCTTTTTTAGTGTGCTACAATAATCGGTAAGTAAAAAAACGCAGTGATGCGGAATAGTATGCAAAACACTTTCACCTCAAGAGAGATGCCGGGTGGTGCAAGGCATTGGGGAAGATTTGCAGAACTCACCGCGGAGCGGCTGCTGTGAAAATCAAAGTAGGGGCAGACGGGAACTCCCGTAACAGAGTTAAGATGTGTTAGCATCTAAAGGTGCATCCGCAATGGATGAAGAAGAGTGGTACCGCGGAAAGTTAAGTGTATTAACGTTTTCGTCTCTTTGAATCAACAGGGAGATGGAAACGTTTTTTTGTTGGTAAAAGTTAACTATCTTTATTTTAAAACCGAAAGGAGTTTAAAAAAATGAAAAAAATCAGTATTGCAGACATCACTTTGAAAAAACTCGCAAACGACAGGGAAGTTCAGCTACTATTCCGTGAAAAGACAGCTATTGCAGCCTGTGCAGACGCACTTGGTGCAGATACAGTCGAGCTGGCACCTGTAAAGAGCCTCCGTGAGGACACAATTATATATAAAACAATAGCAAAGAATATCCAGAATGCAACTCTTGCAATTCCTGTTGGCTTTACAAAAGAAGAAGTTGAAAACGCATGGGAATGCATTAAGGAAGCAAAGAAACCACGCCTTCAGATTGAGGTACCAACTTCAACTGTTCAGATGGAATATACATATCACCTAAAGGCAGAGAAGATGATAGCAAAAATCGGTGAGCTGACAAAGGTGGCAAAGGAACTTTGTGCCGATGTTGAATTTTCTGCTCTCGATGCAACCAGAGCCGATGAGGACTTCATTATTGCAGCGGCAAAGGAAGCAGAAGCAAACGGTGCTACACTGATAACAATTTGCGATGATGCAGGAATTTCACTTCCTGATGAAGTTGCGGCTTTGTTGGAAAAGGTGAAAAATGCAGTATCAATCCCGGTATATCTTCAGCCATCAGACCGCATAAATATGGCAGTTTCTACAGCGATTTCGGCTATCTCAAAGGGTGCAGACGGCTTGAAGTGTGCTATGGCAGGAAAGGATGTACTCTCAACCGGCAAGCTTTCGGATGCAATTACAGCCTGCTCGACCAGAATCGAGGCAGAGACAAATCTTAAGAACACAAAAATCCATGCAAGCATTGATGATTTGCTCTCAAATATCAGCCACGAGGCATATGATACAGAAACAACAGTAAGCGAAAAGAAGAAGATTTTGCTCGATTCAGAGAGCACTATCTCACAGGTTGAACAGGCTGCGAAGATACTCGGCTATGACCTTTCCGATACCGATTGCGGAAATGTTTACAAGGCATTGATGCAGGTATGTGAAAAGAAGGACGCAGTTGGTGCAAAAGAGCTTGAAGCCTTGATTGCAAGCTCTGCTATGCAGGCACCGTCAACATATCATCTTGAAAGCTACACAACAAACTGCAGTAACATCACAAGCTCTATGTCACAGGTTACATTGAAGTGTAACGATGAGATTATGAGTGGTGTAAGTATTGGCGACGGTCCGATTGACTCGGCATTCCGTGCGATTGAACAGTGCATAGGCTTCCACTATGAGCTTGACGATTTCCAGGTACAGTCGGTGACCGAGGGTAAAGAAGCACTCGGCTCTGCATTGGTAAGACTTCGCAACAACGGAAAACTCTATTCCGGAAACGGAATTTCTGCAGACATTGTTGCAGCAAGTATCAGAGCGTATATAAATGCTCTTAACAAAATCGTATTTGAGGAAGAATAAAAAGATTTACCGAGCCCACCGGAAAAAATTGACAGATTGTGGGATGAAAGGCAAGGAATAATATGAAGATTGTATTTTCAACTAAAAATGTAAGCCGTGCTTCCTTTCTTGATACATGTCGTTATGCCTATGACTATGGCTTTGAAGGTTTTGAAATATATGATGCCGTAAAAGAACGTAGCGAGCACCACGACAGTATTTTACGCCGTGACAGGGTTGCCGATGCAAAGAGAAAGCTTTTGAACAGAAATCTTGCGGTCTCGGCACTTCGCTATCCGTATCCTGTTGAGTCGGATGAGGCAACTGAGGCCGAGCTTATTAAATATGTAGATATGGCATCGGGTGCCGGAGTTTCGTATGTGATTGTGAGAATCGAGAAGGAAACACCGTTTGAGGTTTTAAAAGAAAAGCTCGCAAGTGCAATAAAGAAGGCAGAAAAGGCAGATGTCGGCATTTTGTTTGAGACTGTTGCTTATCTTGCAGACACAGAGAAGGTTATAGATATCATCAACTTCTTCTCGTCGGCGGCAATAGGTGCTTCGTGGAATGTAAGGGGCACATATTTCGGCGAGGGCGAAACCTGCGAGACAACAATCAAGACACTTGGTGCATACATAAAGTATGTAAGACTGGGCGATATGGCTGATGGAAAAACCGTTTTAATCGGTGAGGGTGAGCTTCCTGTAGAAAAGCTTATAAATGCTCTTTCATCGCTTAACTTTGACGGATATATCTGTGCTGCATGGAATGAAGAAATAAATGATGCAGATATAGTTCTGACCCATTTTGAAAACTATATTTCATCGCTCGGCAGAAAGAAAAAGAGCTTTGAGCATGCTTACTATAACAGAGCAAAAACCGGCACATTTGTGTGGAAAAAATATGATGTAATCGACAAGACCTTCTCGGAGGTTCTGGATACGATGGTCGAGAACTACCCTGACCAGTATGCTTTTAAGTATCCGACACTCGATTACACAAGAACATATGAGCAGTTCAGAAGAGATGTTGACGAATGTGCGGCGGCTCTTATCTCGCTTGGCGTAAAGGCAGGCGACCATGTTGCGGTATGGGCGACAAATGTTCCGGAGTGGTTCATAACATTCTGGGCAACCACAAAAATCGGTGCGGTTTTAGTTACTGTAAATACCGCATACAAAATTCACGAAATCGAGTATCTCTTAAAGCAGTCGGATACTCATACCCTTGTTATGATTGAGTTCTGCAAGGATATAAACTATAAGGAAATTATAGCCGAGCTTTGCCCTGAGCTTGAGAACCTCACACCGGGTGAGCCGCTTTATTCGAAGAATCTCCCATTCCTGAGAAATGTCGTAACCTGCGGATTTTCTATGCAGGGTTGCCTCACATGGGAGGAAATGTTAAAGCGTTCAAGCCTTGTTCCACGTGAGGAGGTAAGACGACGTGCATCGCTCGTTAAGCCTGATGATGTTTGCAATATGCAGTATACATCGGGTACAACAGGCTTCCCTAAAGGCGTAATGTTAACTCACAGAAATATTGTAAATAACGGTAAGACAATCGGTGACAGAATGGATTTGTCGACTGCAGACAGAATGATGATTCAGGTGCCGATGTTCCACTGCTTCGGAATGGTTCTTTCGATGACATCTATGATGACACACGGCGGAACACTCTCGCCGATACCGTATTTCTCACCGAAATCGTCGCTTGCCTGCGTAAATGACGAGCACATAACATGCTTTAACGGAGTTCCGACAATGTTTATTGCGATGTTTAATCACCCTGATTTTGCAAAAACCGATTTCTCGTATATGAGAACGGGTATTATGGCAGGTGCAAACTGTCCGGCAGATTTGATGCGCAGAGCAGCGGATGAGATGAATATGACCGAGATAATCTCGGTTTACGGTCAGACCGAAGCGTCACCTGGTTGTACAATGGGCGAGGTTAATGAAGACATTGACCACCGTGTTGAGACGGTAGGAAGTCCGTTCCCGGGAGTTGAATGTAAGGTTATAGACCCCGAGACAGGCGAGGAATTGCCTGATGGTGAGAGCGGTGAGTTTGTAGCCAGGGGCTTTAATATTATGAAGGGCTACTACAAGATGCCTGAGGCAACTGCACAGGCTATAGATGAAGATGGATGGCTCCATTCGGGAGATATCTGTTGCCGTACACCTGACGGATACTATAAGGTAACAGGCCGTTTGAAGGATATGATTATCCGAGGCGGTGAAAACCTCTATCCACGAGAAATTGAGGAATTCTATCTTACTAACCCGAAGGTTCGTGACGTTCAGGTTGTGGGCGTGCCCGATGAGAGATACGGCGAAGAATGCTGTGCATGGGTAATTCTTCACAAGGGTGAGCAGGCAGACGAGAATGAAATGAAGGAATTTGGTAATGCATCTATTGCAAGACACAAAGTTCCGAGATACTTCCTGTTTGTCGATGAATTTCCAATGAATGCGGCGGGTAAAATCTTAAAATACAAGATGCGTGATGAATCGGTGGAGATACTTGGACTTAAAAAATAAAAAGGGATATTAAAAACATCCGGAACGCAAGAAAAGGTTTGAACTTTTCTTGCTATCAACAAACTTCGCCTCTCGTCGTACCTCTGTACGGCTTCGGGTAACCCAAAGCTGAAGCTTTGGCTCAGTTTGTTAATTCCAAAGCTTTTTTCTTATCCCTTCAAAAAGTAGAGGCTGTTTAAAAGTCAGTTGACTTTTAAACAGCCTCTTTTTAATCAAAAATACTTGCGGTCGAGACTCCTGTACTGGATTGCCTCTAATATATGTGCGGTCGAGATATTTTCTGCACCCTCCATATCGGCTATGGTGCGGGCAACCTTTAAAATTCGTGAATGAGCACGGGCACTGAGCCCGAGATTGTCAAATGCTCGTTTTAATATTGCGCTCTCATCTGCTCTGAGTGCACAGAATTTTTCCATCAAAGACGGTGTTAGCTGTGAATTGGAGTAGATGTTATATTCCTTGTAGCGCTCGAGCTGAATTTTTCGTGCATGGTTAATCTGTTCCTTGATTTCGGCACTTGTTTCGCCTTTTTCGGCAGAACTGAGCTTGTCGTAGTCAACAGATGCAACCTCAACCTGAATATCAATTCTATCCAAAAGCGGACCCGATATTCTGCTTCTGTAACGGTTGACATCGGCAGGTGTACAGGTGCATTTTCTTGAGGCATCGCCGAAATATCCGCATTTACAAGGGTTCATTGATGCTACAAGCATGATGTTGCACGGATATGTAAGTGTCGCATTTACTCTTGAGATTGTAACCGAGCCGTCCTCGAGAGGCTGTCGCATAACTTCCAAAACATCACGCTTAAATTCAGGGAGCTCGTCTAAAAATAGCACGCCGTTATGTGCAAGTGATAACTCACCTGGGCGTGGGAATGAACCACCGCCCGAAAGCCCGATTGCAGAAACGGTATGATGCGGGCTCCTAAACGGTCTTGTTGCGATGAGCGGAGAATTTTCGGGTAAAATCCCGGCTATTGAATGTATTTTGGAAATCTCGAGTGCTTCGTCAAAGGAAAGGTCGGGAAGTATTGTTCCGATTCTCTGGGCAAGCATTGTTTTACCTGTCCCCGGTGAACCAATCATTAAAACGTTGTGGTTTCCGGCAGCTGCGATTTTTAATGCCCTTTTTACATTTTCCTGTCCCTTAACGTCACAAAAATCAAGCATTGATTCGGCGGCAACCGAGAAAAGCTCGCTTGTGTCGGTGACGGTCGGGCTTATAACCTTTTCGCCCGAGAAGTGGTCGAGTATATCCTTTAGTGTTTTGACCGCATATACCTTTATCCCGTCAATGACTGCCGCTTCTTTTGCATTCTGCTCGGGGACGAAAATATGCTCAATACCCTTTTGATATGCTGCAATCGTCATAGGGAGAACGCCCGATACCGGGCTTAGGATCCCGTCTAATGAAAGCTCGCCTAAAAATACTGTTTTCCCGGAATTTTCAACTGTAAGTTGTTCGGTTGCCTCCAAAAGTGCCACCGCAATCGGGAGGTCATATAAAACACCTTCTTTTTTGAGGTTTGCAGGTGCTAAGTTTATTACAATCTTTTTTGACGGAAATGTTGCACCGATATTCTTTATTGCAGAGCGTACACGCTCTTTTGCCTCACGAACTGCAGCATCCGGAAGACCAACAATTTCGTATGCGGGCATCCCGTTTGAGATGTCTGTCTGCACCTCGACGAGATAACCGTCAAGCCCCATCAGCCCCATGCTGTTAATCTTGGAAAAAGACATATAAAACATACCCTTTCATGGTAAAATTTATCCTTTTTTTAATATTATAAATTATTGAATAAATAAAGTCAAGAAATATGAAAAAAACTTCAAAAAAGGGGTTGACTTTGCCGCCCAAATAGAGTATAGTAGCCTTGAAATCTAGCTTTTTTGAAAAAAGAAGGTGCCGACATGAAGAAAAATGTGGATATGATAAACGGAAAGCTTCTCTCAAATATGATTCTGTTTGCGTTTCCTGTTCTTATGACGGGTGTTTTGCAAACACTCTATAGCTCAGCCGATGCTTTTATTGTGGGAAGATATGACAGCGCACTTGCACTTGGTGCCGTCGGCTCGTCTACATCTACCATAAATATGATAATAGGATTATTTATCGGGATAGCACTTGGTACTAATGTCCTGGTTGCAAGGTATTACGGTGCGGGCAATACAGAAAAAGTAAAAAAAGCCACCTATACCGGATTTATAATATCAATTGTAAGCGGAATTGCAGCAATGATTGCCGGACTGTTTCTGGCAGGCCCTGTTGCACGGATGCTAAAGCTTGATGCTGATATTATAGATATGGCAATTCTATATATGAAGATATACTTTCTGGGAATTCCTTTTATGTCGATGTATAATTTCCTGTCTTCGGCATTGAGGGGAATAGGCGATTCGAAAAATCCGATGTACTGTTCGGTTTCTATGGGTGCATTGAATGTTATTCTGAACATTGTATTTGTAAGATATATGGGTATGGGTGTTGCAGGAGTTGCAATTGCTACGGTTATATCTCAGGCATTTTCTGTGGTTTTGGTGCTGATTATTCTTGCAAAGAGTGAAATAGGCTTTAGATTAAAGGAAATTTCGTTTGATAAAAAAATCTGTGTTGATACTATTAAAATTGGATTGCCGTCAGGGTTACAGGGTACAATTTTCAGTTTTTCAAATACAATAAATATATCGGGCGTAAACTACTTTGGTGCGGCGGCGGCAACCGGAAACTCTGTTGCCCTGCAGGTTGAAGGCTTACTTTATGCGGCTTTAAATTCGATAACTGTTGCAGTTGTTCCGTTTGTAAGCCAGAATATTGGTGCGAAAAAACCGGAGAAAATAAATAAAATCCTCTTTACCGGCTGGGGACTTGCGATTACGGTTGGACTTGTGCTTTCGACTCTTTCTTATCTTTTGAAATATCAGCTTGTTGATATCTTTACATCAAGTGAAGAGCCTGCACTAAAAGCCGAAATTATAAAATATGCCGTAACCAAATTCCGCTGGACGATTCTTACATATTTTCTTGTAGGGTTTATGGAAATCCCGGGCGGAGTTTTAAGAGGAATGGGAAAGACATTTATGTCAATGCTGATGAGCATTGTCGGGGTATGTTGTTTCAGAATAACCTGGCAGACTTTGGTATTCCCGCTGTTTTTAACACCTGATGTGCTCTTTATGGCATATCCGATTTCCTGGATTGCAACGGGTATGGCATATACAGTTGCATATATTATAGTAAAGAAAAAGTTTATAAAACAGTTTGTTAAATAAAAAAGCCAAACCGAAAGGTTTGGCTTTTTTATGTATTTTTTATTTTTCTTTTACAAAATTGCTTTCTATTGCTTTTGCATACTCTAACAACTGTTTTCGTGACGATACACCAAGCTTGCTGTAGATGTTTTTGTTATGGAATTTCAGGGTGTTCTCGGCAATGGACATTTCCTTTAAAACTTCCTTTGTAGACATTCCTGCAAGATAGCAGTTATATATTGCCCGTTCTGTTGTTGTCAGGTGCGGAAGCTGTTCTACGATGAATTTACAGTGTTCTGCAAATTCCGGAGACTCTTTGTTGATTGATTTTGCTGATGTATCAGGAGGCGTTACAGATCTTGCCTGAAGGGATGCAATAAGTACTTCCTGGTGCTGTATCATAAGATATACGCTGATTAAAAACAGTTCTGTTATTATGTAAGATACAGACAAAAATTCAAAGTCAATTTTAACGAGCTGTTCTAAAAGCCATACGCAAATATTTACCAAAACAGAAACTATTAAAATGATTGCGTGGGCGGTAGATTCTATCTTCTTTTTTGTAATGGCGTGAATAATTGTAGTGACCATAACCCCGAAATATCCAAGCAGATAAAACAGATAAATGCAGTGCCACGGGCCGTATTCTTTGTTCAGACCCGATACCCCGCCTATGGTTTCAAGCGTCACCGATTTATAATAGATGGTAAGATATCCGGGGCTTGCAGCGATCAGGAATACGATTGCTGAAATGCTGAGCAGTAACCACGGTAACCATTTTTTGTGGTTCAGTTTTGATACATTCAGGATTATCATTATCATTGAAAGCGGTAAAAATACCGAACCGAGATAAGAAAGTCTGTTTGACCATAGTGCACCGTTTAATGTGTCGGACACCGAAAGGGAGTAGTAACCGACATTTACAACAAAAACTGAAACAAAAAGTACAATAAACCATAAATCCTTCTTTTTGATTGATAGAAAATATCCTACCAGCATAAGTAAAGAAAGAACTGATGTCGTGAAATAGACTATGGACATACTTGCAGTCTTGTCGCCTATTGCGGTACATCCGCAAAGCAGGGGTAGACAGAATATATATAAAATTGTCAGCAATAATGATTTGTGTTTCATAACGCTGCTCCTTTGTTTTTTATGATAAATTTTTATCAAACCACACCAAATCCCACACTTTTTTGAAAAAAATTACATTTCCCACACTAAAATTTAGAAAAGTGTGGTGATTTTTTTGCTTAAATATATTAAAATGTGGGTATGAACTGATTAGAGTTAATATTTAAAATAGCTAAAGCTATTTTAAATATTATATCATATTCAATCAAGACAGTCAATGGCGTTTGGAGAAATCCGATTCAAACCTATTTAACCGTTGTCGATTGTAAAGATAGAGAATATAGGGTATTCTCAAAAAATGCTGAAAGAATAAAAAAGGAGGTAGACCTTTATGGATACAATTCAAAACTATAAATGTCCATGTTGTACGGCTCCGCTTGTGTTTGATGCGGCAACTCAGAATCTTATCTGCGAATCATGCGACAATACATTCCCACTTGAAACGATTGAGCAGATGGCAGAGAGTGCTAATGCATCGGGTGGGGAATCAAAGTACGATTGGGAAAACTATACACCAAGAAGCTATGAAGATACCAATGAGGTAACACTTTCGAATTATTCCTGCCCATCGTGCGGTGCGGAAATTTCGGGTGATGATACTCTTGGTTCGACCGTTTGCCCATATTGCGGCAATTCCACCATTGTCAAAGGACAGTTTGAGGGAACGCTTCGACCTGATTACATAATTCCTTTTAAATTGAATAAAAAAGCGGCGATGGAGGCTTTTGAAGCGGACTTCAAAAACGCACCATTTTTGCCGGATGAATTCAAAAACAAAAAGAAAATCGAAGAGATGGCAGGTGTGTATGTTCCGTTCTGGATGTTTGACTGTGACTGTGATGCTGCGGTTTCTTATAATGCCCAGAGGGTAACGGCGTGGTCTGATTCGAACTATAATTACACAAAAACAGACCACTACAGGCTTTTCAGAAGTGGCAGCATTGGATTTGCCAATATCCCTGTCGACGGTTCTAAAAAGGCAGACGATGCCTATATGGAAGCAGTAGAACCATTCAATTACGATGATGCGGTAGAGTTTTCAGGTGCATATCTTTCGGGATACCTGGCCGATAAGTATGATGTGTCGGCTGAAGAAAGTATTGACAGAGCAAACGAGCGAGTTAAAAATTCTACGATTGAAGCCTTTAATGATACGACAAATCGCTACACGCTGGTCATTCCTGAAAGCTCAAGAGTGGGTTTTTCGAACGGTAAGATAAGATATTCTCTCCTTCCGGTATGGATGCTTAACATCAAATATCTGGATAAGATGTATAAGTTTGCTATAAACGGTCAGACCGGAAAGGTTGTAGGCGAATATCCGGTTGACAAGAGCAAGAAATGGAAGTATTTCTGGAAGGTTGCCGGTATATCTTATGTTATCGCTGCCGTTTTGGCCTGGCTTTTGTTGAATTGAGGAGGTGATATGGTATGAAGAAAATGATTTCGTGTTTGATTGTTTTTCTGGTGTCAATTCTTTGTGTATCACCTGTATGCAGAGCCTTTGAAAATCCGTCAATAGTTGATGAGGCAGGGTATCTGATGCAGTCAGAGCTTGCAGAGCTTTCTGAAGAACTGGACAATGTCAGAGAAAAATATAATTTTGAGGTGGCAATTTATACAGAATCCGATACGATCTCGGGAACGGCAGAGGCAAGCGCGGATGATATTTACGATTATAACGGCTACGGCGCAGGCGAGAATGATGACGGTATTATGCTTTATATCTGCTCGGGCACACGTGAATATCACTTTACAACACACGGTAAGGGGTTAAAGTATTTCAATGCAAATGGACTTGTATACTTAGAAAGCAAGGTGCTCCCGTATCTGCAGGATAATGATTACTACGGGGCATTCGAGGCATATATAGAAACATCGGAAGAGCTTCTCGAGATGGCAAAGACCGGGAAGCCATATAATGAAAAACACTACAGTACAAAATACCTGATAGGGGTTATAGCAGCTGCACTTTTATTGCCGTTGTTGGTGGCGTTCGTTTTGATGACCAAAAAGCTCAACAAAATGAAAACAGCAGTAAAAAACAATTATGCGGCAAACTATATCAAGCCCGGAAGTATGAATATTCAGGTTTCAAGAGACCTGTTCCTCTACTCAACCATAACAAAAACCGAAAGACCAAAGTCGAGTTCGGGAACTCATACCTCGTCATCGGGAAGAACTCACGGCGGACGTGGCGGAAGCTTTTGAGTAAATAATAGTCGGTATTAATTTAAAATTAATATAAAAAAACAAGGAGGAAAAATTTATGGGAATTGGAGATTTTTTCAAAAACATTTTCGGCAAAAAGACCTGTGCTTTTTGCGGAGGCGAGTGCGGTATGATGAGCCGTACAAAAATCAAGGGTGATGAGTACATCTGCTCGAAATGCGACGATATGTGTTCAAACTTCATCAGAAAAAGCAGATTTACAAAGCCTGAGCTTGAGGGTCATATGGAGTATATGAAACGCTTAGACAGAATCTACAAGGAAGTAATTCTGCCAAACATCAAAAAACACGAGAGTTATCCATCTGCAACACAAAGACAGGGCATTGAGTTCTTTGATGATTTTGGAATGTTCCGCATTATGGACGGTTCGAGAGACAGCAAGGATAGATATCCGACAGAGCTTTTCCGTTACGACCAGGTAGCAAGCTATGAACCATATTACGAAGAGGCTGATGCAACCGAGCCGGGAAAACCAAAAGTTTTCAAGGAAGGCGGTATCAAGATTAAGCTTGTAGGCGGTATGGACGACACCTCAAAGATGAGAAAGGGACTTCGTGCTCATCCGTACATTATAGAAGAGATCAAGGTGTGCTTTGCAACGAACGACAGGGAAAAAGAGAACTATCTTAAATATGCAGATAATGTAATTCATCACTTTGATTACATCTTTGGTGTAGAAAGTAAAGCTTTGTTCAGCTTTGGTATGTCAAAACAGGAAAAGCGTGACTTAAAGGCTGCAGTTGCTTTTACCAAAACTGCATTTGATGCTGTTAAGGTTGCAAAATCAGGCGGCGAAATAACCGACGAAAAGAAAGCCGAAATTCAGGAAAATATGAATGCCATTGACGATGCCCAGACCGGCGGATTGGCAGAGTACACAAGAGCGGCAGATGCGGCAGAAGCAAAGATTAACTGATTTACAGGAGGTTTTATATATGAAGAAACTATTATCTGTTATTTTAGCAATTACATTGGTTTTATCGCTTGTAGCGTGCGGTGGCTCAAAAGGTGCAAAGTATACCCTTTATGCTGAAACCTATGATGGGGATGATGTAAGACTTGCAGTTGACTTCTACTATCCTGAAGGTGCAAATATTACTTTAGAGGGTGACGAAGAATATCCGAACTGGATTGATATGAAATACGAGTCAAAAAATATAACAATAGGCCCTGCAATCTTTGAAGATACAACCTTTGATGCAAACAAAGAATATGCAAAAGAGAATGAAGATACATATGAAGAGTTTAAACTTAATGGTTATGATTGCTATGCTTATGAAGCCTTTGGCGGTTACTGTATTTATGTGCATTTAGAAGAGGTTTCGGAAACAACAGACAGATACATTGTAATTGATACGGAAACTATTGATTATAGCATGGATGATACTCCTGAGGGAAAAGCTCAGTACGAAGATAAGGATATTAAGAAAATTATTGATTCCTTTGAATATCGTGGTGTAGTTGCATACCCTGAGGAAGAAGAAAAATAATTAAAGGAGACAGATTGAAATGAAAAAAATATTAGCTTTATTATTTGCAGGAATGCTTGTTTTTGCAATGACAGGATGTAACAAGGATGATATCGAGGCAGGCCCTGACAGCACTGATGGCTGGGAAGAAGAGGTAGTTGAGAAAATCAATATGACATACGGAGATGACGAGGTGCCTATTACTCTCTATAAGCCTGAAGGCGGATCTTTTATGGTTGATGCGGAGGACGCTGAGGATGCAGGTGACATTGTAATACTCACAGCTGACGATTTTTCATGGGATGCAGAAATTATGGGATACAAGCATTTTGAAGGCATCAGCAGCAACGAGCCATTTGTAGAGTATTATTTTGATGGTGCAGCATCTGATGATTATGTATCTTATGAACAGGAATTAACCGACCTTGGTATTGATTATGAAGGAAAGCCTGTAAAACTCATCAGATACACCTATAAAGAGGTTGATGATGAAGAGGAATATAAAGAATGCTTTGTAGGCTTTGAATATAAGGGTGCAGATGACAGTGGCCTTATGGGACTCAAAATCGGATCATTTGAAGAAGACCTCTCTGATGACTACATAAAAGGCTTATTCAACCAAATTTTCCGTCTTGAAAGATAATTTGTAAGCGATCGAAGGGAGCCTTTCGCTCCCTTCTTCTCAAAGCCCTTCAACATTATATTGAAGGGCTTTGAGAAGAAAAAACTTTGCACTTAAGTACTTTTGAAAGGAGCAAGGCTATGAAAAATAAAAAAATATTTTGTATCATTATGATCGTTTGTGTGGTCGGAACTCTTTCGGGATGCTTTAATCTGTTCACAGGAAATCCATTAAAAAACCCGGGCTCGGAGAAGGGTTGCTCGCTTGTCAATGTGATGATTGGTAATGGCGATATTGAAGAGTGGCACGAGAATAACGTTATCACGAGTGTAAAATGGAAAAAGCTTAAGCTTACCGAAGAAGACAGCAAAATATACCCCGCCCTCTCGAAAGCATTTGATAAGTATAACGAAGAGAGTCTTACCGAGGCAAAGGCGCTGATGTATGAATTTGAGCCATTTGCCGAAGAAATGGAAGGCGATATGTATAATCCTGCATATTGCCAGGCAGAAGCTGATGTTTATATGCAAAGAGCAGATAACCGTATTGTGAGCTTTCTTGAAAGCGTTTATCAATACACCGGTGGAGTACACCCGAATTTTTTTGTGATGGGAAGAAACTATAATACAGATACGGGTGAAACAGTACGGCTTACAGATGTTTTAGAAGACACAAATGACCTGCCTTATATTCTGGAAAAGAAGATAACCGAAAAATACGCTGATGTGACTTTTTATGATTTGAAGGATACCTTCAGCAAATACAAGGCAGAAGAATTTACCTGGACCGTGGATTATCAGGGCATAACTTTCTGGTTCAGCCCATACGAGATTGCATCATATGCGGTTGGAACATTATCTGCAAAAATCTGGTTTGATGAATTTCCCGATATGTTCAATAAAGAGTATCTGAAAACTCCTGAAAACTATGTAATTCCGCTTCCGGTCGGGCTTGACTGTGAATTTGACCTGGTAAAAGACGACGATGAGAAAGATTTGATTTGTATAGATATGGTTCCCGACCAATACGGATCATATTATATGCTTTCGGTTACAGTCAACGGAAAATCACACACCGATGAGAAAAACTACGCATATGATTTTGATGTTTACCTGGCGCATATTGGGGGTAATAATTACATATATTCAGATTCGGTCTCGGATAATGATTACCATATGTTCTGCACATGGGATATAAATGGCAAAAATCCAAAGATAATTCAGGAACTCTATGGCACCGAAATTGACTATGAGTATATAGAAGAGGGATATGAAACAGGAACGGTGTACAGACAGGTGTTTAACAATCCTGAATCATTCAAGCTTGAAACAAGATTTGAAATATTAGGTACCCGTGGGGCTACAGCAAACTATAGACTAAGCCGGACAGACGGGAAACCGGAAATGACAGATGATGCCTATACATTTAACTACGGGCATGATGTAAAAACCTCGATTCCGCTTGAGGCAGAAATTTTGCCTGATATGGAAAAAACCGAAATTCCTTCCGGGACTTCGCTTTTGCCGTACCAGACAGACGGAAAAACTTTTGTGGATTTAAAAACTGAAGATGGAGATATTGTAAGGCTTTCTATCGGCACATCGGAATGGCCGAGAACGGTTAATGGTATGCCTGAAGACGAATGCTTTGAAGAACTTTTTTATGCGGGGTGATTCTATGAAAAGAATAATAAAAATAACAGCTGTAATCACATTTCTTGCATCAATGTTTGGATGCGCACCGGCAAAGCCGCAGGTAGACGACGGCCCGGGTATGGAGTATAAGGACTCGGATTACAGAAACATATATGCAAATGTTCTTGACTTTGACTCATATGAGGGTCAGCCATATTTTGCGGCAACATTTTTGGGTTATGGCGACAGAATGGAAGCAAGACATACATATGTAGAGGGAATTTTTGAGTCACTTGGAGATTTTGCTATTGAACAAGTTGGTCATATAGAGTATAATGGTGATGAATGGTATCTGATTGTGCCAAGATATAAAGAAGATGTTAATATAACAAATCTTGATACAGGCGAAGTTCACACTATACATAACGGTGAGGCATTTACTGTAAAATGCAATATATCGGATTTACATTCCAATATTGAAATCAGCACAGAGGATGGCTATGGAGCACACAAGTTCTCGCCGCAGATGAGTGGAGAGGGAAGACTTTTAACTAACGCCGATGTGCATGATATAACTGACTATTCGGTAATGGATGAAAATTTATATGTTCAGGAAGGAGAATAAATTATGGGATTATTAAAAGCAGGAATTGGAGCTATGGGCGGCGTTTTGGCTGACCAGTGGCGTGATTATTTCTATTGCGACAGCTTAGATGCAGACGTCCTTGTTCAGAAGGGCGAAAAAAGAGTTGGAGGACGCTCTTCCAACAAGAAAGGAACCGATGACGTTATTTCAAACGGTTCAATTATCAATGTAAATGACGGTCAGTGTATGATTATCGTTGAAAGCGGCAAGGTAGTTGAAATCTGCGCTGAACCGGGCGAATTTGTATATGACACAGGCACAGAGCCGAGTATTTTCTACGGAAACCTTGGTGAGAACATCAAAAAGAGTTTTTCGGAAATCGGCAAGCGTTTTGCTTTCGGCGGTGAGCCTGCAAAGAATCAGAGAGTTTACTTTTTCAACACAAAGGAAATTATGGGAAACAAGTACGGTACACCTGCTCCTATTCCTTTCAGAATTATGGATGAAGCTATCGGATTCCCGATTGATGTTTCAATCCGCTGTCACGGTGAGTATTCTTACAGAATCACAAATCCGCTTTTATTCTACACCAATGTTTGCACAAATGTAGCAGACAGCTTTACCCGTGACGAAATTGACAGTCAGTTGAAATCTGAACTGTTATCAGCTCTTCAGCCTGCAATGTTCAAGATTTCGCAGAACAACATCTACTATGCGGCTATTCCTGCATACACAATGCAGCTTGCAGACGAACTCAACGAGCTTCTTTCTTCCAAGTGGAGAGACAGACGAGGCGTTGAAATCGTAGAATTCGGTGTATCGTCCGTCAAAGTCGGATCGTAGCCATGTCGTTCTGTGAGCCAAGGAGTTGA
>JAZPZI010000029.1:0-54524 GCA_045544615.1 Clostridia bacterium
TAAGTGCCTGGAATCCGTTACAGATACCGCCCATCAAGCCGTCACGCTTTTCTAAAAGCTCTGTTACAGCATCCTTTACCTCCGCGTTTCTGAAGAAAGCTGTGATGAACTTACCCGAACCGTCAGGCTCGTCACCGCCCGAGAAACCGCCAGGGATAAAGATTATCTGTGAATCCTTAATCTTCTTGCTGAACACTTCAACCGAGTTTGCGATACCCTTTGCTGTCATATTGTTGATAACAAATATTTCAGCATCAGCACCGGCATCTGCGAATGCCTTTTTGGTGTCATACTCGCAGTTTGTGCCCGGGAATACAGGAATCAAAACCTTCGGCTTTGCAACCTTGATTGCAGGCGCACAAACCTTTTTCGCATCAAAGCTTACATTTTCTGCCTTGCCCGATTCCTTTGCACCTACAGGGTAGATTTCCTCAAGCTTATCCTCATAAATTCCGAAAATTTCTGCGAATGTGAGAACATCGCCCTTATATGAAATTTCAGCCTTAGCCGTTGTCTTACCGATAACCTTGCCAATTTCAGCATCGCCCGAAAGCTCGATTATGAATGAGCCGTAGTTATAGCCGAAGATGTCAGCCATGGTTACATCGCTATCGAACTCGAAGCCGATTTCGTTACCCATGCTCATTTTAAGGATTGCCTCTGCAACACCGCCGTAGGTCGGAGTGTAGAGAGATACTGCCTTTTTATCACGAACAAGCTTTGCAACGGTATCATAAACCGCAAGCAATGATTCGGTCTTTGGCAGGTTGTTTTCGTCATATTCAGGCGAAATCATTACAACCTTGTTTCCTGCTGCTTTAAATTCAGGTGTTACGATATTTTCAACCTTTTCGGTGGTTACAGCAAATGAAACGAGTGTCGGCGGAACATCAATATCTTCAAAGCTTCCGCTCATTGAGTCCTTGCCGCCGATTGAGCCGATTTCAAGCTCCATCTGTGCCTTGAATGCACCGAGGAGTGCAGCAAGAGGCTTACCCCAACGCTTTGAATCCTTCATTGGCTTTTCGAAGTATTCCTGGAATGTAAGGTACACTTCTTCAAACTTCGCACCCGCTGCAATGAGCTTTGATACAGACTCAATAACCGCAAGATATGCACCGTGGTATGGGCTCTTTTCGGTTATGAACGGGTTATAGCCCCATGACATTACCGAACAGGTGTTGGTGTGAGCATTCTCAACCGAAACCTTGTTTACCATTGCCTGAATAGGTGTTCTCTGGTATTTTCCGCCAAACGGCATCAGAACTGTGCCTGCACCGATTGTAGAGTCAAATCTCTCGGAAAGTCCACGCTTTGAGCAGACGTTGAGGTCGCCTGCAAGCTTTTTATACTCATCAGCAAACGATGTGCCGATTTCCTTATCATAATCCTTTGCCTTTGCACATTCGATATCTATATGCTTCTGTGCACCGTTTGAGTTTAAGAACTCACGTGAAATGTTTACAATATTCTGTCCGTTCCAGTTCATAACAAGATACGGATGTGCCTTAACTGTTGCAACAACTGTAGCCTCAAGGTTTTCCGCCTCAGCAATAGCCGAGAATCTCTCAACATCCTTTGCCTCAACTACAACTGCCATTCTTTCCTGTGATTCACTTATTGCAAGCTCGGTGCCGTCGAGTCCGTCATACTTCTTCGGAACAGCATTCAAGTTAATTTCGATACCGTCAGCAAGCTCGCCGATTGCAACAGATACACCGCCTGCACCAAAGTCGTTACATCTCTTGATAAGCTTTGACGCTTCAGGATTTCTGAAAAGTCTCTGGAGCTTTCTTTCTTCAGGCGCATTACCCTTCTGTACTTCAGCACCGCAGTTTTCGAGCGACTGAAGGTTATGTGACTTTGATGAACCTGTTGCACCGCCGCATCCGTCACGACCTGTTCTTCCACCCAAAAGGATTACAATATCCCCGTCCTCAGGGCGTTCACGGCGTACATTTTCTTCAGGTGCTGCAGCAATAACCGCACCTATTTCCATACGCTTTGCAACATAACCGTCGTGGTAGATTTCGTCTACCTGACCTGTTGCCAAACCGATCTGGTTACCATATGAGCTGTAGCCATTTGCAGCTGTTGTTACAAGCTTTCTCTGTGGCAATTTTCCTGCCATTGTCTCCGAAACCGGCTTTAATGGGTTTGCAGCACCTGTTACACGCATTGCGGCATATACATAGCTTCTGCCCGATAATGGGTCACGGATAGCACCACCGATACAGGTTGCAGCACCGCCGAACGGTTCGATTTCTGTAGGGTGGTTGTGTGTTTCGTTCTTGAAGAGCAAAAGCCATTTTTCTGTCTTTCCTGCCACTTCAACATCAATCTTTACGGTACAAGCATTGATTTCTTCCGATTCGTCGAGCTTATCAAGCTTTCCGTTCTTTCTCAGGTGCTTAACTGCCAAAGTCGCAATATCCATCAGGTTTACAGGCTTTGTTCTGTTTAACTCTTTTCTTGTTTTTACATACTCATCATATGTATCCTGCAAAAGCTTGTCCTCAAACTTAACAGAATCGATTGTTGTCAGGAATGTTGTATGACGGCAGTGGTCCGACCAGTATGTATCAATCATCTTGATTTCGGTAATTGTCGGGTCACGCTTTTCCGATAAGAAATATTCCTGACAGAACTTGATGTCGTCAAGGTCCATCGCAAGTCCCTGCTTGTTGATGAAATCCTTTAATCCTTCCTCGTCAAGCTTGCAGAATCCGTCCAAAGTCTTTACAGTTGTCGGGATTTCATAGTCGGTCTTTAGAGTCTTGAACTCCTCAAGGCTTGCTTCTCTTGCCTCAACCGGATTTATAACATACTTCTTTATTTCGGCAACATCGGCATCAGAAAGCTCGCCCTCTAAAATATAGATTTTTGCCGTCTTGACTGTCGGTCTGTCGCCCTTTGATATAATCTGAATACATTCTGCCGCCGAGTTTGCTCTCTGGTCAAACTGTCCCGGCAAAAATTCAACGCCGAACACTACGCCCGAGGCAAGGTCGATTTTGTCCTGAACATTATCAACCTGCGGTTCTGAAAAGACTGTGTTCTTTGCATAGTCAAACAAATCCTTTTCGATGTTTTCAACATCGTAGCGGTTTATTACACGCAAACTCTTTAAGCCTTTTATCTGTAAAATCTTTATAATGTCATTTTCAAGAGCCGTTGCCTCATGAGCAAACTGCGGCTTTTTTTCCACATAAACTCTGTAAACCATCAAAGCACCTCCAACGCTCTTTTTCCAATATCTTTTCTTGAATATGCATTTTCAAAATGCACAGTCTCAACCTTTTTGTATGCCTTTTTGACTGCCTCTGAAAGTGTCGGTGCAATCTCGGTTACGCCCAGGACTCTGCCACCCGCTGTCAGGAGTTTTCCGTCGGATAGCTTTGCACCTGCAACATAGATTGTATCTCGCTCATCAGGCAATGTGATTTCGAAACCTGTTTCGTACTTCTTCGGATATCCGTTTGATGCCATAACAACACAGCACGCCGAATTGTCCGAGAACTTCACTTCGCAGTCCGCAAGTCTTCCCTCTGAAACTGCTATCATAATCTCCAAAAGGTCACTTTCCAAAAGCGGAAGAACAACCTGTGTTTCAGGGTCACCGAAACGGCAGTTATACTCGATTACCTTCGGGCCGTCCTTTGTAATCATAAGTCCGAAATAGAGGCAACCCGAAAAACTTCTGCCTTCTTTGTTCATAGCCTCGATTGTCGGCAGGAAAATCTTTTCCATACAAATTTTTTCAATGTCCTTTGTATAGTAAGGGTTCGGTGCAACAGTTCCCATACCGCCTGTGTTTAAACCTGTATCGCCGTCACCTGCACGCTTGTGGTCCATTGACGAAATCATCGGCACAACAGTTTTTCCGTCGGTAAAGCTCAGAACTGAAACCTCGGGGCCTTCCAAAAACTCCTCGATAACAATCTTGCTTCCGCTTTCGCCGAAAACCTTATCCTCCATTATTTCCTTTACGGCAGCCTTTGCCTCGTCACGGGTAGTTGCAATTATAACACCCTTACCGAGTGCAAGCCCGTCCGCCTTGATAACAGTCGGAATTGGTGCAGTCTCGAGATATTCAAGGGCTTTTGCAGCATCCTCAAACACCTCATATTCTGCTGTCGGGATATTATACTTTTTCATAAGGTTTTTAGAAAAAACCTTACTTCCCTCAATGATTGCCGCACACTTTTTCGGACCAAAGCAAGGGATTCCTGCCTCGTTCAAGCTGTCAACCGCACCGAGTACCAATGGGTCATCAGGTGCAACTACGGCAAAGTCGATTTTATTTTCCTTTGCAAATGCGGTGATTTTTTCTATGTCCTTTGCACCGATGTCAACGCATTCTGCATCCTCTGCCACACCGCCATTTCCCGGCAGGGCATATATTTTCTCGGCTTTCGGGCTTTTCTTGAGTGCTTTTATGATTGCATGCTCTCTGCCGCCGCCGCCAACTACCATTATCTTCATTCGTTCTCTATCCTTTCTCTGATTTAGAGCTTAAATATTAGTGATGGAACAATCTCATTCCTGTAAATGCCATAACCATACCGTGCTTGTTACAAGCCTCGATAACATTATCGTCACGGATAGAACCGCCCGGCTCTGCAATGTATGAAACACCGCTCTTTGCAGCACGCTCGATGTTGTCGCCGAATGGGAAGAAAGCATCACTGCCGAGTGAAACACCCTTGATGCTTGCAAGATATGCCTTCTTTTCTGCCTTTGTGAACTCTTCAGGCTTTTCCGAGAAGAGTGTCTGCCAAACGCCATCTGCTAAAACATCTTCGCTGTCGTCCGAGATATAGATGTCAATTGCGTTATCTCTGTCAGGACGCTTGACGCTGTCCAAAAATGGCAGGTTCAAAACCTTGTCGTGCTGACGCAAATGCCAGATATCTGCCTTGTTTCCTGCAAGACGTGTACAGTGGATTCTTGACTGCTGACCTGCACCTACGCCGATTGCCTGACCGTCCTTTGCAAAGCAAACCGAGTTTGACTGTGTGTACTTCAAAGTGATGAGTGCAATAATCAAATCTCTCTTTGCATCTTCCGAAAGTTCCTTTTTGTCGGTTACAATTTCCTTCAAAAGGTCAGCATCAATCTTGAAGTTGTTTCTGCCCTGTGAGAATGTTATACCATAAACCTGCTTTGTTTCAACAGGGTCAGGGATATAGTTTTCGTCAATCTTTACGATATTGTAGCTGCCCTTTCTCTTGCCCTTTAAGATTTCAAGAGCTTCAGGCTCATATCCCGGTGCGATAACGCCGTCTGAAACCTCTCTTGCAATAAGCTTTGCAGTTGTAACGTCACACACATCAGAAAGTGCAATCCAGTCACCGAACGAGCTCATTCTGTCTGTTCCTCTTGCTCTTGCGTATGCGGTTGCGAGAGGTGACTCGTCAAGGCCTTCGATATCATCAACAAAGCAAGCCTTCTTGAGCTTCTCGTCCATCTTTATGCCAACTGCAGCAGATGTCGGGCTTACATGCTTAAAGCTTGTTGCCGCACACATTCCGAGATTTTCCTTTATCTCTTTAACAAGCTGCCAGCTGTTTAAGGCATCCAAAAAGTTTATGTATCCCGGCTTGCCGTTTAAAATCTCGATTGGCAATTCCGAGCCGTCCTGCATATAAATCTTTGATGGCTTCTGATTTGGGTTACAGCCATATTTTAATTCAAATTCTTTCATGAAAATATCTCCCTTACTTATTTTTATTTATCATTCTGTTTTCAACCTTGCCTGTTTCCAGGTCAATGTAGCGAACATAGATTGAAATTTTATTTGCTTCGTTTAAGTTCTCCCAGATATTTGTAGTAAACTCGTCGATGCTGTCAGGGATTTCCACTCTCTCCGGCTCGCCTGTAAATGTCGGGATAGGGTTGCCGTCGTGGTTATAGGTGTGGATGAAATGTCCAAGACCTGCTAAAGCATTATACTCGAATGTATAACGGTTACAAGCTGTACCCTCAGGGTCTGCGCTCTTTAAGATACTCATCTTGTATGTAAAGTCAGCATCTTTGAAAGTCATCATACCGCTGATTCTTGGTGTGAAGTTTGGCTTGTCCGGCTCAAACTCACGGGTTCTCAAAGCCTCTTCAAAGCTCTTTCCGTCTTTTACAAAATCATAGATTGTGTCGGTCTGATCGCCGTTTGTAACGATTAAGTTATCGCCGATTACTCTGATTGGTGAGTAGATAATAAGTGACGGGTCCTCAACCTTTGTGGCATCAAATGGGTGGATTATAACCTCATCGCCTGCCTCAACAAAGATTCTGTTACGGCTGTTTTCGCTTCTTCCCATAATGAAGTATGCAGTTGCCGCCTTTTTACCGTCTTTGGTTTTTCCTATCACTATACCTCTGCCAACATATGCGTTGTCATGGATAAGCTCGCCCATGTTATCAATCTTATATATGCTCATATCTTTTCTCCTTTAAAATCTTTTTCGATACTTCCTCTGCCGCTTTCGGGAGGATTATCCACTCTGCCTGCTCCATAACTCGCTTTTGCAGGGTCTGCGGTGAGTCATTCTTTAAAATTTTAACTGCCTTTTGCATTATGATTTCGCCGCCGTCGGGGATTTCGTTTACAAAATGTACCGTCGCACCCGTTACCTTTACTCCGTACTGGAGTGCCGCAATATGTACATTCAAGCCATAGTAGCCCTTACCGCAGAATGACGGTATAAGTGACGGATGTACATTTATGATTCTGTTTGCATACTTTGATGTAAACTCCTCACTTAAAATACTCATAAATCCTGCAAGGATAATCAGGTCAATCTTGCGGCTGTCTATCACATCAAAGAGCTTGTGTTCAAACTCCTGCTGGGATTTGCATTTTTTCTTCTCAACACAGATTGCCTCGATGTTATTCTGCTTTGCACGCTCGAGCGCATATGCACCCGGTACATTTGAGATTACGGTTATGATTTCGCCATGCTTTATGATTCCATTCTTTTCTGCATCAATCAAAGCCTGGAGGTTTGTGCCGCCACCCGAAACAAGAACAGCTATTCTTGCTTTTTTCAGCATATCACAACACTCTCCTCTGATTTGATGATTTCGCCGATGATATACGCATCCTCGCCGTTTGCCTTTAGTGTTTCGAGCGCAAGGTCAGCATCAGCCTTCGATACCACGATGCTCATACCAACACCCATGTTGAAGGTGTTGAACATATCACGCTCAGGGATATTTCCAACCTTCTGGATAAGCTCGAAAATCGGGAGTACCTTAACTGCCGACTTGTCAATCTTTGCGCCGAAGCCTTCAGGGATACTTCTCGGAATATTCTCATAAAAACCGCCGCCTGTTATGTGCGAAACAGCCTTTACTGTAACCTTTTCAAAGAGTGCAAGCATAGGCTTTACGTAAATTCTTGTAGGTGTTAAGAGTGTCTCACCGATTGACTTTCCGCCAAGCTCTGCAAGAGGTGTCTTGATGTCGCTGTTTTCAACATCGAATACCTTTCTTACGAGTGAGAAACCGTTTGAGTGAACGCCCGATGACGGAAGTGCAATTATAACATCGCCCTCTTCAATCTTTGAGTTGTCTAAAACCTTATCCTTATCTACAACACCAACCGAGAAGCCTGCAAGGTCGTATTCGTCCTCAGGATAGAAGCCCGGCATTTCTGCAGTTTCGCCGCCGATCAAGGCACAGCCTGACTGGCAACAGCCTTCTGCAACACCCGATACAATCTCGGCAACCTTTTCGGGGAAGTTCTTGCCTACTGCGATATAGTCAAGGAACAACAACGGCTTTGCACCGCAACAGATAATGTCGTTTACACACATCGCAACGCAGTCGATGCCAACTGTATCGTGCTTGTCCATCAAAAATGCAAGCTTGAGCTTTGTTCCAACACCGTCTGTTCCGCTTACCAATACAGGCTTTTGGATGCCTGTTAAATCAAGCTCGAAGAGTCCGCCGAAACCGCCGATATCCGACATAGCTCCTGCTGTCAATGTTCTTTTTATGTGTGTCTTCATCAATTCAACTGCCTTGTAGCCTGCTGTAATATCAACGCCGGCAGCTGCATAACTGTCTGATTTTGATTTTGGGTTACTCATATTCTTCTTCCTTTCCCTTACTCTTTTCCGTTCCAGCAATATGTGCAAAGCTTACACGGTTCTAATCCTATAGCCTTTATAATTCCCTCAAGCGACTGGAATTCAAGTGATGCAAAATTGAACTTTTCGGCAATATGCTCTCTTAAGTTTTTGCCTCTCTCGGTTGTGGAATCGCTGTATTCCTCAATGTACTTAAATCCCTCTTCGCCTTCTAACTCCATTATAACCTTTCTTGCCAAAAGCTCCATATCATCTGTCGCTCTTGTGAAGTTTAAGTATTTACAACCGTACATAATCGGTGGGCACGCAGAACGCATATGCACCGACTTTGCACCGTTATCGTATAAGAACTCTACCGTCTCACGAATCTGTGTTCCTCTTACAATCGAGTCATCCACGAAGAGCAGGTTCTTGTCCTCGATAAGCTCGTGTACAGGTATCTGCTTCATCTTGGCAATTTTGTTTCTGTCCGCCTGATGCGCAAGTGTAAAGCTTCTCGGCCAGGTAGGTGTGTATTTAATAAACGGTCTTGCAAATGGGATTCCGCTTTCGTTTGCATAGCCTATTGCATGCGGTGTTCCCGAATCAGGCACTCCGCATACATAGTCGATTTCGTCGGTTTTTCCGTTTTCTTTATCGTTCTGGTACATGATTCTGCCGTTTTTGCATCTCATAACCTCAACGTTTACGCCCTGGTAGTTTGAGGTCGGATATCCGTAATATGACCAAAGGAAGGAGCATATCTTCATCTCTTTACCCGGCTCGGCGAGTTGCTCCATACCATCGACAGTAATTCTTACAATTTCACCCGGACCTAATTCCCTTTCGTCCTCATATCCGAGCTTTTTATATGCAAATGACTCAAGCGCCACGCAATATCCTTCATCATTTTTGCCAACCAGAATCGGCAGTCTTCCAAGCTTATCTCTTGCCGCAATCAGTGAGCCGTCATTTTCAAGAATCAGAATGGTTATCGATCCCTTGATAGAATCCTGTGCGAACTTTATTCCTTCAGCAAAATTGTCCTTCTGGTTTATCAGCGATGCCACAAGCTCAACAGAATTCACTCTGCCGCCCGTCATTACACCGAAATGTCCGCCTGTCGGCAAAAGATATTTTTCAATCAGCTCCTCGGCATTGTTGATAAGCCCGATAACCGAAATTGCATACTTGCCGATTCTTGAACGAATCAAGAGCGGTTGCGGATCCGAGTCGCTTATACAGCCTATAGCCGAATTCCCCGTCATTTCCTCAAAAACATCTTCGAACTTGGTACGAAACGGTGAATTTTCAATATTGTGAATCTCTCTTTGCAAGCCTATTTCCTTATCATAGGCTGCCATACCTCCACGCTTTGTTCCAAGATGTGAATGATAGTCTGTTCCGAAAAACACATCGCTTATTGCGTTGTGTTTGCTTACAGTTCCAAAAAAGCCTCCCATACGCCAGCTGTCCTCTCCTTCCGTAAATTACATAACCAACCCGACAGGTCGTGGATTATTTTTTAAAGCTTTCGCAAATAGCCGCATCTTTCTCAAGAACCACCTTTGCATCATTTGCTCTTTTTTCATCGAGCTTCTTTGCAAGAGCCTTGTCCTCAACTGCAAGAATCTGTGCAGACAACAAGGCGGCATTAGCTCCTCCGTTTATTGCAACCGTTGCTACAGGTATGCCTGTTGGCATCTGTACGGTAGACAGAAGTGCATCCATGCCGTCTAAATTTGATGATTTACATGGTATTCCTATTACAGGAAGTGTTGTGTTGGCTGCAATTGCGCCCGCCAAATGAGCCGCCATCCCGGCAGCTGCAATAATCACACCGAATCCGTTGTCTCTTGCAGACTGAGAAAACGACTTTGCCTCCTCAGGTGTTCTGTGTGCAGAATATACGTGTACCTCAAACGGTATCTCCAAAGCTTCCAGCATATCGGTCGCTTTCTTGATGATTGGGAGGTCTGAATCGCTACCCATTATAATCGCTACTTTTTTCATGATTTTGCCATCCTTTCTGCCGAAAAAAACATAAGGGCAGACCTACCCCTAAACAGGTAAGTCTGCCCAGACGGTCGGCATAAATACATACGGTTGCTCCTTTGCGGTTATCCGCTTATCCGTCAGTCACAACACGTATTTTTCAATATAAAAATTATACCATACCGATGCCCTTACTGTCAATAACGAAAGAGTATTTTTGTATAACCTTTATAAAAAATTTCAGCTTTATCCGACATTTAATATTATTATTTTTTTATACCTCAAAATCAGTCGATTTTTATCTTCGAAAATGGGTCGATTGCCTTGCCCTCATAATAGAGCTCAAAATGCAGATGCGGCACATTCGAAAGGTCTCCCAAAGACGGTTCTCCAACCCTTCCGATAGTCTCTCCGGTAAATAGCTCATCACCCTCTGCGACAAGGTTTACCTCGCCAAGATTTGCATAGAGTGACTTGTAGCCGTTTCTGTGGTCAACAAGGATACACCCACCAAGACTGTTTTTGTAGATTTTCTCTACAACCCCGTCCTCGCAGATGTAAACATCGTCTCCTACCTCTGCTTCAATGTCTATGCCGTTATGGTTTCTCCAGTCACCTAATTTTTCGTAATATACAGGTGTTTTTTTCGAAAACTCTGCAATTACCTTGCCCGGTGCCGGAATAGCCGGTAAAAACTCCGATACCGTCAGCTTTTTCGCTGTTTCCTGTACCTCCGGCTCGGGTGTTGGCTCGGGCTCGGGCTCAACTATGACAAAGTCATATTCCGCATCCTCTTCAACACCTACAACAGGCAATTCTTCACTCTCATCAGTCTCCGGGATTTCAAACACAATCTCCTCGTTATCGTCGGGAACTTTCCGGTTGTTACCGATGATATTTCCCACATAGCTCATAAGCGCCACCAAAACGGCACATCCGCAAAGAGCTATGTAGAAGCCCCCTTTGTTGTTTGTCTTCTTTTTATCCTTCACTTTTCATGCCTCCTAAAATCATTGTTGATTTTATTCTAACCGAAAAGACGAGTATTATACTCGAAAATTGTAAAGGCATTCAAAAAAACAGCTTGGTAAAAAGCCTTTTAGCAAATAAAATAATACGCTAACGAGTGTGATAGCGTATTCTACATTGACAACATTCGACAAGTGTGGTATACTGTTCTTTGGATAGGAAGTTACGTTGAGTTTTATCCAATTTGTAGACGTTAGGCGGTTGACCCTTTATCATCATAGAGGGTTTTTGCTTCTTTTTCCCTCGGAAAGGGGGAATGCCATGGTTACATATGAAGGTTTGTTTGTATTTACGACCCTGATTGTTGGAATCGTTGGTCTTTGCTATACAATTTTTGGCAAAAAGAAATAACCGCCCACACGACCAAATGTAGCGGTTAAATTCTTTTTAATCATCATTTAGGGTCAATCGTCTGTTGACTTCCTATCTTTTTCTATGCCTATTATACCAAATTATTTTACATTTGTCAATACCAATTTGTTAAAACACTCTTTTGAGTGTTTTTTTATTATAAATATACATTGTAATACTTCACAAACTGTGATATGGTTCCAATTACAATTTAATAAATAAAATTCGGCCCGCCGGGCGTATGCTGATACTCCAAGGGCTGATTTGACAAAAGCGAGTGCTAACAAGCACTCGCGCAAGAACGACTTTTTAGCCGTCAACACCCTCAGAGTTTTGACGGATCTTATATGCCAATGTCATCAGACTGTCTGTAAAATGAACATTTTCAACGGCGACCTTTTTGCTCTTTAACTCCACATACGAGAAGTTACAGAGACCCTCTATGCCACAATCTATAAGCTTGTCGGCAACCTCTGCGGTTGCTGCTTTCGGAACGGCAAGAATTGCAATTTTTACATCATTATCCTTGATGTAGCTTTCGAGAAAATCGGTGTGAAGGATCGGCATTCCGTTGATGATACCGCCTGTTTTTTCACGGTCACTGTCAAAGAGGGCAAGGATTCTGAAACCTCTTTTTGCAAATGTGTTGTGATTTGCAAGTGCGTGGCCGAGGTGACCTGCACCGACTATGATTGCGTTGTAGCCATCATTCAGGCCAAGAATGTTCCCGATTTCCTTGTGGAGAAACTCCACATTGTAACCGTATCCCTGTTGACCAAAGCCTCCGAAGTAATTAAAATCCTGACGGATTTGCGAGGCTGTTACATTCATTTTTTCACTCAGGAGTCCTGAGGATATTCTCTTTTCACCCTGCTTCAAAAGCTCACCAAGATAGCGATAGTATCTGGGTAATCTTCTGATAACCACATCGGGCACCTTTTTACCGTTATAATTCAAATTCAATCTACCCTTTCATTCAGTAATACAACCGCCATAGCGGAAATTCCCTCTTGTCTTCCCTCAAAGCCGAGCTTTTCGGTGGTTGTCGCTTTGACATTTACCGCATCAGCCGGGATTTTCAAAACCTTTGCAAGGTTTGAAACCATCTCGGGGATATAGTTCATAAGCTTCGGTCTCTGACAGATTATTGTAACGTCAACATTTGCAACCGAAAAGCCTTTTTCTTCAATCTTCTCTACCACCTTTTCGGTGATCAGCATACTCGAAATTCCCTTTATGCTCATATCGGTATCGGGGAAATGTCTGCCGATATCTCCAAGTGCCGCCGCACCCAGGAGTGCATCGCAAAGCGCATGGAGTGCCACGTCAGCATCGGAATGACCCAGAAGCCCCGTGTCGTGCGGCACCTTTACTCCGCAGAGTATCAGGTCCCTCTCGGGTACTAATTTATGCACATCATAGCCTTGACCTATTCGCATGGATTATTCTCCTTTTGTTTTTAGTATCGCCTCGGCAAATGCGAGGTCTTCGGGGTAGGTTATCTTGATATTGTTTGCACTGCCCTCGCATATCTTTACCCTACCGATATATTTTTCGTAAAGTGCACAGTCGTCTGTCGCATCGAACTTATCGTTCACCGCATCCCTGTGCGCCCTTTTGATTTCCTCTTTATAAAACACCTGCGGTGTCTGTATGCGGTAGATATCGGTGCGGTCTACCGTCTCGGCAATGAAGCCGTCTTTATCTTTTCTTTTCAGGGTATCAACGCAAGGTACACCAACTGTCGCTGCACCAAATTCTTTGCAATCTGCGATGGTTTTTTCAATCGTATCTTTATCAATCAAAGCCCTTGCTGCATCGTGGATTGCAACAATCTCACCCGTTGCCACGCCAAGCCCGTTTGATACCGACTCCTGCCTTGTTTTACCGCCTACAGTAAATGTTATTCTGTCATCAGAAAAGAGCTTTTTACACTCTTCTATATCCTGTTCTCTTGTTACAATCACGATATTTTCAATCTGTCCGACCGAAAGAAAAGTCGCCACCGTATGTTCTATTACTGTTTTCCCCGAAAGCGGCAAAAAAACTTTATTCTTGTCGCTTCCCATACGGCTGCCGCTTCCGCCGGCAACTATTACAGCTGTAACCATAGATTTTCTCCCCACGAAAAATGGGGCGAATGAATATAATCCGCCCCTTATTTTACAAGCATTCCTTCTACTGTGTCAGTTATTATGCTTTCAATGTCTTCCTTATCAGCTACGGCAGAAAGTACAAGCTCGCTTACTACTATCTGCTTTGCGTTATTAAGCATTTTTCTTTCGCTTGTTGAAAGGCCCTTTATCATATCCCGATACATAAGCTCTTTAACAACTCCGAGCACCTGGTATATGTCTCCCGACTTTATTTTACCCATGTTTTCTCTGTGACGTTTGTTCCAGTTCGAGTCACTCTCGACACCGACCGTTTTAAACGCCTCCAAAACCTTAGCTGCCTCATCCTTGGATATTACACCTCGTACCCCGATTTCATCACATCTGTCAAGCGGAATCATCAAGGTCATCTCACCTGCAACCGGCATACGCACAATATAATATTTATGAATTTCTCCCAGGATTTCCCTTTCCTCTATCGCTTCAATAACTCCGGCTCCATGCATTGGATAGACAATCTTATCTCCAATGTTATACATTTAAAGATGCCTCCCTTTCCTCGGGTTACGTTTACTCTTCCGTCAAATATTTTCGACGGATTTCTGTGGTTTTTCACTCAAAACCTCTACAAACCAATTTTGAAATCAGCGTATAAATCAAATACCAATCATTTTTTAATGAATTGACAATTTCATTGTCATGAATTGGCTTCGCCATGATTTCTCGCATTTTCTCCATGAATTGAATTGCCTTTTAAAATGCACGAAGTGCAATTCATGAGCCATAGTGCTCAATTCACGAAATCTATGATTTCAATTCATGCCGCCAGGCAATTCATTGAATTTGCTCTGCAAATTTATTCTACCACATCTTACCTTTAAAGTCAATTTTTATTTAGAAAAAAAGTTAATTTACAGTAATTTTTCATAAAATGCGCCCTCTTTTTTTCAAGCAGGTTTTGCAATAATTTAAGAAACAAAAAAGGAGTCTGAAAGTCGGTTGACTTTTTAGACTCCTTCTGCTTTTTCAATATTCTTTTTAAGGAAATCGAAAAATCTTTAGATGGCAAGTTTACTTGCATTCCAGAGCTTTTTTACATTCCCTCTGATTATTTCACAACAACATTTACAAGTTTACCCGGAACTGTGATAACCTTCAAAACTGTCTTGCCTTCGGTGAGTTCCTTGAACTTTTCCGACTGCTTTGCAGCTTCTTCGAGTCCTGCTCTGTCAAGGTCTGCCGGAACAATCAGCTTATCCCTTACCTTGCCGTTAATCTGAAGAACGATTTCAATTTCATCGTCAACAGTCTTTTCAGGATCGAATTCAGGCCACTTTGCAATCGAAAGCAAGCCGCCTTCTCCGTGCATTTCCCAGAGTTCTTCTGTCATATGCGGTGCTACAGGGTTTAAGAGTGTAATCAATGTCTTGAACTCGCCCTTTGTGATCTTGCCTGCTTTATAGAAGTCATTTACAAGGCTCATCAGGGTTGCGATTGCTGTATTGAACTTCATCTTTTCATAGTCCTCGCCAACCTTTTTGATTGTCTTGTGAACATTCTTTTCAAGCTCTGCAGAATAGCCTTCCTCATCGGTCATAAGCTCCTGGAGATTCCACACTCTTTCCATAAACTTATAACAACCCTTGAGGCCCTGCTGTGACCATGGTGTTGACTGGTCAAATGCGCCTATAAACATTTCATATGTTCTGAATGCGTCTGCGCCGAACTCGTCTACAACCTCGTCCGGATTTACGACATTCCCTCTTGATTTTGACATCTTTTCGTTGTTTTCGCCGAGAATCATACCGTGAGATGTTCTTCTCTGATATGGTTCTTTTGTAGGTACTACACCGATATCATAAAGGAACTTGTGCCAGAATCTTGAATAGAGAAGATGGAGTGTTGTATGCTCCATACCACCGTTATACCAATCAACCGGTGTCCAGTATTCAAGTGCTTCTTTTGATGCCAGAGCATCGTCGTTGTGTGGATCGATGTATCTTAAGAAATACCAGCTCGAGCCTGCCCACTGTGGCATTGTATCGGTTTCACGCTTTGCCTTGCCGCCACAACACGGACAGGTTGTGTCTATCCAGTCGTATGCCTTTGCAAGTGGTGATTCACCGTTTTCGCCCGGCTCGAATGTGTCGATTTCAGGGAGTTCAAGCGGAAGCTCACTCTCCGGGATTGCAACCCATCCGCACTTTTCACAATATACAAGCGGAATAGGCTCACCCCAGTATCTCTGACGTGAGAATACCCAGTCACGGAGCTTGAAGTTTACCTTGCGTTTTCCAAGTCCCTTTTCCTCGAGCCAGTTAATCATAGTTGCGATTGCTTCCTTAACACTCAATCCGTCAAGGAATCCTGAATTTATCAAAGTACCCTCCGAAACATCTGTGTATGCTTCTTCCTGTACATTTTCACCACCTGCTACAACCTCGATAATCGGGAGGTTGAACTTCTTTGCAAATTCCCAGTCACGCTCATCGTGTGCAGGAACCGCCATAATTGCACCTGTTCCGTATGTTACCAATACATAGTCTGAAATCCATACAGGAATTTCCTTGCCGTTTGCAGGGTTGATTGCATATACACCCTCCAACGGTGCACCTGTCTTATCCTTTGCAAGCTCGGTACGTTCAAATTCCGACTTCTTGCCTGCTTCCTTGATGTAGTTTTCTACCTCATCCCAGTTCTTGATAACAGGCTTCAACTTCTGAACAAGCTCATGTTCAGGTGAGAGTACTACATAAGTCGCACCGAAAAGTGTGTCGCAACGGGTTGTGTAGACAACCATCTCATCGCCTGTTGTAAGCTTGAATGCAACCTCTGCACCCTCCGAACGGCCAATCCAGTTTCTCTGCTGTGTCTTTACCTTTTCGATGTAGTTTACCTCTTCAAGGTCGTCGATAAGTCTCTGAGCATACTCTGTGATCTTTAACATCCACTGGCTCTTTCTCTTCTGTACAACTTCGCCGCCGCAACGCTCACAAACACCGTTTACAACTTCCTCGTTTGACAAACCAACCTTACAGCCTGTACACCAGTTTATCGGCATCTCCTGCTTATATGCAAGACCCTTTTCAAAGAGCTTTAAGAATATCCACTGTGTCCACTTATAGTATTTAGGATCGGTTGTATTTACCTCTCTTGACCAGTCAAATGAAAAACCAATCATCTTTAACTGGCGTGTGAAGTTGTCGATATTCTGCTTTGTGACAATCTTCGGATGGATTTTGTTCTTGATAGCATAGTTTTCGGTAGGAAGACCAAAAGCGTCCCAGCCGATTGGATAGAGAACATTATATCCGTCCATTCTGCGCTTTCTTGCGATAATATCAAGGGCAGTATAACTTCTCGGATGACCAACGTGCAAGCCTGCACCCGATGGGTACGGGAACTCAACAAGGCCGTAGAACTTTGGCTTATCGCTTCCGTTTACCGCATGGAAGCATCCTTCCTTCTCCCATCTGTCCTGCCATTTTTTCTCGATTTGTTTAAAATCATACTTCTGCATTATATTCATTCCTTTCTCGGGTTTTATTTCAAATCAACAGTTATTGTTTTCGCATCGCTCCAGAGACGCTCAAGCGAGTAGAACTCGTGTGTCTCCTCATTCATAACGTGGCAGATAATATCGCCGTAATCCAGCAAAATCCAGTTTCCGCCGGCATAGCCCTCAATATGGCCCGGGTTAATTCCTATCTCCTGCATCTTTTCTTCGACCTCGTCGGCACACGCTTTTACCTGTGTTGTTGAGGTACAGGTGCAGATTATGAAATAATCCGCCATTGAGGTGATCTCGGAGATGTCGAGAATCTCGATATCCTTTGCCTTTTTATCATAAAGTGCCTGAGCAATTCTTGTTACTCTTTCCATACTTTTTCCTCCTAATGTTATTCACCGACCAGGTCTTTGAAATGCCGTCTAACACGGTATGCCGCCTTGTGAACATCAAAGCCCTTTTTCTCGTTATATTTTATCGTTTCGTCCATACTCATAAGCATCGCCCTGTCAAGGTTTCTGAAGGCTTCAAGTCTTAACAGCTCTGCCCAGATGAAGGTTCTTCCTTCCTCTGCCATATCTGCAACAAAGACGATTTTCTCAAGCTTTGACATCTCACATCTGCCGAGGGTGTGCCACATAATTGCATTCAAGATGTCCTCATCCTCTACGCCATACTTTGCCTTTGCAAGATATGCACCAAGCTTTGCGTGAACGAGCACCGGGTGTGTGCGCTCAAACTCGTCGAGTTCAACATTATTTTCCTCGCACAACCGGAACATCTCATCGGTCGGGATATTCTTTGCACAGTCGTGCAGAATCCCTGCAACATACGCCTTTTCAATATCCTCACCGAACTCCTCTGCCATAGCTACTGCCGTTTTTGCAACACCCAATGTATGCAAAAACCGTTTCGGCTCAAGGACTTTCTCCATTTCCTCTCTGAGCCTGGTGTATTTTCCAAGATACAACTTTTTCTTTTTTATAATCTCTGATGCCTGCTTTGGTACATACTTTGAAATGTCGAGTCCCATATCAACAAAAAGTCTTATCTTTGTCGATGAAATATCGGTTATCTCACCATCTAAATAAATAATCTGTCCTTTGTACTTTCCCAAAAGCTCGTCCGCCTTTTTACGGCTGTCATATTTATTACGGTCAAATACCGCAAGCTTTGCAAGCCTGAAAATTTCCTCCGGCTTATGCCACTTATCAATATAATCAAGCGAGTCTGCACCGAGGATAAAATACAGGTCATCCTTCGGATACTTTTCCTTTAGGTATGCAAGTGTTTCTGCGGTATAGGAAAATCCGTCCTTTTTTATTTCATAGTCGAGTGCCTCGACACCCTTTATCTTTTTTACCGACTTTTCCACCATTTCGTGGCGGATTTTCGCATCAAGGATACCGTTTGCGTCCTTGTGCGGTGTGTTTCCGCCGGTTATAAAGAACACCTTTTCAAGATTTAAGCGTTTTTTTGCATTCTCCGCCATCTCGATATGCCCGATATGAATCGGATTGAATGTACCGCCCATTATGCCTATCTTTGCCATACATCCTCCTATTTTGTCTTCGGTAATACTATCTTTCTCTCCTGCGGTTTTCTGCAGGCACGGTATATTGTAAATTTAGAGCCTATAGCCTGAACAGGTTCTGCGCCGAGTGATGCAGCAACGCTGTTGCAAGCCTCCTTGATATCAAGCATCGCAGTTTCCAGAACATGAACTTTAATTAGCTCTCTTGCCTCGAGTGCATCGGATAGCTGAGCCAATAACACCTCGGTCACTCCGCCCTTTCCTATCTGGAAAATCGGATCTATTCCGTTTGCTAGTCCCCTTAAATATGCTCTCTGCTTGCTTGTTATCATAAAAAGCCCTGACCTTTCTTTTTCATTTTTACCCTATTATATTCCAATTATATATAATATCACAGTTTTTTTTAAATTTCAATCTGAAACTAAAAAAAATAGTGCTTTTTTATAAAAAACACTATTTTTTGATACTACTATTTACTTATTTTCTTCAAAAGGCTATAAATTTCATCGAGTGCATCGCACTTTGCAAGTGTTCCGACCGCCTCCGACATATCAGAAAGTGTTATTGCATCCCCGGTTATTCCGACAATCGCATCGTAGAGATGGTCCTCCGAGAGAATATCCTCTGTTATAACCACCGCACCGCCGGCACGCTCGAAGGTTCTTGCGTTCTGTTCCTGATGGTTTCTTACTACATTCGGTGACGGAATAAGGATTGACGGTTTTCCGAGTGCCGCAATCTCGGACAGGGTTATCGCACCCGCTCTTGATACTACAAGGTCGGCCGCCGCCATAACTTCGCTCATGTTGTTGATGTAAGCCAGAACCTGAATGTCCTTATCCTCTTTTACACCCAAATCTGAAAGTGCCTTTTTGACATTATCATAGTTTCTGTCGCCCGTTCCGAAAATAATCTGGTGTGTGCCGCAACCTGCAAGCTTTTTTATAACGCCAATCATAGCGTTATTGAGTTTTTCCGCACCAAGACTTCCGCCAAATGCAAGCACGACCGGCTTATCCGAAAGTCCGAGCTTTTTCCTTGCATCTTCCTTTTTGCATCGCAACAACTCTGCTCTTATCGGGTTGCCTGTGACAACGCACTTTTCGGGCTTTTTCATATGCGAGATTGTTTCCTCAAAGCTTACCGCCACATAGTCAACATACTTTTCTGCACCCTTTACGGTCAGTCCCGGATATACGTTCTGCTCGTGTATGATTGACGGAATTTTGAGTTTTGCCGCCGCCATCGCAACCGGACCGCTTACATATCCGCCGGTGCAGACTACGCAGTCGGGTTTGAATTCCTTTATGATTTTTTTCGAGTCTCTGTTTGCTGTGATAAGCTTTTTTATAACCGAGAAATTCTTCAAAAGATTTCGTCTGTCAAAGCCTCTTATGTCGATATACTTTATATCATACCCCGATGCCGGAACAAGCTTTTTTTCGAGTCCGCGCTCGGTCCCGATAAATAACGCCTCAAACTCCGGGTCCTTTTCCTTTAAATAGTTTGCAATCGAAATCGCAGGATTTATATGTCCGCCCGTTCCGCCGCCTGCAAATAAAACTCTCATTTTCTCAAGATCCCCCTCAATTACAAATCATTCTTCGAATACCTGGATATACTGAGCATTATTCCCATTTCTGCCAGGAGTACCAACATCGCCGTTCCGCCATAGCTGAAAAACGGCAGTGTTACACCGGTATTCGGAACTGTTGATGTTACAACCGCTATATTTAAGATTGCCTGAATTCCGATTTGTGCAGTAATGCCGATAGCTGTGAGCATACCGAAGGTGTCGGGAGCATTTAAGGCAATTTTTATTCCTCTTAGTATCAACGCCGCAAAGAGTACCATTACGAGCATTGCACCGAAAAATCCGAGCTCTTCGCATATGATTGCAAAGATAAAGTCATTGTACGGTTCAGGGATGTATGAATACTTCTGTACACTCTGACCAAGTCCCATACCAAACAATCCACCCGAACCGATGGCATAAAGGCCCTGCACAACCTGCCAGCCCTCGCCCTTTACATCGGCAAAAGGGTTCAGAAAACTCATAAATCTTGCCATTCGCTCAGGGCTTATCAACAAAAGCAATCCAACACCTGCCGCACCGCCGAGAGCACCAAGTCCAAGAAACTTCCAGCTCATTCCGCCAACCAAAAGCACAACTGCCGCAATACCCATAAGCACTATAGTACCGCTCAGGTGTGTTTCTGCAAGCATCAGTCCTGCAACAACCACCATCCAGCCGAAGAAGAATTTTAACCCTTTCCACTTTGTCAGGTCCTTCTTGCCCGCCTCGATATGTGCCGCAAAAAACATCGCAATCGCAAGCTTCATAAGCTCGGACGGCTGGAGTTCAAACACGATAAGGTTAATCCATCTGTGCGAGCCGTTATGCTCAACGCCGATTTTCGGAACGAATACAAGTCCGAGCAACACGGTACAAAAGAGCATGAATTTTCCAACATGCTTTTTCCATACGTGATAGTCAATTCTTGCTGTTATAATCATTCCGACAAAACCTGCAGCTGTGAATATAAGCTGTCTTATAAAGAAATGATACGAGTTTCCGAATTTCTTGTTTGCAGCAGGTGCAGACGAGCTCAAAAGCATAATAAGACCTGCGCAGACTATTACAATAAGGATGGTAAGAAAGGTATAGTCCATCGGCCTTGTTTTCATACCCTCACTTATATTATGAATCTTTGATTTATGAGGCTTTGTGTTCTTTGCCACTCTTACCCCTCCGTTTCTCTTTTAGATTATTGATAAAAATGCCACAACCGAGAGAATTACTGTGACAAGCGTAAAGACTGTTACAATCTTCACCTCGCTCCATCCGCACTTTTCAAAGTGATGATGAATCGGTGACATTTTGAAAATTCTCTTTCCTGTGAGTTTGAATGATGCAACCTGTAAAATTACAGAAAGTGCCTCAAAAAGATATACAAATCCCGCAATTACAAGCACAAGCGGCATCTTAAGTCCTACCGCAACGACCGTTATTGCACCGCCTAAAAAGAGCGAGCCGGTATCGCCCATAAACACCTTTGCAGGGTAGTGGTTATAAACTAAAAATCCAAGGCATCCGCCAAGTACTGCCGATGATAAAATCGCAACAGCGGCATTTCCGAGTCTTAATCCTACAAGGGCAAAAAAGAGCGAAACAACAGTAGTTATGCTTGCCGCAAGGCCGTCGAGCCCGTCGGTGAGGTTTACTGCGTTTACCGTTCCTGTTATCGCTATCAGACTAAACACAATATAGAGCCACCATGGCATTGCCCACGAAATTCCGGTAAACGGAATGATTATTTCTGTATCAAGTCCGCCGGTGTAGTTCATCACCACAATATAGATCACGCTCAGAATCACCTGAAGCATAAACTTCTGCGGTGCTGTGAGTCCCTGGTTCTGCTTTTTTATAACCTTTACGTAATCGTCGATAAATCCGATAACACCAAAGCCGAGTGCAACAAGGAACATTGTCAGCAGGTTTATATCAAACTTCACCAAAAGTGCAACGATGATGCTCAACAAAACTCCCGCAATAAATATCAGTCCGCCCATTGTCGGTGTTCCTGCCTTTTTCTCATGCCATGCAGGACCGTCCTCCAGAATCTGCTGACCGAACTTGAGCTTTTTGAGCCAGCGGATCATGCCGGGCGCAAGCAGGACAGTTGCCAAAAATGATATTATAATCGGGATTATAATCTTTTCCATTTTCCTTAATTCTCCTTAATCTTTGAGTAAATCTTTTCGAATTTCATACCACGTGATGCCTTAATCAGAACACAGTCGCCCTGTCTTACAATCTCGGTGATTGCATCTGCTGCAGAGTCGGTATCGGCAAACGAGTAGACTGTACCCATTCCCATTCTTCTTGCCTCATCCGCCATAGCCAATGCTTCCTTGCCGGCTGTAACGAGTACATCGGCAATCTCGGAGGCAAGTGCACCTATCTTTTCGTGCTCGGTTTTTGAGAACTCACCGAGCTCTAACATATCACCCAAAATCGCAACCTTGCGTTGATTTTTCGCACTCTCGAGCACGCCGAGCGATGCTTTGACAGACAGCGGGCCTGCATTATAGTAGTCACGAATAACCGTCATACCCGAAACCTCCTCAACGCTTAAGCGCATATCGGTAAGCTCGGTTTCGGAAATCGCCTCTGCCGCCTCTTTCGGTGTTACACCAAACTCCATACCGACACCGATTGCAACAAGCGCATTATACACATTATGCACACCCGGTGCCTTTACCTTCACAGTCTGTTTTTCACCGCCAATAACTGCCACAAACTCCGAGCCCAAAAGGCCATTGTCAACTATATTTTCGGCACGAAGCTCGCATGGCTCATCGGTGCCGTATTTCTTCACTTTGAATCCGCCCGATACAGTTTTTAGGAACTTATCGTCGCCGTTTACAAATAGGGTGTTATCCTCGCCAAAATAGTCTGTGACCTCAAGCTTTGCTTTTAAAATATTCTCCTGCGAGCCGAGGTTTTCTATGTGTGACATCGCAATATTGGTTATAGCCGCAACCTCCGGTCTTGCAATATCAACAAGATGATGAATTTCGCCGAACTGCTCCATTCCCATCTCCAAAACTGCAATCTCGTGTTCTTCCTCAAGCTCAAAAACTGTAAGTGGCATTCCGACCTCGCTGTTGCGGTTTCCACGGTTTTTCAATACCGAATACTTCTTCGAAAGCACCGCACTTATCATATCCTTTGTTGAGGTCTTACCTATACTACCGGTTACCGCAACAACCGGTACACGGTATTTTTCAAGGTAGCCCTTTGCAATATCACCAAGTGCCTTCAGGGTATTTTCCACCTTGACTACGGCACCCTTGTCTGTCATGTAATCCTTCTCGGACAAAACCGCAGCTGCACCCTTTTTGAAAACATCATCGAAAAAGTCGTGTCCGTCAACTCTCTCACCCTTTATTGCAACAAAAAGCGAGCCCTCCGAAACATCTCTTGAGTCGCTTACAACATCCTTTATAAGTATGCCTTCATCGCCCGATATAAGCTCTCCGCCGCACGATGCGAGTATGTCTGCTACGCTCCATTTCTGCATTGTTACTTTCCTTTCCCTTCCAGGCACTCCCGAACGATTTCCCGTTCATTAAAATGCCGTTTTTCCTTGCCGATAATCTGATAATCCTCTGCACCCTTTCCTGCAAGAAGCAGAACATCTCCCGGCTTTGCAACCGCTATTGCGTGTGCGATTGCCTGTCTCCGGTCAGGGATTATCAAATAATCACCGTCGGTCTTTTTTATCCCGTCATATATATCTCTTATAATTTGCATCTCGTCTTCGCATCTCGGGTTATCCGATGTTATGATGCTAAGGTCTGCATATCTACCCGAGATTTCGCCCATCACCGGCCGCTTTGTGCGGTCACGGTCGCCTCCGCAACCAAAGACAGTAATCACCCGTCCTCTTGCGATGCCCTTTAAGGTATGGATTACCTTCTCAAGCCCGTCGGGGGTATGGGCATAATCTATTATCACATCAAAATCCGCCTTGACATCGAGCCTCTCCATTCTGCCACTAACAGGGCTTGCTGAGCCGAGCGCTTCGGCTATATCCGAAAGCTCAAACCCGAGCGATATCAGCACTCCTGCCGAGAGAAGTGAGTTATATACATTGAACCGTCCGACAAAGGGGCTTCCCACCCGCTCGGCTTTTCCGCCATATTCAAGAGTGAACAAGCTTCCGCCTGCAGTCATACTCACGGCAGTTGCAAGCAGGTCTGCATAGTGGCATCCGACCGACAGTTTGTCGCCTTTTATCGAGCCGAAAATTTCAGCACCGGTCGCATCGTCTACATTTATAACACTCGTTTTTGATTTTGAAAAAAGTTTTTTCTTCGCTTTTTTATAGTTCTCAAGGGTTTTATGAAAATCAAGATGGTCGTGGGAAAGATTCGAAAAGGCTCCCACCTCAAACTCAAGCCCCGATACCCTGTCGAGCTCGAGCGCGTGTGATGAAACCTCCATCACCGCGTACTCGGCACCAAGCTTTTCAAGCTCGGAGAGTATGCAATATAGCTCACAAAGCTTCGGAGTCGTCGGCGTTGATGAGAAAAGCTCAAGCTTTTTTCTCCCGAAATATACGCCGTTTGTCCCGATGAGTCCGACTCTCTTATTCATAAAAAGAAGTGCGTCTTTAATAAGATGGGTGACGGTTGTCTTCCCATTCGTACCCGTCACCCCTATAATTTTCATCCGACTGCCATTTAAGTATTGTTTTTTCAGGGCCGAGCCAATGTCAAGATACCTTTCTTCTATCACCGGTACCGGTGCCTCAATCGGACGGTCCGCAATTATTGCAACCGCACCACGCCTTATAGCATCGGCAACATAGTCGGCACCGTCAAAGTTTTCGCCCTTTTGACAGAGAAAAACATTTCCCTTTTCTATCCTTTGTGAATTATCGCATATCCCTGTTATCGGAATATCCTCCCATATCCAGAGATTTCGGAACAATTCACTTGCAAAAATAGTATCTACTTCCTTTCAGACTAAATATGGTATCTTTCGTTTAGTCTGTCGATTCATTTCTGAATTCCACACTGATTACGGTAGCAGGTGCAACGCTGTCCCCTGCCTTTATGCTCTGTTTTACCGCAACCGCACCGCTCGATGCCTGACCTGCACCTGCAACAGCAAAGTTCAGTCCGTACTCCTCAAGCTCGGCACGTGCTGCCGAAACCGAAAGACCTGTAACATCAGGAACGGTTACAAAATTATCTTCAGGTATTTCATCGGTATAGATTATGACGGTAGAGCCCGACATAATGCTGACACCAGGTTTCGGAAGCTGGTCTGCAACCTCGTCACCCTCTCCCTTGATTCTTACCTTAAAGCCTGCCTTGGTAATAGTATTTTTAGCCTCACTCACCGACATTCCTCTTACTTCAGGAACGGCGAATGATACTGTTTCTGCTTCGCTTTCTGTGTACTGTCTCTCAACACCCACATACTCGAGAATATCCTCGATAAGTGCACCTACGACAGGTGCTGCGATTGTTCCGCCGTAACGGACAGACACCTGCGGTTCATCCATCATGATAAGTACAACAATTTCAGGGTCATCTGCAGGAGCAAAGCCGATAAATGATGCAATACGCTTATCGTTATTTCTTCCCTTTTCAGATGTACCTGTCTTTCCGCCAATTCTGAAGCCCGCAACATAGGCATTCTTACCCGAACCTGTCGGACTTGATACTACACCCTCGAGTATCTGCTTCATTATATCCGAGGTCTCTTTTGAGATAACCTTGTTTACAACCTCGGGCTGATAGCTCTTTAAAATTCCGCTTTCGTTTCTTATTTCCTTTACAATATGCGGTTTCATAAGGTCGCCGCCGTTTACTACTGCAGATACTGCCGACACAAGCTGAATCGGGGTAATACTGAAGCCCTGACCAAACGAACTTGTCGCAATATCGGTTTCGCTCATCTTGTTCTTATAATAGATACTTCCCGACTCACCGATCAGCTCAACGCCTGTCTTTTCGGTAAATCCAAACGCCTTGAAGTATTCCATAAACTTTGTTGAGCCGACTCTCAATCCGAGGTCCATAAATACCGGGTTACATGAATTCCATACACCCTGGACAAAGCTCTGGGCTCCGTGGCCTTCGTGCTTATGGCATCGGATTGTTCTGTCTGCAACCTTTTTGTAGCCGCTACAGTAAAATCTTGATTCCAGGTCTACAACATTTTCCTCAAGTGCAATCGCCGCTGTTATAATCTTAAAGGTCGAACCCGGCTCGTATGTGTCGGAAATCGCCTTGTTTCTCCACATCTTGTTTCTGATTGCGGCGATGGCGGCGTCCTTTTCTTCCTCATCGTCCGAATCATAGCCCGACAAAGTTCCGTTTTCGTCGATATCTATTGCATACTTCATAAACCTTTCGATATCGTATGGGCTATTCAGGTCAAAGTCGGGCTTTGATGCCATAGCAAGTATTTCACCCGTTTTCGGGTTCATAACAATACCTGCCGCACCCTCTTTGAGTTTTGATTCCAAAACCGCATTCTCAAGGTACTTTTCAAGCAAATGCTGCATTGTCTCGTCGATTGTCAGAACAACATCTGCACCCTTGTCTGCAAGGTCTATGTCCTCATATTCAAGGTCGATTGATGTGCCGCCTGCTGAGCCGAGTGCCTCGATACTTCCGTTCTTGCCAAGCAATACATCATCGAAAGTTTTCTCAACTCCGTAAAGACCGTTATTGTCATACCCGGTGAAGCCTATAATCTGCGATGCGATACTATATGAATAGTATCTTTTTGAGTCGGCCTCAAAATAAACACCGGAAAAAAGCTCTGCCATTTCCTTGTCGACCGAGCTATCTTTTAGTTTTCTTATTTTTTCACTTTCTTCTGCGCTGATTCTCTTTTTTATAACCTGATATCCCTTATCCTTAGTTACAAGGGCAAGGATTTCATCCCTGTCCATTCCGAGAATTTCTGCAAGCCTTTCCGAAACTACATACTGTGCTTTTTCTTCCTGCACCTTCTTCGGGTTACACACCAATGTGTCAACCGATGCACTCTTTGCAATCACCTTTCCGTTTCTGTCATAGATAGTGCCTCTGTTGGCGGTAACCGGAGTTTCTCTGGTCTGCTGTGCGAGTGCTTTTTCCTTCATCTCGCCGCCACGAATAAACTGCCAGTATGCAAGTCTTCCCGTTAAAATGACAAAAAGCACTCCAAAAAGTGCAAGTATCATCAGGCCTCGTTTACGCATTTTTCCTAAACCAAGTGCCATAAAATCATCCCTATCAAATTAACTGTGTATAAATCAACCTATGCCAAAAATTCCTATAATATTCTTCTTTACTGCATTTGCCGCATTCGACATTCTGTTGCCTATGCTCTCCTTATCCGATGCTGTAACCTCGCACACATCCTCGCTTGTTACATTTATGTACACCTTCTGTCCCTGTTCAGGACGCTGCATATTGAGCTTTGACATTGCAATCGACTCAATCTCGTTTAAGTCAACGCTCTGCTCGAGTTCAAAATTCTTCTGTACCTCGACCGACTTCAATTCGTCAAGCTTTGATGTAAGTTCTTCTATCGCTTTACCGGTTTCATAAACCGCAACCTGCTTGGAAATCATGAAATACGCAGAAGCCGATACCAAAAGGGCACACAAAACAACCTTCCAGTTAAGCTTTTGCTTCGAAGGTTTATGAACTTTTTTAACCCTTTCTTCAACTATTTCTTCCGGCTCTAATTTATACGCCAAATTACCGTATTCCAACCTTTAACACCTCGTTTATATCTATAATTTTTCTGCAATTCTTAGTTTTGCGCTCTTGGAGCGTGAGTTTTCCGATAACTCCTCCTTGTCGGGAAGTACCGGTTTTCTGTTTATGATTTTTACCCGGGGAGTCTTGCCGCAAACACAAACCGGGAACTCCGGCGGGCAAGTACAACCCTTTGCCATATCCTGAAATACCTGTTTTACAATTCTGTCCTCAAGCGAATGGAATGTAATGATTGCAAGTCTTGCACCCGGCTTTAGTACGTCCAGAAAATCCCTTACAGCATTTTCCAGAATCCTCAGCTCACCGTTTACCTCTATTCTTATCGCCTGAAAAATTCTTTTTGCAGGATGCGAGCCCTCCTGCCTTGCTTTTTGCGGTATCGCCGCCTTTATCACATCAACAAGCTCAAGCGTTGTTTTAATCGGTGCGATTTTTCTTTTCTCAACTATAAACTCCGCAACTCGCTTTGACCAGTTTTCCTCGCCGTATTCATAAAAAATCTTTGTGAGTTCGCCAACCGAATAGTTGTTGACCACCTCGTATGCACTGAGCTCGTTTTCACGGTTCATGCGCATATCAAGCGGTGCATCGTGCATATAGCTGAATCCCCGCTCGGCATTGTCGAGCTGATAGGATGAAACACCAAGGTCCAGAACTGCACCGTCAATCTCTGCAATGTCAAGTGACTCCAATATATCCTTAATCTCGCTGAAATTTCTGTTTACCTGTATAAATCTTCCGTCGTAATCTGCAAGTCTTGCCTTTGCCGCACGAATTGCTTCAATATCCTGGTCTATTCCGATAAGTCTGATATCATCACGTCTTGATAGTATCTCGGCAGAATGTCCGCCTCCGCCCATTGTTCCGTCAACGTATATCCCGCCCGGTACAAAGTTCTGGGCATCAACCGTTTCTTTCAGCATTACCGAGTAATGTTTGAATTCCATGGCTTGTCCTTTCCCTGAAACTTTAACAGTCAACTCATCAGAAGTTCAAATTGAATTTTCTCATACCCTCACGGATATTTTCCGCACTGTTGACACTTCTTGCACCAAAGCTTTCTGCTGACCAGATTTCGATTTTGGTATTGACACCAATCAGAACAATATCCTTTTTGAGGCCTGCACAATTAAGCAAATCCTCGGTAAGAGGAATTCTTCCCTGCTTGTCCACCTCAAAGCTGTCGGCACTTGCAAAGAAATCTCTGTGGAACTGTGCCGCAAACTCATCGGTTGTTATCGGGAGCTGACGCATAACCTCTGCAATATTTTCCCATTCCTGTTCGGTATAGAGGTTAAGGCAATTTTCAAAAGGCGCTTTTGTAATATATACTACGCCTTCAATTTTATCTCTCAGCTTTGCCGGGAGAACAAATCTGCCTCTATCGTCTAACTGACGGCTATGCTTACCAACAAACGACATTACAAAAACACCTTCCTTTCCTCACATATCATTTCAAGTCAAATCGGTGGGTTTTGTGCTCATTTTTCTACCAAAACACTCCAATTTGCTCCTATACGTTCCCATTATACACTATACAAACCAATTTTGCAATATTTTTTTGAAAATTTTTAAAAATTTTTTACGGAATTTTTTATTTTAATTACAAAACAACAATATTTTGTGGCCAAATATGCAATTTTTTATATAAATCACTATAAATTGTGCCAAATTTTACCCAACAATACCCGATTTTTGATTTTTTGTATGTAATCTTAGTGTAATAATCGGAAAATTTTCAAACAAATTCTCAATATTCAAATTTTTATTGAAAAAATTTCAAAAAAATGATATACTATATAAGGATGATTTATCATCGGCAAAGGAGGCAATATTATGACAGATAAAGAACTGTATGAAAAACTGTCCTATAAGCAAAAGGACGTTTATGAAAATCTTGAAGACAAGGACATAAAAGAAATGCTCGACCTATGCGAGGACTACAAAAAGTTCCTCGACGACGGCAAGACCGAGCGTGAATGTGTCAAAATCTCCGAGCAGATGGCAAGAGAAAACGGTTTCCGTGAGATTTCCGAATTTGACAGCTTAAAAGCAGGAGATAAGGTATATATCATAAACCGCAAAAAGAATATTCTGCTTGCAGTAATCGGTGAGGAGGATATTGTAAACGGTACAAACATAATCGGTGCACACATCGATTCGCCACGCCTTGACTTAAAGCAGAATCCGCTTTATGAAAGCAATGGCATGGCACTTTTTAAAACACACTATTACGGCGGAATCAAGAAGTATCAGTGGACAGCAATTCCGCTTGCCCTGCACGGTGTGGTATTCACCCGTGACGGTGAGGAAATCGAAATCTGCATCGGTGAAAAGGACACAGACCCTGTTTTCTGCATCTCCGACCTTCTTCCGCATCTTGCAGTTGACCAGATGAGCAAGAAGATGACCGAAGGCGTAACAGGCGAGGACCTCAATATCTTAATCGGCGGAATGGGCGTAAAGAGCGAGGATGTTACCGAGAAGGTGAAGTTTAAAATCCTTTCAATTTTAAATACCCTCTATGGCATCCGTGAGGCAGATTTCTTGAGTGCCGAGCTTGAGGTTGTTCCTGCATTCAAGGCAAGAAATGTCGGTCTTGACGAAAGCTTTATCGGTGCTTACGGTCAGGACGACAGAGTTTGTGCATTCACATCGCTAAAGAGTATCTTTGATATCAAACCGCCAAAGCGTACAGCGTTATGCCTTTTGGTAGATAAGGAAGAAATCGGCTCGACAGGCAACACAGGTATGCTCTCAAGATTTTTCGAGATGGCTCTGGCAGAAATCGTTGCAAAATGCAAGGGTGCCTGCGATATGCTTACATTAAATAAGGTAATAACAAATTCTGCCTGCCTCTCATCAGATGTAGGCGCTGCATACGACCCGAACTATGAGAGCCCATTTGAAAAGAGAAACTCTGCTTTTGCAGGACACGGTATGGTTTTGATGAAATATACAGGCTCGAGAGGAAAATCAGGTGCAAGCGATGCTTCGGCAGAGTTTGTTCACGAGATAACTTCGATTCTTGATAATAACGGTGTTATCTGGCAGACAGCCGAGCTCGGCAAGGTCGACCACGGTGGCGGCGGAACAATCGCTATGTATGTGGCAAATCTTAATATGGATGTTATCGACTGCGGTGTGCCGGTTCTGAGCATGCACTCACCGTTCGAAGTTACCGCAAAGGGCGATGTCTATATGGCGTATAAAACATATCTTGCATTTCTTAAGGATAGATAATCAACTTGTAGGAAATTGTAGGAAATTGTAGGGAACGGATTCATCCGTTCCGTTTCGGAATGCATAAATGCATTCCCTACGATTTTCACCCTATCCCCTCAAGGAAACAACCAAAAAAACATCCCGCACTATGTTTAGTGCGGGATATTTTTCTTTTTAAAAAACTTATCTTGACTTCTTTTCGTAGTCTTCGATCATCTTTTTAACCATCTGTCCGCCGATAGAGCCTGCCTGCTTTGAAGTAAGGTCACCGTTGTAACCTTGCTTAAGTGTAACACCCACTTCGTTTGCAGCTTCCATCTTAACGTTTTCCAATGCTTTCTTTGTTTCTTTGTTTCTAGCCATTTTTGCTTTCCTCCATCAATCTTTTTGTAATCCACACTTTCGGATTACACTTCTATTTTGCCACACTCTTAAAGTTATATTCTTTTAAATTTTTTCCAAAAGAGTAAATTTTTCTATTGACAAATAAGACTTGCTATGTTAGAATATTTAAGTAATCTGGCCCGTTGGTCAAGCGGTTAAGACTCCGCCCTCTCACGGCGGCGACAAGGGTTCGATTCCCTTACGGGTCACCAAAAAACGACAAGTTCCAACTTGTCGTTTTTTTAGTTATATTTGCCTACAGCAAGTTATATTGCTGTGCAGTTTTATTTGGCTTTGCCAAGTGATATTGTACTTCGTACAGTTTTATGGCAAATATAATATCACTAAAAACCAAAAGTTTCAATATCACTTTTGCCTTGCAAATATATCACTCCATCGAAGATGGAATATCACTTTAATTTAAAAAACCTTATGGTTCCGCTTTTTTATTAAAATACACGTTCAGTGTGCGGATTTTTTAAGTAATAGGTAATAGTGATTATGGAAGAAGCACGGTAAGCTTTGCTTTTGCAAAGTTTATTTTATTTTTCGACAATTCTGTTGTTTACATTTTCCGCCATCTGTGTTAAGATATATCAGGAAATAACTTTAAATGGAGATGTTTAAATGATTCTGCAAAATTTGCATACACATTCTACATACTGCGACGGCAGTGACACCCCGGAGGAAATGGTAAAAGAGGCAATCGACCGTGGTTTTTCCTCGCTCGGTTTTTCTATTCACTCATATACTCCCTTTTCCGAATTATATCATTTCCCTTTTGAAAATCAAGGGCTATACATTAAGGAAATATCCCGACTCAAGGAAAAGTACAAAGACACTTTCCCAATATTCTGCGGTATAGAGTTTGAGATGTACTCGGACACCGATATCCCCGAATATGACTACATAATCGGCTCGGTACACTACCTCAAAAAGGACGGCGAGCTCTTTTCAATCGACCGTGATGCTGATACTTTAAAGTCGATTATAGCCAATCGCTTTGGCGGCGATGGCCTGGCTTTGGCAAAATGCTTTTACGAAAATGTTGCTCTCCTTCCCGGGCGGATAAAGTTCGACATAGCAGGGCATTTTGACCTCATCTCAAAAAACCTTGAAAGCTTTGCACTCTTCGACAGTCATTCAAAAGAATACAAGAGCTACGCACTCGAGGCACTCCACGCCGTTTCCAAGCATTGCGATATTTTTGAGATAAACACAGGTGCAATCGCAAGAGGCTACAGAACAACGCCCTATCCCGATACATTTATTCTAGAGGAGTTAAAAAAGCTCGGCAAAAATGTTTTGGTAAGTTCGGACTGTCACAACAAAAAATATCTTGACTGCCATTTCAAAGAATGCTATGAGCTTTTAAAATCGTTCGGCTTCAAAAACACGGTAGCGTTTGACGGAACAGGATTCACAGAAGTTCCGCTGGAGGATTAAAATGAACATTTTAGTAATTGTATTCGCCTGCTTTGCAGTTCTTGGTGCGCTCGATTTGATTTTCGGCAACCGCTTAAAGCTCGGCGATGAATTTGAAAAAGGAATAAACATAATCGGCCCGGCGATTTTGTCAATGCTTGGTATGCTCTGCTTTACGCCGATTATAAGCAAGGTGCTTTTGCCCGTTATTACCCCTGTTGCAAGTTTTTTGCATCTGGATCCGTCGCTTTTCCCGGCTATGATTCTTGCAAACGATATGGGCGGTGCATCACTCTCGATCGAGCTTGCAAAATCACCCGAGATGGGATACTTCAACGGTCTTATCGTTTCTGCCATGCTCGGCGTTACGATTTCCTTTACAATCCCGACCGCACTAAAGGTAATCGAGCATGAATACCACGACGATGCACTTTTGGGAATCCTCTGCGGAGTAACCACAATCCCTATCGGTTGCTTTGTTGCAGGGTTGGTGCAAAAAATACCGATTATTGCCCTGCTTATGAATCTTATACCGATAATAATATTTTCCGGCATAATCGTTCTCGGGCTCTTAAAAGCTCCGAAAATCTCGGTAAAAATCCTATCAGGATTCGGAAAACTGATTCTTGCTCTTATACTGATAGGCCTTTCGGCAGGACTCTTTGAGTTTATGACCGGAATAACAATTATCCCCGGTCTTATGCCGGTTGAGGAATTTTTTTCCACATTTTTTATGATAGGATTCACTCTAGCCGGAACATTCCCGTGTATTTCGATTATATCAAGGATTTTGAGAAAACCGCTCAAAAACATTGCCAGAAAAATCGGTGTAAACGATACATCGGTAGTCGGGCTTTTATCCTCGCTTGCGAGTAGTATGCCGGCTTTTGGGCTTGCCAAAAATATGAACCGAAAAGGCAGAGTCTTAAATCTTGCATTCTCGGTATCGGGTGCATTCGTCTTCGGCGGATACCTTGCATTCACAATTGCGATAAACCCGGCATTCCTTCCCGGTATGATTATCGGAAAGCTCGTTGCCGGAATATCATCGCTTTTTGTTGCAAACTACATATATAATAAAGTAACCAGGTAACCAAAAAGGGTTTTAGCTTATGCTAAAACCCTTTTTACATCCCCTATGTATTAACCGGAAAGAAACCCTTTCTTCTTCCCGGCTATAGCGTCAATATTCAGCTTATACTCCCAATTCAAATGACTTACAGTCTGTGCACTTTGAGTCAGTAGGATTTTTTTCGTGAGTTCCTACTGTGATGCAATCCAAAGAACAGTAGTCCTTTTCATTGCAGTGGTACTTGCACTGCTGGACTGTACATTTTATGCTTTTATTAGCGTTGTTGCAGTTCATCAATAATCCCCTCCTTCTGAAGATTATTGTGTGCAGGATTTTATTTTATTATTCTAAAATTTAATCCCTCTTTTTTCTGAGCATCGAGCCCTTTGAAACTGCCTCGTCTACCGGCATAAAAATAGTCATCTCGGCATGATTTGCCACATCTATTTTCTCACCCTTTTCGTTTTTCATCCATTCCACTTTTTGTTTAAAAAAAGGTCTTTCGGGAGATATTATCTCGATTTCATCACCTGTAAAGAATCGGTTTCTTTGGGAAATTTTTGCAATTTTTTTCTCGGCATCATAGTCCTCAACCATACCTATCAAGTCATAGTCACGGATATATGAGCTGTCGGTGTAGACCTGCTCGTTTGCGGTCGGCTTTCCGAGATAGAACCCTGTAGAATACGGTCTGTGGCTCACCTTGCAAAGCTCTGCAAACTGCGCCTCATCAAACACATAACCCTCCGGGTCTGCAAAAAACTTATCAATCTCCTCACGGTATGCTTTAATAATTGTCGCAGTATAGAACGAGGTCTTGACTCTTCCCTCAATTTTAAACGAACTGATTCCGCTTTTTACAAGCTCGGGGATATGGCGAATCATGCACAAATCCTTCGAGTTGAAGATAAATGTTCCACGTTCATTTTCAAAAACATCCATATATTCGCCCGGGCGAGTCTGTTCGACCAGCGAATAGTTCCAACGGCACGGATGCGAGCAAGCACCCTGGTTTGCATCACGGTTTGTCATATAGTTCGACAAAAGGCATCTGCCCGAATAGGAAACACACATCGCACCGTGCACAAACGCCTCAATCTCAAGGTCCTCGGGTGTCTTTTCCCTGATTTCGCGAATCTCGTCAAAGCTCATCTCACGTGCCAAAACAACACGGGATGCACCCATTTTGTGCCACATTGTCGCACTCTGATAGTTTACATTATTCGCCTGTGTGCTGATATGCACCGGAATCTCGGGTGCAAGCTCACGCATCAGGCTGAACATTCCAAGGTCTGCAACCAGTACCGCATCAAAGCCAAGCGGTCTGATTTCCTTTATATATTCACAGAACTCGTCGATGTCAGAATTGTGCGGGAGAATGTTTGCGGTCAGGTAAACCTTCTTCCCACGCTCGTGAGCAAACTCGATTCCTTCCTTCATATCCTCCAAAGAAAAGTTCTCGGCAGCAACTCTCAGGCTGAACGCCTCGCCGCCAATATATACCGCATCTGCTCCGTACATTATTGCAATCTTCAGTTTTTCAAGACTCCCTCCCGGAGCAAGTAATTCGGGTTTTTTCATATCTGTTCTCCTTGTCTTATTTCTTACATAACCGCCAGCACTATTCCAAAAATTATAATTCCGGCACACAAAAGCTTTCGTGCAATCTTTTCTCCATAAACAAACTTCCCGCTCAAAATCGCCACAATTACCGCACTTTGCTTAATAAGTGTCATAACAGTTACCTGGCTTGACTCATATGAATTGGCAATAAAAAGTAAACGGTCGCCTGCAACCAGGAGAAAGCTCAAAATATAAATATACGGATTCTTTGCACAGCCGATAATATCAATTTTCCCACCCTTGATGCGGATATATATGTAGTACATCGCAGAAAGCATAAGCATAAACCAAAACTGTAGCTGAATACTATTGATTTCTCTTGTCGACATAAGATACTTGTCCATCGTACCCGACACCGCATTCAAAAGACAGGCAAAAAGCACAAGCCATACATAACGGCTGTCTGTAGTTTCCTCGGTTGAGCTCTTTTGTCGGTTTACAAGATACAAGCCGGCAACAACAAGCGCCAGACTTATAATCCCCTTTAATGTAAGACTCTCGCCGAGGAAAATCACGCCCATCAGAGTCGAAAAAATCACACGGGATAAATCTATAACACTATAAAAGCTGACTGACAGTTTTTTCACTGCCGCAAAAGTTGCAATCCACGCAACGAAAATCACAAAAGACTTTACGCCAATTAAAATAAAAGTCCTTGCGTCAATAGAAAATACATCGCGTGCCATCGGCACCGTCATCAGAAATCCGATAAATGTATATGCAAATAAAACACTCAATAAATCATGTTTTTCGAGTATTTTCTTTTTGATTGGCTCACGGGCACCTTTGAATATGCCGTATAAAAAAACAAAAATTACCCAAAGTTCCAAATATAACAGTCTCCTTTTTATGATTGTAGCAAAAACACGATTTTCAAATCCTTCCCCTCAAGGGGATGGATTTCTTTTTCGACATTGCGACACATAAGGTTTAGATGCAAAGCTTGCAAAGGCTTCTCCTTGAGGAGAGGCTCCGCTTGTCAAAGCGGTGGTGAGGTGTAAATTGCGAAAGCAATCGTTATTTTTCCACCTCATCCGAGTTGCTACGCAACCCACCTTCCCCTCAAGGGGAAGGCTTTTCGTTCTCGACAACATTCGACATTATTTACATAGTTCGTGTCAAGTCAGGAATAAAAACATTATTGTTTTTTGGTTTTTATCCTAAAACCTTTAGTATATATGAAGCTATCGTTTTTGTGTATTCCAAAAGTTTATCACATTCAATATACTCATTTGGTTGATGTGCACCACCCTCTTTAGAAAAGTCGCGCCCTGCTCCAAATCCAAATGTTCTTTTGGAACCATATTTTGAAATAACCGACAGGTCCGAAAGACATGAACCACACACAATTGGTTCTTTGCCAATTGCCTCTTTGGATGCTTCAACCATGAGCATAACATCCTCACTGTCAGGCTCACAGAATACATAGTGAAAAAATCTTGTAGCCGGCACAAAACCATCACCTATAATACCAAGTGGTAAAAGACGCTCTTTGAGTTCCTTATCAAGTTCAGTAAACTCTGAATAAATCTCTTCCTTTGTTTTATCGGTGTAAAATACAAAATACACTTCACCTTTACCAAGGTCAGCTCCTGCATCACCTGCTTTTATACCCATATATCTAAGTGATGTTTTGGGAATAATGGTTCCTTTATAAAATCTGTTTTTTTTCAGTTCTTCACTACGTTTTTTTGCAAATTTTTCAATAACTTCAAGCACAACAGGAATAGCCATAGCTGCTGTCTTTGCACTATCAACAGTTTCTTTGACATGAAACAGATATTTCATTTCTCCGCCACCTGAACCACAATGCCAGATTTGATTTTCGCGTCCATCCATGCTTACAATTCTTTCTGTTGGATATTTTAAGACAGTAGATAAAGCTCCATGAGAACCGCCATATTCTTCATCGCAATACGCCCCAAACACCAAATTCCTTTTGGGCATAAATCCGTTTTCCTTTAAAAGTTTCATAATAAATAATGCTGTTGCAATAGCATACTTATCGTCACATGCACCTCGACCAAATATTTTTCCGTCGCGTATCTCACCGGACAAAGGAGCACTTTTCCAATCGCTTACATCTCCTATGCGCACGGTGTCTGTGTGTGCCATAATCATTAGTTCATCCTTATCCTCGATACCTTTATATCTGGCCACAACATTGTATCTGTTTTTTAAATCTTTTCCCTGAATATAATCAGGGTGCTTATCGAACCCATCTATATCCATTGGTGAAAAGATATCATTATCCAAACCTAAGCTTTCACAATATTGGTATATGTATCTGGCACATTTTTCTTCATTTCCATAAGTTACAAAGTTTTCAGAATTGATTTTTATAAGTTCTGAAAGCAAGCAAAAGAGTTCGTCCTTTTTATCTTCTATTAAACACATTAATTTACTTTTTTCCATTTGATTTCATCTTCCTTTTTATAATTTTTTATGTTTTTGTAAAAGTTCGTGTCAAGTCAGGATAAAAACTTCTGTCGATATGCAAACTTTGTTTGCCCGATATTTTTACTCCGTAAAGCAAATTTACATTTTAACCGCCAATGTCACGCCGTCACCCAATGGCAACACACACGCCTTCAGTTCGGGATGTCGCATCTGTGCGGCAATAAAATGCTGTAATCTTTTACTATTGTAATCTTTCTGCGCACAACGTGCTCGGGGGCTACCGTCATACCCTTATAGAGAACTTTTTTAGAGCGATTTCATATATTCATCCATAGAAACTGTGGATTTGTTTCTTCTTGCCTCTTCTGCGGCAAAGCAAATCAGGTGGCTCATGCAAGAAACAGAAATATTGGAAATAGAATCCGAAGGATTGTTATTTGCTATGTATTCATACAAATCTTCCATAATTCCTGCATCTCCGCCGCCGTGACCGCCCGCTATTGTCTGATCAATTACGCACTCCGGCTTATAAACCTCCTGAGTAGTCCCGGTCTGAAAATCATAAAATCTCATAGTCTGATTTTCCATGTCCAGGGTCAGTTCACCCTTTGTACCCATAATAGTTGAGACTCTGCCTCCTTTATTGAAACCGGACATCACAAGTGTGGCAAGCTTATCTTTTCCGAAACGCATATTGACTACCTGATGGTCAACCACATCATTGTCACATTGGAATACGCATCTTCCGTAAGGTGAGGTTTTTAAAATTTCATCTACTTCTTCATCGGTCGGGTCGAATTTCTTCGCAACAATCGCTCTGAAATGCTGTACCTCTGCAGTATCTGTTTTATAAACCTTTGGTGCATAATAATAGCATGTTTCACTATGAGGACAACCGTCAAGACACATTTTTGGTGCACCTTCCGGCTTGTTCTCTTCTGTAAAGTATGAAAGCATTCCAAAAGACTGGACCTCCATACATTCCTCATTGATAAGCCACTGTAATAAGTCGGTATCATGGCAACACTTTGCCAGAATCATAGGTGTGGATTCGGATTCTTTTCTCCAATTTCCTCTTACATAGCTATGACTCATATGAACATTGCCAACACCTTCGGTATGGGTAATGTTTTTGATATCTCCGACATTTCCTTCGCTTACAAATTTCTTGACAGCCTTATAAAACGGAGTATATCTCAAAACATGGCAAACAAGAACTTTTACACCATTTTTTTGTGCACTTTCCGCAATCTTATAACACTCCTCAGGTGTAGGTGCTACCGGCTTTTCCAAAAGGATATCATACTTGAGTTCGATTGCTTTCATTGCCGGGGCATAATGCATTTTATCCTGCGTGCATATCATAGCAATATCTGCCATTTTAGGAAGTTCCAAAAGATTTTCCCAGCTTTCAAAACACATTTCCTCAGAAACATTATATTTATCTCTTAAGTATTCTCTTTTTTCTTTTACCGGTTCTGCAATAGCTACAAGTTTAAATTTTTCAGGATGGGTATCTAAATACTTTAAGTAGCTACTACCACGATCTCCTCCACCTATAATAATTAAAGACAACTGTTTCATTTCTATTTTTCCTTTCTTTTATACTGATTTTACATTTTAACCGCCAATGTCACACCGTCACCCAATGGCAACACACACGCCTTGAGTTCAGGATGTCGCATCTGTGCGGCAATAAAATGCTGTAATCTTTTTACTATTGTAATCTTTCTGCGCACAACGTGCTCGGGGTCTACCGTCATACCCTTATAGAGGACATTGTCGGCAATCAGGAGCCCGCCCTTTTTCAAGAGTCTTATACAATCATTCAACATATGTATATAGTGTGCTTTCGGGCCGTCCAGGAAAATTATATCATACTCACCCGAGAGGGTCGGAACGTGCTCCTTTGCATCGGCACAGATAACCTGTATCCTGTCCTCGTACCCGCCACGGCGGATATTTTCCCGGGCAAGCTCTGCGGTATCCTTGTCCCATTCAAGGGTTGTGATGCTTCCATCCTCGGCAAGGCCTTCTGCCATAAGCATAGCAGAATAGCCAATTGCACAGCCTACCTCCAAAATCCGCTTCGGCTTTTTTATATGCACCAAAACCTCTAAAAGCTGTGCGGTTTCGGGCTGGACTATCGGAACCGAATTTTTCTCGGCATACTCCTCAAGCTCACCAAGCATCCCTGCACGTCTTGGTATATCCTTTCTCAAAAACTCGGTAATATATGGATATACTATGGCGTCTTTATCATACTCAATCATCTAAATATTCTCCAACTACCTTTATAATCTCATTTCTTACAGCATCGGGAGTTTTCCCTGTAACGCTTGCACCTGCCGCCATCTTGTGTCCGCCGCCGCCAAAGTGTGCGGCTATATCGCTGACATTGGCTTTTCCGTTTGAACGGAAGCTTATCTTAATCTTCTCGGGCGTTTCTCTGACCGATACCGCAACCTCGGCAAGTCTCGACATTCTTGCAATATTTACAATATCGCCCGAATCTTTCTCGGACACGCCAAAGCTTTTAAACTGTGCATCGGAAAGCACCACCATACTCAATCTGCCATCAAGATAGCTCTCGACATTCTGCATAAGGTGCCCCTTTAGCTTCAAAACCTCCGAGCTTTCCCTGTCGAAAAGATTTCTTGCAATCTCTGCATGGTCAATGCCTGTCTCCATCAGTTCTGCCACAATCCGCATTGTATCGGGCGATGTGGAAGAATACTGGAATGAACCGGTATCGGCAGAAATTGCGGCATACAAAAATTCCGCAACCTCTTTGGTCGGCTTTATACCCATAGCTTTCAGCAATTTAAAGATTATCTCACCGGTCGATGATGCATCGCCCTCAACATAGTTTAAGTCTGCATATCCGGTATTTGTAAAATGGTGGTCGATTGCAACACTTTCGGATTTTTCCAAAAGCACAGCTCTTGCTCCCAGTCTTTCCTTTGTTGCACAGTCAAGACACACCAAAAGGTCCTGCGGTGCAGAAAAACCGTCACCGAAAACGACATAGTCCTGCTTCATAAAACGGCACCGTTGCTCCGGCTCATCGCTCAAAACAACGGTTACGGTTTTTTCCATATCACGAAGTGCCGATGCAAGAGCAAAAGAGCTTCCCAAAGCATCGGCGTCCTCCGATATATGTGCTGTAATTACTATATTTTCGGCTTTTTTGATTTTTTCAATTATATATTTCATTATTCCAAAATATCCTTTGCAATTTCATATGCCATAACAAAGAATGCCTCACGTGCCTTTTCGTTCAACTGACCCGGAATCGCCACTTCAAGGTTAAATGCACCCTTATAGTCATTCTGCTTCAATGTATTTGCGATATCCTTCCAGTCCACATGGTCAACACCCGAGAGCATATGTGGCAGGCTATGTACATCAACATTTGCATAGTTTGTATTTATGTGGAGTGCCGTAACCGACTTACCCAGTTTTTTGAGCATCTCCATCGGAACCTGGTCTCTTACCTTTGCATGACCGGTATCAAGGCAAACGCCAAGATACGGGCTCTTGAAATAGTCGATATAGTAAAGCAAATCCTCTGCAGTTGAGCAATATGCCTCGCTTGAATGGTTGCCGAACACATTCTCAAGCGAGAGGATTATATCATTCTTCTCGCATATCGGCAACAGTTTTTCGATTGTTTCGACATTACCTTTTTGAGTTCCCTCACGGCTTGCTTCAAAATATGGATGCAAAACTGCAGTTCTTCCTCCAACCTCGCCTGAAAGCTCGATTCCACGGATAAAGAGCGGAAGCATCAGATCCTCATATGCCTTATATGAGCCGTCGCCGACAGGCTCCTGATGCGCACCACGGTACGGGATATGGGTCTGCGTGATTTTCAAGCCCAGCTCCTTTATCGCATTATATCTTTTCATGATGAGATCGTGGTATTCCTTGCAGTCAAAGTTATCATACCACTGCCAGTCGCATATGCAAAAATCCACACCGTCAAAGCCTGCCGCCTTGATGTGCTTTAGTGATTCAATCCTACCCTCATAATTAATTGAAATCTTCATAATTATTCCCCTTTTTCGTTAATCTCGTGAATAATTTTATTGATGTATGCACCCTGCTCAATCGAATGGTCAATCTCAAATACAAGCTCGGGTGTATGACGAAGCTGCAATCTGTGGCCAAGCTCACGGCGGACAAATCCCGCCGCGCTCTTTAAGCCTTCTATAGCCTTTTTCTGACCTTCTGCATCTGCCATAACGCTTACATATACCTTGGCATAGCTCAAATCATTTGTTACACGCACCGCAACGATACTTGTCATCATAGGGATTCTTGTATCCTTGAGCTCACGGACAATCGAGCTCAACTCACGGCGCACTTCTTCATTTATCTTGTTAATTCTGTCCTTTGCCATTTATAACTCCTTTCGGGAAACCGAAAAGCTTATCTTTCAATTTCCTCCATTATGAAACATTCAATAATGTCGCCTTCCTTGACATCGTTGAAGTTTGCAATACCGATACCACATTCAAAGCTATCAGCAACTTCCTTTGCATCGTCCTTGAATCGCTTCAGGCTGTCAATTTTACCTTCGTGTACAACGATACCGTTTCTTACAAGTCTGATTTCAGCATTTCTTGCAATCTTACCGTCGGTTACGTATGAACCTGCAATAGTACCAACGCCCGAAACCTTGAATGTCTGGCGAACTTCTGCGTGACCGAGTACAACTTCCTTGAATTCAGGATCCAACATACCCTTCATAGCCGCCTCGATTTCTTCGCTTGCCTGATAGATTACTCTGTAGAGACGGATATCAACCTCCTGACGTTCTGCCGCAGCTGCAGCACCCGCATCAGGACGGACATTAAAGCCTACAATAATAGCATTAGAAGCGTTTGCAAGCATTACGTCAGATTCGTTAACCGCACCGACACCGCCGTGGATTGCTCTTACTCTTACTTCATCATTTGAGAGCTTTTCGAGTGACTGACGAACAGCTTCAACAGAACCCTGAACGTCTGCCTTGATGATAACATTGAGTTCCTTCATGTTACCCTCGTCAATCTGCGAGAACAGGTTATCCAAAGACACCTTAACGGTCGAGTTGAATTTTGTTTCCTTCTGTTCCTGTTTTCTTGCCTCTGCAACATCTCTTGCCATCTTTTCGTCTTTTACAACTCTGAAGTTGTCACCGCCTGACGGTGCTTCAGACAAACCTAAAATCTCAACAGGAGTTGACGGTGTTGCAACCTTAACACGTCTACCCTTATCGTTTACCATAGCACGAACGTGACCAACTGCTGTTCCGGCAATCACTATGTCGCCAACCTTGAGAGTTCCCTCCTGAACGAGGATTGTAGCAACAGGGCCTCTGCCCTTATCAATCTGTGATTCGATAACAGTACCCTTTGCAGGCTTATCAGGGTTAGCCTTGAGCTCCTGCATATCTGCAATCAGAAGTACCATTTCCAAAAGTCCGTCGATGTTTATATTCTTCTTTGCAGAAACCTCAACACAAACTGTGTCACCGCCCCATTCTTCAGGAACGAGGTCGTGCTCAACGAGCATCTGCTTAACTCTTTCAACATTTGCACTTTCCTTATCAATCTTGTTGATTGCAACAACGATTGATACACCTGCTGCCTTTGCGTGGTTGATAGCCTCGATTGTCTGTGGCATGATACCGTCATCAGCCGCAACAACAAGGATTGCAATATCTGTAACCTGCGCACCTCTCGCACGCATTGTTGTAAACGCTTCGTGTCCCGGAGTATCCAAAAATGTGATGTCACGGTCATTGAGTCTGACACTGTAAGCACCGATATGCTGTGTGATACCGCCTGCTTCGGTTGATGTAACAGATGTGTTTCTGATAGCATCAAGAAGTGATGTCTTACCGTGGTCAACGTGACCCATAACAACTACAACCGGTGGACGTGGCTTCAAGTCCTCAGGCTTATCCTCTTCCTCTGAGAAGAGTATATCCTCTTTTGTTACTATAACCTCTTGCTTCAATTCTATTCCGAATTCGTCTGCGATAAGTGTTGCAGTATCGAAATCAATATTCTGTGTAACGGTTGCCATAACGCCGAGCATCATGAGCTTTTTAACCACTTCTGCTGCGGTCTTGCTGATAGCTCTTGCAAAATCGCCGACTGTGATGGTCTCGGGGATTTCAACAACCTTTGGAACAACAACCTTTGGCTCTTCCTTCTTTGGCTGTTCACGACGCTCTGAAACTCTCTGTTCTTCACGTCTTGAGCCCTTCTTCTTGTTGTTGCGGCCACCACGCATATCACGCATCTTGTCGCTTACCATATTCTCAAGGCGTTCTCTCGACTCAATCTTCTCGATTTCAACTGTCGAGGTTCTTGTGTCTGCATATCTTACCGACTTATCTTCCTTGATGACAAAGTCTTCCGCCTTCAACTCCTGCGGAGCAAGCAGAGCTTCGTCCTTTTTCTTCTTGCCCATAGGCTTTGGAGGTTCAGGAGCCTTCTTCGGGACAGGCTTTTTCTCCTCTGTCTTTTTAGCTTCGGGCTTTGGCTCTGCCTTCTTTGTTTCCTTTTTAGGTTCTGCCTTCTTAGGCTCTTCCTTCTTTTCCTCAACCGGTGCCGGCTCTTCCTTTTTAGGAGCAGGCTTTTTCTTTTCCGGCTTTACAAGCTCTGCTTCTGTTACTTCGTTTTGCTTTGTAAAAATATCAAAAATCAATCCAAGCTGATCCTCTTCCAATGCCGAGGCATGACTCTTCACTTCTACACCGTGCTCGGCGAGCTTTTCAATAACTTCCTTACTGGTAAGGCCTAAATCCTTTGCAATTTCTGAAACCTTTATTTTCGACATATACTATTCATTCCTTCCTGATATAACTTCGGTATATTTTTTAAAAATGGCTTCTGCAAACCCTCTGTCGTTTACAGAAATTACCGCCCTTTCGGGTGCGCCTGTAATCTTTCCAAGGTTTTCCTTGTCACTATACTCAATAAATTTCACATTTCTGTAGTTACAGGCGTCGGTAACCGACTTCCTGCCATTTTGAGATATATCCCCTGCGATTATAATGAGCTTTGATTTTCCTTTTCTTATGTCGGACTCTGCAACATCAAGACCGGTCGAAACCTTTCCCGCACGCTTTGCAAGCCCAATCATTCCCAGAACCGCATCCATTATAATTCACCACTCAATCTTTCATAGATACTATCGGGTACAGCGGTCTTTAGTTTTGACTGTATGGCACGCTTTTTCTTTGCCAACAGTATGCAATCTTCATTTTTACATATATATGCGCCTCTGCCGGGTTTCTTGTTTTTAAGGTCAATCACGACTTCGTTATCCTCTTTTACAAGCCTGATTAAATCTCCCTTTTCAAACATTCCCCTGCAGGCGATGCACATCCTTTTTGGAATATGTGCCATACTCTGCCCCTTTCGTATCTTTTCGGGATTATATTATTCCGCAACCGGAGTTATGTCTATCTTCCAGCCGGTGAGTCTTGCCGCTAAGCGAACATTCTGTCCTGCCTTGCCGATTGCAAGTGAGAGCTGATATTCCGGAACTGTAACAGACGCAGTCTTTGCTTCCTCGTCAACTGTTACATCGATAACCTTTGACGGGCTGAGGCTTGCTGCGATAAACTCTGCCGGGTTTTCGCTCCATTTTACAATATCAATCTTTTCGTCACGGAGTTCATCACCAATCTGCTGAACTCTGATACCGTTTCTACCAATACATGCGCCCTGTGGATCGATATCAGGGTCTGGTGAGTAAACCGCAATCTTCGTTCTTGAGCCTGCTTCTCTTGCAACGCTCTTAATCTCAACCAGGCCGTCCTGGATTTCAGGAACATCACGCACAAACATACATCTTACCAAGCCCGGGTGAGTTCTTGATACTATCACCTGTGTGCCCTTTGTGCCTGCCTTTACCTCGCTTACAAAGCAGGTAACTCTCTGGTTCGGGCCGTAGTGTTCCTTCGGAGGCTGCTCGCTCTTCGGGATTTCCTTGATTGGCATAAGTGCCTCGACAACCTCAACACCGTTGTCACCGTTTATTGTGATGTCAACGAACACATTTCCGTCATCGTTAATATGCTTTATTCTGCCCGGAACTATGTTATTTAATATCTTTGATGAGCTTTCATATACATTCTCACGCTCTGCTTCTCTGATTTTCTGTGTCACAACCTGCTTTGCTGTGAGTGCCGCAACTCTGCCGAAGTCTGCCGGTGTAACCTCGATGTTTACGATGTCACCAAGCTGATAGTCACCGCTGATTGCTCTTGCATCCTCTAACGAGATTTCCTGCTGTGAGTTTTTGTCCTCTACCGCCTCAACAACTACCTTTTCGGCATAAACCTTTATCATGCCTGTTTCTCTGTTCAAGTCAACCTTAACATTCTGCGCCGACTGGAAGTTTCTCTTGTATGCCGCCATCAACGCCGCCTCTAAAGCATCGAGCATAAAGTCACGGTTAATGTTCTTTTCTGCACAAAGCTCCTCGAGTGCCTTCAAAAGCTCGTTTGCCTTGCTCTTTTCTGATTTCTTTGTTCTCTTCTTTGTTTCGCTCATTTTTCTACCCTTCCTTAAAATTTAAAATATAATCTGATGTATGCTGCCTCTTTCGGGTTGACTGCAACGGTCTCCCCGTCTGTTTCTATATAAGCGGTCTTGTCGGAGTAGTCGGTAAGTATTCCCGAAAATTCCTTCTTGCCGTCTATTGCCTTATAGAGCTTTACCTCAACCTCACGGCCGAGATAGTGTAAAAATTCCCTCTCCTTTTTGAGCTGCCTGTCAAGCCCCGGTGACGATACCTCAAGGTTATAGGCATCAGGGATAGGGTCCGCCTCGTCGATAATCGTATCAAAGGCTCTGCTGAAGGTTTCGCAGTCGTCGAGTCCGACACCGCCTTTCTTGTCGATATATACCCTCAAAATCTTTTCTCCGTCCTCGGTTTTCTGTTCAACATCAACCACGAAAAAGCCAAGCTTTTCTGCCAATCCATCGGCTAAGGACAAAACTTCATCTTCAATCTTCGACAAATCCTTTTCCTCCTTTTATAATGCGAAAGAGTGGATTGTCAAAACCCACTCTTTCAGCCACATTATTCATCTTGTTTGATTATACCATATAATTCTCTGCTTTGCAAGCCTTTTTTGAAAAAAATTACGTAGGGAACGGATTTACCCGTTCCGTTTCGGAATGTATAAATGCATTCCCTACAGTTCCCACCTCATCCGAGTTGCTTTTCAAGCTTTTTGATATTCTTTAGCACAAAAAAGACACCCGAAGGTGTCTTTTTAAATCATTCCAAAATTTCAGGTTCTGTGATTGGTTCCATGCCACTAAAGGAATCCCACACCATAACCTTTGCTGTATCAAAATCTTTTGATGCTATAAAATATATTGCTTCATTTTTATTAGGTGCTGTCTTTAGTTCCACAAATCTATCTTCCTTGTAGCAGGCAAGTATTACCAAGGCATTCTCGGGCAGATAGCTTGGAATTGTAATGAATATCTTCTCACCCGACGATGCAGTTACATGGGTGGTTGTGGTGTATGGATTTAAAGGCGTTACATTATTTAATAACCGCTCATTCCCTAGCCCGATTTCAATTTCATTCCATTTTCTAACTGTGCTCAAATATGTTACTTCCGATAAAGAATCACAGTCAGAAAATGCATAATCTCCAATTCTTACAACGCTGTCTGGGATTATTATACTTTTTAACTTGATACAGTCTGAAAACACCCCATCGCCAATAGTCGCAACACCGTCTGGGATTATTACGTTTGTTAAGTTAATACAGTCAGAAAATGCATAATCTCCAATGTGTGTGACATTGTTAGATATTGTCATACTCATCAATCTGTCGCAATTGTCAAACGCACTCTTACCTATACTTATGATGCTGTTAGGCATTGTTATGCTTGTTAATCTATTACAGCCAGAAAACGTCTGATTCCCAATGTGTGTGATGCTGTTGGGCATTGTTATGTTTGTTAAACTACTACGACCGTGAAAGGCATTATTTGCAATTATCAATGTTCCTTCTTTTACATCATAACTTCCCGTAATTGTTCTTTTCGCCACAATTAAATGTTTTCCAATATACAGAACATCATTTTCCCAATTGGCACTATTATTATAGTAGCCAGTTCTTTCAAATGCCATATAACCAATGCTTGTTACACTGTCAGGTATTGTTATGCTTTTTAAGCTGTCGCAATCGAGAAATGCCATATCACCAATGCTTGTCACGCTGTCAGGGATCGTTATGCTTGTTAAGCTTGTACATTTCTCAAACACACCTACACCAATGCTTGTTACACTGTCAGGTATTGTTACACTTGTTAAGCTTGTGCATTTACCGAACGCATACTCATCAATATCCGCCACGCTGTCAGGTATCGTTATGCTTGTTAAGTTTTCGCAAAAGGAAAACGCTTGATCACCAATGCTTGTCACAGGGCATCCCTCTATTTCGCTTGGGATTTCAACTGTTGTTGCAGATTTATTACAACCGGTAATTGTAACCTCACCATCAGTAATTTCATATGTCAAATCCCCATAAGTTCCTGCCGATGCGTTCAGCGTTCCAAATGCGAATATGCCCAAGCATATTACAATAAATGATAATAGTTTCTTTTTCATAATAATCCCCCGAAATAAAAACAAATCTTTGTATGCCGTCATTATACCACATACTCTTTTAATTATCAAGCATTTTTTCGCCTTTACATTTCCCCGGAATTGTTATATAATAAGTATAATATATTTAAAAAAGAGGTCTTAAAATATGCTGATAGATTTTCACACCCACGCCTTCCCTGAAAAGATTGCCTCTCGTGCAATTTCTGCACTCGAGCAAAACATCCGTGATATTTCGGGCGACGGCCCTTGGGCGTATGCAATACATAACGGCACGGTGGGTGCACTCCTCGATGTCGCAAAAAAGAGCGGTGTCGATATATCGGTTGTTATGCCGATAGCAACAACTCCTACCCAGTTACAGTCGATAAACCGTTTTGCACTCGAGGTGAACTCATATGACAAGCTTTTCTCCTTCGGCAGCATCCACCCGATGCAACCTGACTGGGAATCGGAGCTAAATAGCATTGCAGAATCGGGTTTAAAGGGCATAAAGCTGCACCCGGAATACCAGGGCTTTTACATAAACTCGCCCGAGTCAATCAGGGTGCTGAAGCTTGCAGAAAAGCTCGGTCTCTATGTCGTTTTGCATGCAGGCGAGGATGCAGGCATGATGCCACCCTACCACTGCACACCCGAGCTTTTAGCGGATGCTCTCGAGTCAGTTTCGGGCAAAAACATCATTGCCGCACACATGGGCGGATACAAGCGTTGGGAGGAAGTATTGAAATTCCTGGTCGGCAAGCCTCTTTTGTTTGACACTTCCTGCTGTCTTTCCTGGATGCCGAAGGATTTAGCCTGCGAAATTATAAAACAACACACAGCCGATAAGATTCTGTTCGGCTCGGATTCTCCGTGGAAATCGCCGGCGACTATACTTGATGCCCTCAAGGGATTCGGGCTGTCCGATTCGGATTTCGACAAGATAACACACAAAAACGCCGCAAAAATTCTCGAAATATAAAAAATTCTTGATTGTTTTGCGATTTTATAATATAATGTAAGTATTATTTTAAACGGAGATATCAGTATGATTACAAATAATATTTTTTCAAAGGATATTGCGATTGATATGGGTACATGCTATACCCGTATTATCGTGTCGGGCGGTGGCCTTGTTGTTTATGAGCCAACCGTGCTTGCCCGTGACATAAACACCGGTGAGCTTGTTGCTGTCGGCAGCGAAGCAAAGGAGATGGAGGGCAAATGCCCGCCGTCAATTGAGATTATAAAGCCGGTGGACGGCGGTGTTATATCCGACTTTGACAATGCAGTTTTGTTCTTGAAGCATATTTTTGAAAAAGCGTGCGAAAAGAGCATTATAAAACCAAGAGTGATTGTAACTCTCCCTGAGTGCATCACCGAGGTAGAAAAAAATGCGGTAGTTGATGCGATAACTTTAGCAGGTGCCCGTCATACATACATTCTGGATGCCTCGGTTGCATCTGCTGCAGGTGCAAACTGTGACGCATCGCTTGCCCGTGGTATGCTTATCGCAAACATCGGCGGCGGCAGAACAGACATCGCAACCCTGTCGGTAGGTCATGCATGCACGAGCCATCACATAAAAACAGCCGGCTGTGCATTTACCGATGCAACTGTCCGTTACATAAAATCAAAATATGACCTGAATATTGGTTTGAATACCGCCGAGAGCTTAAAAGAGGAAATCGGCTGTGTATATTCATTAGATTTAACCCAGAGCCGTAAGGTTTGCGGAACCGACGGTGTGACCGGCTTCCCGCGCTCGATAACTGTATCATCAGAAGAGCTCCGTGAAGCATACGAGGAGTTGACACTTGAGATTATATCGGCAATCAAGGCATCGCTTGAGGACACTCCTCCCGAGCTTATCGGCGATATTTTAGAGGACGGTATTCTCTTAACAGGCGGCGGTGCAGCTCTATACGGTCTTGACCGCAGAATCAGAATGGCATTGGGAATCAAGGTGTTCCTTGCTGAAAACCTCGACCTTTGTACCGTTATGGGTGCAGGTCACGAGCTTGCTAAGCTGATACAAAAACCGACTTCGGGAATACATTAAGGAGAAAAACTATGCTGACAAATGTTGATATACAAAAAATCCTTCCGCACAAATATCCAATGCTTTTGGTTGACAAGGTTTTGGAGCTTGAGGAAGGCAAGCGAATAGTTGCAATAAAAAATGTTACAGCAAACGAACCGTTCTTCCAGGGGCACTTCCCCGGTAACCCGATTATGCCGGGCGTACTTATCACCGAAAGTCTTGCACAGACCGGTGCAATTATGCTTCTCTCTATGGAAGAAAACAAAGGAAAGCTCGGTGTATTTACCGGAATCAACAACTTCAAGTTCAGAAAGCAGGTAACCCCGGGAGATACCCTGACACTCGAAGCAGAGCTTATCCAGTACCGTCACGGTATGGGCAAGGCAAATGTCAAGGCAACCGTCGAGGGTGCAGTTGCCGCAATGGGCGAAATTAGCTTTGCTGTAATAGATAATGTTGCAAATGAAAACTGAGATTTTGGAAACAGAAACGCTTGAAGACCTCCAATGCGGAGGCTTGAAGCTTATACAGAAAAAGAACGGCTTTCGGTTTGGTACCGATGCCGTTTTACTTGCAGATTTTGCAAAAACAATCCACTCGGATAAAACTCTTGACTTGTGTACGGGGACAGGTATTGTTCCTATCCTTTTATCGCACAAGACAAATACGAATGAGTTCTGTGCTCTCGAAATTCAAAAAGAAATTGCCGACATGGCACAAAGAAGCGTTATTCTCAATAACCTCGAGGGACACATAAAAGTAACCTGCGGTGACCTGAGGGATAGCCTTTCACATTATCCGGCAGGATACTTTGACCTTATCACCGTAAACCCTCCATACATGGAAGCAGGTGCCGCAATAACCAACCGTGAGGATTCCAAGGTTATATCCCGCCACGAAGTAATGTGTACCATAGATGATGTAATTGCACAATCGGCAAAGTTACTCAGGTACGGCGGACATCTTGCAATGGTGCACCGTCCTAACAGGCTTTGCGATGTGCTATCAAAAATGCGGGAACATTTTATTGAGCCAAAGGTTTTGAGGTTTGTACACTCATCAATCGACAAACCGCCAATACTCTTTCTTGTAGACGGAATGCTCAGAGCAAACAGGGACATAAAAACATTGCCGCCTCTTGTTCTGTATAACGAGGGACGGGAAAGCGAAGAACTCAAAAGAATTTACGAAAGGAATTAGCCATGCTTTATTTATGTGCAACACCGATAGGCAATCTCGGCGATGTGTCGGCAAGATGCCTGGAGATTTTAAACTCTGTTGACCTGATTGCGGCAGAGGATACTCGCCATACCCTAAAGCTTTTGAATCACTTCGGCATCACAAAGCCGATGACGAGCTATCACGAGCACAACAAGCTCGAAAAAGGCAAAGTTTTAATCGAAAAGCTAAAGGAAGGTCTCAATATTGCTCTTGTCTCGGATGCAGGAACTCCTGCAATCTCCGACCCCGGCGAAGACCTTGTGAAGCTTTGTATCGAAAACGGAATCGAAGTTACATCCATTCCCGGTCCGGTGGCTGCAATAAATGCACTTATCCTCTCGGGGATGTCGACCGGGCGGTTTTCATTCGAAGGCTTTTTGCCGGTTGTAAAACGCAAAAAGCGTGAGCATCTCGAATCACTAAAAAACGATACTCACACACTGATTTTCTACGAAGCACCGCATAAGCTGATTACTACACTAAAAGACCTTCTCGATGTTTTAGGGGACAGGAAAATATCTTTGGCACGAGAACTTACCAAGCTCCACGAGGAGATTTTCAGAACAACTATTCAAGAAGCTCTTACACATTTTGAGAATACTCCACCTCGAGGTGAATATGTGTTGATAGTTGAAGGTGCGAACGAACCACAGGATAACCCCGAGGATGAATGGTGGTTTGAGCTCTCTATCAAGGAACACGTGGATGAACACATAAAGCGAGGTCTTACATCAAAAGACGCTATCAAGGAAGCCGCAAAGGAACGAGGCCTTGCAAAGCGTGATGTTTACAACGAATATCATAACAATTAAGGGGGATTACCAGCATGAAAAAGAAAACAGGATTATGGCTTTTGGCAGGTGCAGGCGCCGCAATCGGATACTGTGCCGTAACCGGTAAAGGCGTTTTTAACAAATTCCGTTTCAAAAAACAGTATGATGCCATTCTAAACTATACCGAAACCCATTGCCCCGGTGCGATGATTGGCGAAATCACCCCGTACAAAGAGGGCTGGAGTTGCCAGATTTCGCAGGGCGACACAAGTTTCTGGCTCTACATTATCCCCACCGAACAGGGAAATTTTATTTTCGAACAAACACAAATGTAACACTTTTCCTCCTTGGAGCGTAATTTATAAAGGGAGTTAAATTCCCGAAATAAATTTCAAGGAGGACTTTTTTATGGCATTATTTGGAGGTAACTGTGGCAACAACAACGATTGGTGGATCTGGATTATCATCATAATCCTCATCGTATCTTGCTCAGACAACTGCAACGGTCTTTTGGGCGGCTCTTGCAACAACAATAACAACGACTGCTGCTGCTAATTTGCAAAGCAAAAAGGCTATTCCGTAGGAATAGCCTTTTATTTTATCGAAAATCAATATTAGTTGTCTGAAGATACCTTAACAACCTCTTTACCGTTGTAATAGCCACAAGCCTTACAAACTCTGTGAGGCATTTTGTATTCGTGACACTGTGGGCATTCTACCATTCCGGGAATAGTAAGCTTCCAGTTTGCACGTCTCTTATCTCTTCTTGATCTCGATACTTTACCCTTAGGTACTGCCATCTCAATCACTCCTTCTATTTGGTATCGGATGAATTTTTCATAATTTCTGCAAGCTTGGCCCATCTTGGGTCAATCTCGTCATCATCGCAAGTGCAGCTTTCCAAATTCAGATTCACTCCGCATTTTGGACAAAGGCCCTTGCAATCATCACTACAGAGATACTTGCCCGAAACATTCATAAGAAAATTATATAAAACAATTTCCTTTATGTCTATACTCTCGCCTTCTATCACAATAACATCCTCATCGTCAAGACCATCCGCATTCTGCATAATGACCTCATCGATATCAAATCTAACCTCCACCGTCAGTGGCTCACGGCAACGGGCACAGTTTGCACCCATAGTACCGAAAACTGTCGCCTTCAGTTCGAGAGATTTCGAGTTGTTGCAAATCGAACCCTTGATATGCAAAGGCTTTTCAAAAGTAAAGCTCTCGCCAAGAAATTCAACCGGCTCGAAGTCAATGTCATGATCTAACTCGATTTTAACATCGACATCTCTTATAATCTCGGACAAATCAATAATCATATTATTCTCCATCTGATGTGACTATAAGCTTAAATTATTTCAATTCAACCTTAGCGCCTGCTTCTTCCAACTTAGCCTTAATATCGTCAGCTTCTTCCTTAGCAACGCCTGTCTTCAATGACTTAGGAGCTTCGTCAACCAAAGCCTTTGCTTCCTTAAGACCAAGACCTGTGATTTCTCTAACAACCTTGATTACGTTGAGCTTTGAAGCACCTGCATCAGCGAGGATTACTTCAAATTCTGACTGTTCAGCACCGCCTGCTGCAGCACCTGCATCGCCTGCTGCTGCAACCATTACAGGAGCAGCTGCTGATACGCCGAACTCTTCTTCCATAAGCTTAACGAGTTCTGCAACTTCCAATAATTTCAATTCTTTAATATCGTCGAGTATTTTCTGAATATCTGCCATTTTAATAGACCTCCTAAAATTTAATTAACTAAATGTTTTTTACCTGTTTATTATTCTTCAACAGGTGCTAAGTCGGATCGTAGCCATGTCGT
>JAZPZI010000030.1:0-3232 GCA_045544615.1 Clostridia bacterium
CTTTGGTGATAGCTGTTTCGTTTACCGCAGTACTTGCAGCCTTCGCTTCCGTATGAACGTTCATTCTCAGAAAGACGCGTGCCGAACTTACCGCAGTTGGTGCACCAGGAAAGGATACGAACGTAGCTATCGGAATTCTCCACTTCCTGCGTGCGTACTTCGACGTCCCATCGCTCTTGAACACCGGTGATAGCAGACGTCTCCCAAGGTGCAAAGGTAACCTCCGGCATACTTCCCTTTTCATCTGCCATGCCAACAGCAGCAAGCTTAACTCTATCTGTGAGCTCATCAATGTTGCGCGTCAGAGCGTCGGCAAGCTTGGTCATGAGGAAATTGTCATAGACGCATGGATCTTCTACCACAAGATTGATAGGACGGTTGCGGTTATCAAAAATCTCTCTTGTGGAGGCCCATACCTTTTGGCTCCCTTCCCCTTTGACGTAGCGATGTGTCTGTCCGTACAATCCGTAATCGGATTCAGACAGAACGATACGGAAACATTCGTTAGCCTCTGTCGTTATACCGGTTTCGGCTGATTCCTTGGGAAAACAATCAAATTCACGGATGACAACGTACTCCTCAATCTGCTGTACGTAACGAACGTTTCTGCAGCTATCCGTGTATCTACCGTCATTGATCGGCGGACGAAAGGCGGTGTTGCCGCAGTTGGTACAAACAGGGAATTCCTCCGCTGTCTCCCCTTTGGTTCCACATCTGGTACAGAAGTACGTTGCCTTTTCCTTTCGAAACCTCTCGGGTGGACTGAAGATGATCATCCCGTCGCTTTCCTTATGTCCATAGTGCTCTACGATTCCTTCCGGCAAATCCGTGAGTTTGGGAAACACCATTGTTGTGATTTTTTTCGAGTTTAACATTTGAAACACTCCTTCATATTTTTTAATATTTTGCTTTTCAGCATTTAGGTAATGCTCGAAAAAAAGAGTGTTTTCCAGAAAAAAGCCCTAAAGTTTAACCCTTAAGACTTAAGTATGTGATATCCAATACTATGTCATTAGTATCAACTTCCGTCCATTAATCCAAATCCTGAAATTAAAAGAAATTCGTAAAAAACGTTGAAAAAACGATAAAACTATGCTATAATACAACTAAACAATATGAAAAGGAGAAACAAAAATGGTTGTATTCTTGAAATTGAGAAATATCTAAGTGCATAAGGCTATGTTAAATAGTTTTATGCAGATACAAATTGCTAAAAAACTATTTAATACAGGAGAAACACTATGATATTTCAAGACAATGTAATAAAAGAGTATTTGAAAAATGTATATTTCATAACCGGAACACCTTGCGGTGGAAAAACCACGATTTCGAGAGAGTTGGCAAGGCGTCACAATTTAATGGTTTATGATATTGACGAACAGTTTGCAAAACATCAGCAATTATCTGATCCTGCTTTTCAGCCGACAATGAATAAAGTGTTCAAAGATGCTGATGAATTTTTCGGTCGAACAGTCGAAGAATATACACAATGGCTGATCGATAACACAAGAGAGCAGTTGGATTTCGTCTTATTGGATTTGATTCGTCTTTCGCAAAACCAAGTTGTTTTGTGCGATTGTCACTTAACAGCAGAAGAAGCTGACAGATTGACCGAACCATCACGAATAGTGTTTCTGATAAAAGAACCTTCGCATTTGGTTGAAGATTATTGCAACCGCACAGACCATCAGGGTTTTAGTTCTTTTATTAACAGTGCTTCTGATGTAGAAAAGGCAAAAGCTACTTGTAATGCCACTTTGAAAAAGCTTAATATTAAAAGGTGCGAAACAATTAAAGCAAGCAAATATTTTTGGATTGAGCGAACCGAAAACAGTACGGTTGATGAAACCGCAAGAAAAGTAGAAAAACATTTTTCGTTCTAAATAGCAAGAAAGCAGGACTTTTGAGGTCCTGCTTTTTGTGCGCTTGATTTAAAATGTTGTAATAATTATTTATCATTTTTTCTGCCAATATGCAGATCAATAGTATCAACCAAATCAATTTGACCATGTTTTTGTATAGTAGAGTGTATTTTATCAAAAAACACTCTTCGTTTATCTTCTGGCAGAGCCATGTGGTCAGAATACTCTTTTTTGTTGGCGCTTTTGAATTAAATATCTATTAGATGTTGAATGCTTTACACTTGGCTTGAAAAACATCATCTGCCATTTCGGCAAAAATCTTTGGAGTGGATATTGGACCGGCAAGGCCTATATTATCCCATGTCGCCGCAAAAATCAAATAAGGTACAAGCGGCAATGTATCTTTTACCTTCAAGTGGCAACCATCTCTGATAAGCAGTCCGTCTTGTGCCATACTTTTTGCATCAAAGTACAGTCTGGCTCCCGTTTGATATTCTGCGTTAATATCCATAACGAGCTTCCCTTGCTGTTTTGAGTTTACAACAATTTCTCCCGTGACGCCGCTGCCAAACATAATATAATCGCTAAAATCTGCCGGATCACCAAGCAGCATCCCGATGGGATAATCTTCTTTAATTGTTTGCTCTGATTTTAATATATTCCAACTCTTAAGCATTCCTCGTTGCTTGATTTGTTTCCAATTATCCATTGAGGTACTATGCACCAACACAAGAGGTTCATCTTTGCGAAGAATATGCTCATTGCAAGTATGTTCTTTATAATAATCCTTCATGGCTTCGTATTCCGATTCTGTCATTACCAGAATAATGCTCTTTGCATTGACCTCATTATAACTAAGAAAATCGCCAACAGCCATTTTCCATTCATCATATTTAGTGCGACTAACTTTTATCGTATAAGCACAATTATTCCTGCTACCGCACATAAATTGGTATTCTTCACTATCTGTAAGCATTAAGACAACCCATGAGTTGTCATACCCGCATCCAGTAATAGGATTAATACCGCACTCTGTCAATTCATCAACACGATAAACCACGAAAAAATCACCTCCTGCTATTATTCTCTTTTTTATATTATATCACATTAAATGCAATATATCGAGCAACAGATAATTGAGTAACCCCGAGAGAATGAAAACTCTCGGGGTTTTTAGGTATGTGCAAGGAGTGTGTTTTTGAGAAAGTTACATAATTCTCTTTACGGGGCGAAGGACTTGATAACCGATAACTTCGGGATAGTGGCGCTGATAATCCTGACATTCGGTTTCGTTCCATTCATAGCCGATGGTTTTAGGATCAAAATTCCACGCAAGGTCTTCTACGCGCTTCATAACTTCGCTGTTTTCG
>JAZPZI010000031.1:0-71989 GCA_045544615.1 Clostridia bacterium
TAGCAAGAAAATTTGAAATTTTCTTGCGTTCCGGAGTTTTTTAACATCCCCTTCTCTTTTAACTTTGACTTTCCTTACTACGCTTCTTCACCTTTATAACATACTCCGTTCCCCAGTCAAATGCCTTTTCGTGCATATCTGCCTGAACTCCGTTTTCCCGCATAATATCAATCGCCTGCTTTATGGTATTGGTAAACATCCGCATATCGGCATAGGCAGATATCTTCAGTTTCCGCTTCGGCTCGGAGCTTTTCTTGAGCATATCCTTTATCATATCCTCCGCTTGCCTGACATTTAATCCGCCGTCATATATCGCCTTTGCCGCCGTCTGTTGTTCTGCGACGGTAGACAGGTGCAAAAGTGCTCTTGCGTGCCGCTCGGTTAAGGAATAATCGACAATCAGTCTTTGTACCTCGGGCGAAAACCGCAAAAGTCTTAGCTTATTGGCAACCGTTGACTGGCTTTTACCGAGCCTTTTTGCAAGCTCCTCCTGGGTTATGCCCTGGTCACGGATCAGCTTCTGATACCCTTCTGCAATCTCAAAAAAGGACAGGTCCTCACGCTGGAGATTCTCCAAAAGTGCAATCAGTGCCGATTTCTGCGGAGTCGCCTCGACCACTATTGCCGGGATTTTAAAAAGTCCTGCCATCCTTGACGCTCGCCATCTTCGCTCGCCTGCTACCAGTTCATAGTAGCTTGTCCCGAGCCGTCTTACCGAAATCGGTTGCAAAACTCCGTTTTCCCTTATCGAGTCGGCGAGCTCCTCAAGTCCCGTCGAGTCGAAATTCCGTCTCGGCTGGTTCGGGTTCGGCCGAATAGCGTCGAGCGGAATGTTTATGACCTTTATCTTTTCCTTGTCCCTTTTAAAAATATCAAGCATCGGTATTTTACCCCTTTTTGGTTAGTCAATAGCCGACAGCTTTCGCTGTCGGCTATTGCTCGGTGTGGTGGAAGGTGCAAAACAGACTTGTTCTTTATAGGAAAAATTGTATATCAGGTTATAATTGGGAGCTTATATCAATATACTTTTTCCTCATCTGCTTTACAAGTTCATTATACCATAATATTTTTAAATTGGAAGAAAAACACTTCGACCAAAAATCGCTCTTTTCTTACTTTTTTGCGGATTTCTTCAAATTATAACAGGTCTCGATAGGTGTTTTTGACGGAATGCCTGCTTTTCTCGGATATTGCATCGGAGTATGTCGCACTTTTTTTATAATAATTATCTTATGTTTTAAGTCTGTGCCCGGAATATCCACCTCGAAAACCTCAGAAACCTCACCGCCGAGGATTGTAATTGCACGCTTTGCATCCTTCAGCTCGTCCTCTGCCATAGGTCCCTTTAGTGCAAGAAAATATCCGCCAACCTTCAAAAACGGAAGGCAAAGCTCGGATAAAACCGTCATATTCGCAACCGCTCTTGCAACAACGGTGTCGAATTTCTCACGGTAGCGTCTTCCGCCATCCTCGGCTCGGGAATGCAGAAACTCCACACCCTCTGCACCGATTTTTCCAGCACATTCCTTTAAAAAGTTTATTCGCTTATTCAATGAATCGAGAAGTGTCAGCTCAATCTCGGGCTTTGCAACCTTCAAAACAAGTCCGGGGAATCCCGCACCCGTTCCGACATCTATCACCTTGCCCTTTACCTTGCCTGTTAAAATCGGTGTTAAGCTGTCTAAAAAATGCTTTGTCGCAATCCCGAACTCATCGCATATTGCGGTAAGGTTTATCTTTTCGTTCCACTCAACTAAAAGCTTTGAGTAGGTGATTAACTCCTCAATCTGCGAGTCCGAGAGCTCAACTCCGAGTTTTTCCGAGCCATCTTTTAAAATATCATACATTACCTTTTCCCTCTTTTATAAAACAGTTGCACCGCCCAGTACCTCATCACCGTCATAGAAAACCACGGCCTGTCCGGGCGTTACCGCACGTTGCGGTTCATCGAATTTTGCATATACCTTATCACCCTCGACACGGATTTCCGCCATAGCAGGCTTTGCCTGATATCGTACCTTGAGGGCACATCTTTTGGGGAGTTCTCCGCCCGATATCACATTCAAATCCCCACCGACAAGCTCTGATGAGAATTCCATTCCCTTTTCGCCGAGCATTACGGTATTGTTCCCGGGGTTTATATTCATAACAAACATAGGTCTGCCGTAAGCACCAAGCCCCTTTCTCTGACCGATTGTGTAGTTCATCACACCCTTGTGGCGGCCAATCACATTCCCGTCAGAGTCGAGCATATCACCCTCTTTCGGGATAAGTCCTGCATACTCCCTCAAAAATGCCTTATAGTCATCGTTCGGGACAAAGCAAATCTCCATACTCTCAGGTGCTTCTCTGGTCGGGAGCTTCAACTCCGCTGCCATATGCCGCACCTCTTCCTTTGTGTATGATGATAACGGCATAAGCGTTTTTGCGAGAATCTCCTGTGTGAAGTTATATAAAACATAGCTCTGATCCTTGCCCGATGCCGCACTCTCCAACAGATGATACCCGTCAGAACGCTTTTCTATCCTTGCATAATGTCCAGTTGCAATATAGTCAAAGCCGAGCTCCATCGCACGCTCAAACATCAGGCCGAACTTGAGCTTTTTATTGCAGACAATGCACGGGTTCGGGGTTCTGCCTTTTGAATACTCCTCGATGAAGTTTTTAACAACAGTATCACGAAACTCTGCCGAAAAATCAAGCACAATGTGCTCTATACCAAGATGGTCACATACCTCTTTTGCACGCCCGATTTCCTTATCAATTTCCCGAAATCCTTCAGCTTCGGGATATTTCCAGAGTCGCATTGTAGCACCGACTACCTCGTAGCCCTGATTTTTCAATAGTGCTGCGGCAACCGAGCTGTCCACTCCGCCGCTCATACCAATCATAACTTTTTTCATCTATCGTTTCCTCTATTTTAAAAAAACAAATGCTCAATCAAAATCTTCAAGCCTATTCCAATAAGTACAATTCCGCCGATAATCTCTGCCTTGTTGCCGAAAAGGTTTCCGCACCTTGCGCCAAGATAAACGCCTGCTGCCGAGAGCACAAATGCAACAATACCGATTATCCCTGCCGACATAATAAGCGATAGCGACATAAGTCCGGCACCTGTGAATACCTGCATTCCGACAGTCGCAAAGGTGATTCCGACCGCCAGTGCATCAATACTTGTCGCAATCGCAAGCATAGTAAGTAACTTGTTGTCGAGCGGATTTTTTATATCCTCCTGCTCGTCACTATCCGATATCGCCTCATAAATCATTTTGCCGCCAATAAAACCAAGCAAAACAAAGGCTATCCAATGGTCACAGACAGTTATGAAGCTTGCAAAAAAGCTTGCTAAAAAGTACCCGATGCAGGGCATTATAAACTGAAATCCGCCAAAGAAAAGTCCAATCTTTGCCGATGCTGTCGGTGTTGCACGCTTCAGAATCATTCCGCTTGTTACCGAAACCGACAGTGCATCCATAGCAAGTGCCAGTGCCAAAACAAATACAGATATAATATCCAAATTCCTACTCCTTTATTTCTTTTCCCATTTCCTGTCACGGCTCATCAGGTCGGAAACCGCATCCCTCGGATTTTTGTCCTCAAAAAGAACCCGGTTTGCCTCCTCAACAATCGGCATCTCGATGCCGAATTTTCGGGAAAGCTCCAAAGCCGTACTTGCAGTATTTACGCCCTCGACAACCATTCCTATCTCGTCAAGTGTCTCGGAGAGCTTCTTTCCCTTTCCTATCATTATCCCCGCACGGCGGTTTCGGCTGTGCATAGAGGTGCAGGTCACAATCAGGTCCCCGACACCCGAGAGTCCTAAAAAGGTCTCGGCATCAGCACCCATTGCAACTCCAAGTCTTTTTATCTCGGCAAGACCTCTTGTTAAGAGTGCCGCCTTTGTATTATCGCCAAAGCCGAGTCCGTCCGAGATTCCGGCACAAAGTGCAATAATATTTTTAAGTGCACCGCCAAGCTCAACTCCTACAACATCGACTTCGGTGTATAGCCTGAAATCCTCGCTCATAAAAAGCTTTTGTATCAAAAGCGCCGCCGATGCCTCACGAGATGCCACAACATTTGTTGTCGGCAAGCCTCTGCCAACCTCCTCAGCGTGCGACGGCCCGCTCATAACCACAATCTTCGCATTCGGTATCTCCTCGGAAAAGACTTCCGAGAGCCTCTTTAAGCTATCCCGTTCGAGTCCCTTTGCAAGATTCACCAGAATTGTTCCGTCCGCCATAGCAGAACTCATCTTTTTTGCATATTCTCTTGCAAGCGGGCTCGGGAGTGCATAGACAACAATCTCTGCCGAGCTTACCGCATATTCAAGGTCGCAAGTGAGTTCGATACTCTCGGGAATTTCCACACCCGGCAGATACTTCCTGTTTTCGGAATATTTCGGAATATCGGAAAAATTCTCCTCTTCCCGATTCCACAATACCACACTTCTCCCTGTTTTAGCCAGATGCACCGCCATTGCAGTACCCCAGCTTCCTGCGCCAATTACAGTAATTCTCATTTATCTTTCTCCTTTTTCGAAAAGAGCTTGCTCTCTGTTCCGTTTAGTAGTCTTTTGATGTTTGCATGATGCTTTGCAATCAGAAGAATTGCCATAAGACCCGCAGTTACAAGCCACACAACATTAAAGCTCCGCTCACCGAACATATACCCAAGGATAAATATAATATAAACTATCGCCGCCATTACCGAGCCGAGCGAAACATATCTTGAAATTATCATAATCAAGAGTGCGATAACAAGCACCATAACACCAATCAGCCAGTTGAGCATAAGTATTACGCCAAGGCTTGTTGCAACGCCCTTACCGCCACGGAACTTAAAGAAAATCGGGAAATCGTGCCCGATTACCGCAAAAAGACCTGCGATGTATTTCAGGTTGCCCAAAAAAGCATTATCGGGTGCAACCTTTGCAAGCAGTGCCTCAAACGCAAACGCCAGAAGGATTGCCACAACACCCTTTAGTGCATCAATCAGGAGCGTAATTGCACCTGCACCCTTGCCGTGAACACGGAGCATATTTGTTGCGCCTGCATTACCCGAGCCCTCGGTGCGGATATCCTTGCCGCTTATCATTTTTGATATTATAACAGCACTCGATATACTTCCTATTAAGTATGCAACAATAGCCGTTGCAATAACTACAACCTCTCCCATATTCTTACCTCCTGAAATTCTTAGTCTTTTGTTTTCTCACGGATTATAAAGTGAAGTGGTGTTCCGTCGAAACCGAATGCTTCACGGAACTGGTTTTCTATATATCTTAAATACGAATAATGGAAAAGTTCCTTATCGTTTACGAATAGCACAAAGGTTGGCGGTGCAACCGAGGCCTGAGTCCCATAATAAATCTTGAGCCTTTTCCCCTTATCTGACGGTGGCTGTTGCTTTGCCATTGCCTCATTTAAGATATCATTCAGCATTCCTGTTGTAATTCTTCTCTTATGCTGGATATTTACTTCCTTGATTTCCTCCAAAAGCTTATCTACTCTCTGACCTGTCTTTGCCGAGATGAAGAGAATCGGTGCATATGACATATATGCAAAATGCTCTTTTACCTTTAGCTTGAAGGCATTCATCGTCTTTCCGTCTTTATCCACGCTGTCCCACTTGTTTATGGCAATTATGCACGCCTTGCCCTGCTCGTGTGCATAACCTGCAATCTTGGTATCCTGCTCGGTCAAGCCCTCTGCACCGTCTACCATAATGACACAGACATCGCTTCTGTCGACTGCGGCAAGCGACCTTACAACACTGTATCGCTCAACCGTTTCATCGATTTTGCCACGTTTTCTCATACCTGCAGTATCAATAAAGAGGAACTTATCGCCGTTTTTCTCAAAGTGTGAGTCGATTGCATCTCGGGTTGTACCTGCGATATTTGAAACTATCACTCTCTCCTCGCCGAGGATTTTATTGATAAGTGATGACTTTCCCGCATTCGGTCTGCCGATTACCGCAACCTTGATTTCCTCCTCGTCCTCCGATGTGTCAGCATCTTCGGGGAATTCACTGCAGACTCTGTCCAGAAGGTCACCGACTCCGAGTCCGTGAGTTGATGAAATCGCAACAGGGTCGCCGAGTCCGAGATTGTAAAACTCATAAAACTCAAACGGCGGATCACCGATGTTATCTACCTTGTTTACTGCCAAAACTATCTTTTTTCTTGCCTTTAAGAGCATTGATGCAACATCCTGGTCGTTTGCGGTGAGTCCGTCACGGACATTTACCATAAGTACCACAACATCTGCCATCTCGATTGCAAGCTCTGCCTGACGGCGCATCTGTACCAGAATCTCGTCCTTTCCTGCCGGCTCGATACCGCCTGTATCAACAAGGGTAAAGTTTTTATCAAGCCAGCTTGCATCTGCATAGATTCTGTCACGGGTAACACCGGGTGTATCCTCTACTATACTTATTCTCTGGCCCGATATTTTATTAAACAAAGTTGACTTACCGACATTCGGTCTGCCCACTATCGCCACCAACGGTTTCATAATATATCAAATCCCTTCTTTAAAATTCAAGTTCCTCACCGAGTACCTTTTCTAAAAAATCATACCCGTCATTCGAGCTTGTCAATATTCTCACACCAAGTTCCTCTTCGAGTCCTGAAAGAGTCACATCGTCAAGGAAAATATCCTCGCCGTCACGAAGCATTACCTCGGGGATAATCGCCTCTGATGTCGCAATTTTCCCCTTTAACTGTTTTATGATGTCGCCGCCCGTAACAAGCCCTGCAACATTCACTCCGCCGCCGAAAAACTCGTTTTTAACGGCAAAAACATCAATCCTTACTCCACTAACCCTGTTTTCAATCCGCTCGGCAAGGTCCTTTATGAAGCCATACGCAAGCTCTCCCGTAATCAGGGTTATCTCTCTTTTCCTCGGCTTTTTCTCTACCATATCAAGAGCCGCCGAAAACTCTTCTTCCATACCCGAAATCAAGCCTACGCCGTTTTCGAGTTGAGGAAATCCCTCGTATTCTTCGGGTTTCGGAAGCGGCATCTTCGCCTTTAAGTAAAACTCATCCGAGAGATAAACAAGCCTTGTCCCAAACTCGGATAAAAACTTTTTCTGCCAGACCTTTACCTGGTCTATTACATCCTTCGCACCAAATGCATCAAACTCCTGCAGTTTACATAATCCATCACGGTGTGCGGTAAGACCTACAGGCACAATCGCAAGACTCTCGATTGACGGATAAAGTGCTCCGATATCCGAGATTGTCCGCTCAAGCTCGGCGCCGTCATTTATTCCCGGGCAAAGCACCACCTGACAGTTCATAACGATTCCGTTTTCGGAAAACTTTTTCATTATATCGTAAATCCTGCCTGCAAACCGGTTAGAGAGCATCATCTCTCTTAGTTCCGGGTTTGTGGTATGCACCGAGATATTTATCGGCGACACCCGCATCGAAATCAGTCGGTCTATCTCCTCATCGCTAAGGTTTGTAAGAGTCACATAGTTTCCCTGCAAAAAGGAAAGGCGTGTGTCGTCGTCTTTGAAGTAGACAGTCTCTCTCATCCCTTTCGGGAGCTGATCGATAAAGCAGAAAATACACTTATTTGTACAGCTTTTTGCGGTATCTAAAAGTCCTTCCTCAAACTCGAGCCCGATATCCTCATAATCGTTTTCGATTATGATTTCCTCGATGCTCCCGTCTGCCTTCTCGATTCTCACCGTCACCTCGTACTCCGACATAAGATAGCGGTATTCCAGAACATCCCGCACCTCACAGCCGTTTAGAGATATGAGAAAATCGCCCGGTCTGATTCCTGCTTCTTCTGCAAGGGATGCGGGCTCAACATATGTGATTTTATTCTTTCTGGACATTTTCTCACACCTTCCTGAAAGTACATTATTATCCAATTATATATTTTCCCACACTTTGGCAAAATAATCAAGCCTTTTTCGAAATTTTCGTGCAATTCGTACCTATAAAAATGTATGTTCACAAAAAATTTATTTTTTTAGTCAAAATACTTTTCTCTCCGCCCTTGATTTTATAAAAAAATAGTGCTATAATGTATATTAGATAACTATTCAATTTTAAAAAGGAGGCGAGCCTCAAATGGATATTACAGACATTTTGAAGTCGGGCGGCGAGAACAAACTCCGTATCATTCAGGAGCTTGTACCGGGTAAGCAGGTTACCCTTGCGCACATTATCGCAAGCCCCGATGCTATTGTATACAAAAAACTCGGCTTGAACCCTGATATAGACTATAACAAGGCTGCAATCGGCATACTTACGGTAAGTCCTGCAGAAACTGCGGTAATCGCTGCCGATGTTTGCTTAAAGCACGCCAACATCGACCTCGGCTTTGTAGACCGTTTCAGCGGTACTGTTATCGTAACAGGTCTTGTTGCGGATGCCGAAACTGCCATAAAAGCTGCAGTTGACTATATCGGCAACACCTTGGGATTCAGCGTTTGTGAGGTTACACGCACATAATGAAAAAGATTATCTTAATCGGGCGAAGCGAGGCAGGAAAAACCACGCTTATCCAGGCCCTGAAGGGCGAAAAAATCTCATACAACAAAACCCAGTATGTCAATCACTTTGATGTGATTATCGACACACCCGGTGAATATATCGAAAGTAAGGTTTTCGGCGGTGCTCTTGCAATGTATGCCTTCGAGGCACGGGTTATAGGACTTGTGCTGAGTGCAACCGAGCCGTATTCGCTTTATAGCCCATGTATTACCGAGCTTGCAAACCGTGATGTAATCGGGATTGTAACAAAGACCGATCACGAAAACGCCAATCCACGTCAGGCTGAAGAATGGCTTCGCCTTGCAGGGTGCAAAAATGTATTCCACGTAAGCTCATACACCGGCGATGGCGTATGGCAGATACTCGATTATTTAAGAGAGCCGGGAGATGTTCTTCCCTGGGAGGAAACAAAATAAAGCTAACATTTTTAAGAGTTGGATGGCGGCTTTGAATTTTAAATTCTTATATAATACCCAAAAAGGAGGTATACAGTTATGGAATTCAATGAAACAATGAAAATCAACATTGACTATGATAAGGAAAAGGAAGTGCGTGAAATCCTCACAAAGGTTTTCGAGGCACTGAACCTCAAGGGTTATAACCCAATCAGTCAGATTGTCGGTTATATTATGTCGGGCGACCCGACCTATATCACAAGCCATAACGGTGCAAGAAGCCTTATTGTAAAGGTTGAGCGTGACGAGCTTATGGAGGTTTTGGTGAAATACTACATCAACTCACTCTGAAACCAAAGATTTACTGTTTTAGGAAAGGATTTTTCCATGATAGATTTTCATTCACATATCCTTCCCGGAATCGACGACGGTGCATCCTCGGTTGAGGAGAGCCTCGAGATGCTCAAATTCTGCAAAGAGTCAGGAGTTGATACTGTAGTACTCACTCCCCATTGCTACCATACAGAGGACAAAGATATTCGGGAATTTATACGGGAGAGAAATGAAAAATACCGTATTTTAAAAGAAGCCATAGCCGAAAGCGAGGGAGATTTCCCCGAGATAAGACTTGGCTGTGAGTTGCACCTTAGCAAATTCCATGCAAGGTCGGCATTTTTACGAGAGCTTGTAATCGAGGGCACAAACTATATTATGCTCGAGATGCCGACAACAAAGTGGGAGCCTGCAATCTATGATGCAATCTATTCGATTACACTTATGGGCTTGCGACCAATTATGGCGCATATCGACCGATATCTTTATGCCCACAAAAAGGATTTTCACAATCTCTATGCCTTTGACCTGGTATATCAGGCAAATGCCGATGCATTCCTGATTCCCGGGATAAGAAACAGAATGCCCTACTTTTTCGAGAGCGGGGCAATACATATTCTCGGAAGCGATATGCACAATCTCACATCACGCACCACACGAATGGCGGATGCGAAAAAGCGCATAATCGCAAAATACGGCAAAAACCACTATAACTTCCTTGCAAGAAATGCAAGACGGGTTATCGCAAACGGGGAAGCCGAAATCAGGCATTTTGAAAAGATGAAGGCTTTGAAAAAACTAACATTATAGACCACAAAACCGAGGCTTGCCTCGGTTTTTTCTTTTTCAGTTGACAACGGTTTTTTTAAATGTTAAAATTAGAATAGAATTTTATTCCGGAGGTGACGGTATGCTTTATGCAAGGCTTTGCGACCTGACAATTAAAATAGAGAATATCCATCCGGCTATTCCTGCCTGTTTTGGCGAATATCTCATTCCCGAGGCCGAAACTTGCGACATTTCACTTGCCGTCACAAAACCCGAGCTTGATGCAGAATGTGAAAAATATCCCGAATACGATGCACTCTATAACGAGTTCGTGCTGATATTCAAAAAGCTCGTACCTCTCATGATTCCGTTTGGCATCTTCTTTTTCCACTCAGCAGCAGTATCCCTGGATAATAACGGGTATCTCTTCTGCGGAAAAAGCGGTCAGGGGAAATCCACCCACGCAATTCTATGGAAGGACGTCCTCGGTGCCGAGGTTATAAACTCGGACAAACCGCTTTTAAAACTCGAAGACGACGGAATATACGCCTACGGAACACCCTGGTCGGGCAAGGAAAGATTGCAAAAAAACACCCGTGTCCGCATCCGTGCTACTGCATTTATCGAGCAGAGCAGTGAAAATTCAATCAAAAAACTCACATCTGCAGAGGTGCTTGCTAACCTTTTCAATCAGACGGTATATATTGCAGACGTCGAGCTGAACAGTTTGCTTATGTCGTACCTTGACAGGTTCTTGACCGAAATACCCTTTTACCGACTCTGGTGTAACATCTCAGAGGATGCGGTAAAGCTTTCATACGAAACATTAAAAAAGGAGATTTGAGATGGGAGAAAAAATCCGATTTGAAGATATTGAGCACATCATCCGTGAGATGCTCGATATGGGAAAAAGCTTCAAGATTTCCCCGAATGGGTGCAGCATGATGCCCTTGATTCGCCAGGGCGCCGACTCTGTATACATAAAAAAGCCGACAGGTCGGCTCAAAAAATACGATATTGCTTTTTTCAAGCGTGACGACGGCTCATTTATTCTCCACCGTGTAATACGTGTGAGAAAAAACAGCTATGTCTTCTGCGGTGATGCACAGCTCTACCCCGAATCAGGAATATCCGACCGCCACATCATCGGCGTTGTCACCGAGATTGAGCGTGACGGGAAAATCTTCTCGGTTGATGAGCCCGAGTATATAAAATACTCAAAAGATGTTGTCAAAAGCAGATGGAAGAAAAATTATAAGATACTTCTGATAAATAACACAAAGTCGTTTTTGAAAAAGACCGTTTTCTTTTGGTATAAGAGGAAATAAGTATGATAAGTAACCGCTTTAAAATACCAAGGCTTCCCGAAAGCTTTGGTTTCCTTACAGGCAATGCCATAAAAATCATTGCCGTAATTTCAATGTTTGTCGACCACCTCTACAAGATAATCCTGACCCCGATGATGACAAACGGCTGGCTCACCCCGGTTTTGGGTTCTGTCCTTGGTCCACATTATACAGCTTTTGCAGAAAAGCTTGTCCGCTACATACTCTCGGGTACCGGCAGAATTGCCCTGCCGCTATTTTGCTTTTTGTTGGCAGAGGGGTTTTACTATACGAAAAACAGGAAACGCTACCTTGCTTTGATGGCAATATTTGCCCTGTTGTCGGAAATCCCCTTTGACCTTGCATTTTTCTCAAATCTGACCAAAGCACTCGGCACATTCCCATTCTATTTTGGGTATCAGAATATATATTTCACCCTGTTTCTTGGCATATGTGCTCTCTGGTGCATTGATAATGCAGAAATCAAATCGGGCAAGCCGGTTGCCGGTATTTTCTCGGTTTTACTGAAATTATTATGCGTTCTGGTAATTTGTATAATTGCAACCTTGATATGCTCCGACTATAAATACAGAGCTATTCTGTTTATTGTCGGCTTCTACCTGATGCGGAAAAATAAGCTACTCTCGGCAATCGTATTTTTGCTGATTTATGCTCTTTCATACCGCACGATCCCGTCGGTATTTATACTCTTCTCAGCAGTAATCTTACTTTTCTATAACGGAGAACGTGGGAAGCTGAACATGAAATACTTTTTCTATTTCTTCTATCCCGTACACCTACTGCTACTCCATCTGTTGAGTTTGGTTATATGAAAAAACCCACAGGTTTTCCTGTGGGTTTTCTGTTTTCTTGCATTACTTCACAAGCTCTGTGTATTTTCTTGCAAGCTCTGTAATCTTTCCAAACTCTCCCGATGCTATCAGTTTTTTATCCACAATATTCGAGCCTATTCCAAAACCGCTGATACCGGCATCAAGGTATTCCTTCATATTCGACAAATCAACACCGCCGACTGCGAGGAATTTTATATGCGAAAGCGGTGCTTTTACCGCCTTTACATAGTCGCTTCCCATATTAGTTATCGGGAAAAGCTTGATGAAATCCGCACCTGCATTATATGCAGCTACCGCCTCGGTCGGAGTGAGTGCACCCGGGATTGATACAAGGCCACACTCACAGGTCTTTTTAATAATATCAGGGTTTGCATCGGGCGAGATTATAAACTTACCGCCCGCACCGGCAGTAAGCTCAACCTGTCGTTCGGTCAGAACCGTTCCTGCACCGATTAGCATTCTACCCTCAAATTCGTCTGCCAAAAGTTCTATTTTTTCCGCAGTTTCTGTATCGCTCCCAGGATCTCGGGCATCATATGTAATCTCTAAAAGTCTTATTCCACCGTCATACATTGCCTCGGCAAGCGGTATAAGTTTATCTTTTTCCACACCTCTTACTATTACAACAATCTTTTCTGCAACGATTTTATCAATCACACTTTTCTTCATTTTCTTCCTCCTCAATCATTTCCCGATATTTTTTCTTCATCTCGCACAAAAAACGTCTCCACTCGGTCGGGTCGATAAACGGATTATTCTTCTCGCCTATTCTTTTGGCTTTTCCTAAAGTATCATTGTTGCTTATATGATTCCCGAGCGTGATATCAACCCTTTCATCAATAAATGAATCAATCGCCGGGATGAACTTCTCCCTTATCGCAGTTGTGAGCCCGTATCTTACAAGGAACTCCTTCTTCATCGAATTTCTGCCAACTCCGCCGTGCATAGCCGCACGATACACTCTTTTTCCATCTGTTACGTCAAAGAAAAATGCCTTTGTGCCCGGCGTGTGACCCGGTGCATCCTTTACCAGAATTTTTGTATTCCCAAGTTCTATTATGTCGCCGTCCGAAATCAGAACATCGGGCTCAAACGCCTCACGGTATTCAAACCCAAGCTCCCTTGCCCAGGTAAGGTCGAGAGTGCCGTTTGCATACTCCCTGTCCTCTTTGCCGATAAAGGTCTTTGCACCTGTAAGTTCTGCCAGGGCTTTTGCCGCACCAAGATGGTCATAGTGGCCGTGCGTGCAAATTATGTATTTTATATCCTTTACATCAAAGCCCAGCGAATGGATGTTATCTATCACAATATACAGACTCTGCGGATAACCGGGGTCTATAACTATCAAGCCGTCATCTGTATCAATCAGGTGAGTTGATGCCGGATGAGTCCCGACAAAATATAGGTTCCCGAAAATCCGAAAAGGATTTATATATTCCTGATTCTTATTTTCCATGCCAATCACCGTTCATATTCTGCATATTACTGCTGCAATTCTCTTCGCTGCCTCACCGAGCGATTTTTTCACCGCATACTCGGAAACGGTGTGAATGAAATCGCCCTCAACTCCGATCGAGTCAATGCACGGGATTCCTGCATAGGTCGCATCTGCCGCATCCGAACCGCCGAGACTCTTTCTTTTTGTAAGCATCGTCAGGCCGCATTCTTCATAGATTTTGTTCATCTTATCCAAAAGCTCAAGATTTCTCTTTGTAAGCTCCATTGCAGGTCTGAACCCGGTCTGCGTCACCTTTGTAGTGCAACCCGGAACTGTATTGACCTTTGCAAGCTCCTCAATCTTTTCCTTTATAAAGGTAAGCTCGTCCCCGGTCGAAAAACGGATATCAACCGAAAAAGTGCAGTATTTCGGCACAGTATTCTCGGCATCTCCGCCCGAGATTGTTCCGCAATTACAGGTAATACCGTCGCTGTCCTTGAACTTTTCAAGCTCGACGATTTTATGTGCCGCCTCAAGAACTGCACTTGCACCCTCGCTGCAGCGTGACGAGTGAATTTCCTTACCCGAGATTTCAAATCTATAGCGGATAATTCCCTTTCTCTCAAGAACAAGCGTTCCCTTTCTGCTCGATTCGCAATTTAAGAACGCCACAGAATCTTTTGCTTTATCTAAAATATAGTTTATTGTTTTTTTATTACTCAGGCTACTGTTGCACTCCTCGTCGGTCTGCAACAAAAGCCTTACAGGTCGATCACGAAATCCGCATTTTTCTAACGCTTCCATAGCCATCGCCGCCGCAACAACTCCGCCCTTACAGTCCATAACCCCCGGGCCGTAGATATTTGCATCATCTGTTTTCACAGCAGGTGTTCCGAAAGACCCAACGGGATGTACGGTATCAATATGACCGCAAAGTGTTACCGCAGATTCTTTTGCCGTTGCATTCATAACTATCTCGACAACATTTCCTGCCTCGGAAAGGCGAAGTATCTCTACCTCCCAACCCTGACCTCTTGCAATGTCAGCAAAATACTTTCCTACCGCATCAACGCCCTCTTTATGCCAGGTCGGGCTCTCTAAATTCCCAACATCCTCCCAGATTTTCTGGTATTTTTCATTGAGACTGTCTATTACAGAAAATAGCTTATTCATCTTTTCTCTCCTTATCTGTAAATCGTCATCAGTGCCGACTTCATCTTCTTCTTTGACACTTCACTCTCATCGCCAATAGCAGACGATGCACACATTTTGTCTGTGAATATATCAAGAGTTTTCTCCTCAACCGGAATATTTATCTCTGAAAGCGAAGTTGCAAGCCCCATACCTTTTAAAAGTTCTGCCATAGCTTCATAATCAAGGTTATTGTATGCAAGCTGAACTATCAAACCCATAGCTACCAACTCACCGTGTACAAAATCCTTTGCCTCGTGGTAGAAATAAGTTCTTACCTCTTCATAGAATCTGTGAGCGAGTGCGCATTGGTTTGAGCCCTTTGATATTCCGCTTATAATACCTGTTACCGCAATCGCATAGAAAACCGCAAGCTCAAAAGTTTTTGTCACTGTCTTTTTCTCGAGTGCTTCTGCGATTTCATCATTCTTCTCGGCATAGAAATCATACACCTTCTTTGAAATCTCATACGCCATATCAAATCCTATGGGAACGCTGTCTTCGGTCATCATATACATTCTGTGCGTGATTTCTATCATCTTCGCCTTTGAATCCATAACACCAGCCCAGAAAAGTCTTGTCGGCTGTTCTATCATAATGTCAAGGTCAACGATTACGGCATCTGCCTCCTTCATAAGCTTAAGACTTCCAAGATGTGCAAAAGTTTTTCTGTCATACATAACACTAAGAGGCGTTGCCGCAACACAGGTGGCAGAAGAAGTCGGAATCTGCACAAGCCGTATATCTGCACGCTCTGCTACAAGCTTTGTTGTATCGCCTATAACTCCACCGCCAACTCCACAGACTATATCACATCCGTTCTTTTTGGCATAATCTGCAAATTCATCTGCATTTTCAAGGCAGGGTGTGCTCTTGAACACTTTAATTTCATATGCAACCTCCGAGTCCTCAAGCGCCTTTTTTATACTGTCTCCTGCAGCTCTCAAACCGTTTTCGCCACAGATAAAAAGGGCTTTTTTGCCGAATCTCTTTAACTCTATAGCAAGATTCTTTACGATTGCCTGTCTTTCCTGAATATATCTTCCGCATCCGAACTTGAATGCGATATCTGAATTTAGTGCCATAGTTTTCTCTCCTTGACTATTGATTTATCCTTATTATAATGATATAATAACATAAAAACAATATGAAATATTGCTGAAGATTTAATATTTATTGCTGATTTGGAGAGGTTTTATGATTATCAAGGGTTACTGGGGCGAGAAAAATCAGGACGATAAAATTTCGATAGATAGCGCCGGACACATCTTCACTTTTCACGGGCGTGAGATTGACCGCCCGAACGGCAGGCCGAACTATCTTCTTTTGTATATTTACCGTGGCGAGGCAAGGTTCTTTTTCAAAACAGGTGAAGTAACCTGCTCGTCGGGCGATTTTCTTCTTTATGCTCCCGGCGAGCCGCAACATCACATATATGAAGCAAATACCACAGGTGAATTTTACTATATACATTTTTCAACCGATGACAAAAGCTTTTTAAACCTTCTCGGCATAAATAGCTCAACTCGGTACCACAGCATCCCATCTTCCGAAATTTGTGATATTTTTGAGGGTATCATCTCGGAACTCCAGAACAAAAAAGATGGTTATAAAACGGTCACGGTAGCCGACACATCAAGGCTTTTTGTTAAGTTTAACCGCATAATAAACAAAAAAGAGGTTGTCGTCTCACCGGGCGAGATTGAATCGGTAATCCAGCATATAAACAAAAACTACAGCGAAAACCTCACACTTGACGACTATGCGAAAATGTGTGAACGCAGCAAGTTCCATTTCCTGCATACCTTTAAGGCAATTACAGGTGTGAGCCCCTTAAAATACAGAGCCAATATCCGCATAAACCACGCAAAGGATTTGCTTTTGTTTTCACACCTTCCTGTAAATAAAATCTCCGACTCACTCGGCTATTCAACGTCTGAATATTTCTCGCAAAGCTTTAAGAGGTCAACGGGATTGTCCCCGCAGGATTTCCGAAAACAAAACATATAAAAAATACCGTATGATTTTATTCATACGGTATTTTTACTATTTCTTATATGTTTCGTTTTCTTTCAAAAAGGTGTAGAACTCATACAAAAGCTTTTTACCCATTGCATTCAGTTCTTCCGGCCTGATGTTATAAACTGCAGGTCGCTCGGGTTCTAAAACCGCATCTGTTCTTCCGCACATATAGTCAAACGATACACCGAACAGCTCACAAAAGGCGATCAGCTCCAGCACGCTCGGCTCACGCACTCCGGTCTCCCAGCTTGCAACCGTGCTCCTTGAAATCCCAATCTCTCTTGCTACATATTCCTGCGTATAGCCTCGCTTTTTCCTTACCTCTTTTATTCTCGGTCCGGTTACAAGACTCTTTTGCATTAAAAGTCACCTCTAAAAATTTATCTCTGTACTCTGCCCGAGCCGTCACCGCCGGCAAGGTTTTCAACATCCTGACGGCTTACAAGATTGAAGTCACCCGGGATTGTGTGTTTCAATGCCGATGCCGCAACACCGAACTCAAGTGCCGACTTGAAATCCTTACCGTCCAAAAAACCGCAGATTACGCCGCCGGCAAACGAATCACCACCGCCAACTCGGTCAACAATCGGGCTGATTCTGTACTTTCTTGAATGATAGAACTCTTTATCGTCACGGCTGTAGATACAAGCAGACCAGCCGTTATCCGATGCAGAAAAGCTCTCACGGAGTGAGCTTATAACATACTTGAAGTTGAACTTTTCAATCATCTGGAGGAATATGTCCTGATAACCTGCAAGCTCGAGCTCGCCGCTTGTAACATCGGTATTACCCGGCTTAAAGCCAAGTACCTTTTCAGCATCCTCTTCGTTTCCGATACATACATCGACATACTGCATAAGGTTTGTCATAATCTTTTGTGCCTTCTCTGAACTCCAGAGCTTCTTTCTGAAATTAAGGTCACACGAAACTGTTATTCCCTTTGCCTTTGCAGCCTTCAGAGCTGCCTCGGTAAGTTCTGCTGCCATATCCGATACAGCAGGGGTGATGCCTGTGAAGTGGAACCAGTCAGCACCTTCAAATATAGCATCAAAATCAAAATCTGCAGGAGTTGCTGTCGAGATTGACGAATGTGCTCTGTCGTACACAACATTTGATGCTCTCATTGCAGCACCTGTTTCTAAAAAATATATTCCCAGACGCTCTCCGCCTCGTGCGATATGCTTTGTTTCAACACCAAGCTTTTTGAGTGCTGCAACCGCACAGTCGCCAATCGGGTTTTCTGGTACACGGGTTACAAATTCAGCATCGTGACCATAGTTTGCAAGCGATACTGCAACGTTCGCCTCGCCACCGCCATAGCAGACATCAAACTCGTCCGCCTGAATGAACTTCTGGTTTCCCGGTGTAGATAATCTGAGCATTATCTCACCCATTGTAACAATCTTTGCCATAGTTATTTCTCCTTGTAAAATTACGCTCTTGCTTCCTTGATTTTTGCAATGAACTGCTTTGCAGTTTCTGTGATGAGCTTATAGTCACCTGTCTTTGCACCGGCGGTCAGGCTTGAGCCGGCACCAACTGCAACTGCACCTGCCTTAATCCACTGGTCAACATTTGAAACCTCAACACCGCCTGTAGGCATCATCTTTGCATGAGGAAGCGGTCCTTTTATGTCCTTTATAATCTTCGGTCCGAAAAGGTCTGCAGGGAAGATTTTGATAATGTCTGCACCTGCTTCCATAGCGGTCAGAACTTCTGTGATTGTCATACATCCCGGCATGTATGGAATTCTGTAACGGTTACAAAGCTTTGCTGCCTCAAGGTTAAAGCCCGGGCTTACAACATAGTTTGCACCCGAGAGGATTGCTGTTCTTGCAGTTTCAGAGTCAAGTACAGTTCCTGCACCGAGGAGCATTTCACCGTTTGAATACTTGTTTGCTAAAGCCTCGATTACCTTGTGTGCACCCGGCACCGTGAATGTAAGCTCGATTGACGGACAACCGCCCTCCAGGCAAGCGTCTGCAATTCTGATAGCCTCATCCGCTGTGTTTGCACGAACAACCGCAACAAGACCTGCATCTGTCATTTTCTGAAGTACTTTTTCTTTTTCCATTTTTTCTTCCTCCGTTTTCATTTTATTATATGAGGTCTTAAAAACCTCTCAAATTCCCTCCATTATACATTATATACCAACACATCTTTTTTGTAAATAGGGAAAAATACATAAAATACCTTTTTATTTGGAAAAATTTTATTGACAATTTTTGTTTGCCGTGATAAAATAATTTGCGTAAAAGGGAGTAGTTTGCACAGTTTCTGTGTTGTTACAATTCGTCAGTACGGCCGTGGGCCCGGGTTGTAACCCTTATTTTCAGGAAACAAGACTTTTACTGCTTATTTTTGATGCAGTAAAAGTCTTTTATTATGTTTAAAACGGAGGAGAAAAATGGAGTATATTTTATTGATTATCGGTTTTGTTCTGCTCATCAAGGGTGCAGACATATTTGTAGACGGTGCTTCGTCTGTTGCAAAGCTTTTAAAGGTCCCGTCGGTCATAATCGGGCTTACGATAGTGTCAATCGGCACAAGTGCACCCGAGGCGGCAGTCAGCATTTCGGCAGGGCTTGCAGGCAGTAACGACATCGCCATAAGCAATGTAATCGGCTCAAATATCTTTAACCTTATGGTAGTAATCGGGATGTGTGCAGTAATCAAACCTTTTGCAACCGACAGAGATATCGCTGTAAGAGACCTGCCGATAAATATCGGTGTTACGGCAATTTTACTCCTGCTTCTTTTCGACGGAACAATCAGCCGTATCGACGGTGCTATTCTGCTTCTCCTGATGGTTCTATATACCCTTCTTTTGATTGTCCAGGCTCTCAAAAACCGAGACGAGGGTGAAGACAGCAAGGCAATGTCACCACTCAAGAGTATTCTATTTATCATAATCGGACTTGTTGCAATAATATTCGGCGGTGATTTTGTTGTAGACAACGCAAAGCAGATTGCCCTGAACTTCGGTATGACAGAAACTTTAGTCGGGCTTACAATCGTTGCAATCGGCACATCACTTCCCGAGCTTGTCACATCTATTGTTGCGGCAACCAAGGGCGAGAGCGGGCTTGCCCTCGGAAACGCAGTCGGCTCATGTATATTCAATATCCTCCTGATTCTCGGCATTTCCTCGGTTTTGTCACCAATCGGAGTAGCTGTAGAATCTGTTATTGATACTGTAATCCTCCTTGGTATAACTGCTTTGGTGTTCGTATTCGGGTTTACTTCGAAAAAGACAACCAGAGGCGAGGCTATTGTGTATCTTTTAATCTATGCCGCATATACCGCATATATAATTTCAAGAACATACGGGCTTATATAAAAAATCAGAGGCTGTTTAATTAAACAGCCTCTTTTTATATTCCAAACCCACCCGAGATCGGGTCCCGAAAAATCGGTATCTCGGGCGGTAAATATGTCCATACCACAAAGAGAACAAATATCGCAAGCAGAATAGATGTCGCAACCCTTTTCGGGCATTTGCAATTATTCCCCTTAAACATCCTCCACTCCACCAAAAAGGCAGATATCACCGCAACATAGTAAATCAGGATGTTTACAAAATCGGGAGTTTTCCCGAACACTCCATTTAATGTATAAAAAAGTATCGGTATAAGCAGCAGTCCCGTCGCAATCCCTGTCAGCTTTACACACCAAAAATCGTCTCTCTTTATAAATATCGACTCAACCACCGCAAATATAAACATCGGTATAAAAAGTATCTTCATATGCTCCCATGTAGATTCGTTTACGGCGGAAATCGCACCGATAATCCTGTTTTGATTTGTCCAGTCAAAGAGAAAATGCAGAATCGGGCCGAGGATTTCAACAAAAATCAATCCTGCCCACTGCCAGCGGACCATTTGTTTATCCATAAAAACCTCCTTACAGAATAAGCTTTTATAAAAAGTATATTCCGCAGTGTGATTTTTATTACAAAAATACCCAACCCTGTTCGGGTTGGGTATTTAGCTTCTTTTATCTTAAGTCAACCTTTTTTGCAGTCTTGAAGATTTCTCTCAAGCCCTCTACATTTACTATTCTTCCGATTTTATATGAATCGTCATCCAATGTCATATCTTCTGCAACAAGTGTGAAGATATTGCCTTTTACAAATACATCGCCGGCTTTTGCCTCGGTTGTAGTTTCAAGACCTGTTCCGTCAAAGCTATACATCAGCATAATTGTTCTGTATTCCGGCTCCCCGCCGTCTAAGTTCATAGCTTCAATCGGAAGCTTTTCAACTATAGACTGAGTAAGGGCATTATCGTCAAGAATCGCCATAAACATTTCACCGTCTATCATAAACATCATATTGAGTGTCTTCTTTGGCGGTTCCGGCTTTTCCTCAACCACTTCTTCCTTCTTTGTGATGCTTACAGTTCTTGTCGGTGCATCCCAGCCAACCGAGTAACCGAACTTCTCAGCAACAAATCTGATAGGAAGCATTGTTCTGCTGTTTATGATAACAGGTGCAGAATCAAGTGCGTGTTCCTCATCGTTTACATATGCGGTTTTGCTGTCAATCGAGAGCTTCAGAACAGTTTCGCCGAGTGTCAGGGTTACAGTTCTTGTCGATGCTTCCCAGCCAACTTTTCCGCCCATCTCCTCAACTACTGCACGAACAGGAAGAATTGTTCTTGAATCCCTGATAAGCGGTGTTGTTCCGAGTCCCGGATCGATTTCCTTTTCTACTCCGCCCACCGTCATCATAGGGTTATCAATCTGCATCTTCAGTTCAAAGTCTGCCGCCATAACAAGGCTTGCCGATGATAATAGCATCACAGATGCCAAAACCAAACTAACTATTTTTTTCATAACTATCCCTCCCGATAATTTTTGTTAATTCTATAATATCATAAAATTTACCTTTTCGTCAATAAGCTTAAGAAATTTCCTTTAATCTTTACAGGTTATTATTTGCACCCTTTAGGAGCGACATTCCGTACTCAAAGTCCACAATCTCCCAGTCAAAGCTTTTGTATTTGACACCGCTCTCTTTTAGCTGTTCCTTTACAGTGTTATAGCTTTCCATAGGCACTTTTGAGGTATAGCAGGCATTGTCCGCCTTGTCGTGGATCAAAAACTCAATCATATCCCCGTCGATTTTCCCGAACATTGCACTCATAGTATCGATACTCTCGGGCTTTTGCATCAGAATCAAAACCTTCAAAACCTCGATAACCTTGTCGTTTAAGTCATTGTCAAAAATCAGAATCTTTTCTAAAAGGCTATTATAGTCATAAACAAAACGCAGGTTATAATCGGTCAGATTATCAAGCTCGCCCGACTCCTTCGATGTGTTTTTTATCTCCTCGAAAAGCTTGTTCTTCATATCATCACTCTCGCACGGAGTAAAGGAAATCATAAGCATCTTCCCCTCATCGTGATAGAGCATCGGGTTTGGCAGGAGTGCCGTGTGCGAGCATGACGGGCAACGGAAGATGTTCACTTTGCCTGCGAGCAGGTCCTGTTTTAAGTCAGCACTATCCGATACCGTTATGGAATGCCACACATTTATCTCGTTTAGCTGATGGCACTTCGGGCATTTTATACTCTCGGTTGAATTTATACTCATTTTTATCCCTCATTTTGAAATTCTTTTAAAATATTATATATCATTTCCCGAAAAAATGCAATACTATTGACAAATTCGCTTTTAATTGACAGAGTGCGTAATTTATGGTATAATTTAGGTATCTATGACTTTTTTCAAAAGGAGAAAACTATGTTTACAGATAAAGCAAAAATTTTCATAAAGGCTGGAAACGGCGGTAACGGTGCTATTGCCTTCCACAGAGAAAAATATGTTGCAGCAGGCGGCCCTGACGGCGGCGACGGCGGTAACGGCGGTAATGTTATCTTTGCAGTCGACCTGGGTTTGTCAACACTTATGGACTTCCGCTACAAGAGAAAGTATGTTGCACAAAACGGCGGTGATGGCAGAGGCGACAGCCGAAACGGCAAAAAGGGCGATGATATTGTGATTTATGTTCCGCAGGGCACAATAGTCCGTGATGAGAAAACCGGCAAAATCCTTGCCGACCTCTCCGACCCTGAAAAGCAGGTTGTGCTTGCCCGCGGCGGCAGCGGCGGCTGGGGAAACAAGCATTTTGCAACCGCAACTCGCCAGACCCCGAACTTTGCCAAAAACGGCAAGCCGGGCATGGAGCGCGAAGTGGTCCTTGAGCTGAAGCTTCTTGCCGATGTCGGACTTGTGGGCTTCCCGAATGTCGGAAAATCAACAATTCTTTCAAGAACCACCAAAGCCGACCCTAAGATTGCAAACTATCACTTCACGACACTCGAGCCAAACCTCGGCGTTGTCGAGCTTGATAACACAGGCTTTGTCCTTGCAGACATTCCGGGCATTATCGAGGGTGCAAGCGAAGGTGTAGGCCTCGGCCACGACTTTTTACGCCATATCGAGAGAACGAGGCTCCTGATCCATGTAGTTGATGTGTCGGGAATCGAGGGCAGAAACCCTATCGAGGACTTTGATACTATAAATAACGAGCTTGTAAAATATAATATGGAGCTTGAGGACCGTCCGCAGATTGTTGCGGCAAACAAGACCGATATCCTTCAGGACGAAGCAGTATTTGAAGAATTTAAGGCAGAAATCAAAAAGCGCGGATATACACTCTTTGAGATATCGGCAGCCACAGGCGTAGGCGTGAAAGAGCTTATGAACCACACAGCTTCAGAGCTTGCAAAGCTTCCGCCGATACAGGTGTTCGAGCCCGAAATGGACATCGAAGAGGATATGTTTGTTGACACAACCGAAAGAGGCTTTGATGTTACAGTCGAGGACGGCGTATATGTAGTATCGGGTTCATGGATTGAAGCGGTAGGCGGAAGCGTAAACTTCTCGGATGAGGAGAGCTTGCAGTTCTTCCAGAGAGCACTCAAAAACCGTGGCGTTATCGATGCTCTTGTTGAGGCAGGCTGTGCCGAGGGCGATACAGTAAGAATAGGCGACCTGGAATTCGATTTTGTATGGTAGGAGTTGATACCAATGAAAAAATCAAAGGGCTACACTTTTGCGGCACTGGGTGCTGCAGTTATTGTCCTGATAATTATGATACTTTTTACTCCCAACCGATGCGGACTTCTGGTTGATAAGACGGTGGAGATTCCGCAGGGGACATCTATTATTAAGATTGCAGAAATTTTAGAGGATAACAATGTAATCTCGGGTAAAATCAGCTTTATCGCAAGGACGGTTATATCGGGCAAGAAGAATAAGCTAAAATACGGCACATTTACCTTCCCGCCCGAGGCAAGCTACACTAAGGTTATTGACATTCTCTGTAACGAAGGCGCAAAGCGTGAGACGGTAAGCATTACAATCCCCGAGGGCTACTCGGTCGAGATGATTATAGAAAAGCTTGTCTCATCAGGGCTTGGCACAAAAGAGGACTATGATATTGCACTCGATGCAAGCTATGATTTCGAGTTTTTAAACTATATCGGCGAGAACGGAAAGATTAAACTACAGGGCTTTTTGTTCCCGTCAACATATGAGTTTTATGCCGACGAGAGTGCTGAAAATATTATAAAAACCATGCTCGCAGAATTTGAAAAACAGTACCTGACACTTGGTGTCGGCTATGAAAACCTCGGCGAGATTATAAAAAAAGCATCGCTCATTGAGCGTGAGGCAAAGCTTGATAGCGAACGAAAAATTATAGCGGGTGTTATAGAAAACAGACTAAAGGCCGATATGCGCCTGCAGATTGACGCATCGGTTGTCTATGCAATTTCCGACGGACTGTATAATGTAGAGCGGGTGCTATACTCCGACCTCGATGTTGACTCTGCCTATAACACATACCGTAACATCGGCTTGCCTGTCGGTGCTATCTGTAACCCGGGCATCAGCTCGATTGAGGCGGCAATCTCGCCCGATACTCACGACTGGCTCTACTACAGGGTTGACACCACAAAAAATGACGGAAGCCATACCTTCTCAACCTCCTTTGAGGAGCATAAACAGTAAAATGGAATTTTAAAAAGCAGAAACTTTCGTTTCTGCTTTTTTTAATTTTCTATTGATAATTTAAAAATTTTGTGTTATGATAAATATGCTAAACATAACTTAATATAAATTGAGGTAGGAGTTTTTTGTTTTAAGGAATAATTTACTCTTTATTTTGCTACACTTCTTTTTAGGCTATGCAAAAAATGCAAGCTCCATTAAATAGTAGTGTAGTGAAATATTCCTGCTTCTGTTTGAGTTATGTTTAGCGACAATCGGAGTCTTGCGTTTTTTATGCGTCAACTTCGGTTGGCGCATTTTTTAATTTTAGGAGGATGGAAAGGAGGTTTTATTACAATTCCTCATAAGGTGCAAAATTAAAAATAAATAAGGAGTTCAAGAAAATGTATTGCAAAAATTGTGGAAAAGAATTAACAAATGAAGAAAACTTTTGTTCCTCATGTGGGAAAAAGCAAAATAAGGAAAAAGGGGAATTTATATACATTGACAGCTCAAAGAAAAGTTTACACGCTTTTTATATTGCTGTCATTACCTCGCCATTGCTATTCATTATTCGCATGTTAACTCAAACAACAGAACGCAGAGGTCTTTCGGATGGAAGTTGGTATTCTCATAATGTTAATGTTGTGCCTGGTAATATACAGGCTATTATGATTGTGATTTTAATTGCTTCTACATTTTTGAATGTTGCGTTAAGAAAAGACAACCCGCAAAATAACGAAAGCAAAACAAGAATTACAAAATTATTACTTATTATAAACATAGTGTTTGGTATATTTATAACGTTTATGGAATTTTAAAAACGTTATAGAAATGTTGAAAATTTAACTATTCTAATCTCAAAGGAACACATAGAAATAATTTTATTACTTTCTGCACCTCTTAAAACTACATTATAATGCAGTTTGCTTATCTACATAATAGAGGTCATTCCCGAGAGCAAGTTTATAACAGAATAACCGAAACTAAAAACCGAGATGCTTTGCATCCCGGTTTTTGTCTGTGTTTTCGTAGGGGAGGGTTTCCACACCCTACCGATTATGTTTTATTATTTAACAATCAATGTAGGGGCGATTCACGAATCGCCCGAAATCCACATCATTTCCTCTTTCTCCTCAATCCCATCAGCAGAGCAATTATCGCAACAGGGAAAACTATCACCGCAATGAGTCCTGATTTCAGGTCTGCACCTCGTGAGAAAATCGCCACAACCTCGGGTCCTGTAAAGCAGCCTATATCACCCGCAAGAGCAAGCAGTCCGAATATTGCAGTACCGCCGTTCGGGAACCTTCCTGCTGAAAGGCTCAATGTCCCCGGCCACATGATTCCGACCGAGAAACCGCAGAGTCCGCATCCAATCAGGTTTATAATCGGTATGCTCGGTATTGTCGATAAAAGATATGCAACCACGCATATCCCTGCAGAGCCTGCAATCGCAAGCTTTAAGTCAAGCTTTTCGCTGAACTTTCCGTAGAGCACCCTTGCAAGTCCCATAAACACTGCAAACATACACGGTCCTAAAATATCGCCCATATTCTTTGAAACACCCAGGCTTATCTCGGCAAACATCGACGACCATTGTGCCATCGCAAGCTCGGACGCTCCCGAGCACCACATAATCAGCACGAATACCCAGAACATCCCTGACCGGAAAAGCTTTGAAAATCCGTCCCGTTTTTCATTCTCACCGCCAAAGGTATTTATCGGCACTCTCATAAACCCTACCGCCGTAATTAATGGCAGAATCGCCCAGTAATACGAAAGATAGCGCCAGTTTTCTACGCCGAAGATATTAAAAAAGAGTGTTGCAACAGCTACGGTATAGACATGACCCCAGCAGTAAAACGAGTGCAGAAGGCTCATCGAGCCGCTTTTTCCGTCCTCGGGCAGGGCTTCAACAACCGGGCTCACCATTACCTCGGTAAAACCGCTGCCTATTGCAAAGATAACGGTTGATGCAACAATTCCCCAGTACGGTGGCATTATGTAGGGTAAAATTCCGAGGAGTATCATACCTACAGCCGCCATCAGCTGTGACATTACAAGTACCCGTCTGTAGCCTATCCTCTCGGCGTATCTTGCCCCGAAGATATCCACACACATCTGGGTTACGAAATTTATAGTTATAAGGCTTGCAATCTCGGCGATAGTAAGCCCGAACCCGTCTGCGAATATAACAAACAAAAGTGGCGAAAAATTATTTACCACGGCTTGGGTCACATATCCCGAATAGCAGGCAAGTTTTGTGTGTTTATATGTGAGTTTCATTTTCTTCTCCCAAAAAACGGGCTGCTTAAAAAATCAACTGACTTTTTAAACAGCCTTTGCTTTTGAGGGATAGGAAAAAAGGTTTGGAATTAACAAACTGAGCCAAAGTTCTGGGTTTGGTTTCCCCGACGGCGTACAGAGGTACGTCGAGTGGCGAAGTTTGTTGATAGTAAGAAAAGCTGAACTTTTCTTGCGTTCCAGAGTTTTTTAACATCCCTCTGATTCTTTATATGTCAAGATTCGATACATACTTCGCGTGCTTTTCGATGAACTCTCGTCTTGGTTCAACCTTATCACCCATAAGTATTGTAAATGTCTGGTCTGCCGCAACTGCGTCCTCTATCTCAACCCTCAAAAGTGTTCTCTTTGCAGGGTCCATAGTTGTCTCCCAAAGCTCGCTCGGGTCCATTTCACCAAGACCCTTATATCTCTGAACCTTGCAGTTCGGGCCAAGCTCTTCAATCAGTGCGTCTCGCTCGTCGTCTGTATATGCAAACTTCTCAATAAGGTTGTTGTTCTTACCCTTGAACACCTTATATAGCGGTGGCTGTGCACAGTACACATTTCCGTTTTCGATCAGCGGTCTCATATGTCTGAAGAAGAATGTGAGCAAAAGTGTTCTGATATGCAAACCGTCGACGTCGGCATCGGCCATAATAATGATTTTGCCGTATCTTAGCTTTTCTATATCGAACTCCTCGCCAATTCCCGCACCGAGTGCCTGGATTACCGGCAAGAGTTTTTCATTGCTGTAAACCTTGTCAATTCTCGACTTTTCAACGTTTAACATTTTACCCCAAAGCGGAAGAATTGCCTGGAATCGTCTGTTTCTTCCCTGCTTTGCACTACCTCCCGCAGAGTCACCCTCTACGATGTAGATTTCTGCGTAATCCTCGCCCTCATCGGTACATCTTGCAAGCTTACCGAGGAGTGATGCGCTTGAACCTTGTGCACTCTTTCTTGAAGCATCTCTCGCCTTTCTTGCAGCCTCTCTTGCACGTGCTGCAGACAGGGTTTTATCGATAATCGCTCTTGCAACTCTCGGGTTTTCTTCCAGGAATGCTGCAAGCTTATCGTTTAATGCATTCTCAACCAATGCTCTTGCCTCGGAGTTGCCGAGCTTTGTCTTGGTCTGACCTTCAAACTGTGCCTCGGTAACCTTGACACTGATTACAACGGTAAGACCTTCACGTGTATCTTCACCCGAAAGATTGCTCTCTTTATCCTTTAAAAGATTATTCTTTCTTGCATAGTCATTGATTACTCTTGTAAGACCCGACTTAAAGCCTGTTTCGTGCATACCGCCGTCGATGGTACGGATATTATTCGCAAAGCTCAATAAAACCTCGCTGTATGAGTCGGTATACTGCATCGCAACCTCGACCATCATATCTTCCTTTGATGTTTCAAAATAGATAATATCGTCGTGGAGCGGGTCTTTGTTTTCATTGATAAAGCTGATGAACTCCTTGATACCGCCCTCTGCGTAGAGCTCAACTGTCTCTGGCTCTGCAACACGCTTGTCGGTATAGAGGAACTTCACGCCCTTATTCAAAAACGCCTGTTCTCTTAATCTTTTCAAAAGAACTTCATAATCGAACTCAAGAACTTCGAAAATCTCGGGGTCAGGCTTGAAGGTTATCTTTGTACCGGTCTTGTCGGTGTCACCGATTACCTTTAGCTGACAGGTCGGCTTTCCACGCTCATAGCTCTGATAGTGGATATGCTTACCGTCCGATACCTCAACCTCAAGTCGTTCGGAAAGTGCATTTACAACCGACGAACCAACACCGTGCAAACCGCCCGATACCTTGTATCCGCCACCGCCGAACTTACCGCCTGCGTGGAGGATTGTAAGAACAACCTCGACTGTCGGGATTCCCTGCTGTGGATGAATACCAACCGGGATACCACGGCCGTTATCTATTACGGTAACCGAGTTGTCGGGGTTGATGTCAACAATAATCTCATCACAGTATCCTGCCAAAGCTTCGTCGATAGAGTTATCCACAATTTCGTATACCAGATGGTGCAAGCCTGCTGATGATGTCGAGCCGATATACATACCCGGACGCTTTCTTACCGCATCAAGACCTTCTAAGACCTGTATTTGGTTTTCGTCGTATTTGGTTTCAATCTTTTGTTCAATCATAACTATACTCCTATTTTAAAATTCTATTCTGTTTGTTCCCCATCGTTTATATAAGGTCTTTGACGATACCGAGGATATGAACACCCGTATCTCGTCGCCAAAACCCGATACTATATATGATTTCGGGAGGTCGTCGGTTATATCTATTACCTGACCTTCCTTCTCTGCCTCGGAAAGGAAGTTTCTGCTGTGCTTTGATACCGTGGTGTTGTCCATATCAAAGATAGCAATTATCTCGTCCTTTCTGAGCACTACGTCGTTACCCAGGTGCAGATACACTCGCCTCGCCTCCTTTTAGCTGATTGTCCCGTTTGAAATCTTAAATATTTTTCCCTTTTTGCCTTCTCCGACATCGTCGATGTCGGTACAGGTTATCATAACCTGCTTGTCCTTTATCTTGCCGATTAAGTACCGGCGTCGGTTTATATCGAGCTCGCTCATAATATCATCCAATAAGAGAACCGGATACTCACCCTTGATGCTCTTTATATGCTCGGTCTGGGCAAGCTTTAGAGTCAGGACACAGGTTCTTTGCTGACCCTGTGAGCCATATATTCTTGCCTCTTTTCCGTTGATTGTGACCTTGAAATCATCACGCTGTATGCCGTATTGTGAAAGTCCGAGCTCGATTTCACGCTCCGAAACCTGCGAGAGCTTTTTCAAAAACTCTGCCTCGATTTCCTCCTCATCCTCGAACGGGATGTTCGGCAAGAAACTTAACAAAAACTCCTCGCCTGCAATCTCTTTGTGGATTTTCTGGCTGAACTCGGCAAGGCTTTTTATGAACTTCACTCTGTATTTCTCAATTACCGCACCGTAATGTGCAAGCTGTTCATTCCACGCACCGAGCGATTCGTCGGATTTTTTACCGCTGCCCTTTAAGCTTTTTAAGAGTGCATTTTTCTGCATCAGGGTCTTGTTATAGTTTATGAGATTCACAAGATAATTCGGATAGAGCTGGCTTATAGCCTCATCAACAAACCGCCGTCTTGCGGTAGGCGAGCCCTTTATAAGCTCAAGGTCATCCGGCTCGAACATTACCACATTTAAGTAGCTCATAAGCTCGGAGAGCTTGGTTATCGGCACATTGTTGATTTTTACTACCTTTTTCCCTTCACGGTTTATCCTGATATCTGCCGTGTACTCTCGCTCTCTGTCGGCGAACTCGGCTCTCACCCAAAAGAGGTTTTCGCCGAATCTTATCAGCTCGGTATCGAGCTTTGCCCTGTGGCTTCTGCCGTGAGAAAAGAGGTAGCACGCCTCTAAAATGTTGGTTTTACCCTGTGCGTTATTACCGTAGAATATGTTTGTTTCGGGAGAGAGCTCCAGTCTTTCCTGCTTATAGTTTCTGAAATTCTCAACCGTAAGCGATTTTATATACATAGTCTATTCCACCAAAATTTTATATTCCCCGTCCTCAAAGGTCAATAAAACCTCATCGCCCGAGCGGATTTTTTTGCCTCTCATTGTGCAGATTTCGCCGTTTACCGAAACGATTTCGTCTAAAATCATATCCTTTGCATCGGCACCCGACTCGGCAATCCCCGAAAACTTCAAAAGCTGGTCGAGCTTTATGAACTCGGTTTTTATCGTTACTTTTTCTGTTTGCATAGCTAATACTCCTTAAAATCAACCGGTCTTTCGTGTTACCGAAATAACTCCCGGTATCTGCCTGATCTTGTTCATAACACGCTTGACATCGGCACTATCCGAAATCTCAAGACCGATATTCAGTATCGCAAGACCCTTTTTGGTGACATGCGAATCGATTGATGAACAGTTTATCTTCATCTCGGCAAGGCATACCGAAATATTCATAAGCATACCGATTCTGTCGTCCGCCTCAACCTTCAGAGTCGCAATATACGATGCCCTGTCTTCATTTACCCATCTGACCGGGATGAAACGGTTTCTGTCCTCCTCTGGCAGCGATGATAAACGGATATTTGAGCAGTCTGCACGGTGTACCGTAACACCTCTGCCCTTTGTGATAAAGCCCTTTATCTCATCACCCGGCACCGGGTTACAGCAACCTGCAATCCTCACAAGACAGTTCTCTATTCCCTCAACCTCTATGCCGTTATAGCTTGTTTTCTTAACCTTTGAGGTTGAAATTTCAGGGTCGGTCTCCTGCTTTGTCTTTTTGAATTTGATATATTCTTCCCTTAATCGAAGTGTAATCTTCTGTGCCGAGAGTCCGCCGTAGCCTATACTTGCATAGAGGTCGTCTATGCCGTTGAAGTTATATTTTCTGCATATCGGCTCAAGCCATTCTGAACGCAAAAGCTCGGATGCAGGGATTCTTGTTCTCTTTATTTCCTTATCGAGCAGGTCTTTCCCGTGGCTTATATTCTCGTCACGGCATTCACGCTTTAGCCATTGGTTTATCTTGTTCTTTGCCTGCGATGTCTTTACAATTTTCAACCAGTCACGGCTCGGTCCTTTGACACTCTGCGAGGTCAGGATTTCAACAATATCGCCGTTTTTCAGGACATAGTTATTCGGTACAATCTTTCCGTTTACCTTTGCACCGTTCATCTTGTAACCGACTGCGGTATGAATTGCAAAGGCAAAGTCGATAACGGTACTTCCGTTTACAAGCGATATGACCTTGCCGTTAGGCGTGAGTGCAAAAACCTCCTCGCTGAAGAGGTCAAACTTGATAGTCTTAACAAAGTCGTCGCTGTCGATAATATCAACCTGGTTATCAAGTAATTGTCTTACCCAGGCAAGCTTTGAGTCCATATCGTTCTCGCCCGATTTACCCTCTTTGTACTTCCAGTGTGCTGCGATACCTTCTTCTGCGACCTTGTGCATCTCCTCGGTTCGGATCTGTATCTCAAACGGTGTTCCGTTTGGTCCTACAACGGTTGTGTGGAGCGACTGATACATATTCGGCTTCGGCATTGCGATATAGTCCTTAAATCGCATCGGAATCGGTGTATATGTTTCGTGCACCATACCGAGCACCGCATAACAGTCGGCAACACTTCCCACGATAACTCTTACCGCAAAGAGGTCATATATCTCGTCAAGCGCCTTATTCTGCGCATACATCTTTCTGAATATGCTGTAAAAATGTTTCGCTCTGCCTGTAACCTGTGCTTTTATGTTTATCTCGGAGAGTCGCTTTTCGAGTGCATCAATTATCGTTACAACATAGCGTTCACGCTCGTCACGCTTCTGCCTGATTCCTGTCCGGATTTCTTCATACGCAACAGGGTCGAGGTATTTTAGCGACAAATCCTCAAGCTCTGCCTTGATTTTAGACATACCGAGTCTGTGTGCCAAAGGCGAGTAGATATCAAGTGTTTCCTTCGCCTTCTCGAGCTGTTTTTCGGGTGTCATATAATCAAGCGTTCTTAAATTATGCAGACGGTCAATCAGCTTTATGATAACCACTCGGATATCCTTTGCCATAGCAAGGAACATCTTTCTCAAGTTCTCCATCTGCTGTTCTTCGTGCGATGAATACTGAATTTTTGCAAGCTTTGTAACGCCGTCAACGATAACCGCAACCTCTCTGCCAAAAAGGGTTTCCACATCGGCAAAGCTGTATGGTGTATCCTCAATTACATCGTGCAGGAGTGCCGCACATATCGCAACAACATCCATCTCTATCTCGGCTGCAATATATGCGGTCTGGACAGGATGTATAATATACGGTTCACCCGAGCGTCGCTTTATGTTTTTGTGCGCATTCTGGGCGAACTTGTATGCGATGTAGATCATATCGGTGTTGGCTTTCTCATCACGACACTTCACCAACTCGATTATCTTCTCAACTATCTCATCAGGGGACGCATCGGGCGCAACATTCGGCACCTTATCAGGCGAAAGTATGCTTCTTTTCTTTTCCGCTTCGCTCATTATGCTTCCCCTCCTTTTTTTAATTACTTAGTCTTATATCCTTTAACATTAACTGAATGCTTTTTTCACCACGAAAATCGTTTATCTCCATGGTAAAGGCAATATCACAGATATCGCCGTCTCCTATTTCGTCGGCAACATCGCCCATCCCGAATCCGACACAGTTTATGAACCTGCCGTAATCTGCGATGTTTAGCCTCAGGTGCTTCCCGTCAGCACCCATCTTCCCGATTCCCGAAACTTTTGCACCAAGCAGTGCAAAAACCGGTTTTTCATTATCTGTTCCGAACGGCTCGAACCGTTCTAACATCTTTATATATTCTATGCTGATATCCTTCGTTGTAATTCTGCAATCTATCTCAACCGTCTTGATCGGCTCGGCATCCCCGAGCACACCTTCGGCGTACTTGTTTATCCTCTTGTCAAACTCTTCAAAATCAGCCGCCGAAAGCGATAGTCCTGCAGCTTGCGAGTGTCCGCCGAACTTTGTCAGAAGCTCTTTTGAGTCGGATATTGCATCAAAGATATTGAGCTCCGGTATCGACCTTGCCGAGCCTGTTCCGAGCCCGTTTTCTTCCGAAATCATGATACACGGCTTATAGTACCGCTCGCAAATCTTTGCCGCAACAATTCCGATTACTCCGTGATGCCAACCCTTACCCCAAAGCACAATTACCCGCTTTTTCGGGAAATTGACATCGGCTTCGATTTTCGAAATTGCATCGTTATATATCTCACGCTCCACATTCTGTCGTGTGCGGTTTAGTCCGTCTAATTCGAGTGCTTTTTTGTACCCTTCCTCGGGTGTTTTTGAAAGAAGAAGTTCAACTGCTGTTTTGGCAGACCCCATTCTTCCCGCCGCATTTATCCTTGGCGAAATCCCAAACGCCACCGAGGTCGAATTAAGCGATCCTGGCTTTACACCTGCAAGCTCCATCAAGGACACAAGTCCCTGATTTTGTGTGGTGGCCAAAGCCTTTATGCCTCTGTCGGCTATGATTCTGTTTTCATCAACAAGCGGCACAATGTCTGCAATAGTTCCAATCGCCGCAATCTCAACGTATTTATTGAAAACATCGGCGGTCTTTTTCCCAAGAAGCATCCCACAGGCAAGAATCAGCTTGAATGCCACGCCCGCACCTGCCAAAGAATCGAATTCATACTCCGAATCCTCTCTTTTCGGGTTTATTATAAGTGTATCAGGCAGCTTTTCCTGGGGTGTGTGGTGGTCGGTTACGATTACCTCCATACCCTGTGCCTTTGCAAGCTCAACCTCACCGACCGATGTGATACCGCAGTCTACTGTTATTATGAGCTTTGTTCCTGTTTTTGAAATCCTGTTCACAGCACGGATATTCATTCCGTACCCTTCGCTTAGTCGGTCGGGGATGTAGTAGTCAACATCCGCACCCATATCCTCTAAAAACATATAGAGTATCGATGTCGCCGTAACACCGTCGGCATCGTAATCTCCGTATATCATAATCTTTTCTTTGTTCTCTATTGCGGTCTTTATTCTTTCGGCAGCCGCCTCCATATCACCGAGTCCCATCGGGTTATGAACTCCCGAGAGTGGCTTTTGCAAAAATGCACGCAATTTCTCTTCACTGTCGATGCCTCTGTTTAGTAAAACTGCACTCATCGACGCCGGGAGATTATATTTTTCAGAAAACTCCAAAACCCTCTCTCTTTCGAGTTTTTTTGAGGCGTAAATCCAATTTTTCTTTTGCATATTCTCGCTTTAAAAAACCTTTCAAAAAATTGCAGATTATATATAAAATATTATATCATTTTTCTCTTGATTTTTCAAGTGATTTCCTTAATTTTTCCACATTTGTAACAAAAAAATAACACTATTTTTTTCGACCTGTTTTTTATGTGAAAAAGAGGTCATTTTGAGCCGGTTATTTCTGCATTTTTAACGTTCTTTGTATATTGACAAAAGCCATTCAGAGTGATATACTTCCTATTGTAAAAAGTCGAATTTTCGTCTTTAAAAAAGGAGTTTTTCCATATGGCACTATTCAGAAAACAGGCGGTCAGAAATGCCGTTTTAATGGGCTCGTTGTGCTCCATTGCATACTTTGCCGTCTACATAGCAAAAAACATATTAAGTGCAGTTTCACCCGAGATGATTGATGCCGGACTGTTTTCTCAGGAAAACATCGGCACACTTTCATCCTCATATTTTTTGAGCTACGCCTTCGGGCAGCTGGTAAACGGTGCAATCGGCGATAAAGTCAAGCCGAAATATATGATAAGCGGAGGGTTGCTCTTTTCGGGGATTGTAACCACGCTTTTTGCATATCTTGCACCAAGCTCGGAAATCTTAGCAGTTGTAATATACTGTTCTCTTGGGATCTTCCTTTCAATGATATACGGTCCGATGACCAAGGTGGTAGCAGAAAACGTCGACCCGATTTATGCACCCCGTTGTAGTCTTGGATACACATTCTCATCATTCCTCGGCTCGCCTGCAGCAGGACTTCTTGCCACCTGGATGAGTTGGCAAAATACCTTCTTAGCCGGCAGTGCCTGCCTCTTCATTATGGCTTTGGCATGTATAGTTGCTTTTACCGCCATGGAGAAAATAGGCATAGTGAAGTATAATCAGTATAAGCACGAGACCACAACAAAGGGCGGTGGCGTGAAATCGCTTATAAAACACCGAATCATCCGTTTTACCCTTGTTGCAATCCTAACAGGAGTTGTAAGAACAACAGTTGTCTTCTGGATGCCTACATATTTTTCGCAGTATCTCGGTTTTTCTCCCGAAGCTTCGGCATCTATCTTTGCGGCGGCAACCTTTATAATCTCCTTTGCCGCAATTATTGCCGTATTTTCATACGAGTCGATATTCAAAAGAAACATCGACCGTCATATGCAGGTTATGTTCTCGATAAGTGCGGTATTGTTTTTACTTATGTATTTCATCAAAATCCCTCTGGTAAATATCGTTTTAATGATAGCCGCAATAATGGCATCTAATGCCTCTGCCGCAATGCTCTGGAGTAAATACTGCCCAAGCCTTCGTGATACCGGTATGGTATCAAGTGCAACGGGATTTCTCGATTTCTCAAGCTATATGGCAGCATCGGTATCAAGCAACATCTTTGGTAACGCCGCAGAAAGCCTCGGTTGGGGCAACCTCATCCTTGTATGGACAGGACTTATGGTACTCGGTGTTCTGACAATGCCGCTGTTTAAGAAAAACAAATAATAAAAAAAGCCGTCTTTGACGGCTTTTTTCATTAACATCCGATTTATCGGATATATCACTGCACACGCAATATCACTTAGGTTATCCTTCAGGATAACCTACCACGGTCGCTTTTCTTATTCTATTACAATTACCTCGTCGTCTTTTTCTGCCTCGGTGTCGGTCACCTCAATATCGACTGTAACCTCACTGTATTCAGGAAGTTCCCTTGCCGAAATCAGATCATCCACATTCACACCGCCGGTACAACCCGACAACGCCATCATCAAAGCCAATATAATCGCTGATTTTTTCATCGGTATCAAATCCTTTCTGATATGTAGCTTATTTTATGCTTCCATCTTCATATGCCGCTATGAGCTTAATATTCTCTCTTTCAATCGCATTGAGTGATGCCCAACGCACATTATCGGTTGTAGGTGCATACCAGGTCTTGCCTGCAAAATATGAAGCATAATATGCACTCTTGAAGGTCTGTCCGTGACGGGCATAGATTTCGTTTCTGATAAGAGCAATAGTACTCTTCGATAAAGTTCTCAACTGTTCAACTGTAAGTCGTGTTGTATCTGACGGGAAGATAAACGCATCAGCCGCAACATTCACATTGATTGCAGGTGTTACCTGAGCCGGTTTTTCTACCTTCGCAGGCTTATTCTGCTTTGCAACTTCCTGTTTTTTAGCTTCTTCTGCCTTCTTTGCTTCCTCGGCTTTTTGAATCTCGTCAGCTATTGTGGTCTTCAATGTATTAACTCTTGCTACTTCGTCCTCCGAAAGCTTTGTGATGTCAATAACATCTAAAACTGCAGTTGCACCGGCATAATCCTTACCCGAAACTTTAGCCTCTGCATCAGCAAGCTTTGCCTTTGCATCCTGTGTCTTCAGAATATCGTCCTTGAGCTTTAATACTGTTTCCTTTATGCCGTAGTTTTCGTATCTTGCATCGATTCCGTCTATAATCTTCATAGCGGTATCAAAGTCACCCTCTGAAAGCTTCTGCTTTGCCTGATAATAGTTAAGGCAAAGGCTATACAAAAGTACAGTTTCTTCGCTGTCTGCGCCGTTATCTATCGCAACGCCGAATGCCTTTGCCGCTGTTTCATAATCGCCGCTGTCAAAATAGCTCTTGCCCTTTTGTTCTGCCTCTTTAACAATATCCTGTCCGCATGATGCGAGCATGAACACCGAAAGAAGTGCCGCTAAAAGCGCTGTAATTCTTTTCATTTCTTACATTCTCCTTTTTATCTTATCTGTCCGCTACCCTTTATTATATACTTATAAGATGTCAGCTCTGCCAAGCCCATCGGGCCTCTTGCGTGCATCTTCTGGGTACTGATTCCTATCTCGGCACCAAAGCCGAACTCGAACCCGTCGGTAAAGCGTGTTGATGCATTCACATACACCGCCGCCGCATCGACTTCGTTCAAAAACTTTTCTGCCACCTTCTCGTTCTTTGTGATGATTGCATCCGAGTGCTTGGTGTTATAGGTGTTTATGTGCGAAATTGCACCGTCTGCACCGTCAACCGCACGAACCGAGATTATCATATCATTATACTCGGTGCTCCAGTCCTCGTCGGTTGCCGCCGAAATTCCCAGGCAAACTTCACAACAAACCTCGTCACCTCTTACCTCAACGCCATCGGCAACGAGCACCTCCACAATTTTCGGGAGAAACTCCGCCAAAATCTTTTTATCTATCAGCAAGGTCTCGCAGGCGTTACAAACCGACGGTCTGCTCACCTTTGCATTCTCAACCACCTTTACCGCCATATCAAGGTCGGCATCTGCATCAACATAGGTGTGGCATATTCCAGCCGCAGTCTCGATTATCGGCACGGTCGCATTCTCTACAACCGACCTGATAAGCCCTGCACCGCCTCTTGGTATGAGCAGGTCAACAATCCCGTTCATGCGCATGAGCTCGGTTGCGGTTTCTCTCGACGTATCCTCAACCACCGCCATTGCACCCTCGGGGATTCCAACGCCGTATGCCGCATCCTGCATTATCTGCATTATTGCTTTATTGGAGCAGATTGCTTCCTTTCCGCCACGGAGTATTACAGCATTCGATGTTTTTAAGCAAAGTGCCGCCGCATCAACTGTAACATTCGGTCTTGCCTCAAAAATGATGGCGATAACTCCAATCGGGACTCTCCTCTTTGCAATCGCAAGCCCGTTCGGACGTGTCCATTCATCAATCACCACACCAATCGGGTCGGCAAGAGATGCCACCTGCCTTACACCCTCTGCCATATCGGCAATACGCGCGGTTGTGAGGGTCAGCCTGTCTATCATCGACTCACGGATTCCGTTTTGCTTTGCATTTTCTATGTCAATTTTGTTGGCTTCTATTATCTTGTCTGCATTTTTAACAAGGGCATCGGCAATCGCAAGAAGTGCCTTGTTCTTGGTTTCGGTGTCGATAACGCCGAGACGAAATGCCGCACTCTTTGCAAGAGCGCCCTTGATTTTCAGTTCTTCTGTCATTTTAATCTTCCTTTTTATCACAAAAATTCTTCGAAACAAAGAGTGTGCCCGAAGGCTTTCCCTCTAAAATATCATAAAGACTGAAGATATTCTCTCCGTTTGTGATTATCATATGTATGCCTGCTTTTGTTGCAACCTCTGCAGCATTCAACTTTGTTACCATTCCGCCTGTGCCACGTGATGAGCCTGCACCGCCTGCGATGCTTCTTACGCTCTCCACATCATATACCATATGAATCAGCTTTGCATCAATGTTTTGGTGCGGGTCACTGTCATAGAGACCGTCGATATCAGAAAATAACACCAAAAGGTCTGCATCGACAAGGTCTGCAACAACTGCTGATAAAATATCGTTATCGCCGATTTCAATCTCGTCAACCGAAACGGTGTCATTTTCGTTTACAATCGGAATGATTCCCATATCCATAAGAGTGCAGAAGGTATTCTGGATATTTCTCTTTCTTCTCGGGATTACGATATCGTCCTTTGTCAGAAGAATCTGTGCAACCGTGTTGTTGTATTCAGAAAACATCTTGTCATAAAGATACATCAACTCGCACTGACCAACAGCGGCAACCGCCTGCTTTTTTGAGGTTTCCTTCGGCTTTTCCGAGAGTCCGAGCTTTCCGACTGCGATACCAACCGCACCCGATGATACAAGGATTACTTCCTTGCCCTGGTTGTGCAGGTCTGATAACACTCTTGCCAAGGTGTCGATTCTCTTGATATTCATTTTTCCTGTATCATAGGTAAGTGTTGATGTTCCGACCTTTACTACGATACGCTTTGCTTTTTGTATGTCCTGGTAAATTATATCCATATTATCCTCCTATAAGGCATTTTTCGGCAATTTTATCTATTATTCCACTTACCATTATATCCCTATATACTGTATTTGTACATAACAAGGCTGTTAATTTAATGTTAAAATTAGGTAACGAAAATGTAAATGGAGGATTAAGCATTTATATTCCTTTTGTAGCGGATGGCGTCCTCGACATCCCATCATTTTAGATATATGCCACTGAAATGGAAAACCAAGTCCAAAACCACCGCCTCTCCAGTGCGGTGCACACCATAGTTCGAAATATATGCCACTTTTCACCGACGAAAAGTGGCGGAAAAGTCGCCAAGAGGGGCTGTTCCCCTCTTGGTAACACCCCAATGCGTAGCTCAGGGCGGAAATTTTGCCGAGGCAAAATCTTCCTCATTCGCCCGACTTTAACTCTCCGAATTTACATACCTTTTCAGGACACTTCTTACCCTCCGCCGTGCGCTCGAAAATATGTCGTCCATCCCGACTGATGTGCTTGCCTCAAACAATGACGTGCAGCGCACTGTAGAGGTGGTAATTTGGATTTGGTTTTTCCTTTTTAGAGAAGATTCATGAATCTCCATTTCGCTGATTTCTTTTCCGACCCGCTAAAACCGACAAAATGCGACAAAAAAGAGGTTTTTTTAAAAGGCAAATAACCTTCAAAAAACCTCTGCTTTTTTAGGGGATAGGGAAAATCCTATTAATATTCGGCGTTTCCTACTGTTCTTGGATACGGAATTACATCACGGATGTTTGATACACCTGTCAGATACATTACAATTCTTTCAAATCCCAAGCCGTAGCCTGCGTGCTTTGTACCGCCGTAGCGTCTCAAATTGAGGTACCACCAGTAATCCTTCTGGTCGAGTCCGAGCTCTTCCATTCTCTTTTCCAAAAGCTCGATTCTTTCCTCTCTCTGGCTTCCGCCGATGATTTCACCAACGCCGGGAACAAGCAAGTCCATAGCCGCAACTGTCTTTCCGTCATCGTTCATTCTCATGTAGAATGACTTGATTTCCTTCGGATAATCAACTACGAAGATAGGCTTTTTGTAAACCTGCTCGGTCAGGTATCTTTCATGCTCTGTCTGGAGGTCACATCCCCATTCTACAGGATAGTTGAACTGCGCACCACTCTTTTTGAGAATCTCAACTGCTTCTGTATAGGTAACTTTTTCATAGTCACTCTCACGAAGTGCTGTGAGTCTTTCCATCAATCCCTTATCAACAAAGCTATTGAAGAACTCAAGCTCCTGCTTACATTTATCCATAACATGATTGATGATATGCTTAATCATATCCCATGCAAGCTGCATATTATCGTCAAGGTCTGCAAATGCGATTTCAGGCTCAATCATCCAGAACTCTGCCGCATGACGGGCTGTGTTTGAGTTCTCGGCACGGAATGTCGGTCCGAATGTGTAGATGTTGCCGAACGCCATAGCATAGGTTTCGCCCTCGAGCTGACCCGAAACGGTGAGGTTTGCACTCTTGCCGAAGAAATCCTTTGACCAGTCGATTTTTCCGTCCTCTGTTCTTGGCGGATTGTCAACATCAATAGTTGTTACTCTGAACATCTCGCCTGCACCTTCGCAGTCCGAGCCTGTGATAAGTGGTGTGTGTACATATACAAAACCTCTCTGATGGAAGAAGTCGTGAATTGCAAATGCAACCTCACTTCTTACACGAAATACTGCAGAGAAGAGGTTTGTTCTTGGTCTTAAATATGCCTGCTCACGCAAAAATTCCACAGAATGACGCTTTGGCTGAAGCGGATAATCAGGAGTTGATGTTCCCTCAACCTCGATCTTTCTTGCCTTCATCTCAAACGGCTGCTTTGCACCCGGCGTAAGCTCAATCACACCTGTTACAACAATCGCCGAGCCGACATTGAGCTTGCTGATTTCGTCGTAGTTTTCCACAACCTCACGCTCAAAAACAACCTGGATAGACTTAAAGCAACTTCCGTCGTTCATATCAATGAACCCAAACGCCTTACTGTCACGGATATTTCTTATCCAGCCGCCGAGTGTGACGGTTTTTCCGCCAAAACTATCGCTATCTGCATAAATATTCTTAACGAGTTCTCTTTTCATTTTGATTTATCCTTTCTTATTTTGCGAAAACCCTTAAAATTCCCCGCAAAATCCGATTTTATCATTTTTTAATTTTATCATATTTCAAATTTTTAGTCAATACGATTTTAAAAATTTAGCCACCGTCAAATAAGAATAAATTGTAAATTTTACCAATACCACAGTTATTTTTTGAAAAAGGTCTTGAAAAGTCTACTATTTTAATGTATAATGTACTGGTACAATTTTTGAAAGGAAATGATTTAAAATGTTAGATTTATTGTTCACAACAGCTTACGCAACAGCAGATAGCACAGCTACAACAGGTGCTACAGAACCAACTCTTATCGGAACGCTCGGAAGCTTTCTTCCGCTCATTCTCATCTTCGTTCTGATGTACTTTATGCTTATCCGTCCACAGAAGAAGCAGCAGAAGCAGATGGAAAAGATGCTCGCAGCTTTGGCGGTTGGCGATAAGGTTGTATCAATCGGCGGAATCTGTGGCAGAATCACAAAGATTAAGGACAACTACGTATGGGTTGAAACAGGCAAGCCTACCGATGATGCTCAGAAATCTTCAATCAAGTTTGAAAGAAGTGCAATCAAGTCGGTTGACAAAAAAGTAGAAGAATAAAAAACAAGCCTTCGTAATATATATTACTATAATATATGTTACGGAGGTTTTTTTATGGCTGAAACCAAAAAACTGAAAATCAAACCCATTTTAAAGTCGATTATTATCTCTTTGGTTATCACATTTATATTTGTTCTGTTACTGACCGCACTCTGCTATTTCGGGAATGTGTCGGAAAAGCTGCTTGGATTTTTAATCTTTTTGGCATCTGCGGTGAGTGTGTTTTTGAGCTGTCTTTTTATGGCAAAGGGAATTGGCGAAAAAGGGCTCATCTATGGTGCATTATCGGGGTTTGGATATTTCGCGATTATCTTTGTCGCATCGGTATGCTCTTCGGGTTGCTTTACACCAAGCACACAAAGCATTACAATGCTCCTCGGCTCGGTGCTGTCGGGTGCGCTCGGCGGAGTTGTAGGCGTGAATAGATAAGGGAACGGATTCCGTTCCCTTATCTATTTTTTATTATAGGAGATGGCATCCCTAACATCCCAAATTTATTTTTAATTGTATGATATGCCACTTTTCACCGACGAAAAGTGGTGGAAAAGTCGCCAAGAGGGGCTGTTCCCCTCTTGGTAACACCTCGAAACAAAAAAGGAAGGGCATCCCCTTCCTTTCATTTTACTCCGAATATTCCCTCACCCTGTAGGTCACGCCGACATCCTCGGCAATCTTTCTGCACGCCTCGATTGCCTCCTCGCCGATAACATCAACAACGCTCAGAATAACCGTCGGCACATACTCCTTTGCCGCACGTGCAAAGTCAAGCATATCATAAAATCCCTGTTCGCCATAGTCGCAAACACAGATTTCGTGATACTTCTCGGCTGTCTCGGCGTTCAGGCTTATCGAGATAACATCAACCAGACCCTTCATTTCGGGAGTAACGTCTCTTCCTGCAAATCTGTTTGCGTGGCCGTTTGTGTTAATTCTTATCTTGATATTACTGTTCTTTTCCTTGATAAATCTTGCCGCCTCTAAAACCGCATCAACCCTCAAAAGTGGCTCACCATATCCGCAGAAAATTATCTCGGAAAACTTCTCAAACTCTGCCTCAATCAATGCCGCCTTTATCTCATCAATGCTCGGCTCGTGCTCAAGCCACAGGTCAATATGGTCAACACCCGACGGTGTAAATCTTATGCAGAACTTGCACTTATTTGTGCATCTGTTGGTCAGGTTTACATAAAGACTCCCCTGATATTTATACGCTATATTCATTGCACTCATTTTTTATACCTCAATTCTAAATACATTCTTTGCATTCTCTGCCGTGATTTTTATAACATCCTCAACCGACATTTGCTTTACTTCGGCAAGCTTTTCGGCTACATATTTCAGGTATGTCGAATCGTTTCGCTTGCCCCTGTGCGGTTCAGGCGTCAGGTACGGGCAGTCGGTTTCTATTACTATCCGCTCAATCGGCACGCTCTTTGCGACCTCAATCGGCTTTTGTGCCTTTTTGAAGGTCAGCGACCCACCAAATGCGATATACAGGTTCATCCCGAGCACTTCCTTTGCCATCTCGGCACTCCCTGTATAGCAATGGAATACTCCGCCTATCTTTTTCACATCGTGCTTTCTCAAAATATCCATCGTGTCGGCGTGTGCGTCACGGTCATGTATGATAATCGGCAAATCAAGCTGTACCGCCAGATCCACCTGCTGTGAAAACCAGAATCTCTGTGTATCCCTCGGCGATGAGTCATAATAATAGTCAAGCCCGATTTCGCCTATTGCTTTGATTTTCGGGTGTTTCGAGAACTCCGCAATCTTTGTAAGACTATCGTCATCCATCGTATCGGCCTCGTGCGGATGCACGCCTGCCGCACCAAATACATACGGATACTTTTCAATTATTGCTTTTATATCGTCAAACTCATCCAATCCCGAGCAGGCGTTCATAATGTATGAAACACCCTTATCCGGCATCGAGCTCAATATCTCGTCACGGTCTTCGGAAAATCGCCCGTCGTTATAGTGAGCATGTGAATCAAAAATCATGTTATCTCTCCCCTTTAGCCGATTTTACCTATTATCTGCAGTGAAAAATCCCTTCTTCGGTCACCAGCATATCCATCGGCACATCGTGCGTATCGACTGCAATTTCATCAACAACCAATTCAGAAAAACAAAGCCCTATCTTTTTTGCAAGGCTTTTGCTTAAAAACCTGTCATAGTAGCCTTTTCCGAACCCCATTCTGCCTCCCGACATATCAAAGCCGAGTCCGGGCACGATTGCGATATCCACCAAAACATCTGCAACAGGCTCGGCGACCGGCACAGATATTCCAAGCTCGCCTTTTTTGAATTTTGTGTTTTTATCTATCGGCACAAGCCGCATTTCATCCCCGTCGGTTACAGGTACAAAAACCCGTTTCCCCTCGTCAAGGCTCCGTTTTATAATCTCGGCAGTCCCGACCTCTTTTGCAAGCGATACATAGATAAACACGCTCTCTGCTCTTTTAAACTCGTCACTCTCAAAAAGGTTTCGGGCAATTATCCGGCTCTTTTCGGCTACCACATCGGCATCCATATTCTTTCTGATTGCCTTTAGCAGTTCTCTCTGTTCAATCTTTTTCAATACTGCATACTCTCCCTGAGTTTATCTGCCATCTCTTTGCCTGCAAGTGTTTCGGTTAACATAAAACCGAACTCTGCCGATGCACCTGCACCCTTTGCAGTTATGATTTTTCCGTCACGGACTGACTTATCAGGCAAAACCTCGGCACCAAGCAAAAACTGTTCAAATCCGGGGAATGCAGTTGCTTTCTTGCCCGAGAGTATACCCTTTTTACCGAGTATCGACGGCGATGCACAGATTGCCGCAAGCAAGATGTTGTTTTCCACTGCATAGTCTATTAACTTGTGTACCTTTACGCTATCGTCAAGGTTGGTGTGTCCCGGTCCGCCCGGCAAGATAAGTGCCTCCATGTCAGCGGTATCCACATCGTCTATCACAATATCGGCAGTAACCGGAATATCGTGCGAGCCAACAACTGTGAGCGAATCAGCAACTGCCGCAGTCTTTACCGAAAGGCCTGCACGGCGCATAATATCAATCGGAGTTATCGCCTCCACTTCCTCAAAACCGTTTGTCAACAAAACATAAATCATAACAGTTCCTCCTTATTCCATGAGCCACTTGAGTTTCTGGCTCTTTGCATATCTCATAATGTCTCTTAACTCTTCCTCGTCGTTCTCCTCGATTGCCGAGCGCATCTTCTGCAGACTGTCCTGCATTTCCTTTATTCGCTCTACAAGCTCAACCTTGTTTTCCAAAAAGAGCTCGCTCCACATTATCTCATTGATATTCGCAACTCGGGTACAGTCCCTCAAACTGCCCGCACTGAAGAATGCCGAGCGTTCCAAAACCGGATTATCACAAAGTGCAACCGCCACAACGTGCATCAACTGGCTTGTGTAGGCAATCATAGCGTCATGCTCTTTTGGCGTGGTTGTTACCACATGGGCACAGCCAATATATTCCGCCATCTCACGCACAAGCGCAATACTCTCGGGCGAATTATCGTCTGTCGGTGTTACCAGAAACGATGCACGCTCAAAGAGCGTGTCGGTCGAGCTCTGATAGCCTCCCACCTCACGGCCTGCCATCGGGTGTGCACCGACATAATCAACATAATCGGGCAAAATCTTCGAAAGCTCGTCGACCATAAAAGTCTTTACGCCCGAAACGTCGGTGATTACTGCACCCTTTTTAAGATACTTGGCATTTTTTCGCATAAACTCTATATTAGCCTTTGGGTAAAGACAGAGAATTACAAAATCGGCAGCCGATACCGCATCAGCACTTTCTTCGTATCCTGCATCTATAACGCCGTCACCAAGTGCAAGCTCCAATGTCCGCTTGTCCTTATCAATCCCGATAATTTCGGTATCATGAAACCCTCTTAAGCGTCTTGCAACAGAACCGCCGATAAGTCCCAAACCCACAACCAATGTCTTCACTGTCATCATCTCCAAAATTTATTCCGATTTTTATTGTACCATAAGTTTTGGGAAAATACAATATTTTTCAGGGAGAATTCCAGCAAAAAAAGGTTGCCAAAAGTCAACAGACTTTTTTGACAACCCTTGCTTTTTTGTATAACAAGAAAAGTTTAACTTTCCCTGCGGTCCAGAGGTTTTAACATCCCTTTTATTCTGCCTTGTTCGATTCTACTATAACCTGCTGGTTCTCTGCATCCCAGTCAACAAATACACCGAGTGCGTCGCCCATTGCACGAAGTGGAAGGTATGTTCTGCCCTCAACTACAAGTGCAGAAGTGTCCGAGACGAACTCCTTGCCGTCTACCATTACCTTAAATCCCGGCAGATGTGCCTGGAATTCCTTCTGCGGAAGTGTTTCTCCTCTATCGAGCTTTGCCCATTCATCAGGGGTATATGTTTTTTCAAAAACACTTACTACAAAAACATTACCCATCACTAAAAGTTGTATCATTCTTCCGGTCTCTGCATTTAACAAAAGCATATTTTCATATTCATCTGTATTGCCACTGTAGAATTGTTCAAATTTCGTATTTTTCAAAATGGCAAAATAGTTTGAAAGCCGGTCTTGTGCATCTATATCATTCAACAAATATCCGTAATTTGAAAGATATCCAAAATCTATAAGCTCTGATTCTTCCGCAAGACACTCTGTTCCTGTAACCTTGCCAAAATCAGGTACATCACTGAAACTATCATAGCCATTTTCCAAAACAGGTGCTTTTGGTTCAACCTCTTTTTTAGTGTCAACAATAACCTGCTTTGCAGCTCCGTCCCACTCAACATATACACCCAAAGCATCGCCGAGTGCACGAAGCGGAAGGTATGTTCTGCCACCGCTTACCAGTACAGGCGGGTCGCAGTAAAATCTCACACCGTCAACAAGCACGTTATATTTTGGCTCTACAGCACGAAAGGTCTGGGCTATCGCAACAGTGCCCAAAGTCAAAGCCGTTGCCGCAAAAAGGCAAAGTGCTCTTTTAAAAATGTTTTTCATTGTTATTACCTCCAATATTATACCTTATATCGTTTGCAAAAACTCATACAAAAATGACAGCGAAAACCCCGCAGTCATTTTTGCTTAAATATTTACTTTTCCGATGTTTTCTACGACACCACATATCCCTTTATATCAATGTTTTTCAAAACACCAACTTTTACATAAGTGTTCATAGGTCCATATATTATATGCACAAAATGGTGTAGTGGTGCATCAAATAAGCTGAATATATTAGATCTACCCTTTGTGTTTATTCAGTATCAACTACCAACTTTTTAAGTTATTACTTGCATTTTCCTTTGCATATAAAGAAGAATGAATCAAGGTATATCCCATGGTTTCCTTGGTCTTTACCTGGTGTCCGGCATCTCCTGTAACGGTTCTTGCTTCATATCCGGAAGTTGTTTTATCTATTTGAATATAATCGGATGTTCCACCTTCCCACCGTTCGTGTTCTATGTACATTCTAATTATGATATATGAATCATAGTTTTTCAATACATTTTTGGCAATCCATCGGCATACCACATCAGCATAAATTGCTGGAATTTCACTATAACCCAGCGTACTAAATTTTAGCTTTTTTTGAGTATTGTTATCCATGAATTCTATACAATCGCTATATACCCAAAATCTCATGGATGTAGAAGGCAGATACTTTTTTAAGTTCTTACCTAATTCACCCTGTAATACATTATTAATTCTATCTGTCCATGTGTTTCTCTTTGCGATTCCTACAAATGTGTTTACAGAAAGAGATAATAATGTTATAGCTATACCAATTTTGGCTATCAGTAATGAAAAATGTTTCATACTGACAAAAATACCTTTAGATAAATCAATAAAGACTAAAATAAACAAAATAATAGAAATAATAAGAAAAATATATCCCCATTTAATTTCTTTTTTTCCTTCTGATGCATCTTGTGGACTATAAAAAGAAATTATCAAAGTTAGTATTATTGGAAATCCAATGACAAGGAAAGCTAACCAGAAAATAAAACCCATTCTATAACATCTCCATTAGTTTCTTATTTTGCACACACTGGTGCAGTATTTTGTGTAGTTAAACCCCTAAAAGCCTTGTTATTTCCATTACTTATCCAACGTCTTCATGGTCGGGAACAACAATACATCACGGATTGCAGCTGAGTCGGTAAGGAGCATACACATACGGTCGATACCGAATCCGATACCGCCCGTTGGAGGCATACCGATTTCGAGTGCGTTCATGAAGTCCTCGTCAGTTGTGTTGGCTTCTTCATCGCCCTGTGCCAAAAGCTCTTCCTGGGCCTTGAATCTTTCTCTCTGGTCGATAGGGTCATTGAGCTCTGAGTATGCATTTGCCATTTCCCAACCGTTCATAAAGAACTCGAAACGCTCAACATATTCAGGGTTTTCAGGCTTTTTCTTTGTAAGTGGTGAAATCTCAACCGGATGGTCCATAACAAATGTCGGCTGAACAAGGTGTTCTTCAACATAATCCTCGAAGAAGAGGTTTAAGATATCGCCCTTTTTGTGGCGTTCTTCATACTGAACATGATGCTCTTTTGCAACTGCCCTTGCCTCCTCCAATGTCTTGATTTCATTGAAGTCAACACCTGCATACTTCTTTACAGCATCAACCATGGTAATTCTCTCAAAAGGCTTTCCTAAATCCATTTCGATACCGTTATAGCAAATCTTTGTAGTACCTAAAACTTCATTTGCAACATGACGATAGAGCTTTTCTGTCAGATCCATCATGCCGTGATAGTCGGTATATGCCTGATAGAGCTCCATCAATGTAAATTCAGGGTTATGACGGGTATCTAAGCCTTCGTTTCTGAAAACTCTGCCGATTTCATAAACTCTCTCAAGTCCGCCTACAATAAGACGCTTTAAGTAGAGCTCGAGCGAAATACGGAGCTTGAAGTCCTCGTCGAGTGCGTTAAAGTGAGTCTCAAACGGTCTTGCTGCTGCACCGCCTGCATTTGATACGAGCATTGGAGTTTCAACTTCCAAAAATCCCTCGCCTGCCAGGTAGCTTCTGATTGCAGCGATTATCTTTGAACGCTTTATAAATGTATCCTTAACATCGTCATTCATGATAAGGTCGGTATAACGCTGACGGTATCTCAAGTCTGTGTCGGTCATGCCGTGGAACTTTTCAGGCAACGGCTGGAGTGACTTTGACAAAAGTGTAAGCTTATCAACCCTTACCGAGATTTCGCCTGTCTGGGTTGTGAAAACTTCACCCTCAGCACCTACGATATCGCCTATATCATACTTTTTAAATATTGCATACTCGTCCTCGCCAAGAACATCCTTCTTCACAAAAAGCTGGATTTTTCCTGTAATGTCCGCCATATGACAGAATCCTACCTTACCCATACCACGCTTTGACATAAGACGGCCTGCAACACGAACTGTCTTTCCCTCAAATTCGGCATAGTTTGCCTTGATTTCCTCTGCCTTGGCTGTTACATCATATTTTGTGATAATAAACGGATCTCTGCCGTTTTCCTGTAACTCTTTGAGCTTGTCACGTCTTACCTGCAAAAGCTCTGAAATCTGCTTTTCATTGTTTTCCATCTGAATTCTTTCCTTCCGTTTTATCTTTTAAATCAGTTGATTTTTGTAAACTTTACTCCGATGCAAAGCCCGTCTTTTTGAGCCATAACCGCTCTGATTTCGGTTGTGTCGGTTGTCCAGACAGTTCTGAAGAGGATGTTGCCCTCACCGAGAAGCTGTGCCTGCTCTGCCTTATCATTGGTATCCATACCCGGTGCAAACTGGATTGTTTCCTCTGTCGGCTTTCCAAAACGCTTTGTATAGATAGCTCTTAAACTTTCATAGTCTGTTATATACTGCATCTTATCCTCATATTCCGAGTCAGGCATAATAAAGTATGTCGCACCCGAGAGTGCACCGTCTGTGAATACATACTCGGCATCCGATGCAAAACCTTCGATACGTACTCTCTCATAACGGATTGTGTTCGCATCAAGCTTTTTGTAGCCTGCGCCCTGAACATTTGTAACGTCCTCAAGCGCCATTCCCCACTGGTAGTTGCCGAAATCACATTCCTCCTCGGGAAGGATTTCCTTTACCTGCTTTTCTTCGCCTGTATCAAAGGTTGTTTCCTCATAGCCTCTGTCGCCGATTTTTTCTTTTTCTTCTGTCTGTTCCGGGTTTGTTCCGCCACAAGCAGAAAGCATCAAAACAGCAAGTGCTGCTATCAATATTTTTTTCATATTAACACCTCTTATTATATGTAATTTTAAACACATTATATTATACTAAAAATCGCCGTGAAAATCAAGTAAAATATTTCATTCTCTGCACATTCCCGAATATGCCACCTCTGCCGCTTCAATATCCATATTGCAATGGAGTCTGTAAACCGGAATATTCATAATAACCTTATCAAGCACATCGAGCAACTTCATCATCGCTCCGCCCTCCTCAGGTCTGATTGTCTGACCCATAAGCTCAGCCAGAGCATCTATCTTTGAAATCTGCTCTATTTTATTTTCTTCGCCTCTGTTTAGGATGCAGATTCCCTCAATCGGTGCTGAGGTGTTTTGGTTTATCCCCTCTTTTCCACACCACGGTGTGCCGAACACCTTCAAAACCCCGTCAATCTCACGGATGAGCGGTTTGTCGCCGTTTATAATAACCGCCCTGTCCCCGAACTTTTTGAGCCAGAGATTTATGTGTGTGGTCTTGCCCGTTCCGCTCTTTGCCGAGAAAAGATATGCCTTACCGTCAACAGCGATTGCCGCCGAATGGATGAGCATAGCGTCAAACCTCACCATTTCACGGCAGATTTCACGGTAGATGCAGATATTCTCAAGATAATCCACCTCGGCGGTCGGGTAGAGCTCCTGCTCTTTTTTGACCGCATCAGCTTTGAGTTTTATGGTAATGTCTGCAACACTGTCACCGTCTACGGCATAGTCCCTGCACATATTCTGCGTGAACTCTCCTGCATCACCGACATCAATTATAAGTTCTGCAAGCTTTATTTTCATAGCTTTCCTCCGTTATTGTTATTTATAATATAAATTGCCACCGGCACTATAATTGCAATAGCTATTGCAAACCAGGTTGTTGGGTTCATAAGATTCCTCCTCTCCCGATGATATATGTAAATATTTAAAATCGGCAAACTGATTGTTCAGATTTTCTTTTTCTTGTTACAACTTTTATCAATACAGATATAACCGTAAGAACTAACACATAAAATATCATTGATATTGACAATAAACCATATGTATCAGAAATACTGCCAACCATAATTATATCATAAATTATAAATCCTACCAACTGACTTACTACAAATATAACATTCAACACAACAAGATTTATTATTGTGTTTGAAAGACAATAATTTATTATTGAATATACCAATGGTAACAAACTTATCAAAACTAAAGAAAAGCTTGTAGATGTCATGTAATGATCTATATCATATTTAGCTAATAATGTATGTATCAAAAACAAAACTATAGGTAATAAATTTGATAATACCACATTAAATTTCATATTACCGCTCCTTTCCCCACCATTCGACACAATTCCACTCGTGTCAAGTCAGGGCAAAACAAATTAATAATTCTTCTCTTCATTATACACCAAATTCCTGACTTTTGCAACATTTTAGGGAAAATACATATTTATGTATTATCATATTTTTGGAGGTGAACTCTATGCTATATAACCGTGCCGCCGCAGTCGCATATGCCCACGAATGGGCGTTTCGCAGAAACCCTGCATATTTCGACTTTCAAAACCTCGGCGGCGACTGCACAAACTTTGCTTCACAAGTGCTTTATGCCGGGAGCGGCGTGCAAAACTACACACCCACCTTCGGCTGGTATTATATCTCGGCATCAAACCGCGCACCCTCCTGGACGGGCGTAAATGAGCTTTATCGGTTTTTAGTTACCAACCAGGGTGCAGGCCCGAGAGGTCGGGTTGTGGATTTATCCGAAATCGAGCCGGGCGATATTATTCAGCTGAAGTTCGGCAACTACGAGCGGTTTGACCATTCCCCTGTCGTTGTCGATGCCGGCAATAACACACCCGACACAATCCTCGTTGCCGCCCATACCAATGACAGCGACTACCGTCCGCTCTCAACCTATGCCTACACCGAGCTACGACCTATACATATCGTCGATGTCGGAGCATAAAGGATGGATGCAAGAAAACAGTTTTATTCGCCTGTACCCACAAAAAATGAGCAGTGAATTTCACTGCTCTTTTTTGCTTTTTCTGAACATTTTTATAATACTTCTTACAGCACCGACAACCGACGAAAACGGAGACCTTCTTCTCAATCTTATAACACAAGGTTTCCACTCCCCGCACCCTTCACACAAATCCTCCTCCATTAAAACATCTGCCTCTGTCACCTTTTCATCAGCAAAGTATTCATTAAAACAATCAAGACAAAACTCAGCCATTTTTTCACCTCCCCTTATAAATAATACTCAATCTTTGAGTATTTGTCAATACTCATATTATGAGTATGATATTCTTTTTTTATAAATGGGAGTGATGATAGTGAACTACAGAACCAGATTGAAAAGCTTGCGTGAAGACCACGATTATACGCAAGCTACCATTGCAAAATTATTGCAAAAATCTCAACAGGGATATAACCATATAGAAACAGGCAGAGCCGAGTTAAAGATTGACGACCTTGCAAAGCTTTGCGAATTTTATAATGTTTCTGCCGACTACATTATCGGCCTGACAGATGAAATAAAACCATACAAAAAATGAGCAGTGAATTTCACTGCTCTTTTTTGCTGAAAAAACAATCTTCTTCCCATTTTTCTGCATTTGTATCAATGTAGTTCCATATTTTTAAATAATCCCGCTCATCACGTATAATATGGTCATGATATGAACGTTGCCAGATTGATTTTTGATTTGATATTAAATGAATCTGTTTAGATGCATTCATTTTTAAATATCCTATAACTTTTGAAATTATTGAACGACCTTCCTGTAGGGGCGATTCACGAATCGCCCGTTCATCTCCATTTTCAATTTTAATTATCAGGTGAATATGATTTGGCATAATTACATATTTGTCAACATCAACGTTAAATCTTTGCGGTAAAATATCTATTATATCCTTTACAATCTGCCCATACGGCGTCAATTTGTTTTCGGGCGATTCGTGAATCGCCCCTACAATAATATCAGATAATATTTGCCTTCGTTTATCTGTGCACACCGTTATAAAATATGCACCGGGTGTTGAATAATCATATCCATTTAACCTTGTCGGTTTTCTCTTGGGTAAATCCATATTATTCTTCCGTTGCCTGCTCGAGGGCTTCCTCGGGTGTGGACATTCTTATCTCGTCACCCTTTACCAGAATCATAAACGGCAGACCGCTCAAAAAATCCTCGCTCTCGTCAACTATCGGCTCGTATGCCTCGTAGCCCTTCCAGTCCTTGAATTTTCGGGCAGAATCGTAGCCGTTTTCCTTTGCAAACTCTATAATCTTTTCTAATTCCATTCTCTTCCTCCATATCAGAACGGGAACAAAAGCTTTTTCTTCTCCTCATCCAGAGGTGCACCGTATTCCGAAACCTCAAATGCCTCGGCATAGCGGACTTTGCTTCCCTTTTCCTCACCGTATCTTTCTATCAACTCACGTCTGAAACGTGCCGCTGTCTTTGCAAATCTTACCGCATAACCGAAATCCTGTGCCATAATCTCCTCATCGGTTGTCTCGGCGGTAATCTTCATACCCTTCATCCACTCGAATCTCTCCTCGGGGCTTTCGGGAACTTTGTCTAAATATCCTTCATTAAACGGCAACCACTCATAAATCTGCGAAACATTGAGGTCGGCAATCTTCAATTTAATATCAATCTCTGCATCGGTGTCGATAACCACATCAGCGTGAAATGGCGGATACTTGAACTTATCCTCATAGTACATTATAACAGGCATTTTCTTCATATACGGTGCATCGGGGCACTCGTTAGGAACGGTCAGAAGATATGATGCGTCCTGAACAAGCTGACCTGTCGCTCTGTGGTCTGCATGATAGTCATTCACACGGTGGCTTATAATCAAATCGGGTGAAAATTCACGGATATATCTTATAAGTCGTTTTCGCATCGGAAGGTCTGCTACGATATTACAGTCATCAATATCGTCCCAGATATGATATGTAATACCCAAAAGCTCGGCAACAGCCTGCGATTCCTTGGCACGGCGTGCAGATATTTCCTTCGGGCCAAGCTCGTGATGACCGCCGCAACCATTACAAAGACACAAAAATCGTACTTCGTAGCCCATCTGAACATATTTATATGCTATTCCTCCGCATCTGAACTCATTATCGTCCTGATGTGCACCAATCATTAAAATTTTCATTCCTAACACCCCTTTTTTTATGTTACTTTCATTTTAAAACACTTCGATTAAAAAGTCAACAAAAAAACCGACAGAAAATCTATCGGTTTTAATCTTATTTAATATCAAACGGAATGACTGCTTTTTCGTCTATTGCGCCAACCGCCGCAACCGAGAGTTTTTCCGGGACAAAAAGATAGTCGATGATATCGGCAACCGCAGTTTTGTCCACAGCATCAATCTTTTTTAACACCTCTTCCGGTGACAGAATCGGCTTACCAATCAAAAGCGACCGACCGGCTCCCTGCATTCTTGCACCCGGTGTCTCGTTTGATAAGATAAAATTACCCTTTAGCTGTTCCTTTGCCCGCTCAAGCTCGGCGTCGGTAATCTTATCCCTTTTTATTTCATTTATTTCCTTCGAAATCAGTTCTGCAACAATCCCGAGATTCTTCGGGTTCATCCCTGCTCCGATATTGAACATTCCTGTTTTCTTGTATGCACTGTGATAGGCATACACCGAGTAAACAAGGCCTCGCTTTTCACGGATATTCTGGAAAAGCCTTGAGGACATTCCCTCGCCGAAAACATTGTTGAACACCAAAAGCGGATACACCCGCTCGTCGAGATTATCTATCCCTTCAAAGCCGGCAACAAGCTGCACCTGCTCCGAGTCCTTATGCTGAATCCTGACTCCGCTTCTGTACTCTGCCGTGAAGGTTTCGGGCTCGTTATCTTCCAGTTTGTATTTCCCGAAATACTCCTCAATCAGGTCAAAGATGCTCTCATCAAAATGCCCTGAAATCGCAATTACGATATTCTTTGAGGTATAGTGAGTCCGCAAGTATTCCCGCATCACTCCCGAGTCAATCCCCGACAGGCTTTCCTTTGTGCCGAGAATTGTCCTTCCCATACTGCTATCGCCGTATGCCGCCTCCATAATAAGGTCCTGAACAACCTCGTCAGGCTCATCGGCACACATATCAATCTCCTCAAATATTACACACCGCTCTAAATCCATATCCTCTTTTTTCAATGCAGAATTATAGAGCATATCGCTAAGGATGTCGATTGCAAGCGGTGCGTGGGTGTCGAGAGTTTTTGTATAAAAACAGGTGTATTCACGGGCGGTAAAGGCATTTATCCTACCGCCCACGCTATCCATCTCGAGTGTTATATCCTCGGCAGTTCGTGTTGCTGTGCCTTTAAAAAGCATATGCTCGATATAGTGCGAAATCCCGTTCACTTCGGGTCTTTCGTTAACCGAGCCGTTGCCTATCCAGACACCTACCGAAACCGATTTCAAATAAGGCGTATACTCCGAAACCACTCTGATTCCGTTCGATAAAACCCTTATTTCGTTCATAAAACTTCTCCTGCAATTAAATATTTAAGCTATTTTTTACAGATTTTCCTTTATATATGCACAAGCATCTGCGATTGCATCAGAAACTGTCTTTTCGGTTGCTGCTTCGTCTGTTCTCTTTCTATATTCAACGATACCCTCGCCGCACTTTTTGCCGACAACGATACGAAGCGGAATACCGATAAGGTCAGCATCCTTGAACTTAACACCTGCACGCTCGGCACGGTCGTCGATGATTGCCTCAATGCCCTGCTTTTTGAGTTCTTCATAAATCTCTTCTGCAAGCTTAACCTGTTCTTCCTCTTTTGAGTTTACAGGAATAACCATAACCTGGAACGGTGCAATAGCAACCGGCAGAACGATACCGTTTTCGTCATGTCCCTGCTCGATAGCCGCTGCGATACATCTTGTAACACCGATACCGTAGCAACCCATAACAACAGTCTTCTGCTCGCCTGTTTCGTCGGTATAGGTCAGACCCAAAGCATCAGAATACTTTGTTCCGAGCTTAAAGATGTGACCAACCTCGATACCCTGTGCAGTCTTGATTGGCTGTCCGCACTTCGGGCACTTGTCGCCGTCTGTAATTACACGGATGTCGGCAACAACTGTAGGTGTGAAGTCCTTGTTTATATTACAGTTTTTGTAGTGATAGCCTGTTTCGTTTGCACCGATGATGAAGTTCTTCATCTCGGCAACTTCCAAATCCACATAGACATCGATTTCGAGTCCTACAGGGCCTGCAAAGCCAACCTCTGCGTGAGTAAGCTCACGAACCATAAACGGCTCGGCAAGCTCCAGGTCGTCAGTACATCCAACAAGGTTCTTGAGCTTGACTTCGTTAATTTCTCTGTCACCTCTTACCATTGCAGCTATGTACTTATCGTCTGCTTTATAGATAATTGTCTTTGCAAATACGTGGTTTTCTGTTCCGAAGAAGCCTACCAGCTCCTCGATTGTGTGCACATTCGGAGTCTCAACCTTCTCCATATCAAGGTCGCCCTCTGCAAATGCCTTGGCTTGAGGGATACATTCTGCCTTTTCATAGTTTGCGGCGTATCCGCAGGCGTCACAGTATGCAATACCGTCCTCACCGACAGGTGATTTTACCATAAACTCCTGTGAGCCGCTTCCGCCCATTGCGCCCGAGTCAGCATCAACTATTGTAAAGTCGAGTCCGAGTCTTTCAAAAATTCTGCAGTACGCATCATACATTGCCTTATATGATACATCAAGGCCTGCCCAGTCCTTATCGAAGCTGTAGGCATCCTTCATAACAAACTCACGGCTTCTCATAACGCCAAAGCGCGGGCGAGCCTCGTCACGGTACTTGTTCTGAATCTGATAGAGTGTCATCGGGTACTCCTTGTATGAGCGTACCTCATTTATGACTGTCTGTGTGAAAAGTTCTTCGTGTGTCGGGCCAAGGCAGAAGTCACGGTCGTTTCTGTCCTTTAGTTTGAACATATTCGGTCCGAAAACATCCCATCTTCCCGATGCCTGGTATGCTTCTGCCGGCAAAAGCGCTGACATCAGAAGCTCCTGTGCACCGGCTCTGTCCATCTCCTCACGAACGATGTTTTCTATCTTTTTCAAGGTTCTCAAACCCAATGGCAGGTATGAATACACGCCTGCTGCAAGCTTTCTTATAAATCCTGCTCTCATCATCAGCTTGTGGCTCATTATTTCGGCATCTGACGGTACCTCTCTTAGTGTTGGCACAAGCAATTTTGACATTCTCATCTTAGTTTACTTCCTTTCCCGTTATACAATTTCTGCTCCGCTCTGGATATCCTTTAATGTTGTGAGTACTGTAAGCCCGTCCTCGAACTCTGCCGATAGAATCATACCGCAGGACTCTAACCCCATCATCTTTCTCGGCTTTAAGTTTGCTATGAACAAAACATTCTTGCCGATTAACTCTTCAGGGGTATGGAACTTCGCAATACCCGATAAAATCTGTCGTGTTTCGCTTCCGACCTCAAGGGTAAATCTCAAAAGCTTTTCCGATTTCTTGACTTTCTCGCACTCTAAAACCTTACCTACTCTTATGTCGAGCTTTTCAAAGTCTTCAAATTCGATATAGTCCTTAAACGGTGCAATCTTTACTGCATCCTCTTTTTCGAACTCTGCCTCGATTTCTGCAATCTTTGCATCTGCATCAATTCTTGCAAAAAGCGGTGTTGCCTCGCCGACCTTTGTTCCGTCAGCCAATACACCAAACTCTCCGATGCTCTCAAAGCTTATATCTTCAGCGTTAATCTGCGCCTTAATCTTTTCTGCAGTCTCCGGCATAAATGATGACAGCAAAGATGCGATAATTCTGATAGTTTCCAAAAGGTTATATAACACAACCGCAAGTCTTGGCTTATCATCCTCGTTCTTTGCGAGTACCCAAGGCATTGTCTCGTCGATATACTTGTTCGCACGGTTTACAATCTTCCAGATTTCGTCCATACTGTCGGCGATATGCAGTGTTTCCATCTTCTTTAAGATGTTCGCCTTTGCCTCGGCGATTGTCTTTTTCAAGTCCTCATCAAAGCTGTCCGACGGACCGTTCTTTGATACTACACCACCGAAATACTTGTTTGTCATTGCAACTGTACGGTTTACAAGGTTTCCGAGTGTATTTGCAAGCTCTGAATTATAACGGCTAATAAATACATCGTATGTGATTGTTCCGTCCTGTGCAAACGGCATCTCGTGGAGTGAGTAGTATCTTACCGCATCAACACCGAAATGGCGTACCAAATCCTCGGCATAGATAACATTTCCACGTGATTTTGACATCTTCTCCTCGCCAACCAGCATCCACGGGTGACCGAACACCTGCTTCGGAAGCGGCTCACCGAGTGCCATAAGCATAATCGGCCAGTAGATTGTGTGGAATCTCAAAATGTCCTTACCGATGATATGCACATCTGCAGGCCAGTACTTGTTGTAGAGCTCGCCCTTTTTGTCGGGTGAGTAGCCAAGTGCTGTTATATAGTTTGAAAGTGCATCAATCCACACATAGATAACGTGTTTTTCATCAAAGTCAACAGGAACACCCCATGAAAAGCTTGAACGTGATACGCAAAGGTCCTGAAGTCCCGGCTTCAAGAAGTTGTTTACCATTTCCTTCTTTCTCGATTCGGGCTGGATGAACTCTGGGTTGTCCTCGATATATTTCATGAGCTTGTCCTGATACTTGCTCATCTTGAAGAAGTACGCTTCTTCCTTGGTCTTTTTAACCTCTCTGCCACAGTCAGGGCACTTGCCGTCAACGAGCTGTGTCTCTGTCCAGAACGATTCGCAAGGTGTGCAGTAAAGTCCCTCATATTCCGACTTATAGATATCTCCCTGGTCATAGAGCTTTTTGAAAATCTTCTGTACCGCATCAACATGGTAGTCGTCGGTTGTTCTTATGAACTTATCATAGCTGACATTGAGCATATCGGCAATATCCTTGATCTGCCCTGCTATAACATCAACATATTCCTTTGGTGAGATACCAGCTGCCTCTGCCTTTTCCTGAATCTTCTGACCGTGCTCGTCGGTGCCTGTCAGGAAAAATACATCGTCGCCTATGTATCTTCTGAATCTTGCAATAGCATCGGTCAGAATGATTTCATAGGTGTTTCCTATATGCGGCTTTGCCGATGTATAGGCAATCGCCGTTGTAATGTAAAATTTGTTCTTTTCCATACCCAAAACTTCTCCTTAAATTTTATTTTAAATAGCTAAACAGTTCTTTTACCTGCCCCGACAGATTCTGCCAGAACTTTTTTAAAAACCGTATTATTCCGTCAAATGCGCCCGCCTTATAGAAGCTTACAACTAAAATCAGGCAAATCGGGCCTAAAATCATACCGCCGATTGAGAATGCACGATATCCGAGATACATCGACATCAAGGTAAATACCGGATATACCCCGATACTCTCACTTACAATCTTCGGCTCTATCATCTGTCGCATAAATATTACCGCAAGGTAGATTATAATGAGTCCGAATCCAATTTTTAAGTCACCGTTTATGAATCCGATTATCGACCATGGCCAGAGCACCGCACCACTTCCGAAAAATGGCAGTGCATCCAGAACCGCAATCCCAAGCGCAATCAGGAGTGCAAACTCCACGCCAAGGATTGAGAGCCCGATAAATATCACAACTGCCGCTATACTCATTATAATAAGCTGTGCCTTGACATATCCGCCGAGGTATTTTTTAACCTCACGCTGAACTCTTCTTATCTTTACAAGGCTACGCTTCGGGATAACCTTTCCTATAACATTCCTCATGGTCTTTGAATCGGAAACCATAAAGAAAAGCGAAAGTATAAAAACGATTGTCCATACAAGCACACGTGGCACAGATTTTGCCACATTCCCGATTCCGGTGATTGCAGGTGAATAGTTATTCTTTACAAAATTCCCAACCGCCTCGGTAATAACCGTTCCGATGTTGGACATATACTCCTGAACACCTTCGGGCAAGCCCGTTATCATATTTGAAAGCTTATACGATAACACCTGCCAGGCAAACTTTGCCTCCTCAATCAGCTCAGGAAGCTGACCGTATACACTTCGTGCCTCGTCGACTATCTTCCAGATAATCGCCGCAATAATACCGCCGAGAATTCCGACCGTCAGAAGTATTACTATAATCGTCGAAAGGTTACGGGGAATTTTCAGTTTTTTCTCAAGCTTATCCACTAACGGATTTACAAGGACCGATACGAAATATGCCAGAATAAACGGCAGAAACAGTCCTATAATTCTGATAACGGCACCGGCTACATCATCAATCAGAAAATACACACCGGCTATTGCCGCAACCGTTACAAGCAGAGTTACCAAAAGCTTTAATAAGCTGTTTTTAAATTTCACTGCTCTCTGCTCCTTTCAAGATTTATTTTTCAAGAAAATGCTTCATAAGATCTACGCCGTTTTCAAAATATCTTCCTGTTTTTTTGGCGTTCTTTTCACAGTACGCATCACCCGAGCCCGCACACCCTGAGCGGTAGATTATGTACGGTACAGGGTCGCTTACATGTGTCTTTAGTGAAATCGGTGTCGGGTGGTCAGGAAGAATCATCATCTTGTATTCTTCTCCTGCCTCCTCAAGTCTTTTCTTTATCTCACCGATAATCTTTTTGTCAATCATCTCAACCGCATACTTTTTGTTGTCGGCCTCACCTCTGTGACCGCACTCGTCAGGGCCTTCCAGGTGGAGATACAAAAAGTCTGCTCCGTCCTCAAGCAATGCCTTCATTGCAGCATCTGCCTTACCCTCATAGTTTGTGTCGTGGTTTCCGTTTGCACCGGGAACATCAATAGATGTCATATTCGCACAAACCGCAATACCCTTTATCAGGTCAACCGCCGAGATAACACTGCCCTTTAAGCCGAATCTTTCATAAAAATCCTCAAGCTGCGGCTTTGTGCCCTCGCCCCAAATCCAGATCGATGTTGCAGGCTTTTTGCCGTTTGCAATTCTCTTCTGGTTTACCGGGTGGTTCTTTAAAATTTTCTCGCTCTTTTTCATAAGCTCCAAGAGCTTATCTGCACCTTCACCTTCGGGAAGATGTCCCGCTACCGGCTTATCCGAAATATCGTGCGGAGGTGTCAGGCTCACCTTTGTTGAGCCGCCTTCCCATACAAGCAGATGACGGTAGCTTACACCCGAATAAAGATGGATAATATCGGTGTGGAGTTCCTCTTCAAGTGTCTTTATAAGCTCTGCCGCCTCGGCGGTCGAAATCTCACCTGCCGAGTAGTCGAGCATTGTTTTGTCTTCATAGTTTTCTTCATCAGAAAGTGTTACAAGATTTGCTCTGAATGTAACATCAACATCCTTCAAATCCACGCCGATGCTTGCCGCCTCAAGCGGTGAACGGCCTGTGTAACACTTCTTTGTATCATAGCCCATAACCGAGAGGTTTGCAACATCACTTCCCGGCTTCATGCCCTCGGGAACAGTCTTTACAAGTCCCATCTCGCCATTTTTTGCCATATAGTCCATGTTCGGCTTCTCTGCAACGTCGAGGATTGTTGCACCGCCGAATTCTTCTACGGCATAGTCTGCCATGCCGTCGCCAAGTATTACTAAATATTTCATTGTATGTCCACCCTTTTATTTAATCTTAAAAAATGCTGCCAATACTCCCGGTCCGATGTGTGTTCCGACAACCGGTCCAAGCTCATAAACTGTCGATGGCCCGTAACCGAGCTCTTCTTCCATAATCTCAATTGTTTCCTTTGCATATTCCTCACTTGAATGTACAACCCATATATCGGGTTTTTCCGAATCAAACTGCGGATGCTCGGTTGCAAGGCGGATAAGCTTTTTGAACATATTCTTCTTTCCACGAAGCTTTTCAACCGGCTCGATAAGTCCGTTTGCAACTGTAAGAACAGGCTTTATGTCAAGAAGACTTCCGACAATAGCACTTGTCTTGTTAATTCTTCCGCCCTTTTCAAGGTATTTGAGCGAATCAACAAGGATATATGCTACCCAATGCTCCATTTCCTCAAGACAGGCTTCGATGATTTCATCGGCATCTTTACCTTGCTCAGCAAGCTCAGTTGCTAAGAGTGCCGCTTTTGAAATATACACCGAAAAACGGTTTGTATCAACAACTCTTATATCCGCATCGGGATACTCTTCCTTTATCTCCTCGGTAATCATTCTTGCGGTGTTATACTGTCCGCTTGCCTTTGCCGAGATTGTAAAATATATTACGGTATCGTTCTCCTTTGCCGCCTCAAAAAGCGCATCATACATATCGCCGTATGGAGTCTGTGCCGTCTTTGGAATATCACCGAACTCTTCGAGCTTTTCATAGAATGCTTTGTTATCAAGCTCTGTTCCGGTAACATACGACTCCTCGCCGAAGATGCTCATAAATCTCAAAATTCCGATGTTTTTTTCCTTTGCAACCTGCTCGGACAAATCCGCACCGGTATCTACAAAAATCTTAATCTTTGCCATAATATCCTCCTTACCAGCTAAACTGTGTCAGCTCGCCTGTGTTTTTCAAGTGTTCAAAGCCGTTCTGCCTCAATGCCTCATATATTACTATCGCAACGGCATTTGATAAGTTCAGGCTTCTTGCCTCACTTATCATCGGTATTCTTATGCACCGCTCGGGGCTATCGTGCAAAAGCTCTTCGGGTAGCCCTTTTGTTTCCTTTCCGAACAGTATGTAGTCATTATCCGAAAACTCAACATCTGCATAGGTGTTCGGTGCTTTTGTTGTTGAATAAAAATACCTTCCGCCCTTTGTCTTTTCAAAAAAATCGTCAAGGTTTTCGTAATATGTCACACCCAGCAGGTGCCAGTAGTCGAGTCCCGCTCTTTTGAGCTTCTTGTCGTCAATCTCAAAACCCATCGGCTTTACAATATGCAGTCTTGAGCCGGTAGCCGCACAGGTTCTTGCAATATTGCCTGTATTTTGCGGTATCTCGGGTTCTACCAATACGATGTTAAACATTTAGACCTTCCCCTTTTTTCCAAAACTCTGCCAGAATAACATAATCCAACCTATATTATACCTCAAAACTTTCAAAAGTACAATAGTTATAAAGAAAAAAATGGCATCTTTTTCTTTAGTTTTTCTGTGTTTTTCCACCAAAAAATCAAAAATTTTTAAAATTTTGAAATTTTTATTAAAAGTTTTTACAAACTATCGCTTTTTTGCGGTATATGTGATATACTAATATATATTGTTCAGGAAAGGATGTATCCAGTTGAAATATAAGGTTTCGGGAAAAGCGATAATTTACTTCGTTTTACGGTTTATTGTTGTTGGGTTTATGATACTCGAGTTTGTCGAGCGTGACTACTATAACGCATTTTTGTGTGTTCTGACACTCCTGCTTTTCATGATTCCGACATTTTTGAAAAAGCGTCTGAACATCGTGCTTCCCACGCCTTTAGAATATACAATACTCTTTTTTATATTCGCAGCGGAAATCCTCGGCGAAATCCAGAAATTCTACCTGCTCTATCCGCACTGGGACACGATTCTTCACACCTTAAACGGCTTTATAATGGCAGGAATCGGGCTTTCAATGATAGATATCTTAAACCGCTCCGAGTCATTGCATTTTAATATGTCACCGGTCTTTGTATGCCTTGTGGCGTTTTGCTTTTCAATGACAATCGGCGTTTTGTGGGAATTTTTCGAATACGGAATGGACCGGTTTACCAATTCCGATATGCAAAAGGATACCGTGCGAACCGAAATTGCATCGGTGAACTTAAACCCCGACGGCGAAAACGACTCGGTCGTAATCGACGGAATCGGCACGGTTACGGTATCGGGCTATATCGACGGTGAAAAAACCAATGTCGAGCTTTCAGGCTACCTTGATATCGGACTTGAAGATACTATGGGCGACTTGTTTGTAAACTTTATCGGTGCATTGATTTTTACCTTTGTCGGGTTTTTCTACCTTAACGGTCTCGGGCGGCTCGCAAAAGGATTTATACCAAAACTAAGAAGGAAAAAGGAGAAGACAAATGAAGATTAAAATTTCGGGGGCCCAAACACTGCTCTTTTCGCAGGATAAGCCATATACAAAAAAATGCGATATCTATATCACCGACAATCTCATCTCGGGCGTGGACGATTGCCCCGAGGGATTTGTGGCAGATAAGACAATAGACGGAACTAACCGACTCGTTATCCCGGGACTGATAAATGCACACACTCACGCATATATGTCCTTTTTCAGAAACATCGCCGATGACCTTGAATTCAACGACTGGCTATTCGGAAAGATTATGCCGATGGAGGACAAGCTGACATCGGAGGACATCTACTGGGGTACGCTTCTGGGTGCTCTGGAGATGATTGCAACAGGCACAACCTCATATATTGATATGACAATCGATATGGAAGGCTCAATGCGAGGTGCACTCGAGTCAGGGCTTCGTGCATCGGTTTCCCGCGGACTGGTTGGCGAAGGCGCAAATGAGGCAGGAAGCACAAGACTTTCGGAAAATCTCCGTTATCTTTCGGCACAAAACGAGCTTGTTTCGGTAATTTTAGGGCCTCATGCACCGTATACCTGCGACCCTGAATACTTAAAAATCGTAACCGAAGCCGCAAAGGAGCATAATCTTCCGCTTACAATACATTTAAGCGAATCACTCAAGGAGGTTTCGGACATAAAGTCGGCTTACGGTATGTCACCGATTGAGCTTATGGAAAAAATCGGGCTCTTTGATGTGCCGGTAATCGCCGCACACTGCGTTCAGCTATCCGATAACGATATCGAAATCCTTGCAAGAAACAATGTAACGGTCGCTACAAACCCGATAAGCAACGCAAAGCTTGCAAATGGTTTCGCACCGCTTTCAAAGCTGAATAGAGCAGGCGTTAACATTGCAATCGGAACAGACAGTGCCGCAAGCAACAACACACTCAATATGTTCTCGGACATCAACTTTGCATCCCTTGTTCATAAGGGCACAGGCCACGACCCGCTTGCAATCTCGGCATCTGAAGCAATAAGCTTTGCAACTCTCGGCGGTGCAAAGGCAACAGGCAAAAAGACAGGCAGAATTGAGAAAGGCTATCTTGCCGATATCGCAATCCTGAACACCGACACACCGCAGTTCTATCCGAGAAACGACTATGTTGCCGCACTCAGCTACTCGGCAAACGGCTCGGAGGTTGAAACGGTAATCGCAGGCGGTGAGATTCTGATGGAAAATAAGATTTTCACAAAGCTTGACAGGGAACGAATCTACTTTGAATGTGAGAAAATAATCGAAAGGATAAAATAAAATGAGCAAAATCAGAGACATAAACTTAGCAGCAAGCGGAGAGAAAAAAATTCAATGGGTGCGTGATAATATGCCGCTATTGCGAAGCATCGAGGCGGAATATTCAAAAACAAAACCGCTCTCAGGGCTCCGTGTTGCACTATCCATCCACCTTGAGGCAAAAACCGCATACCTTTGCCGTGTGCTTGCATCGGCAGGTGCCCAAATGTACATAACAGGCTCGAACCCGCTATCAACCCAGGACGATGTTGCCGCAGCACTTGTTGCAGGCGGACTCAATGTCTTTGCATGGCACGACTGCACAGCGGAGGAATATCACGAGCACCTTTCGGATGTTATTGGCTCAAAGCCGAATATCATAGTTGATGACGGTGGCGACCTTGTAAACCTTATCCACAACGAATACCCCGAGTATCTCGAAAATGTCCTGGGCGGTTGCGAAGAGACCACAACAGGCATAACCCGACTTGTGGCTATGGACCGTGAGGGAAGCCTCAAGTTCCCGATGATACTTGTAAATAATGCAAAATGCAAATACCTCTTTGATAACCGTTATGGCACAGGCCAGTCGGTATGGGACGGAATAAACCGCACAACAAACCTTATCGTTGCAGGAAAGACCGTAGTCGTTGCAGGCTATGGCTGGTGCGGTAAAGGCGTTGCAATGCGTGCTAAAGGTCTTGGTGCGAAGGTTATCGTAACCGAGGTTGACCCGATTAAGGCACTCGAGGCAAAGATGGACGGCTTTAATGTGATGAAGATGACAGATGCCGCAAAATACGGTGACTTCTTTGTGACTGTAACAGGCTGTAAGGATGTCATCACAAAGGATGCCTTCCTCAATATGAAGGACGGCGCAATTATGTGTAATGCAGGCCACTTCAATGTCGAGATAAATCTCTCCGAGCTCGAAGCACTCTCGGTTAAGACTGAAGAACGCCGTGCAAATATTATGGGCTATACATTGGAAAACGGAAACACCTTAAATGTCCTTGCAGAAGGCAGACTTGTAAACCTTGCAGCAGGCGACGGACACCCTGCCGAGATTATGGATATGAGCTTTGCAATCCAGGCAATGAGCGTTATGCACATCGCAAAGAATCACGGCAAATTTGACAAGATGATAAACAATGTTCCCGAGGAAATTGACAAAGCTATGGCAGAGCGTCTGCTCCACTTTAACGGGCTTTCAATCGATACCCTCTCTGCCGAGCAGGAGGCATATATCAACAGCTGGAATGTGTGATATTGTAAACATTCGGTAAACTAAATCCCGCAATAATTGACAATAAATCCGGTATTATGATAGAATATCAAAAAAAGGGTACGGAATAATTCTGCAAAAGCAGAAAGGAAAATGAAAAAATGGAAAAATACGGACAGATACCAAAAAAATTCACAGCAGCTTGGTTTGACTATGTGTGGGAGTACTATAAATGGCATATTATAGCAGTCATTGCAATAGTTGCATCAATAGTCTACACCTGCTACACATTTGCAACCCGCATCGAGTATGATTTGCAAATATGCTTTGTGAGCAACAACATCATAACCGAAGAAGCACAGGAAAAGCTGATTGCGGCACTTTCAGAAAAAATCGAGGACGTAAACGGAGACGGCGAGAAGAATATCCAGATACTTGACTATTCGGTCAGTCCCACAAGTACCGACGGCGAGTTTGTCATTGCAATGGAAACAAAGTTCCAGCTCGAGCTCCAGGCAAGCGATACCTATCTTTATATAGTCTCAAAAGACCGTGCCGACTATCTTTTGAATAACGCACAGTCCGAAGGTCTTTTTGCTCCGACCACCGAATGGTGCCAAAAGGATAGCGAAGACGGATTCTTTGTTCCTGCAAACGAGGGCAATATGCTAACCGAGTCGGGGATTCTCTACTCCGACCTCAATGTTACAGTCAGAAACTTCGTCGCAGGTCAGGGCAATGAAAATGATACAGCCTTGAGAAATAACGCCATCCTGGCGGCAAAAGCAATAACAGGGGAGTAAGAACTATGCAGAGTGCAGTAAAAAACTACATTGATGATAATGCGCTCTTTTATGAGTACCGTAAAACGGGCGACAAAAAAATCCGTGACGAGCTTGTTCACTCATACCTCTACATCGCAGAGATTTTATCAAAGAAATTCATAAACCGTGGTGTTGAGTATGATGATATTTATCAGGTTGCGTGCATGGGTATTTTGTATGCCGTTGAACGCTTTAACCCCGACCGTGGCGTAAAATTTGCGACCTTTGCAACCCCGACGGTGCTTGGTGAAATCAGGCACTATTTCCGTGACAGAGGCCACTTTATCCGTGTCCCGAGAAAGCTCTATGAGGTGTTCTACCGTGCAGAGCAGGTAAGGCGTCATTCGGAAAATGCCACACCCGAGGAGATAGCAAGAATCCTCGATATTCCGCAGGATGTGGTGCAGAAGGCATACGACATCGGTGACCTTGCATTTATAAAATCGCTCGAGGACGAGGCATATGCCGACGGAAATCTTACCCTTTCAAACCTTATCGGGATTGACGATAATAATTTTATTATGATAGAAAACAAGGACTTTGTAGACTACTGTATGAGCAAGCTGTCCGAGCGTGAGGCAGAGTTTGTGCGACTCCGCTATTATGACGAGCTGACCCAGGTGCAGATTGCAAAGAAGTGGAACACCTCGCAGATGTATGTTTCCCGACTCGAACGCAAGGTCTTGAAACGAATCCGTGAGATGCTGTTTAAAAATGAATAAATATCCCGTATATGATATGCACCCCAAAGGTTAGACGCTTTTGGGGTGCATATATTATTACCGGATTTATTTTGCCGTATTTCTTAAAAATTTTGCGACATATTTACTATCTTTAAACCATTCTTAACAGCATAGTCATAAGCCCGTTTTGTACCGCTATTGGGCTGATAATCAAACAAATCACTTTTGCTGTTCTTTCGCCTGTTAGGTATATAATTTTTATCATAATAAATAACGCAATAGCTACTGTTATCAATCATTTCATAATTTCGCTCTACATATGCCGCCCTACCTGCTTTAATCATCCTATCCGGATAATATGTTTGGTCATACCTTTTCAAAAGATATGCCGTATATTCTTCATCTATATAAGGATACTCTGCCCTCACATAAATTCGTCTGATGTGAGGGTATTTATTTTTAAGTTCCGTAACGACTGACAGACAAAGCTTGTCAAACTCATTCTTGCTGCCAAATAAAAATGTATCTACTCTTTTCTCTATTATTAGTTCCTCAATACCTTCTTTCAGCCGACTTACCAATTCATCTGTAACTTCTATCTTCCTGTGTCCAAAGAAACAACAGGTATGTAATTTATTATCTTCCATAACACAAACCTCACTTTTTAAGTGGTATTTTTATATATTATACCACTTATATTAGTGCATTGCAACACAAATGAGATTTAATAAGTTGTATTTCTGCCTTATGTGTGAGTTAAAATATAACACAAGGAAGGTGAATACTATGGAGGAAAAGGATATTTCTTTGCGACTTGCCACTCTCCGCACAAAGAAAAAAGTTTCTGCACGTGAAATGAGTTTAGCAATCGGTCAAAACCCTAACTATATAAATCACATTGAAACCGGAAGTGCAACTCCTTCGTTATCAGGATTATCGTACATCTGCGAATATCTCGGAATAACCATGAGTGAATTTTTCGATTTCAACTCTACTAACCCTACAAAGTTAAACAAGATTAATGAATACTTAAAGAAATTAGATGATGAACAACTTGAAATGGTTGAAAACCTTGTTAAAACCTTAGCCAACAAATAAAATTAGCCGTCTGTAGAATCGCCTACAGACGGCTTTTAAATATTTTCCCTTTTTACTTCTCCACATCGTACGGCCAGTCGATGATGCCGCCGAACTCTTTTACATTGGTGTAGCCGAGTTTGGAAAGATCTTCGGATGCAATTTTACTCCGCCTGCCCGACCTGCAATATACTAAAATCAACTTGTCCTTATCAGGAAGCATTTCTTCTGCCTTATTTTCAATTTCGGTATATGGAATCAGTATTGCTCCCGGGATGTGTCCCTCATCAAACTCGTCCTGTTCTCTTGTATCTAAAATAATGTGCTCCTCGCCCGAGTCCATTATCCCTTTGGCTTCCTCTGCCGTAATCTGTTCGTACATCGCTTTTTCTCCTTTTTCGGTTACAAATATTGCGGTCGGTCCATCTGCACCGCCGATTATTCCGATACTTTTATCATTTCCGCAGGCGGCGAGCAGTATGCAAAATAAGATTGATATAATATGTAGTAGATTTTTCATGGTTTTATCATTTCTTTCTTTTAGGTTTTGTCAGCTCGTAGCTTTCATAAATCATATTTTTAATTTCATCTGTAGGAATGCTCCCGTCAAGGATGATAGAATTCCAATGCCATTTGTTCATGTGGTACGCCGGAACAACCGAGTCAAAAGCCGACCTCAACATATATGCAAGTTCCGGGTCGCATTTCACATTGACCCAGATGTTACCCATACGCTCGCAGATTGCCGCAAACATCTTTTGATTACCTTTGTGGCGCATTACTGTCCAGTTAAAGTCGTGGAAGGGATAATCTTCGTATGTGTCATCAAGCGACAGACAAAAATCTATCACTTCCTGTCTTGTTCTCACATTATCCCTCCTGACTAAAATCAAATACTATATTTCTCTAAATCTATCCTGCCGTCTGATTCAAAAATGATGCCCTCTGCTTCGAGCAACTGTCTCTGAACACCCTCTCCGCCAAATGCGAAGCCCGGTGCAACCCTGCCCTCGCGATTCACAACTCTGTGACAAGGAATAGTCCCCGGCTCTGGATTTACGTGCAAAGCATATCCCACAACCCTTGCCCAATGTGGATTCCCAGCAAGTAGTGCCACCTGACCATAGGTTGCGACTCTACCTTCGGGGATGCTTTTCACAACCTCATATATCTTTTCAAATGTGTTCATAATGTCACCTTTTGTTAATACTTAGGCTGATAAAGTCCAACCGTTTCTCTGTTTCTGTACTCATGCTTTTCGTAATAGCCGATTAAGGTGCCGTCATCATCACGAAGTGCAACCATATACACATCCTTGTTTTCCTCATCGTTTCGGAATGTATATATAATATTGTTGTCCTTACTTTTGCGAAACCAGTCAACCACACGGGCAATCTGCTCATTGGCCTTTGGCGGGTGGCAATCCTTTATACTTCCGCCCGTCAAATCCCCGTGATAACGCTCTATCGCACATGGGTTCATATACACAATAATATCGTCAATATCGCAAACAACCACAGGAGCTGTGTCCTGGTCCAACACACTTTTTAGTAATTTATTTAACATGGCGAGCCTCCGTTTTTACTTACTCCAATTTGCTTTTTACTATAGAATCAGAGAGCGATTTCCACTTATTATTTAATGAATTGACATTCCGGCATGAATTCACGCCGAAGGCAATTCATTGGGTTTGCTTTGCAAACTCATTATATCATGTCTTCATCAAAATTTCAATAATACCGCAAAATTTCTCACCCATCCCCGGCTCGGCGGCGTATATTTATACTCCAGAGGCTGACTCAACAAAAAACGAGTGTCCAAAGACACTCGTGGTATAGCCCCATTTTTACCTCTTAATCAGAGATTTTGGAAAATGGAAGTTATATTTTTCGAATTCGGCTTTGTCGGCGTATGCCTATACTCCAGAGGCTGACTCAACAAAAAACGAGTGTCCAAAGACACTCGTGGTATAGCCCCATTTTTACCTATTGATCAGAGATTTTGGAAAATGGAAGTTATATTTTTCGAATTCGGCTTTGTAGGCGTACGTCGGTACGGTAAAAGGCGAATTCGGAAAAACGCAGTGGTAGAACGACATTTTAAATGGTGGCTATGTTTTGGTAAATCGGGCTCGTCGGCGTATGCTTATACTCCAGAGACCGATTTGACAAAAAAAGAGTACCTTTCGGTACTCGTGGTATAGCCCCATTTTTACCTCTTAATCAGAGATTTTGGAAAATGGAAGTTATATTTTTCGAATTCGGCTTTGTCGGCGTATGCCTATACTC
>JAZPZI010000032.1:0-2670 GCA_045544615.1 Clostridia bacterium
GATTTCAAACTGTTCATCACCTTGAATATCGTCGTTTTCTTTGCCCGTATATTTGCTTTCGTGATCACCGATGCCGGTGGAAACACCTGCTGAGACTTTAGTTGCGGCTATCTTTACAATTCCATTACGGAACTCGGCACTCTCACGGGAGGATACCGTAATTCCGACATAGGGCAAGAAGATACGGTATGCACAAAGCACCTGACACAACTGCTTTTCGTGTACATCAAGAGGATTGATTTTATCGTTATTGATAATAGGTCGGAGTCTCGGACACGAAAGAGACATTTCAGCATGAGGATATTTTCTCTGCAAGTAATACACGTGCAGAGCACTTGCTAAGGCATCCTTACGGAAGTCTGAAAGTCCGAGCAGGGCAGAAAATGCAACACCTCTCATACCGCCACGGAGTGCTCTTTCCTGTGCATCAAAGCGATAAGGCCACACACGCTTGTGTCCGAGCAGATGCAGTTTTTCATATTTATCAGTATCATAGGTTTCCTGAAATACCGTTACATAGTCTGCACCGCATTCGTGAAGAAAGTTGTATTCATCGGTGTTTACGGGATAAATTTCAAGTCCGACCATACGGAAATATTTTCTTGCTAACTTGCACGCTTCACCGATATATTCAACATTACTCTGACCTCTGCTTTCGCCCGTGAGAATCAGGATTTCCTCCATACCGCTGTCGGCAATAACCTTCATCTCTTTTTCAATCTGCTCAATAGAAAGCTTCATACGCTTGATATGGTTGTAGCAGTTAAAACCGCAATACACGCAGTAATTTTCACAATAGTTTGCTATGTAAAGAGGTGTAAACAGATATACGGTATTTCCGAAGTGCTTGCTTGTTTCAAGCCTTGCACGCTCTGCCATTTGTTCTAAAAACGGTTCTGCCGCAGGTGAAAGAAGTGCTTTGAAATCTTCTATCGTACAAGTGTTATGCTCCAGTGCCACTTTAACATCATCAGCAGTATATCTTGAATAATCATAGGAGTTCATCTGCGACATAACGCTTGCACAGACATCTGACTCTATAATCTCCATACCGGGCATATATTCCATATGGTTTTTACGGAATGAGGGCTCGTTTTCAAGTCTGTGCTTTTTCTCAAGTGCTTCAGGTGACAGATGCTCCGAATCTACAAAAAATTGATTTTCCATATTTTCTCCTTAATCTCTGAGGAAACCCGTCAGAGGGTCAGAAGCTGATGCTCCGCGTGTTAAAACTCTGCCAAGTCCTGCAATATATGCCTTGCGTCCTGCTTCAATAGCATTTTTGAAAGCAGATGCCATCATAGGCAGGTCGCCTGCGGTGGCAAGTGCTGTATTCGCCATAATAGCTGCTGCACCCATTTCCATAGCTTCACAAGCCTGAGACGGTCTGCCTATACCTGCATCTACAATAATGGGCAGGTCGATTTCGTCAATGAGAATCTGTATAAATTCTTTGGTTGCAAGACCTTTATTTGACCCGATAGGAGAAGCAAGCGGCATTACCGAAGCCGCACCTGCATTCACAAGGTCACGGGCAACGTTCAAGTCGGGATACATATACGGCATAACCACAAAGCCTTCGTTGGCAAGAATCTCTGTTGCTTTGATGGTTTCCTGATTATCGGGAAGAAGATACTTGGAATCGCGCATAATCTCAATTTTAACGAAATTACCGCAGCCAAGCTCTCTTGCAAGGCGGGCAATACGCACAGCCTCTTCTGCGTTTCTTGCACCGCTTGTATTGGGGAGCAGAGTAATTCCGTCGGGAATGTAATCAAGGATGCTTTCCTGTTCTTTTGTGTTTGCTCGGCGAACCGCAAGAGTAATAATCTCTGCACCTGCATCCTTTACGGCCGCTTCAATGAGCTTCATCGAGTATTTGCCCGAGCCGAGAATAAAACGGGAGTTAAATTCATGTCCGCCGATTATGAGTTTATCATTGTTCATTGAGTTTTCCTTCTTTCTTTAAGTTTCAAATTGTTCTGTCAGAATTCTGAGCACAGTATGTGCCTGATGTGCCGCACAGAGCATCACACGGGAGGCAACAAGACTTCCTGCTTCGGATACATCACTTGCTCCGTCACCGCAGAGATAGAATCGCTTTGATATTCTTCGTGTCTGAATGGTATTGGCACTTCCCATTCCTGCCATACCCGACGCTGCAACCAAATACTTTTCAGGCATTCTTTCGGTCACAAGATTAACAAGCATTGCTTTGCATTCGGCATCGTCAAATGCTTCGCAGATAATATCTGCTTTTTCGAGAAGTGCTTCGGCATTATTTTCACTAATGCGGACCGAGTGAGTTTCAATTGTCACATACGGAGCGATTTCCAAAAGGTTTTTCTTCAAAGCCTGCGCTTTGCTCATACCAATCTGATTGGCTTTATATTGCTGTCGGTGAAGATTTGTTATATCGACACTGTCAAAATCAATAAGAATCAGTTTGCCTATACCTGCGCGTGTAAGGGCAAAAGCTATGTTTGAACCAAGCCCACCAAGACCGCATATTGCAACGGTTGCAGATTCAAAACTTTTCTGTGTTTTTTCACCGTGCCTCTCCGATAAGGCTCTGTACCATTCTTCTTTTGTCGGAATCAGCTTAACCACCTCCTACAAAGCTTACAACTTCAATACTGTCACCGTCCTGCAGTAAGGTTTCATCGTATT
>JAZPZI010000033.1:0-88299 GCA_045544615.1 Clostridia bacterium
ACATTATCTCCTCTTTTGATATGCATTTTCTTCATTATCGGCACCTCCTTACAGAACTTCCGGAGCCAATGACAAAATCTTCATATACTCTTTGTCTCTTAACTCTCTTGCTACAGGCCCGAATATACGAGTACCTCTTGGATTTTTATCATCTTTAACAATAACAGCTGCATTCTCATCGAATCTGATGTAAGAACCGTCAGCTCGTCTTGTTTCTTTAACCGTTCTAACTACAACAGCTTTAACTACATCACCTTTTTTAACAACGCCGCCCGGTGTTGCCTTCTTAACAGAGCAGATGATTTCGTCGCCAACACCAGCATATCTCTTCTTTGAGCCGCCTGGTACACGGATACACATAACTTCTTTAGCGCCTGTGTTATCTGCAACCTTCAAGCGTGTTTGTGGTTGTATCATGTCTATTTCTCCTTTCCGGACACAATTTATTTAAATTATTGTGCCTTTTCTACAATTTCAACTAATCTCCATCTCTTATCCTTTGATAGAGGTCTTGTTTCCATTACCTTTACTTTATCGCCCTTAGCACAAATATTTTCTTCGTCGTGTGCCTTTAGCTTGTAGGTTCTCTTAACAACCTTACCATAAAGTGGGTGCTTAACACTATATTCGATAGCAACAACGATAGTTTTATCCATCTTATTGCTTATAACTTTACCGATTTTAACCTTACGGCTGTTTCTCTCTGCCACCTTAGTGTGCCTCCTTTCATACAATCAATATTGTATTGCTATATGATGTTTCTATCAATCCATCAAATTAAATTGCAGAATCTTTCAATTCTCTTTCACGAATGATGGTCTTAATACGAGCGATAGTTTTCTTAACATCACCAATTCTCTGTGGGTTTTCCAACTGGTTTATAGCGTTTTGAAATCTTAAGTTGAATAATTCCTGTTTGCTTTCAGAAAGCTTCAAGTTTAATTCTTCAACTGATAATTCTCTCAACTCTACTACTTTCATTCTTATTCACCATCCTCTTCACGCTTTACAAACTTACATTTGATTGGAAGCTTGTGCATAGCAAGACGAAGTGCTTCTCTTGCAACTTCTTCGCTAACGCCGCCAATTTCAAACATAACTCTTCCCGGCTTAACAACTGCAACCCAGTATTCAGGACTTCCTTTACCTGAACCCATTCGAGTTTCAGCAGGCTTTTGTGTGATTGGCTTATCAGGGAATATCTTAATCCAAACCTGACCGCCTCTCTTTGTGTATCTTGTCATAGCGATACGGGCTGCTTCGATTTGTCTTGAAGTAATCCAAGATGGCTCTAATGCCTGCAATCCGTATTGTCCGTTAGATACCACATTGCCGCGTGTTGCCTTACCCTTCATTCTGCCACGCATAACTTTTCTGTATTTAACTCTCTTAGGTAACAACATTATTGTTTTCCTCCTCTCGGCTTGCGCTCGGTTCTCTTGTTTTCGTGAAGAACCTCACCCTTGTAAATCCAAACCTTAACACCGAGAATACCATATGTTGTCATAGCTTCTGCGAAACCATAATCAATGTCAGCTCTCAAGGTCTGAAGTGGAATAGTACCTTCGTGATACTGCTCTGTTCTTGCGATTTCTGCACCGCCTACTCTTCCTGCAACGCTAGTCTTGATACCTCTGATTCCCATTCTCATAGCTCTTCCCATAACCTGTTTCATAGCTCTTCTGAATGAAATTCTCTTTTCAAGCTGTGCTGCAATGTTTTCAGCTACTAACTGTGCATTTGTATCTGGCTGCTTAACTTCCATAATGTTGATGTTAACAGCTTCTTTTGTCATCTTTTCAAGTTGCTTCTTTAACTTATCAATTTCAGCACCCTGTCTACCGATGATGATACCAGGCTTAGCAGCATGGATTGTAACGAAAACTTTGTTCTGCTTTCTTTCAATAACAATCTTTGCTATTCCTGCATCGTAGCATGCCTTCTTGACAAATTTTCTGATATTGTAATCTTCAACCAACTGGTCTCCGAAATCTCTTTTACCTGCAATCCACTTTGAATCCCAGTCTTTAATAACTCCGACTCTAAGTCCGTGCGGATTAACTTTTTGTCCCATTAGGAATTACCTCCTTCTTTAATTATTCTTTTTCTTTCAATACCAAAGTGATATGACTTGTTCTCTTCAAAATTCTGTATGCTCTACCCTTTGAAACAGGTCTTATTCTCTTAAGAGTTGGACCCTGGTTTGCATAACACTCTGCTACATATAATTTGTTGATATCCATATTATGGTTATTTTGTGCATTAGCAATTGCTGATGCCAAAAGCTTTTCCAAGTACTCGCTAGCTGCTTTAGGTGTATTTTTGATAATACCCATCGCAACGCCTGCAGGCTTGTTTCTTATTAAATCAAGAACTATTCTAACCTTTCTTGGCGAAATGCGTGCATAGCTCAAAGTTGCGCGTGCTTCCATTTACGGAATCCTCCTTTCGATACCTATATATTCGAACTTACTTATTATTTAGAAGTTTTAGCTCCTGCGTGACCTTTGAAGGTTCTTGTCGGAGCAAACTCACCCAATCTGTGACCAACCATATCCTCACTGATGAATACAGGGACATGCTTTCTACCGTCATGAACTGCGATAGTATGTCCAACCATTTCAGGGAAAATAGTAGAAGCTCTTGACCAGGTTTTGATAACCTTTTTTTCGTTTGCAGCGTTCATAGCATCAATTCTGCTCATCAAACGCTCTTCGACAAAAGGTCCCTTTTTAAGTGATCTACCCATTCTTGTATTTCCTCCTTTCGGAAACTTACGGTTAATTATTTATCATTTCTTCTCTTGATGATAAGCTTATCGGTTCTGTTCTTGTGCTTTCTTGTCTTAAGACCAAGTGCTGGCTTACCCCAAGGAGTAACAGGAGCAGGTCTACCGATAGGTGACTTACCTTCACCACCGCCGTGAGGGTGGTCGTTAGGGTTCATTACCACGCCTCGTACTGTAGGTCTCCAACCCATGTGACGCTTTCTGCCGGCTTTACCGATAGAAACGTTTTCGTGCTGCTGGTTACCAACCATACCGATTGTTGCCTTACACTCAAGACGTACCATTCTTACTTCGCCTGAAGGAAGTCTTACCTGTGCATAAGCACCTTCCTTAGCCATGAGCTGTGCGTAAGCACCTGCTGTACGAACTAACTGACCGCCTTTTCCAGGATACAACTCAATGTTGTGAATAAGTGTACCAACTGGGATGTCCTTGATGAACAAAGCGTTACCAGGCTTAATATCTGCGCCTTCACCAGAAACTACGATGTGACCATCTGTAAGTCCCTGTGGAGCAAGGATATATGACTTTGTACCGTCTTCATACTGAATAAGAGCGATGTTAGCTGTTCTGTTTGGATCGTACTCGATACCAAGAACTGTAGCCGGCATTCCGTCCTTATTTCTCTTAAAATCTATAATTCTGTATTTTCTTCTGTTACCGCCGCCTCTGTGACGAACAGTAATTCTACCATACGAATTTCTGCCTGCATTTTTCTTTAACGATTCTATAAGTGAACGCTCCGGAGAAGTCTTTGTGATTTCAGCGAAATCCGAAACTGTCATGAATCTTCTTGCAGGAGAGGTTGGCTTATACTTCTTTATAGCCATTATGTTTCACTCCTTATCTCAAAAATTAATTACATTTCAAAGAACTCGATTGTCTTGCTGCCCTTTGCCAAGGTAACAATGGCCTTCTTCCAAGAAGCTCTTCTTCCTTCGAATCTGCCCATTCTCTTTACCTTGCCCATAACACGCATTGTGTTAACAGCGGCAACCTTAACTCCGAATACTTCTTCAACCGCTTTTTTGATTTCTACCTTGTTTGCATTAACAGGTACTTCAAATGTATACTTTTTGATTTCGTTACCTTCTCTGTCAAATACAACTTCCATGCTGCGTTCAGAGATGATAGGCTTTCTGATAATATCGTGAGCGTATTTCATTATGCAAGCACCTCCTCAATTTTAGCGATGGCATCCTTTGCAACGATGAACTTGTCGTGCTTAAGGATTTCGTAAGTGTTCAATACACCAACATAAGTCGGAGTAACACCCTTAATATTTCTTGCAGACTTGTAGATGTTTTCATCACACTCAGCAGTAACAATCAATGCCTTTGTGTTGATTTCAAGACCCTTCAACAAAGCTGCAATCTTTGATGTCTTGATTTCGTCGAGCTTCAAATCTTCGATTACGAAAATTTCATAAGCTTCATATTTAGCTGATAAAGCTGATCTCAATGCAATCTTCTTTACCTTCTTGTTGATTCTGTATCTGTAATCACGTGGCTTAGGACCCAAAGCAACACCGCCGCCTGTCCACTGTGGTGCACGGATACTTCCCTGTCTTGCACGACCTGTGCCCTTCTGTCTCCAAGGCTTGGTACCGCCGCCACGTACTTCTGTACGAGTCTTTGTGCTCTGTGTTCCCTGTCTCTGGTTTGCAAGATAATTAACAACTACCTGATGCAAAACCGCCTTATTCACTTCAGCCGCAAATATTGAATCGCTGACTTCCATATCACCGATCTTAGCGCCTTCCATGTTATATACAGCAACTTTAGACATAGTTATTCCTCCTTTCCTAAACCCTCATTACGCTTTAACGCTGTTTCTGATTGTAACGAGTCCGCCCTTGTTTCCAGGAACTGCGCCCTTCAAAAGGATAAGGTTGTTTTCAGCATCTACCTTAACAACTTCCAAATTCTGAACTGTTACTCTTACAACACCCATGTGTCCCGGGAGCTTCTTGCCCTTCATAACTCTACCAGGGTTTGAACAAGCACCCATAGAACCCGAGCCTCTATGATAACCTGAACCGTGTGACATAGGACCTCTGTGCAAGCCCCATCTCTTCATTGGTCCGGCAAAACCCTTACCTTTGCTGATGCCTGTAACATCAATCTTCTCGCCAGCTTCAAAAATGTCTGCCTTGATTTCATCGCCTACATTCAAAGCTGTGCAATCTTCGAGTCTAAATTCTCTCAAATACTTCTTGTTAGCAACATCTGCCTTAGCAAAATGTCCCTTCTGTGGCTTGTTAAGGCTCTTTTCCTTAACTTCACCGAATCCAACCTGAACAGCTTCATAACCATCTGTTTCGGTTGTCTTCTTCTGTACTACGGTACAAGGTCCAGCAAGAACTACAGTAACGGGAATCATTTCACCGTTTTCGCCAAAGATCTGTGTCATGCCAACCTTTGTGCCCAAAATCGCTTTTTTCATTTCTTTCATCCTTTCTTAACAGTTATTGGTTCTCCATAAAAGCGGATAGAGAACATGACCTGCATCATAGCCCGTGGGCTACTGCAAAACGTTTGGCTTACTTCTGGATAACGTCGATTGACACACCAGCCGGTAAGTCGATCTTGACAAGTGATTCCATAGTCTTTGCACCAGGAACTACGATGTCAATGAGTCTTTTGTGAGTTCTTCTTTCGAACTGCTCACGAGAATCCTTGTACTTATGAACCGCTCTCAAAATTGTGATAACTTCTTTGTCAGTCGGTAACGGAATAGGACCTGATACCTTTGCACCTGTTTTCTTTGCGATTTCAACAATCTTCTCAGCTGACTGGTCCAATACTGCGTGATCATAAGCCTTCAACTTGATTCTGATCTTCTGCTTTGCTGCCATACTTTTTCCCTCCTATTAAAGTTTTCTTTTCGGATAGACAAGGCATTGGGTCCCCTCTCTATCCTTCTGCATTGTGTTTCCTGCACGACAGCTCGTTTTTGTGATACACACCTCCGGGTGTTTCCTCATCACCCGAAATAAAAACCCGAATTGCTGCATTTCAGCATTCCGGGTAGTCAAAACCGCCACATGGCATACCTGTAGTTTATTAGGGGAAAATCCCCGAAAATTGCACAGATTTATCCTATTGTAGCGTGACCTGCCGCCCGGTTTCATGAATCGGACATTCTCCACGGAAAAACCGGACTCTTTCTTGGTCCGCAACCTCCCGCTTCATCGTTTGTCAAGTGTCACAACACTACAATTATACACTATATAGGTATATTTTGCAAGCTTTTTTATAAAAAACTTTTAAAAAATTTTCTACGAATTTAAAGAAATTTCGATTTAATTTTTGTACAATTTGCACATAAAAAATTTCCAGATTTTTCTTGAAAAACCCGGAAATTTTTTATCATTTATCAATTTTTAGTATTATTTTTTCCAAATCGGATACTTTTTCCACAATATAGTCCGGTCCCGATTCTTCAAATTCTTCTCTCGAACCATACCCATATAAAACCGCAACAGACGGAATTTTGTTCTCCTTTGCACCTATAACATCAAAACTTCTGTCGCCCACCATTACCGCATCGGCAATACCGTATCTGTCTCTGCATACCTTTATCACCTCGGTTTTGTCGGTGCGCTCGCCGCTCAGTTCACTTCCCGTCACGCCGTCAAAGTATTTCAAGATTCCGAAATGCTCTAAAATCCTGTTTGCAAATATTTCAGGCTTTGATGTTGCAAGGAACACCCTTTTCCCTGCCGCCTTCAGCTTTGCAAGCATATCCTCAACTCCGTCATAGAGGACATTCTCAAAAATACCCTTATCACGGTAGTATTCACGGTAAACGTCAACTGCACGGTATGATTCCTCGGTCGAGAAACCGTAATACTTTTCAAAGCTTTCTGCAAGCGGCGGTCCAATAAACTTATAGAGCTCGCTTCTGTCCTCAACTTCTATGCCGTATCTTTTCAGGGCATACATCACGGAATTGGTAATACCCAAAGCCGGGTCTGTGAGTGTTCCGTCGAGGTCGAACAAGATATCCCGAAATTCCATTTATTATCCTCCGTTCAAATCGTTTCCTATTATATATAAGTAAAAAGTAAGGGTTTTGCCCTTACTTTTCCAATTCATGAATCTTATCTATTCTTGCCTGATGCCTTCCACCTTCGTACTCTGCATCAAGCCATGCGTCTACCATCATAAATGCAAGTTCTCTGCCGACAACTCTGCCGCCCATACAGATGATGTTTGCGTTATTGTGTATCTTTGTCATCTTTGCGCTATAGACATCTGAACAGAGTGCCGCACGAATACCGTCAATTTTATTTGCCGCCATCGAAATACCGATTCCTGTTCCGCAAATCAAAATTCCGTTTTCACACTCACCCGAAGTAACCGCAAGACCAACCGCCTTTGCAATATCAGGGTAGTCTACGCTTTCCTCACTATAGCACCCAAAATCCTTATATTCAATTCCTCTTTCCTCAAGATGCTTCATAACATGGCATTTGAGTTCAAAACCGCCGTGATCGCTTCCTATTGCTAACATTATTTATTGCTCCTTTCCTCGAGCTCCCGCTCTGCCTGTGGTTTTCTTAAATATACCGGTGTGACTTCAAAACAACTCTTCTGTTCACTCTGCTTCATAAGTGCAAGCGTTGCTATAGAAGATGCTCTTTGTCTGTTTGCCGACGGCGGTGCTAAAACCGCCTTGCCCGGGAGTTTTTCCAATATATACTTCTTATGTACCGGAACACCGTCGCCAAGAAAGATTATCTTCTTATTATATTGTCCCAAATCCTCAATAAGTTCTTCAATCGACAACGCTCTTGGCTCGGACAATGTTTTCAGCTCTCCGTTTTTCCATTCATACACCGCATTATAAACCTGACCTCGCCTTGCATCCATAATCGGCGAGATTACCGCATCGGCATAAAAGAGATTATAAGCCATTGCCTCGAGTGTGCTTATCTCAACAACCGGCTTGTCCGATGCGTGAGCTATTCCCTTTACGGTCGAAACACCAATCCTGAGTCCGGTAAACGACCCCGGGCCGTTCGCAACGGCAAACAGATCAATTTCGGAAATATCAAGTCCCGAAGCACCAAGCACCTCATCAATCATGGGCATAAGGGTTTCGGAATGTGTTTTTTTGTAATCTACAATCTTCTCTGCTAAAACCCTGTCATCCTCAACCACAGAGGCAGTTGCGACATTGGCAGAAGTGTCTACCGCTAAAACCTTCATCAGAATTTCCTTTCTATTATTATCTCTCTGAAATTCTCGCCCTTTTCATAATCCTTCGATATAGTAATATCATATCTTTCACGGGGGAGAATTTCTGCAATGTTTTCCGCCCACTCAATAACACAGACTCCATCCCCGTCGATGTACTCTTCATATCCTATTTCATACATCTCGTCAGGGTCGTCGATTCTGTAAACATCAAAATGGTAAAGCGGAAGCCTGCCCTCATAACAGTTTACAATAGTAAATGTCGGGCTGCTCAAATATTCGTCAATCTCAAGCCCTTTTGCAAGTCCCTGCACAAATGCAGTCTTTCCCACTCCGAGGTCACCGTTCATCGTGATAACATCGCCAGGAAGAATACTCGCCGAAAAGGAGCCGGCAATTTCTGCCGTCTCCTCGGGGCTATACGAGTAATATACCTTTTTTTCCATCAGAATAATCCTACTACGACACCGTCGTCGTTTATATCAATCTTATTTGCAGCAGGTGCTTTCGGGAGTCCCGGCATAACCATGATGTCTCCGGTCTCAACTACGATAAAGCCTGCACCGTTTGATACTCTTACCTTCGATACTGTAACCTCAAAACCCTCAGGTCTGCCGAGGAGTGCCGGGTTATCAGAAAGCGAATACTGTGTCTTTGCCATACAGATAGGCTTTTTGTCAAGTCCGAACTCTTCAAGCTTTGCAATTTCCTTCAAAGCCTTTGTGCTGTATGATACACTCTTGCCACCATAAATCTTTGTAACGATTGCAAGGATTTTGTCCTTGATTGAAGCTTCTACATCATAAAGCGGTGCAAAGTTCGATTCCTTTTCCTCGATTGCCGCAACAACCTTTTTAGCAAGGTCAACGCCACCTTCTCCGCCCTTTGCAAATACTTCAGAGAGCGAACACTCAACTCCGTATTCTGCACAGGTGTCGATAACAAGCTTCAATTCCTCATCAGAATCACTTTCAAATCTGTTAACTGCAACAACTACAGGCACGCCATAGCTCTGCATATTTTCGATATGCTTTTTAAGATTTACGATACCCCTTCCGAGCGCTTCAACATCAGGAGTCTTTAGCTCGGTCTTTGGTATTCCGCCATTATACTTTAGTGCTCTTACAGTTGCAACAATTACAACCGCATTAGGCTTCAAGCCTGCAAAACGGCACTTGATATCCATAAACTTTTCAGCACCAAGGTCAGCACCGAAGCCTGCCTCTGTTATAACGTAATCTGCCATCTTCAACGCAAGCTTTGTTGCGATAACACTGTTGCAGCCGTGTGCAATATTAGCAAACGGTCCGCCGTGGATAAAACAAGGTGTGTTTGCAAGTGTCTGCACAAGGTTAGGCTTGATTGCATCCTTCAAAAGAACGGTCATGGCACCGTGAGCGTTAAGCTCCTTTGCATAAACCGGCTTACCCGATCTGTTATATCCTATTATGATCTCGCCAAGACGGTACTTCAAATCCTCAAGGTCATTTGCAAGACAGAGTATCGCCATAATCTCCGATGCAACGGTGATCATGAACCCGTCCTGACGCGGAACGCCATTGATTTTTCCGCCGAGCCCGACAACAACCTCTCTCAAGGCTCTGTCGTTCATATCTAAAACTCGCTTCCATACAATATTCGAAACATCAATGTCGAGCTCGTTTCCCTGATGAATGTGGTTGTCTATCATTGCCGACAAGAGGTTGTTCGCAGCAGTAATTGCGTGCATATCGCCTGTAAAGTGAAGGTTGATGTCCTCCATCGGCACAACCTGACTGTAGCCACCGCCTGCAGCACCGCCCTTAACACCCATTACAGGTCCCATTGACGGTTCTCTCAAGCACAAAAGACAGTTCTTGTCGATAAGCTTCATGGCATCGCCAAGACCAACTGTTGTTGTAGTCTTTCCCTCGCCTGCAGGTGTCGGGTTTATAGCTGTTACAAGGATGAGCTTTCCGTCGGGGTTATCCTTAACCCTATCCATAAGGTCCTCCGACATCTTTGCCTTGTACTTTCCGTAGAATTCAAGGTCATCCTCCTGAATGTTTAATTCTTTTGCAACTTCTTTTATAGGCTTCATTTTGGCAGCCTGAGCAATTTCGATATCGCTTAACATTGTTGTTTCCTCCTTTTGTCATATCAACAAATAAAGGCCATACCGCCAGATATGAAATCGTCTCGGCATAGCCTGTATTTTTTATGGTAATTGATTATTTATTGTAGTGGATTCTGTCGTCGTGAACCTTCTTGAGAAGCATTTCCAAACGACGTTCTGCATCACCCAAAAGATCGTCAACATACTGGTTACAGTCGTTCTTGATTTCCATAGCCTTTGTCTGAGCTGTGTTTACAACTTCTTCAGCATATTCCTGTGCTCTCTTTGCGATTTCGTTTTCTTCAACGAGTCTTCTCTGAGTTTCTTCAGCAGTCTTTACAAGGATATCAGCCTTGTTTTCAGCCTCGTTCAGGATTCTCTGTCTTTCATCCTTAACCCATTTAGCTTCCTTGAGTTCTTCAGGGTATGCCAAGCGCATTTCCTGGACATAATCCATGATATCTTCCTTGTCGATAAGTACCTTGCCGCTCAAAGGCACAGTAGGAGCCTTATCTACAGTTTCTTCAATCATTTCAATTATTTCCATTACATCCATTTTTCATACTCTCCTTATCTTTTTATATACTTAGCTTTAATTTTCTCTGCCACATACGGCGGAACCAAACCATCGAGTCTGCCCTGATACTTGGCAACCTCTTTTACCATGCTTGAGCTTATATACGAAAACTTCGTATCGGTCATCATGAACATGGTTTCGTATTCAGGATTGAGTGCTTTATTAAGCAACGCCATCTGAAATTCATATTCAAAATCGGCAACCGTTCTCAGTCCCTTAACAATAACTGTAGCTCCCTTTTGCTTTGCAAAATCAACCAGGAGGCCATTGAAAACATCACACGTCACATTATCCAATCCACCAATTTCGTGGCTTATCATATCAAGCCTTTCTTCTGCCGAAAAAAGCGGGGACTTGCTCGTGTTGTTCAAAACGCCTACCACAACCTTGTCATAAAGTCTGGAAGCTCTGGCGATAATATCGAGATGGCCGTTGGTTATCGGGTCAAAACTTCCCGGATATACAGCAATTCTCATTTATGTATCACCTCTTTTGTAAATTGTAACGAAAGTTCTGCCATACTTTCTTTGCTTTAGTATCTCAAGACCATCTATTTCACCATGGTCGTCGATACTGTCGCTTTCTAAAACTATTATACCCTCATCTGATAAAATTCCGTATTCCATAATCGCCGAAATGATTGGTATAATGAATCCTTTATTATATGGCGGGTCTAAAAAAATGATGTCAAATTTCTTGGTTGTCTTCTTGATAAAGTCCTCTGCCGGGCTCTTTATAACGGTCGCCTGGTCGGCAAACCGAAGCCTCTCACAGTTCTCCTTTATAACGCCGATAGAGCCTTCGCTTATATCTGTTAAAACGGCATTCTTCGCACCACGGCTCAACGCCTCAAATGAAAGTGCTCCGCTTCCTGCAAACAAATCAAGTACGACCGAATCGTATATATATTCCTGAATCAGGTTAAATATCGATTCTCTGACTCTGTCGGTGGTTGGTCGGATACTGTCTCCGTCAAACTCTATAAGCTTTTGACCTCTGCGTGCACCTGATATAATTCTCAAAATACACTCCTCCTACCGTCACACACATCTATTTTACATTAAAATCTTCAAAAGGTCAACAGTAAATGATGATTTTTTTCAAAATTTTTTACAAAAATGTTAATTTTATATAAAATTATATGTTTTTCTGTTCTTTTTTGTCGATTGGACTAATTCATGATGATATTTTTTTCAAACATCAAATCTATTCTCCGCTTTAAGTCAGGATTGTTTTTCAGTCCCGGGTCCTCCGAAAGAATTTCCGATGTTGCACTCTGTGCAAGCTTTAGAATATCCATATCCTCAAAAAGGTTTGCAATCTTCATATCAGGGAGTCCGTGCTGACGTGTTCCGAAAAAGTCGCCCGGGCCTCTTAACTTCAAGTCCTGTTCCGAAATATAGAACCCGTCATTTGACATACACATTGTCTCCATCCTCTTTTTTGTAACCTCGTTATTACTGTGGCAAAAAAGAATGCAGTATGCCTGGTCAGTTCCTCTGCCGACTCTGCCTCGCAGCTGATGCAGTTGCGACAATCCAAACCGCTCTGCATTTTCGATTATCATAAGGTTTGCATTCGGCACATTCACGCCTACCTCAATTACCGTCGTGGATACGAGTATTTTTATGTCCCCATCTGAAAATGCACGCATAACCTCGTCCTTTTCTTTGGGCTTCATTTTCCCGTGCATAAGTCCGACCGATATATCAGGGAAAAGCGTCTGGATACGGTCTTTTAAATCGCTTGCATTTTTCAAATCCATCGTTTCGGTCTCCTCGATAAGGGGACACACAATGTAGCTTTGAGTTCCTGCATCTATATTCTTTTTCAAAAAAGCGTAAATACGCTCACGCATACTCTCACCGACCGCATAGGTCGAAACAGGCTTTCTTCCCGGTGGCATCTCGTCGATAATCGAAATATCAAGGTCACCGTAAAGAATAAATGCAAGCGTTCTCGGAATCGGAGTTGCCGTCATAATAAGTACATTCGGATTATCGCCCTTGTCGGCAAGCTCTGCTCTTTGCGAAACACCGAATCGGTGTTGCTCATCCGCAATTACAAGTCCGAGATTTTTATATTCAACATCCTTCTGAATCAGGGCGTGAGTGCCGACAATTACATCGTACCCGCCTGCTAAAATTTCAGAATAGATTTCCTTTTTCTTTTTTGTGCTTCCTGTCAGCAGACACACCCTCAAACCACTCTTTTCAAAGAATGCTTTAAAGGTCTCAAAATGCTGCATTGCAAGGATTTCAGTCGGTGCCATTATCGCAGACTGATACCCGTTTTTTGCGGCTATATACATCGCAACCGCAGCAACGGCGGTCTTACCCGAGCCAACATCACCCTGAACAAGTCTGTTCATCGGGGTGGTTTTTTTTAGGTCACCGGCAATCTCATCAACCACTCTTTTTTGTGCATTTGTGAGCTCAAATGGCAAGCTTTTTATAAACTCGTCCTTTGCCGAAACATCAGAAAAAGGCGTTCTCGTTTTCTGGGTTATTCTGTTTCTTTTTAAGCCCAACGCCAACTGCAGGGTGAATAGCTCCTCAAAAACAAACCGCCTTCTTGCAATTCTGTAGCTTTCAAAATCCTCCGGGAAATGAATATTTCGCATCGAGAAATTGATCTCTGCAATATTGTACTTTTCCCGTATAGAGTGCGGAAGATACTCACGTATCTCGCCACGAACCTTCATTGCCGACTCCATCGCCGTGTGTACAACCTTTTGAGTAAGGTTTCCCGAAAGCGGATAAATCGGCACGATTCTTCCGGTATATTTCTTTTTCTCCGGAGTCTCAAAAACAGGGTTGATAAGCTCACGCTTCCCCCTGTTTTCCTTTACTTTCCCGAAGAAGGTATACTCCTCCCCCGGCTTTATTTGGTTTTTAATATATTTGTTGTTATACCACAACGCCACTATTGCACCGGTATCATCGGCAACAATAGCGGAGTATATGGTCATATTTTTTCTGATTCTTGCCTCACTGACAGATGACATTACCTGTCCCTTGATGCAGACATTTTCTCCGCCTGCACAATCGGCAATATCTTTTAGTTCTTTTCTGTCCTCGTAGCCTCTGGGGAAAAAGTACAGCAAATCCTCCACCGTTTCAATGCCACGTTTTGCAAACATTCTTGCTCTCTGGTCACCCACTCCGGCAAGACTTTTTATGTCCCCCATAAACTCACCTCTTTTAATCGGTTTTACTCAACAGAAATGATATAATAATAAAGAATCTGTCCGCCGTATTTTACGTCAAACTCAACATCAGGATACATGTCCTCAAGTTCCTCTGCCAGGCTTTCGGCTTCCTCTTTTTTGGTGTCCTTGCCAAAATAGAGTGTGACAAACTCAGCATCATCGTCAATCAGGCTTTCCATCAATACTTTCACAGCGTCATCGGGTGTTTTTTCAACCGCAGAAATCTTGCCTTCTGCAATACCCAGAATGTCGCCCTCTGCAATCTTTTTATCCTCGATCTCGGTATCACGAACAGCAAAGGTTACCTGTCCCGTTTTAACCTCACCGAGTGCTTTTAACATTCTCTTTTCGTTTTCCTCCGGAGTTTTTCCGGCATTGAAGCTTACCATTGCCGAAATCGACTGCGGAATTGTCTTTGACGGAATCACAACAACATTCTTTTCGGAAATCTTTGCCGCCTGCTCAGCCGCCATAATAATATTTTTATTGTTCGGGAAAACGAATATTGTATCAGCATAAACCTTAGATACCGCATCGAGAATATCATCGGTGCTAGGATTCATTGTCTGTCCGCCCTCGATGATGAAATCTGTACCTAGACTCTTTAAAATCTCGCTCATTCCGTCACCCGAGCAAACGCCGACAAATCCGTACGGCTTATTCTCAACCGGCGCTTCCTCTTCCTGACTTTCCTCAATCAGACTCTTATGCTGATGCTTCATATTGTCAATCTTTATATTGATAAGGCTTCCCAAAAGCACCGCTTTTTCGAGCACGAATCCCGGGTTATTGGTATGAATGTGCACCTTGATAATCTCGTCATCATCAATTACTATCATACTGTCGCCCTTTACCTCTATCGCCTTTTTGAACATCGGCACATTCACCTTGGCGTTCTTCTTTTCAACGATAAATTCGGTACAGTACATATACTTAATCGAGCCTGTATCAATGCTCTTTTGTGCCTGGTTCTTCTCTGCCGGTGCAGAGCTTGCCTTCAAATCACCTGTAATTGCATTACCGGTCTTTAAGAACTCGAGCGCACCCTCTAAAAAGTACATCCAGCCCTGACCGCCGGCATCAACAACGCCTGCCTGCTTTAAAGCCGGTAGCATATCCGGTGTTTTGGCAAGGGTTTTATTACCGCATTCCACTGCAAATACCAGCATCTCCAGGATATCGTCGGTCTTTTCTGCGTGCGATACTGCACCTTGCGCAACCTCTCTTGCTACGGTAAGAATTGTTCCCTCGGTCGGGTTCATAACCGCCTTGTAAGCCGCATCAGAGCCCTTTTTCAAAGCCGCCGCAAGCTCTTCTGCATCACATTCTGCAAGGCCTTTTAAGCTCTTTGAAATCCCTCTGAAAAACTGCGACAGAATAACACCCGAGTTACCTCTTGCGCCTCTGAGTGTTGCAAACGAAATCTTATCGGCAACTGCTGTTACCGTCATATTATCAACATTGTCGAGCCCCGATACCATTGCAGTAACGGTCATAGACATATTTGTGCCTGTATCGCCGTCAGGTACAGGGAAAACATTGAGCTCGTCAACTTCTGCTTTTTTATTGTATAAGTTATTTGCACCCGAAATCATCATCTGTGCAAAACTTTTTGCATCTAACTTAATAATTGTAATCTCCTCCCTACAAAGGTTATCTCTTCGGTTAGTCCTGACATCTTACAGACTCAACTATAACTTCAACCTTTTTCACCTTGAGTCCGACGTTCTTTTCTATTTTATATTCTACATTATGGATGATGCTGTCACAAATTGCCTTGATGTTCACGCCGTATTCCACCATAATATGCATCGAAATCACAATTCCGCCGTCCTCGGCAGTAACCTTTATACCCTTTGCCATATTATCGGTTTTTAAAAGGCTTGCAATTCCGTCCTTACGGCTTCTTGCCGCCATACCGACAACACCGTAGCTGCTTGTTGCAATCGCACCTGCAATCGATGCAATTACATTATTATCAATAGTAACCTGACCGTATTCGCTATCTATCAAAATCGCCATATACCTACATCTCCTTTTTATAAAGCTGATTTTTGGAGAATATAATCGAAGGCATCAAAACCCCACGATAATAATTTCCTATTCTATTTTACTATATTTTACGCATTTAGTCCATAGTTATTTAAAATTTTTTCAATTAAAATTGATTTTTTTGTGCAAATATAGTATAATACCATAAGAATAATCCTTATTAGGAGGTGGCGCTTTGAAAACTCCGATGAACCGGAAATTTGCATATCTTCGGGAATATACAGGCGAGATGCCGAGATTTGTTACAGAATATATAATCGAATACTATAACGGCGAGAGTATTAACACACAAATCGGGTACGCTATAGATATCCGCGTATTTTTGAATTACCTTCGCCTTGCGGTCTACCCCGAAATCGAAAAAATCAAGGATTTCAGACTCTCGCATATAAACTCGCTCACCGTCAGCGACCTGATAAGCTTTAAAAATTATCTAAAAGAATACGAGGTCGAGTCGGTATCACCATCAGGAAAACCTATGCGACGTGTCTACAGAAACTCTGCATTCGGCATAAACCGCAAGATGTCTGCCGTTCGTGGACTTTTTATATACCTTTATAAGACCGAGCAGATTGACCAGAACATCACCGACAAAGTGGATTTTGCAAAGCTACACCAGAAAATCAAAAAGCCGCTCACAACCCAGGAGACGGTATCTTTGATTGATGTTATATATAACGGCGAAAAATACTACGAGGGCAGAAACCTCACAGAATACAGCAAGCGAAAACTCCGTGATATTGCAATTTTTACTACATATCTCGGCACAGGCATCCGTGTGAGCGAGCTTGTGAACTTGAAAATCAACGATATCGACTTTGAAACACAGTCCTTTATCGTAACCCGAAAAGGCGGTGACCAACAGGAAATCTTTATGCCGCCACAGGTCGAAAACCACATCTGCGAGTATCTCGAGTCGGTCAAAGAGACCCGACCGGGCGGTAACAGCCCGCTCTTTTTGAGTCGTACAAACGGAGCAATGACTGCAGCAGGCATAGAAAAGCTTTTGAAAAACTATTGCCTCACCGCAGGAATAACGCACCCCGACAAAACCCGACCTCACGCACTTCGTCGTACCTTTGCGTGCAGGCTTTTAGAGGACGGTGTTGATATCAAGATGGTTGCCGAGCTGATGGGACACAAGAATATCGAAGTAACACACCGTTACTATGCACAGTACAGCCAGAAGGCAAGAAAAGAGATTATGACAAACCTCACGGTGGTTGATGAAGGGAGTCTTGAAGATTGAACTATAAAATTCTTCTCTTTGATGCAGACCAGACCCTGCTGGACTTTAAAGCTGCCGAAAATAATGCACTCCGTCGCACTTTCTCCGAACACAGCATCGAGCCGACAAACGAGCTTATTGAGAGCTTTTCAAAAACCAACTCAATGCTCTGGGGGATGTTTGAAAAAGGTGAAATCACAAAACCCGAAATAATCGCAAGCCGTTTTAAGATTACAGCAGAAAAATTCAGGTTTGACTATTCACCCGATATGGGCTTTGAGCAGGACTATCAGAACCTCTTGGCAGACGAGCACACCCTGATGCCCGATGCCGAGTCGGTTTCAAAGCGGTTATCGAAAAAATACGAGATGTATATAATAACAAACGGACTTTTTATAACACAGGAAAAACGACTCGGCGAGTGCGGATTGCTTCCTTATTATAGAGGATATTTTGTTTCGGAGAAAATGGGTGCACAAAAGCCGTCGGCAGAATACTTTAACCGTGTACTCGAAGAAATCGGCAATCCGCCAAAGGATGAAATCCTTATAATCGGCGATTCGCTTTCGTCCGACATACTCGGCGGTATAAATTCGGGACTTGACACTTGTTGGTTTAATCCATCAGGTGCACCCACACCCGATGCGATTACCCCTACATACACAATCGGGGCACTTCCCGAATTGTATGAAATTTTAGGTATTGGAGAGATTTAAAATGATTTATAAAGCTATATACGAACTCGTCGGGAAAACCCCGATAATGGAGCTTCAGAATATCGAAAAAGAGCTCGGCATAAACGCTAAACTTCTTGCAAAGCTTGAGCTTTTCAACCCTGCCGGCAGTGCAAAGGACCGCATCGCCAAAAGAATGATAGAGGATGCTGAAAAATCAGGAAAACTCAAAGACGGCTCGGTTATTATTGAGCCGACAAGCGGAAACACAGGTATAGGCCTTGCATCAATCGGCAGAGCCAAAGGCTACCGTGTGATTCTTACCATGCCCGAAACTATGAGCGTGGAGCGGCGAAATCTCTTAAAAGCTTACGGTGCAGAGCTTGTCCTCACCGAAGGCTCAAAGGGAATGGCGGGTGCAATCGAAAAAGCAGAAGAACTTGCCCGTGAAATCCCGGGAAGCTTTATCCCGAACCAGTTTGAGAATATGTCTAATAAGCAGGCACATTTTGAGACAACAGGACCCGAGATATGGGATGATACCGAAGGAAAAATCGACATATTTGTTGCAGGGGTAGGTACAGGCGGTACAATTTCGGGTGTTGGTGAATACCTGAAATCGAAAAACCCTGACATAAAAATAGTTGCAGTCGAGCCTGCAACATCACCGCTTTTATCGGAAGGCAGAGCCGGAGCACACGGTCTGCAGGGAATCGGTGCAAACTTTGTGCCGAAGATTTTGAATACCGAAATCTATGACGAGATAATAACCGTCGCCGATTCGGATGCCTATGCTATGGGAAATATGCTCGCAAAATGTGAGGGAATCCTTGCAGGGATAACATCAGGTGCTGCACTCTTTGCGGCATCAGAGCTTGCAAAACGGCTTGAGAACACAGGAAAAACCATAGTTGCATTTTTACCCGACACCGGTGAGCGATACCTGTCAACATCAATGTTTTTGTAAAATTCAAAAGGGCGAATAACTCGCCCTTTTTTCATATTATATTTATAATCCTGACATTTCCTTTTGAACGGGCATACTCTGTTGTATAAGCCGTACCACCAGTATTTTTATATTGGTAACATACGCAAACCCCTGAAAAATCCACAAGATGTCTATTTCGTCTATAATAACATCCTGCACTGTAGTTTTCTTGCAGATGTACAACCTTTGATGCTTTTGCCTTTAGTTCGTGATACTGTTTTATTTCTCCCTCACTCCATCCGCTTTCATTATTATATTGATTTATAAAAGGCAGAACTAAAATCAAATGAATTTCAGGATATTTTTTCTTCAACTGCAAAACCGTCGCCGATGCAAGAGCATCAAAACCTCTTGCACCCCCTGCTCCAAAATACAAAAAACCTTGAAGAATTAAACTTTCAATGGTTTTATAAAGTCTTTCACTTATATTGTCTTTTAATTCCCTGTGACCGGTGAAGCATACTGTTTTGTTTCTAACATCCTTCATAAAATCACTCCTCAATGCGTATATTATACCACATATACTTCTATTACTCAACATAAATATTCGTTCATTACTCCATTTAATGAGTTTATACTCGTTGTTAAAATTAGAGAAGTAAACGGTTTTTGGAGGTTGTGTTGTGAGAAATACAGATAAAAAAGAAATAAACATCATCGTTGGTGAAAACATTAGGAAATACAGAGATATTGTAGGTTATTCACGGGAACGCTTCGCAGAATTGATTGGTGTGACACCCCGATTTATTGCTGATGTTGAGACGGGATTTGTTGGTGTTTCTCTTACTACATTAAAGAAAATCTGTGAGGTTTTAGGAATCTCTGCGGATCGAATATTGTGGACTTACGAGAACGAATTAAACTTGAATGAGAAAATATCCCACTTGGAACCAAAGTATATTCCGTTAGTAGAGGATATTGTTCAAAAACAATTAGAAGTTATCGCTTTTGCAAGCAAGGAAGAAAAACAAAAAAAGACAAGAAGATAAAAAATGACTTTACCAAAACGAAAACCGACGAGATTAAAAGAATATGACTATTCAACACCCGGAGCATATTTTATTACAATATGTACAAAAGACAGAAAGGAAATATTATCACAAATCGTAGGGCAGGGGCTTGCTCCTGCCGAAAATCGATTAACCGTCTACGGAAACATCGCAAAAGAACAAATAGAATTATTGAAAATCCGTTATCCCGGAATTAAAATTGAGAAATATGTAATTATGCCTAACCACATCCACATATTGATTTCAAATTGTGAAATAACGGCAGGAGCAAGCCCCTGCCCTACAATATCCGATATGGTATGTACATTCAAATCGATAACAACAAGACTATGCAGAAAAGAAGGATTCGACAAACCTCATTTGTTTCAATCGTCATTCCACGACCACATAATTCGTGGCGAAAAAGATTATCAAAAGATATGGGAGTATATTGATACAAATGTAATCAACTGGGAAAAGGATTGTTTTTATAACAGCGAACGGTCGTAGCTATTGCTACGACCGTTTTCTCTTGAATTTTTCATTCCTCCGAAACCTCAAGCTTTGAAATCGAGATTTCGTATGCTGTCTTTGTCACAATCTCTTCTTCACTTAATTTCTTCTGGTATTCTCTCGACTGGATTCTTCCCCAGATCTTTACATTATCGCCCACCTCAAGGGTTTTACAGAACCGTGCATTTCTACCCCATGCAATAACCGGGATGTAGTCCGACTTATTATATGTACGGTTTACCGCCAGAAGCATATCGGTAATCTCACGCCCGAACGGAGTTGTGCGATAGATTGGCTCTTTGCAGATATAACCGTTTAAATATATCATATTCGGGTTTTCTTCATATATATCAGGCTCCGAAATATCCCTGGCAAATACGGTAAGTATCAGCTTGGTCGAGCCATTATCGAAGCTGTTATACGAGCGGAACTGTCCTGTAATTTTGACTCTTTTCCCTACCTCAACCATTCCGTCGGTCATAAGCCTTTTTGAAATCATAACCTTTATTTTATCCGATGTCCCCGAGAGTCTTGGAATATCCACAACCACAAGGTAGAACTTCTCGCCGTATATTTCATGACTGAATTCGGGCTCGGTGATAATCTCGCCAACTATTTCTGCTTTGTTATTTAATATATTTTCCATAATCGTTCCTCCTTAAACTACACAAATTATATCTATTCCGAAAGCTTATTTTTTATGCCAAACCGACAAATTTTATAATAATAAAAAAAATTTGAAATTTTTTCAAAAAAAACTTGCTTTTTTCTAATTTATATGATAGAATACCATAGTATTATGTATTAAACTATTTGGAGGTGGAGATTGTGCCAAACATTAAATCAGCAAAAAAGCGTGTTAAGGTAATAGAAAAGAAGACACTTATTAACCAGATGCACAAAACTGCTTTGAAGACAGCTATCAAGAAATTCGAAGCTGCTGTAGAAGCTAATGATACTGAAAATGTAAAGGTATTGTTTAACGATGCTGTTAAGAAGTTGGATAAGGGCGTAAGCCAGGGAATTATCCACAAGAACAAGGCTGCAAGAAAGAAGTCACAGCTTGCTCTTATGTTAGCTAAGGTAAACGGCTAAGACAAAAAATAAAGCGATGCAGATTGCATCGCTTTTTTTGTTTTTACTATTATGACGTATGGCAAAGCTTGTTGATAAGAAGAAAAGTTCATTTTTCTTCTGCTCCAGAGCGTTTTTACATCCCTTTTTTAGCCTTCCATATGTCTGCCTAAGAATCCTGCCGCAGTTTCTGCGAGCTTGCTTTCCACTTCGCTCACATTCTCGCCCTCGTTTAAGACGAATATAACCGAGCCGATAATGTCACCCTCCGAGACAATCGGTACAACTACGCCTGCGCTGTATTTGTCTGTTCCCTCAACGATAGCCGGCTTATTGTCATTTTTCGACTGAAACGGCGTGCGCTCGTGCATGATATTTTCAATTTCACGGCTGACACGCTTTTCCATGAGCTCCTTTTTAGGGATTCCCGAAACTGCGATAACGCTGTCACGGTCGGTAATGCAGGCGCCCTTTCCTGTTGTCTTTGCCAGGGTTTCTGCATAGTTTACGGCAAAGTCGCCGAGCTCACCAATCGGGGAATACTTCTTGAATATAACCTCCCCGTCCTTTTCGGTGTAAATCTCGAGCGGGTCTCCTTCCCTGATTCGCATTGTTCTCCTTATTTCTTTAGGGATGACTACTCTTCCCAAATCATCTATTCTTCTTACAATTCCTGTCGCTTTCATACAGATTTTCTCCTTTTTTGTAGAATTTTCAAAGTTATTGTATGCAACGTGTGGAATTTTTATGTAAGGAAAAAGGTGGGAAAATTTTTGTTTAAAAGTTGGTTTTTTCTTAAAACTTGACAAGCAATTTCAAATATGATATGATTTTCACATCATTGATAGCAATCTGTGAAATATTTGATTTTATTACGGAAGGAGTATGCATATGAATTCGTTGGTAAGTGTGGTTATTCCTGTATATAATATGGAACAGTTTATACAAGCTTGTGTTGATAGCGTGTTAGCTCAAACATATACAAATATAGAGATTATTTTAGTGAATGATGGCTCGACAGATAATTCGGAAATGATTTGTTCTGAACTCGCAAAAATCCACACTAACATCACACTGATTAATCAAGAGAATCGTGGAGTATCTGCTGCAAGAAACGCAGGTGTTCAAATGGCCAGAGGGCAATATCTTACCTTTTTAGATGCCGACGATACTTTATTGACAAATTCTATAGAATTGCTACTTAAAGCAGCAACCGAGTCCGATGCCGATATGGCGATAGGGAAAATCTCTATTGATGAGAAAATACCAATCGGTTTATTTGAAAACAACGATTTTCTTATAAAAGCATTAGAGGATAATCCTATAGCTTACTACAGTTGCCGAATACTATATAAACGTATTTTTGTACAAAATATTGCTTTTTTAGAAGGGTATATAACCAGCGAAGATAGTTATTTTGTTTTTGAATGTGCATTAAAAAAACCTAAGGTAGTAACAATAAATGAACAGGTTTATAATTACTATTTTCATCCTAATAGTATGACGCATTCTTCTTTCACAAAGAAAAAATATAATGACATTTGTGATTTACTTTTAAAAAAAGAAGAAAAACTTTCACAGAATTATCCCGAGCTTTTGCCTTTGTTTTATCACTTCAAAACAAAAATACAGATGATGTTGCTAATGAATTTAAGTTCCCACAACGGGAAAGAATTTATAGCACAGGAAGAAGAAACATTAAAACGTTTTAACGAGGTTAAAAGATACTTTCGAGCAGATTTACCTTGTGCCAATATATCATTCTACAACATCCTCTCTAAAAATATGTATTATCCATACAAAGCAATCATGAGATTTAAAAAAATAGCAAAGCGCATATTGCGTAAATAATCCATTATAAAAAGCGAAGTGTATTTCACCTCACATCAGACTATCGAAAAACCCGACTTTGCATTAAGCAAAATCGGGTTCTTCTTCGTATTTATGAAATTTACGATAAAAACAAGACAATTTGGAATGGGGGAAATTCTTCCTGATTTATTCTTCCCACAACACTATGCAGCGCAACACAAAACTTTTGTCTCAAGTGTCAATGAGTTATATGACGGGTCTCCTTCCCTGATTCGCATTGTTCTTCTTATTTCTTTGGGGATGACTACTCTTCCCAAATCATCTATTCTTCTTACAATTCCTGTCGCTTTCATACAGTTCTTCTCCTTTTTTGTAGAATTTTCAAAGTTGTTGTATGCACGATAAGGAAAATTTTTATGTAATGAAGAAGTTGGGATTAAAAAAACGGACTTCTTTCGAAGTCCGTTTTTTATTTGTTCATCTTATATAGCTCCATCAATCCCTCGAGCATCAGGCGGTCGTTTAGGATGACATCGTGCTTGCAATGCTTTGCAACGCACTCTGCAAGTCCGCCCGTCACAACAACGGTTGCTTTTTCGCCGAGTTCTTCTTCTATTCGCTCAATCATACCGTCCATCATCGATGCGTTTCCGAAAACAAGCCCGCTCTTCATCGCATCTATGGTGTTAGTGCCGATTACCGCATCAGGTGCATCAAAGCTTATTGCAGGTAGCTGCGATGTCCTCTCGGTCAAAGCCTCCTGTGAAATTCTGATACCCGGCATTATAACCGCACCCATCAGAATTCCGTCTTTATCGGTTATCGCAATGGTTGATGATGTACCGAGGTCAAAAATTATAAGCGGTGGTTTATATTGCTTCAAAGCCGAAACGAGCGATACCAGAATGTCATTTCCAAGCTGGTTGGGGTTATCTGTGTGCATCCTCACGCCATGATTCATAGCTACACTTACCTCAACAGGTTTTTTACCGATTACAAGCTCAATCGCCTCACGCACCGACTTATTTATCGGCGGTACAACCGATGACATTATAGCACCTGTAACCGATTTTTCATCTACATTATATACAGAAAGAATATTTTTCAAAACCACAGCGTATTCAGCGGTTGTCTTGTTTCGGTCGGTCGAGAGTCTGCACTCAAAATAAACCTTTTCCTCATCAATTCCGCCCATTACGATATTTGTGTTTCCTATATCCAATGCAAGAATCATTTTAACTTCTCCTTTTGGGTAACACTTACTTTTTCTTTATCGAAAGAAGCCTTACAATAACCGGGCTCAGGATTATATTCAATCCCAACTCAAACAGGAAGTTTCCACCTGCGAGTCCGAATATCATATACTGCCCTGCGTTTGCAAAGCCCGCTGATGTTGCCCATGCAGTAATTGTTTCCATAAAGAACGCAAGACATCCTAATAAAAATACTCCTGTATTTACCATAGGACACACGATTGCCGCAACAACAACTGCCAGGTAGCGGTTATACTTTTCAAGCACCTTATAAGCAAGTCCTGCTATTGCACCGCACAAAATGCCTTTTGCAAGCACAGTAATAACCGTTCCCAAAGGATTTACCGCAAGGAAAGCTCCGGCATCTCCACTCAGCAACACCACCACACCAAACACAAAGCCAAGCCATGCTCCTGCTCCGATTCCACAGGTTGCTGTTCCAATAACAATCGGAATCAACACCAACGAAACGGAAAACATGCCGAAATGTAAAAAGGCACCCATAAGCTGTAATATGACAACAAGAGCCGTCAATATCGAGCATAGTGCCAGTGTTCTGGTTGAATTATTGTTTTTCATAAAAATACCTCCTGCTACTGCTTCCGCACAGGGAATGCAATGCTTTATTTTTCTTTATTATATGGTTTTTTCGCCAAAAAGTCAATACCAATTATCAATAATAAATCCTCAAATAGCCCATATTTTTTGGTTAATTTTAAAATATCTCTTCCCTTTTTCGACAAATTATGATAAAATATTTATATCAAAAATCATGGAGGAAACCAAAATGCAGATGACTAAAGAAGAGCTTGGCGAAAGAATCCGACTTTATCGAAAAAGAGGCGGTTACACCCAACAGGAGTTTGCAAAAATTCTCGGCATCTCGGCTGCCACTCTTTCATCATATGAAACCGGCAAAACCGAGCCAACCATAGATATTATCGGCAAAATTGCCGCACTCTACAACACAACTACCGATGCGGTTTTAGACCTTCGCATCAAAGAAACCGAAAACCCATACTGGTCATAAAAATAAGGTGCAGTCATATAAGACCGCACCTTTTTAACATCCAAAAAGCTGTCGCTGCAAAAATTATGAGGGCAAAAAATGCCGTAACCAGAAACTTTGCCTTTCTGATTTTGTGGCGAAAAACCATCATCGCAAGCGTTGCACCCGCACCTCCAAAAAACAGTGCTGAGAAAATCATACACTTCTCAGAAATTCGCCTTTGCCTGTGTATCGCTTTGAATTTATCCACGCCATAGAGTATAAACACAACCAGGTTCCATGCCAAAAGTGCAAGTAATGACTTCATACTACTTTCCCCCAATAAGCATCAGTTTATCCTTGCGGGAAAGCTTTTTTATTTCACGCTCCCGCCTCATTGCCTCGGCTTTTGTAGCAAAGCATTCGCTGTATACTACCCGTACAGGAAGTCTTGACCTGGTGTATTTTGCACCCTTTCCCGAATTATGCACCGCTTCACGTTTTTTAATATCGTCGGTGTATCCGCAATAAAGAGTACCGTCTGCACATTCTAAAATATATGTATAAAACAAACGCTCTCCCCCTCAAGACGAAGATGTTCTTTTTATAATTATATAATAGTTTTATTCCAAAATCAATCAATTTTTTGTTATAATTGCGACTTTTTTAAAAAAGTTTTCTTTTTTTCTGACTTTTTTTTAAAAAACACTTGCAAAGCGATGATTTTTATGTTAAAATACATATGTTTTTGATAATTGTTTTTAAATAGGAGGTGTTTTGCATGGCAAAATGTGATATCTGCGGTAAGGGCGTTACTTTTGGTATTAAGGTCAGCCACTCGCATAGAAGATCAAACAGAACATGGAAGCCTAACGTAAGAAAGGTTAGAGCGATTGTTAACGGTACAACTAAGTCAGTTAACGTTTGTACACGTTGTCTCCGTTCAGGAAAGGTTACACGTGCAGTGTGATGTTTTTCTAAAAGAAAGATGTATGGCAGAGAACATTTTGTTCTCTGTTTTCTTTTTTTGTAAATAATTTATTGATTTTTCACACGATATATGGTATAATTTTCTTAAGTATGTTTGATTTAGGACAATTAGTACATGTTAAGCCCACCGCAGACAGTGTTTTGTCTCGGTTATGCATTCGGCAAATCGGCCGTTAGCGGTCATTTGCCTATTCACATAAAAGGAGTAATACAGTGGAAAAACTAATCATAAAAGGCGGCACGCCTTTAAAGGGCGAAGTTGCAATAAGCGGCGCAAAAAATGCCGCAGTCGCTATAATTCCGGCATGTCTTCTCATAAACGGTCCCTGCCGTCTGGAAAATCTTCCCGACATTAAGGATGTGGGTCTGTTTTTGGAAATTCTCTCAAGTCTGGGAGCTACAGTTAATTATATAAACAAAAACACAGTCGATGTCGACTGTACAAATGTTGACACATACGAGCCATCAGAGGAACTCACAAGAAAGATGCGTGGTTCATCATATCTTATGGGTGCACTTTTGGGCCGTTTCAATAAATGTATCACATCACCTCCGGGTGGATGCGATTTCGGCACACGCCCGATCGACCTTCACATAAAGGGCTTCGAGGCACTTGGTGCAACAGTAAATCTTGAGTACGGCAAAATCCATATATCTGCCGAGACACTTCAGGGTGCAAATGTTTATTTTGATACCTTGAGCGTTGGTGCAACGGTAAATGTGATTCTTTCAGCTGTCCGTGCAAAGGGTACTACAACAATCGAAAATGCCGCAAAAGAACCACATATTGTTGACCTTGCAAACTTCTTAAATGCAATGGGTGCAAACATTCGTGGTGCAGGTACAGATACAATCAAAATCAAGGGCGTAACACGCCTTCACGGCGGATGTTATTCAATCATCCCTGACCAGATTGAGGCAGGCACATTTATGGTTGCTGCTGCCGCAACAAGAGGCGACGTTACCCTGACAAATGTTATCCCGAGACACCTTGAGTCAATCTCTGCAAAGCTTGAAGAAGCAGGTGTTGTAATTGAAGAGGATGACGACCGTGTAAGAGTTTACGTTCCCGAGAATGCAAAGTTCAAAAAGATAAGCTTCACAGCACTTCCATACCCGGGATTTCCTACCGACATGCAACCACAACTTGTAACCTTCCTCTCGGCCGTTCCGGGCACATCTACAGCCCGTGAAGGAGTTTGGGATGACCGCTTCCGTTATGTAGGCGAGCTCACAAGAATGGGTGCAAACATAAACGTTGAAGGAAAGCTTGCAATGATTCACGGTGTTAAAAAGCTCATGGGCGCAAGTGTTCGTGCAACCGACCTTCGTGCCGGTGCGGCGCTTATTATTGCAGGGCTTATGGCGGACGGAATCACCGAAATAACCGAAATTCAGCATATAGACAGAGGCTACGAAAACTTTGAGGCGAAGTTTACCGCACTGGGTGCTGATATTCACCGTGTTCAGGTCGTTTCCAATCATTAAGGAGCTCTCGGTATGATATTTACACTAATGAGCGGTTCTTCGGGAAACTCCACTCTTATTGTTGAGAATGGCACTATGATTCTTCTCGATTGCGGTGCATCAGGAAAAAAGCTTTCCATATCAATAGAAAGCCTCGGCTATGATTGCCGTGACCTTTCGGCAATCCTTGTAACGCACGAGCATATAGACCATGTAAGCGGTGCAGGAGTTCTCTCGAGAAGATTTGACATCCCGGTTTATGCTACCGCTGAGACGCTTGGTGTGATGAATGTCGGACCAATTTCTGAGAAGAATATTCGTCCGGTTTTGCCCGGCAAGGACTTCCAAGTGGGCGATATCAATGTTTCACCGTTTTCAATATCGCACGATGCGAGAAATCCGGTCGGCTATTCATTCGACCTCGACAGCGGAAAATTCACATCACTCACCGACACCGGCGTGATCACACAGGAAATATATGATAAAATGAAGGACAGCAAGTACCTGCTTTTAGAGTCCAATCACGATGTGGATATGCTAAAATGCGGTAACTACCCCTACCCCTTAAAATGCAGAATTTTAGGAAAAACCGGGCATCTTTCAAATGCTACCGCTGCAAAGGTTGCAAAAAAAATGCTCGAAAACGGCACCGAACGTATTATGCTTGGCCATTTGAGCAACGAAAATAACACCCCGGAGATAGCATATAAAACAAGCGAAAATGCTTTGACCGAAAGCGGTGCAATCATTGGCAAGGATATCTTGCTTTCGGTTGCAAAAAGATACGATATTACGAGGTTAGTATGAACATTACTTTGATTTGTGTTGGAAAATTAAAGGAAAAATATTTAAAGGATGCTTTGCAGGAATACGCAAAGCGTCTTTCTCGTTTTGCAAAACTCGAAATAATAGAGCTTGCCGACCGCAAAATCCCCGAGAACGCATCGCAAAAAGAGGAGACGGCAGTTCTGGAGGCCGAGGGTGCAGACATTATTTCAAAAATCAAGCCCAACTCGTATGTGATAACACTCTGTATCGAAGGAAAGGAACTCTCCAGCACAGAGTTTGCCGAAAAAATGCAGGAAATATCTTTCACAACGGGCAACATCGTCTTTATAATCGGCGGCTCGCTGGGTTTGAGTGAAGCAGTAAAATCCGCATCAAAGCTACGGTTGAGCTTTGGGAAAATCACTCTCCCGCATCAGCTTATGCGAGTAGTGTTGTTAGAACAGATTTACCGTACATTTAAAATAAACAATAACGAAACATATCACAAATAAAACCGAAAGCATATCGCTTTCGGTTTTATAATTTTCTGCTTTTTAATACCTCATCAAGCACATAAAAGTTATACAAAATATTTTCTTCCTTATAACTCTTTAGTCCTCAAAAAACATGCTCGTCCGTCAACTTACTCAAGATACTTTGGTCTGCATTTTAAGTTCGTTATATTAGTTCGCAGTTCTCATTTTTTGTTAGCGCGTCAATCATTCTATTATACTCTTTGGCATCAAAATCCGTATCTTTTTCGTCAATAGTTTCCAGCAAAGACATCACACTGGCTATTGAATCTTCATTTTTCTCATCATACTCATAAAGGTCTGTAAACCAAAGCACATTAACCCAATCCAACAAAGCTTGTTCACTAATAGCTCCCCTTATATATAATTTTATGGCATAAATGACATCATCAGCACTTACCGATTCTAGGCCTTTTTGCTGAATGTTGTGTAGATCCTCTCCATAAACTTTTTTTAAATCTTCTACATTTGCTTCAAATTTTTTAAACTTTTTCAAAATTTCAGCCATTATCATTTTTCCTTTCTGTGTATCAAGCTTCCTGTCGGATCAAAACTCTCTTTATATACTCTTAATGTTTTTCCATTCTTATCAATTATTTTATAGTATATGGCTTTAGAACCAGGAACTCTTCCTGGATTTTCCATTTTGACAATAAAAGTTTCGTCGTTGTCCTTAATAACAGCAAATTTATTATAGTTGTTAGAGCTTCCCTTAAAAAAGGATTTTGTTCCCTTTTGAATAGGCTCAGGTAATTCTTTTACCGCTTCTAACACTTCGCTTTTTGTAGTTCCTCTATAAAGTTCTCGACTATCACTCTTTCTCTCAATTTCCACATGCCAGTCATAGTCGCTGTCATCCACAACGGCAGGAGTTTTCATGGTTACAAGCTTTATTCCTGCCACCAGGGCTTGAGTATCGGATATCGTCTTTGCAGACTGGAATCGTTCTTCGCTATCCAAAAGGTCATATTTCCATAATACCACATATTTTTTTAATTGTCCAGCGGCACCTTACCCTGTTTTTTATTTTCCAAATTGAACATACTAATACTATCACAATAAAACGGAGGATAAAAAATGAAGAAATCAGTTTGGTCGGATAGTGTAAAATTGCCTGAATTTGAAAAGCTTGAGGGTGACAGAAAAACCGACTGTTTAATTATCGGCGGCGGGATTGCGGGAATACTTACCGCCTATTTTCTCGATGCATCAGGAGTTGACTATATCCTTGTCGAGGGCAGTAAAATTGCCTCGGGCACAACCAGGAACACCACCGCAAAAATCACATCACTTCACGGACTTATTTATGATAAGCTTCTCCGTGATTTTGGAAAAGAGTATGCCCAAAGCTACCTTTTAGCAAATCAAAGTGCACTCTTAAAGTATGAAGAACTTTCAAAAAGGATAGAGTGTGATTTTGAGAAAAAGGATGCCTACACCTACTCCCTGACCAGTCGGAGTATAATTGAAGATGAGGTAAATGCCGCAAACCGTCTTGGCTTTGAAGCAGAGTTTACCGAAGATACAGAGCTTCCCTTTGCCGTAAAAGGTGCCGTAAAATTCAAAAATCAGGCACAGTTTAACCCATTGAAATTCATAGCCGAAATCTCAAAAGGCTTAAATATATACGAAAACTCCTTTGTCCGTGAAATCACCCCGACCGAGGTGATTACCGACACGGCAAGAATCAAGCCCGGAAAAATCATTGTTGCGACACACTTTCCATTTATAAACCGACACGGCAACTTTTTCTTAAAGCTTTATCAACACCGTTCATATGTTACGGCATTTAAAAACGTCCCGTCCCTACAAGGTATGTATGTCGATGAAGACAAAAAGGGAATGTCTCTCAGAAGTTACGGCGATTATCTTTTTATCGGAGGTGGAGGTCACCGCACCGGTAAAAAGAGCGATGCCTGGCAGGGGATAGATGATTTTTCAGCAAAATACTATCCCGAAGCAATAAAATGCTATAGCTGGGCGGCACAGGATTGCATGAGCCTTGATAGCATCCCCTATATCGGCAGGTATTCAAAAAACACACCCGATATGTTTGTTGCAACAGGCTTTAACAAATGGGGTATGACTTCATCCATGGTTGCCGCTAATATTTTAGCTGATATGGTTCAGGGAAAGAAAAATGATTTTGCCGAGTATTTTTCACCCCAAAGAAGCATCTTAAAACCGCAACTTTTAGTTAACGGTTTTGAATCGACACTAAATCTTTTGACACCAACAAAAAAACGTTGTCCACATCTCGGGTGTGCCCTTAAATGGAACAGTAGAGAGCATAGCTGGGATTGTCCATGCCACGGTTCACGGTTCGAAGAAAACGGCAAGCTGATTGATAACCCTGCAACTGATGATGCAAAAATAACTGACTAAATTTTATCCTCATAATTCCCCCTATCCGCTCATAGTATATACTAAAAACATTTAGGGGGACATTATGAAGGACTATATCGAGGAGCGTGTGCTTGAGCTTGCCGACTATATAATCGAGTCCGGCTCAACCGTCCGTGCCACCGCAAAAAGATTTAATATTTCAAAATCAACCGTACATAAAGTCTAAAGTATTTGTGCAGGTCAGTTTGGTACTTCCCGATGCAATAGCATAAAGGCATTAAAAAACGCACCTGTTTCGGTGCGTTTTTATGTTGCTTATTTTACATCTTCAACCTCGCATACAGGTTTTAAGCTTGTTAAATCATTCCAAACCATAACCTTTGCTTTTGTATAATCTTTGGTTGTTGTAAAAGGAATTGCTTCGCCTGCATATACAGCTCTTTGCATTTCGACAAATTGTTCTCCGTTGTATAATGCAAGAATGACAGTTTTACCATTTCCAATATTGATTGGTGTAATAGTAAATTTTTTATCATTGTTCGAAAGTGTTGTTTTTGTGTTTGGCATAAAATGAATTTCTGCATTTGTAAGATATTTATTACCTGAATAAATTGATATTTTATTCCATTTTTTCGCTGTTCCTTTGTAATAAATATCTGTTAAGTTTCCGCACCCAACAAATGCATCATATCCGATACTTGTTACACTGTCTGGAATTGTTATGTTTGTAAGACTTGTACAATTTTGAAACGTACGGCTATTGAAACTTGTTACACTGTCTGGAATTGTTATGCTTGTAAGGCCCGTGCAATCACTAAACGCACCGAGGCCGATAGTTGTTACACTGTCCGGAATTGTTATACTTGTAAGACCTCTACAATATTCAAACGCCTCGGCTCCGATAGTTGTTACACTGTCTGGAATTGTTATGCTTGTAAGGCCTTCGCAACGATAAAACGCCTCGGCTCCGATAGTTGTTACACCGTCTGGAATTGTTATGCTTGTAAGGCCTTCGCAACCATAAAACGCCTCGGCTCCGATAGTTGTTACACCGTCTGGAATTGTTATGCTCGTAAGGCCTTCGCAACAATAAAATGTATATTTATAGATACTTGTTAGACTGTCTGGAATTGTTATGCTTGTAAGGCCTTTGCAATGATAAAATGCCCAGATTCCGATAGTTGTTACACTGTCTGGAATTGTTATGCTCGTAAGGCCCGTGCAATCATAAAACGCCTCGGCTCCGATAGTTGTTACACTGTCTGGAATTGTTATGCTTGTAAGACCTCTACAATATTTAAACGTATAGCTACCGATAGTTGTTACAGGATAACCGCTAATGGTATCGGGTATTACAATATCACCACTTGCGGAAGTATCGCAATCTGTAATTGTCGCTTCGCCATTTGAAACATAGTATGTATATATCCCTTCAGTTTCAGCCGATACATTTATCATACCAAATACAATTATGCTTAATATAACTGCCATTAATGCTAATAAATTTTTTTTCATTCAAGTCACCTACAAAAATAACATTTTAATGATCAACACACAAATTGTTAATCATGTCTTTCATTGTAACATATTTTAAAATAAAAATCAAGTAAACCTACCGATTTTCATTTCTAAATCCCCTCCCCCTTGCATATAGATATACAAACTACTATTTTTATTAGGGGGAGATTATGAAGGACTATATCGAGGAGCGTGTACTTGAGCTTGCCGACTATATAATCGAGTCCGGCTCAACCGTCCGTGCCACCGCAAAGAAGTTTAATATTTCAAAATCAACAGTACATAAAGATGTTACAGAGCGGCTCGAGCAGTTAAACAAGAGTCTGTTTGAGCAGGTTCAGGATGTTCTAAAAAGCAACAAGGCAGAGCGTCACATTCGTGGTGGGCTTGCAACAAAGGAAAAGTATTTGAAAATAAAGGAAGCAGACTAAAAAACGCAAACCGTAAGGTTTGCGTTTTTTAATATGGAATAGGAAAAAAGCTTTGGAATTAACAAACTGAGCCAAAGCTTCAGCTTTGGGTTACCCGAAGTCGTACATAGGTACGACGAGAGGCGAAGTTTGTTGATGGCAAGTTCACTTGCGGTCCAGAGCTTTTTTACATTCCATCAGTTATTTATTTTGCTTTAGATTCACAGTATGCACATCTGTAAACTCTGTTCTTTTTATCGGTGAGTTTGAAAATCTGGTCAATGTCCTGCTCAACCGATGTGATACATCTCGGGTTTTTGCACATGATGACATTTACAAGTTTCTCAGGCGCCGCAAGGTGGCATTTTTTCACCAGCTCGCCGTCCTTTATGATGTTTACTGTGCTGTCAGGGTCGATATATCCAAGCACATCCAGGTCAATGTCGATGTCGGCATCAATCTTTATAATGTCCTTTTTGCCCATTTTTTTGCTCGATACATTCTTTATAATAGCAACCGGGCAATCAAGGCTATCGAGCTTTAAGAAATGGTATATCTCCATTCCCTTTCCCGCCTCGATGTGGTCGATTACTATTCCGTTTTTAATTGCATCAATCTTCATTTATTCCACCCCCAAAAGCTTCAGAATAAGTGCCATTCTCACATATTTTCCGTTTAAGGCCTGTGTGAAATAGCAAGCTCTTTTATCGTTATCAACTTCGGTTGTGATTTCGTTAACTCGTGGTAGCGGATGCAGAATACAAAGGTCTTCCTTCGCATTTTTGAGCTTATCCATGCCCAGAATATAGCTATCCTTCAAGCGGATATAGTCCGCCTCGTTGAAAAATCTCTCACGCTGTACACGTGTCATATAGAGGATATCAAGCTTTGGCATAGCCTCCTCAAGATCACGTGTTTCCTCAAATTCAATACCCTTTTCAATCAATGTCCCTTCCTTGATATAGTCAGGTAATTTCAACTCGTCGGGTGAAATCAGAACAAACTTCACACCGCTATAGCGTGACATTGCCGAGATGAGCGAGTGAACTGTTCTTCCGAATTTCAGGTCGCCGCAAAGTCCTACTGTGAGGTCAGAGAGTCTTCCCTTTTCCCTCTTGATTGTCAGAAGGTCGGTCAGAGTCTGTGTCGGATGGTTGTGTCCGCCGTCACCGGCATTTATAATAGGCACTCCCGACTTTTGTGATGCAACCATAGGTGCGCCCTCTTTCGGGTGTCGCATCGCAATAATGTCTGCATAACAGCTTACAACCCTTATTGTATCCGATACGCTCTCGCCCTTTGATGCCGATGAGCTGTTTGCCTCGGAAAAGCCTAAAACATTTCCGCCAAGCTCCATCATTGCCGCCTCAAAGCTCAGTCTTGTTCTTGTCGACGGTTCAAAAAAGAGAGTCGCAAGCTTTTTATATCTGCACTTTTCACGGTATTGTTCAGGATTTTCAATGATATCATTTGCAGTATCAATCAATTCCTCAATCTCCGCTGTTGATAAATCCAGAATATCGATTAGATGTTTCATTATTTTGCTCCAATCCAGCTTTCATCACTTGGATTGTTTCTGAAAGCTATAAGTCTTTCAATATCTTCTTCCTTGATGTAGCCTTCACTTGCTGCAACCTCTGCCAATGTTTCAAAGTTTGTGAGGCTCACATTCTTAACATTTGCAGCCGCAAGGCGGTCGATACCCTTCTGCATACCGTATGTAAAGATGCTGACAATTCCAAGCACCTCTGCGCCTGCTTCTCTTAACACTTCAACAACCTCGATAACGCTTCCACCTGTTGAAATCAAATCCTCAACAACTACAACCTTCTGTCCCTTCTCGAGCTTTCCTTCTATCTGGTTGCCTCTGCCGTGGTCCTTTGCACCTGAACGAACATAACCCATAGGCATATCAAGCATATGTGCCGCAATCGCTGCGTGTGCGATACCTGCTGTACTTGTTCCCATCAAAACTTCACATTCAGGATATTCCTTCTTAACAGTTTCTGCGATTGCGCTCTCAACTGTCACTCTTGCCTCTGGTGCTGTCAAAATCAAACGGTTATCGCAGTAAACCGGGCTCTTGATTCCGCTTGCCCAGATAAATGGGTTCTCCGGTCTTAAAAATACTGCACCAATCTTCAATAAATTCTTTGCAACTTCCTTTTTCATCTTCTGTTCTTCCTTTCTTTTAGCCTATAAATTCCTTAACACATCTTCTGTATGCCGCAACCGGATCGTCTGCCTGGGTAATTGGTCTTCCCACAACTATGTAGTCCGAGCCGATTTCTCTTGCCTTTGCAGGTGTTGTAACTCGTACCTGGTCACCCACTTCGCCGTCTGCAAAACGAACTCCCGGTGTGATTGTCAAAAATTCATCGCCGCATCTTGATTTTACCTTGCCAGCCTCAAGCGGCGAGCAAACAACGCCGTCAAGTCCTGCCTTTTTACAGTTTTCGGCATAGTGCATTACAACCTCATCAATCGGCTTTTCAATCAACAAATCAGTTCTCATTCTCTCCTCACTTGTAGATGTGAGCTGTGTAACACCGATAAGGAGCGGGCGTGTGCCGTCAGGTCTTGTAAGACCCTCAAGTGCTGCTTCCATCATTGCAATTGTTCCGCCTGCATGGAGGTTACACATATCAACATCGAGTCCAGATAAAACCGCCATCGCCTTTTTTACAGTGTTCGGGATATCGTGAAGCTTTAAGTCAAGAAAAATCTTGTGGCCTCTTTTTTTGATTTCCCTTACAATTTCAGGGCCTTCTGCATAGAAAAGCTCCATGCCGATTTTTAAATACGGTTTTTCATCAGTAAACTTATCCAAAAAATCATAAACCTCTTTTTTGCCGTTAAAATCACAGGCAATAATTACATCTCTGCTCATCTGTGTGCTCCTCCTATTATATCACTTAATTTTTCGATTTTGTACTTTTTCATAACCTCAGGCAATTTTTCGATGATATCACGGCATATAAACGGATCAACCAGATTCGCCGCACCAATCTGAACGCCTGTTGCACCGGCAAGCATCATCTCGATTACATCCTCGGCACTCGACACACCGCCCATACCGATAATCGGCACAGACACTGCATCATACACCTGATATACCATTCTCACCGCAACAGGGAAGATTGCCTTACCCGAGAAACCGCCCATCTTGTTTGCGATTACAGGCTTCCGGGTCTTTAGGTCAATTCTCATTCCCATCAGGGTATTTATAAGGCTGATTCCGTCAGCACCTGCATCCTCGCACGCCTTTGCAATCGCAACAATGTCTGTTACATTCGGGCTCAGCTTCATATATACAGGTTTTGATGTTACTTCCTTTACAGCCTTTGTCACCGCCGCCGCAGACTCAGGGCTTGTACCAAAACTCATACCGCCGTTATGTACATTCGGACAACTGATGTTTACCTCAACAATTCCGACCTGGTCTTCCTTGTCAATCTTTTCAACGCAGTATTTGTACTCATCAATCGAAAATCCGCTGATGTTTGCAACTACCGGCTTTTTAAAGCATTTGTAAAGCTTCGGAAGCTCTTCCGATATAACCTTCTCAACGCCCGGATTCTGCAAACCTACCGAATTTATCATACCCGACGGGCATTCTGCAATTCTCGGTGTCGGGTTTCCGAATCTCGGCTCTTTTGTAGTTCCCTTAAAGGATAGCGAGCCAAGTATGTTTATATCATAGAGTTCTGCAAACTCATAGCCAAAACCGAACGTTCCACTCGCAGGGATTATTGGGTTTGTGAGCTCAACTCCGCTCAGATTAACTCTTGTGTCTACCATATAATCTCCTCCTTTATAAGGATTGGTCCGTCCTTGCAGATTCGCTTATTTCCGTATTTTGTCTTGCAACTGCAACCCATACAAGCACCAAAGCCGCATCCCATTCTTTCTTCAAAGCTGAACTCACCGCCGGTTGTCGATGTGTTATAAAGAGCCTTCAGCATCGGCTCGGGACCGCAGGTGTAGATATATGTATAGTCGGACATCTCTTTTAGAGCATCTGTTACAAAGCCTTTGATACCAACCGAGCCGTCAGCAGTTGTAACATAGGTCTTGATGCCCAACGCTTCAAACTCCTCTTTATAGAACACCTCATCGGCGGTGTTAAAGCCTATAATCACAGATGGGCTCTTTCCCTCTGCCTTTAATTTCTTTGCAAGATTATACATCGGCGGAACACCTACACCGCCACCGATCAGTACCGGCTTTTCTCCGCTTGTCTCAAGCTTGAAGCCATTTCCAAGACCGGTCAGGATGTCAAGCTCCTCACCCTTTGTCATCTTCGCCATGACCTCTGTGCCTGTTCCTACAACCTTATATATTATCGTGATTGAAGCCTCATCATAATCGCATACCGAAATCGGGCGTCTTAAGAAGAACCCGTCGAGCTTTATGTTTATGAACTGTCCGGGAGCGGTAATATCCGATGTGTCTCCCAAAAGCTTCATTCTATATACGTCTTTTGCAATCTTTACATTTTCATCAATACTGTATATTCCCTGACGCAAAGCCTATTCCTCCTCTTTCCATACTATCTTGCCGTCAACCGCAGTCATCAGGCATCTGCCGAATACTTTTCTTCCCTCAAACGGAGTTGCTCTTCCCATTGAGCGGAACTCGGCAGGATTTATTTCATATTCACGTTCCAAGTCAAAAACCGTGAAATTGGCTTTTTTGCCAATCTCCAAAGTATCTTCTACCCCGAATCTCTCCCTCGGGTTGTTGTGCATGAGCTCTATAAGCTTTTCGAGAGTGATTATACCCTGTTTCACAAGCTCGGTATACAGCACCGCAAATGCAGTTTCCAATCCGACTACACCCATCAGGCTTTCCTCGAGTCCCTTTGATTTTTCCTCAGCCGAGTGCGGTGCGTGGTCGGTCGCAATCATGTCAACCGTTCCGTCTATGATTCCCTCAATCAAAGCAAGCCTGTCCTCTTCCGAGCGAATCGGCGGATTCATTTTGAATCTTCCTTCTTCTTTTAGTTCGGAATCATTCAAAACCAGATAATGCGGACCTGTTTCACAGGTTATGTCCACACCCGCCGCCTTTGCTTTTCTTATAACCTCAACGCTCTCTTTTGCAGAAACGTGGCATACATGGTATCTGCAACCTGTTTCCTTCAAAAGTTCAACATCTCTTGCAATCGGTCCCCACTCGCTCTCCGAGCAGATGCCCTTATGGTTATGTGCTTTTGCATACTCACCGTCGTGGATATATCCGCCATGCAAGAGCGAATTATCCTCGCAATGTGCGACAATCATCTTGTCAAGAGCTTTTGCCTTTTCCATAGCGCATCTCATAAGTTCGGTGCTTTGTACACCCTTGCCGTCATCCGAAAAACCTCCGCAAAGCTTTGCAAGCTCGTCCATATCGGATAATTCCTCGCCCATTTGTCCCTTTGTAATGGAAGCATACGGAGTTACATGGATTTTTGCTGATTTATCTATAATATCACGTTGGATATTTATATTCGAAACACTGTCGGGTACGGGGTTTAAGTTCGGCATCGAGAAAACATGAGTATAGCCGCCACGAGCAGCCGACATTGTACCCGTCTCTACCGTTTCTTTATAAAAAAAGCCCGGTTCTCGAAGATGTACATGAACATCAATAAAACCCGGGAATATGTGTAATCCGTCAAAATCAAATATTTCGTCTGCCAAAGATAGGTCAAAACCGTCAACAACTATCCCGTCTGCCACATAGATATCCTGTAATTTGAAAGTATTGTCAAGATATACCCTTGCATTCTTTACGATATAGTTCATGCTCTTTTCCCCTTTCCCATAAATTTAGGTTTCGGGAGGGAAAAACTTTCCCTCCCGATATTTTGTCAAACCTCTAATGCGTCCTGCAACCACCAGCTGCCGATATCAAACGCCTTATACAGATCCTCACGCTCGCCGGTTCTGTAGTTAGTACCCTTGCCGAGCTCGCCTGTATTGTCCTGAATACTGAAAACCACCTTTCTTGCTCGCTCAACACCGTCAACCTTTTCGCTTTCGGTGATGTCCATAACAAGAATCAAGTCGTCTTCAAGATTTCCGTAATAGATTCTGTTTCCAAGGCGGTATATCGGTTTACCCTTATAGGTTAAGCCTTTTTTCTTTTTAGCTTGAGCCATTTTCTCTACCATCCTTTTTATAGATTTGGGTTTTGTCTATTAAAGATTATACCCTTTTTCAATCATTTCCATGTTAACATCAATCAAATGCTGCTTTGATGCAGGAACTGTCTTTTCAACACCTGCACGGATTTCATCGAGTGTGAACACGCCTGTTGCCTTGATGAGTGCACCAAGCATAATCATATTTGCCATGCCGGCTTTTCCTGCATCTGTTGCCATACCTGTTGCAGGGACAGCAACTGATTTTACATCGTCTCTTGCTACTTCACGGTCGATAAGGCTTGAATCAAAGAGGATTGTTCCATCCTTTACAACAAGGTTTTCAAATTTATCGAGTGAAGGCTTGTTCATGCTGATTAACACATCAGGCTCTGTGATAATAGGTGAGCCGACCGGGTCATCAGAAACTATAACATGACAGTTTGCTGTACCACCACGCATTTCAGGGCCGTATGACGGGAGCCATGAAAGCTGCTTGCCCTTCATCAAAGCTGTATATGCCAGAATCTTTCCCGCAAAGAGAATACCCTGACCGCCAAATCCTGTAATAATAATATTTGTAGTCATATCAAAAATCATTCCTTTCCGGCATCGATGTCCTTATATACACCCAAAGGATAATAAGGGATCATTTCGTCATTCAATCTCTTCATAGCCTCTTTTGGTGACATACCCCAGTTTGTAGGGCAGGTTGAGAGTACCTCAACAAGTGAGAAGCCCTTGCCGTCTATCTGGTTCTGGAATGCCTTTTTGATTGCAGCCTTTGCCTTTTTGATGTTCGGAACGGTGTTCAAAGCTACTCTTTCGATATAGCTTGGGCCGTCCAGAGTTGAGAGCATCTCCGACATTCTGATCGGGAAGCCCTGTGTCTTTGTATCACGGCCGTAAGGTGAAGTCTGTGTTACCTGACCCGGCAAGCTTGTCGGAGCCATCTGACCACCTGTCATACCGTAGATTGTGTTATTGATAAAGATAACTGTAATGTTCTCGCCTCTTGCTGCTGCGTGAACTGTTTCGGCTGTACCGATAGCTGCAAGGTCACCGTCGCCCTGGTATGTGAATACTACCTTATCAGGGTGAACTCTCTTGATACCTGTTGCAACTGCCGGCGCTCTGCCGTGAGCTGCCTGCTGCATATCGCAGGCAAAATAGTTATATGCTGTAACAGAACATCCAACAGGTGCTACACCTATTGTCTTTCCTTCTATTCCCAATTCGTCCATTACCTCTGCCACGAGTCTGTGACAGATTCCGTGAGTACAGCCCGGGCAGTAGTGGAATGCTACATCTTCGAGTGCATCGGGCTTCTTAAAAACCTTAGTCATTATATAATCCATCCTTTCCATACCCTTTTCGGGTACTGTTTTGAGGCAAAATCATTTTATATCCTTTGCAATTTCTTCAACCTTTGCCACGATTTCATCCGGAGTAGGGATGATACCGCCTGTTCTTCCGAAGAAGTGAACAGGAGCCTTGCCTTCGGTTGCAATCTTGATATCCTCAACCATCTGTCCCATGCTCATTTCAACCGAAAGGAATGCCTTTGCGGTCTTTGCAGCCTCTTTGAAAATCTTTTCAGGGAATGGCCAGAGTGTGATAGGTCTGATTACGCCAACCTTATAGCCCTTTGCCTGCAAGGTCTTAACAGCAGACTCAACAACACGGCTTGTTGTGCCGTATGATGAGATTATGATATCAGCATCTTCGATATCGTGTGCTTCATATCTCTGCTCTGTTGCCTTGATAACCTCATATCTTTCGTAACGCTCACGGATTTTATCTTCGAGTTCTTCCGGAGCAAGATAGAGTGAATTTATAATGTTATGCTTTCTCTTCTTCTCTGTACCTACTGTAGCCCAGTCCTTGTCGCCTGCCTCAGGTGCCGGAACATCGTCAAAATCAACCGGCTCCATCATCTGGCCCAAAGTACCGTCGCCAAGAATCATTGCAGGAACTCTGTACTTATCTGACAAGTTGAAAGCATCAGCTGTCAATGATACGATTTCCTGAACCGAGTTAGGTGCCAGAACGATCAGGTGATAGTCACCGTGTCCGCCGCCCTTTGTTGCCTGGAAGTAGTCCGACTGTGCCGGCTGAATACCGCCAAGACCAGGGCCACCTCTTACGATGTCAACAATTACACATGGAATATCAGCACCGGCTATGTATGAGATACCTTCTGCCTTCAAGCTGATACCGGGGCTTGATGAACTTGTCATAGTTCTTGCACCTGCACCTGCTGCACCGTAAACCATATTGATAGCCGCAACTTCACTCTCAGCCTGTAAAAATACTCCGCCAATCTTTGGCATCTTCTTTGCCATGTATGCCGAAAGCTCGGTCTGAGGTGTTATAGGATATCCAAAAAAATGCTTACAGCCTGAGCGGATTGCCGCCTCAGCTATTGCTTCATTTCCCTTCATTAAAACCTTATTACTCACCGTTAGTCCCTCCTTCAAGCATTCTTTTCAACTTCGATTACAACGTCAGGGCAGATTGTTGCACAAAACGCACAACCGATACACTGTTCCTGATCTGTAATTTCTGCCGGTCTGAAGCCTTTTGCATTGAGTCTGTCCTCAGAAATCCTGATGATTCCCTTCGGGCAGGCACTTACACAAAGCTCACAGCCCTTGCAACGCTCTTCTCTGAATGTTACCTTATTCATTTAGCCACCATTCCTTTCACCTTTCCCAAGGCATTTTAATTTGTATATCTATTTCAAAAAGTTTAGCTTTTATATCCTCTGGTAAATCCCCGCCTACGCCACGCTTTAAGCAATACATCGATACCGGGACTCCGAGCATTTCGGCTGCTTTTTCCACCTCATCGCTTCCGGATAAAAGCACATCTGCTGTACTCATTCCTCCGATGTTTGTATTGTTTACCGCATCGGTAAACTTCAGGCGTGATGCCGTCTCGATCTCTCCTGCAATCTGACATATCTCCTCGGCTGTTCCGGTAAGAGGTCTTTTTGCATTTGCGACCAGATACATTCTGTAGGGTTCTTTTTTAAAGAACTCGAGGTATCTTCCCAAAGCATATGCCCCATCCTCGTCTCCACCGACATCGAATATTACCGTTTTTCCGGCGGTGTTGAAAACCTTCATAATATCGGCAGGCACTGTAGGCATATCAAGGTTTGAGTTTGCATACTGGGGTGCTATGACCTCGATACCCGAGGCAATAAGCATCTCCCGTACATCGTTTGTACGAAAATACGGATTTACAATGTCAAGGTCGACTATTGCAACATCCTTACCCTCCTGTTTACACTTCAGAGCAAAGTTGACTGCAATCTCGGATTTTCCGCTTCCGAAATGTCCGCAGAAAATGTGAAATCTTTCCTCCATGCAAATCCTCCCTTTTGCCAAAACTCAAAAGCCTTTTTTATACGCATAGCTTTTCAAATTATTATAACATATTTCAAAGCAAATTACAAGAGGTAATATTGCATATATGAGCGGAATTTTTGCCCTTTTTTTATGTTAATTTTAGCACCCGGTATCCTTTTCGAAAACCTGGGTGATTTCCGCCATAAATCTGTCGGCATTTTTAATCCTGCCGATTATCACTACCGTGCAGCCCGCAACCGCCAGTCCCGACACAATTTGCAGAAGCTCTCCCGAAAAAAAGTATCCCGATACCAAAAACCCTGCCAGAAACATTATAAGCGGCAGAATATATACCAAAAATGCCGCCAATAAAAAGCTCCTGTCGGAAAGCTCGACCGCTACCCTGTCACCAACGCTTGCACCAATCGGGTTTTTAACCTTCATTGTCCGCTCGCCCGGGGTACATCCGCCTTTACAGGATGCACAGTTCTCGCCACAGGCAGATTTTTTCGCAACCCTGACCCAGGCATATCCGCCATTTGATTTATCAACAAAACCTATCTCTCTCAAGCTTTTCTTCCCTTCTTACTTCTTGCAAGCTCAATCATTTCGCTTGCATGAACCCTTGCCGATTCGGTTATGTCGGCACCGTCTGTTATCCGTGCCACCTCAAAAACTCTCTCCTCATCAGAAAGCTCACGGACTGTGGTTTTTGCACTCTCATCGGTAACCGTCTTTTCAATGTAGAGGTGATTGTCCGAAAATGCGGCAAGCTGCGGCTGATGGCTGATGCAGATTACCTGTGCCCTCTCGCCAAGCTCCCATAGCTTTGATGCTATCTTTTGTGCCGCTCTACCCGAAACACCGGTGTCAATTTCGTCAAATATCAGCGTCTCGCTTGTGCCTCTGCCCGAAAGTATAGTCTTTATTGCAAGCATGACTCTTGAGAGCTCACCGCCCGATGCAACCTTTGTGAGCGCCTTTAGTGGCTCGCCCGGATTGGTTGTAATCAGGAACTCTGCCTTGTCCATTCCGTTTTTGAAAAACTCATCTGTATGGTCAAGATTCACTTCAAACCTTGCCTTTTCCATATCGAGGTCTGAAAGCTCCGAAACTACGCTTTTACTTAAAGTTTCCGCCGCTGACCTTCTCTTTTCAAAAAGAGCCTCGCCGATTTTTTTGAGCTCTGCTTCCTTTTTTGCATACTCTGCCTCGAGCCTTTTTATAACCTCGTCATTGTTGACGATATCTTCAAGCTCTTTCGATGCTTTTTCGTAAAACTCAAGCACCGCCTCAACACTTCCGCCATACTTTTTCTCAAGCTTTGATATAGTATCGAGTCTCTCTTCTATATCGTCAAGATACCGCTCGTCAAAGTCGAGCTCCATAGCACGCAGTTCGTGCACAACATCCTCGATTGCATATTTTATGTCAACCAATTTTGATGAGAGTTCTGAAAGCTCGCCGTTGAAGCCTGCAATATTATCAAGTGCACGCCCGGCAACGCTTACCGCATCGTATGCACTGCCCGATTCGGTCTCGAAAAGAGCATTATATGCCGCATTTACACCCTCGGCAATCTTTGCACTGTTCTGGATAAGTGTACGCTCTTCTGTGAGCTTTTCCTTTTCGCCAATCGAAAGCTCGGCTTTTTCAATCTCGTCGGTCTGATACCGCAAAAGGTCGGAAAGCCTCAGCTTTTCATCCTCGTTCATCCTTGATTTTTCAAGCTCTGTGCCGATTCCTTTAAGCTCTGCCCTTACTCTTTTATACTCGGCAAGTTCATCGCAGACACCCGCATAATCGTCAAGGAAATCAATATGCTTTGCACTGTTTAAAATCGCCTGATTGTCCTGTTGTCCGTGAATATTTACAAGCTCTGACGAAATCTCCTTTAATACCGCAGATGGCACCATCTGACCGTTTATTCTTGCCACACTTTTTCCGTCCGAGTTAAGTTCACGGGAGATAATCAGAAAATCGTCGTCGCAATCAACCCCATACTCCTCCAAAAGCTTTACAGTCGCATCATCCGCATCAAAGCTTGCACTAACAAACGCCTTTTCCTCACCGTTTCTGATGAGTGACTTATTCGCCCTTGCACCGAGGAGCATATTTATAGAATCGATTATGATAGACTTACCTGCACCGGTCTCACCCGTCAGAACGGTCATACCCGGTTTTAGTTCAATGCTCAGCTTTTCGATAACTGCAACATTTTTTATATCTAAACCTCTTAACATAGCTATTCCTCACTAAATGTTTTTGAACAGTTTTTCAAGCTTCGGCACAAGCATTGTCGCCTCACGCTCTCCTCTTGTTATAAGAAGAATTGTGTCATCGCCCGCAATCGAGCCCAAAATCTCGCTGTCCGACATCGCATCGAGAGATGCCGCAACCGCCTGTGCCATTCCTGCATAGGTCTTTATCACAACGGTATGCAATGCCGACTCGATGCTTACTATTGTCTTTGAGAACATATTCAGTTCCCTGTCGTTCCTTGCCTTTTCCTGGGCATAGCGGTAGCCTCCGTCCTTTGACGAGACCTTCAAAAGCCCCAGCTCCTTTATGTCTCTCGATACAGTCGCCTGAGTTACCGCAAAGCCTTCTTTCCTGAGCGCATCGGTCAACTGCTCCTGTGTCTTTATCGGTGACTCTGCTATTATCTTCAAAATTCTTCCGTGTCTGTTTCTCTTCATAGGTTTTCTCCTGTCCGATTATGATAATTTGTTTATAAGCACATCGTAGAAAGAGTATTTGCTCATCCTGATAAGATTGAAGCTGTAATCAGCTTTTTTGATTACTATCTTGTCTCCCTTTTTGATTTTATCAACAATTACGCCGTCAACAGTAACCGTTGCTTCGCTTTGTGTGAGCTCAAGCACAATTTCCTTATCAGCAGGCATAACCGCCGGTCGGCTGCCGAGCATATGTGCACATATCGGCGATGCGATAAAGAGCTCCATCGCAGGGTCTGCGACAGGTCCGCCCGCAGAGAGCGAATACCCGGTAGAGCCTGTAGGCGTTGATATTATTATACCGTCCGATATGTAAGCATTTATCTTGTTTTCGTTGGCATAGAGCTCGACCGAAATCATCTTTGCATCAATCTTTGAGATAACCACATCATTGAGTGCTCCCGGGCACTCAACAGTTTCTCCGTCCTTTACTATGCCGATTGACATCATCATTCTCTTCTCGGTCAGATAATCGCCCGAGAGCAACCTTCCGCACGCCTCCTCGAGCTGATCGGTTTCGGTTTCGGTCATAAATCCGACCTTCCCCATATTTACACCCATAACAGGGATTTCACGTTTTCCGCAAGGCTCTGCCACCTGCAGTACTGTACCGTCTCCACCGATTACAATAACACAATCGCATGAGTCAAAAATCCCCTCGCCCATGAAGCAAACACCGTCTAACTCGCCCTCAAACTTTTTCTCCATAAAAAGCTCGGCTCTTCCTTTTAGAATATCTACAATCCGTTTTGCAACCTGAAGCTCGGAATCCTTTGTTTTATTAGGAATTATCGCAATTTTTTTCATTTTCTAACATTCCCTTCGGTTTGGGTTTTGTATATTTATACATATTATACACTATTTTTCTCCCTTTTTCAATACCAACAGCTAAATTAGTCAAAATAAAAATGAGCCCGAAAAATACAGGCTCATTCTGCTTTAAAATATACTGCTCAATGTCTCCCAGATCGGTGTCCACCATGCCGACACAGCAGGGATTGAAAGGATAAATTCTATCACAAAAACCGTCACACAGCTTATGACCGAAACGGTAAAAAGGCTCATTCCACGCCATGCAAACACAATAGCGATAAAGAGTGCCAAAAGTGCGGCAATCGGCTCATTTGTCGCCGAGATAATCGACGGGAATGTCATAACCGCAAGTGTGACATACGGCACATAATACAAAAACGAACGGATTGTCCTGTTCTTGATTTCACGCCTGATTAAAGTAAGCGGTAAAACCCTTATAAGGAAGGTGGTCAAAGCCATTGCAAGTATATATAAGTACACATTATTTTTCATCGTCTGCATCCTCCTTTACAGGGAAAATGAGAGCCGCCAAAAGCGAAATCACAACCGTCAGAATTATAATCCTCACGCCCTCGGGGATGGCTGAAAATACCGAAACCGTCGAGAAGATAAAGCTTGTAATAAAGCTTATAATAACAAGCCCGAGAATGATTTTGTTCTGCTTTGCAGGCGGAATGAAAATTGCAACAAACATTCCATAGAGTGCAACACTCAAGGCACTCACGACATTACCCGGAAGAATGCTTCCCAGGATTCCGCCGACCAGCGTTCCGAGTGCCCAGCCCGGCATCGCAACAACATCTGCACCGTAGGAATAAAACGGGTTGAGTTTCCCCGGCACAGAAACCGAGATTCCGAAAATCTCGTCTGTCACATTAAAGCCCAGAAGCACACGCTTTATGGTCGAGGTTTTTGCATCAAGCTTTTGCGAAAGGGCACAGGACATCAGGAGGTATCTTGCATTCGCAATCGCCTCCATAATAATAACCTCGATATAGCTTGCATTTTGTGCAATCAGGGTAAAGCCTATAAACTCACCTGCCGATGCGTTTATCAGAAGGCTCGTAACCGATGCCTGCAAGGGTGTCATACCTGCCGCTACCGCCTGTATTCCAAGGGCGATTGATACGGCAAAATATCCCAAAGATATCGGTATTCCGTCTCTCATACCCTTTAAAAACCATTTTTTATTATCACTCATTAAAATTTGCCCCCAAAAATAATCCTTTATTATTATAAAACTCCCGAAGCAAAATGTCAATAAAAAGGATTGACAAAGTGTAATACTTATGGTAAAATTGAAATAGTTTAGATTAGATGAGCAAGTTTTAGAATAGCAAGTTTTAGTATAGTTTAGTTTTATAAACTGTATATTTTTGTGTATTCTTTTTGGATTCATCAATCTGAAAAGATTTTTTAGTTTAGGCGAGGCGAGTTGAGAATGATTAAAGAAAAGATTGCACTATTGCGGAAACGATGGCGTAGCATATAGGTACAGAAAAATTAAAAAAAATATTTTGGAGGATAAAATAATGAACTATAACGGAATTGATTTTGATACATATTTTAAAAACTACCCCGACGAGGACGGATTTTTCGGAAAGTACGGCGGTGCTTATATTTCAGAGGACTTGAAAAAGGCAATGGCAGAGATTACAGAGGCGTATTTTACAATCTGTAAGTCAAGCAAATTCATAAGCGAATTAAGAAGAATCCGCAAGGAATTTCAGGGACGACCAACCCCTATTTCACACCTCGAGCGTTTATCAAACAAGCTCGGCAATGTTCAGCTTTATGTTAAGCGTGAGGACTTAAACCACACAGGTGCACACAAGTTGAATCACTGTATGGGCGAAGCACTTTTAGCAAAGTATATGGGCAAGAAAAAGGTTATCGCAGAAACCGGTGCTGGTCAGCACGGTGTTGCACTTGCAACTGCTGCGGCATACTTTGGTCTTGAATGTGATATCTATATGGGAACTGTTGATATAAAGAAGCAGGCACCGAATGTTGCAAGAATGAAGATTCTCGGCGCAAATGTCGTTGAGGTCAAGGAAGGCTTACAGACCTTGAAAGAGGCGGTTGATGCAGCGTTTGCAGCTTATGCTAACGAATATAAGGATGCCATCTACTGTATCGGTTCGGTTTTGGGACCTCACCCATTCCCTATGATGGTAAGAGATTTCCAGAGTGTTGTCGGAATCGAGGCAAGAGATCAGTTTGTTAAGATGACAGGCGAGCTCCCCGATGCAGTTGTTGCCTGTGTAGGCGGCGGCTCGAATGCGATGGGTATATTCTCGGGCTTCTTGAATGACCCTGTAGACATATACGGTGTTGAACCACTCGGCAAGGGCGAAACTTTAGGCGACCATGCAGCGAGCCTCAAGTTCGGAACAGAGGGCATTATGCACGGCTTTAACAGTATTATGTTAAAGGACGAAAACGGCGAGCCTGCGCCTGTTTACTCGGTTGCAAGCGGTCTTGACTATCCGTCATCAGGCCCTGAACACGCATTTTTGCATGACCTCGGCAGAGTAAAGTATGATGTCGTAACAGACGATGAAACAATCGATGCTTTCTATGAGCTCTCAAGAATGGAGGGTATCATCCCTGCAATCGAAAGCTCACACGCTGTTGCATATGGTATGAAGCTTGCAAAGGAAATGGGCAAGGGTTCAATCCTCATCAACCTCTCGGGCAGAGGCTACAAGGATATGGACTATATCATTGAAAAGTACGGCATAAGATAAAGGTGATGTTAAAAATCTCTGGATCGCAAGAAATCTTGCTATCAACAAACTTCGCCTCTCGTCGTACACCTGTACGACTTCGGGTAACCCAAAGCTGAAGCTTTGGCTCAGTTTGTTGATTCCAAAGTTTTTTTCCTATCCCCTAAAAAAGTTAAAAACACCCCTTACATACTGGTGGCGATATAAATTCCCTTGGAATTTTCGATATGTGCTAAAGCACTCGATATGCCTTACGGCTCGATATGTTGCTATCGCAACAAGCTTTAAGGAGGAGATGGCATGAAAACTGAATTTCCTAATCAATATATAACTTTAGGTTTAAAGATTGCTTATTATAGAAAGAAATCCGGATACACTCAGGAGGCTTTTGCAGAACTTATTGGTAAAAGCGTTAATTTTATTGCACAAGTCGAGGGTACAGGTACTATTCGAGGCGTATCATTAGAAACACTATTTAAAATTGCTCAAGTCCTAAACATATCTCCTTCTAAACTATTGGAAGAAGATTAAATATTTCAGCAAAAAACACTCTTTGTAAAAATACAAAGAGTGTTTTTTATTCTTAAAAAATCACAAATGTCTTAACACACCAATCACGATACCGAGAGCCGCTCCTGCAAAAACCTCTGACGGAGTATGACCCAAAAGCTCCTTTAAGCGTTTATTTCGGGTATCGGGTTTGTCGGTCTGCCATTCTTCTACAAGCTTATTCAGGATTTTTGCCTGCTGACCTGCTGCTCGGCGAACTCCTGCTGCATCATACATAACAACCAGCGCAAGAACTACCGATACTGCAAAAATCGGGCTTGCAAAACCCTCGGTCAATCCCACGCCTGTTGCAAGGCTTGTCACAAACGATGAGTGCGAGCTCGGCATTCCGCCCGAGCCTACAAACCGATAAAAGTCAAATTTCTTATTTTTAATAAGAACAAATATAACCTTTAAAAACTGTGCCGCAAACCATGCAATTATTGCGGTCACAAGTATAGATTCCAAAAAAAAGTTCATCAGCTATCCCCTTATATTTTTCTCTTGCACAAAAATTCTGCCAGGCTAACGAGCTTTTCCGACTTGTCGCCAAAGACTCCCTTTATGCTGTCTATTGCCTTTTGGGTGTATTCTCGAGAGAGTTCTTCGGATCTCTCCACGCCATAAAGTGTAACGTAAGTTGTCTTATCATTATCCTCGTCGCTTCCGACAGGCTTACCAAGTGCCTCAGCGTCTCCCTTGACATCCAGAACATCATCCTGTATCTGGAACGCAATACCGAGATTTTTACAAAACTCATCGAGAGCTGCAATCTCTTCCTCACTCGCACCGGCAACAATCCCGCCAATAACAGCAGATGAGCGGATTATCGCACCTGTCTTTAAAAGGTGCAGATTCTCCAGCTCCTCTTTTGTGAGCTTTGCATTCTTGATATCAATCACCTGACCGCCAATCATACCCTCTGTTCCCGTGGATTTAAAGAGCACCTTACACGCTCTTATAATTCTATCGGCCGGAATTTCTGCAGAAAGTGCTGTCTCCATAGCTTTATTGAGAAGTGCATCACCTGCTAAAATTGCAATATCCTCACCGAATGTGATGTGATTTGTCGGTTTTCCACGGCGCATATCGTCGTTATCCATAGCCGGCAGGTCATCGTGAATGAGCGAGTAGGTGTGAATCATCTCCATCGCACAGGCAAACGGAAGAACATCCTCCACATCTCCGCCGCACATCTCATTTGCAAGTATCATAATTATCGGGCGAAGTCGCTTTCCGCCTGCAAAAAGGCTGTAGCCCATGCTCTCATAGATAATATTCTGTGCATTTTCTTCGTGTTTTAAATATCGGGCGAGTGCATTATCTACAATCGAAATGTTTTCCTTTAAAATCGAGTTAAAATCCATTATTCCTCACCCACAAAATCCTTTTTCTCAAGTTCTCCGTTTTCGCCTTCCAAAAGTATTGTTACCTTCTTTTCGGCGGTGTCGAGGATTTTCTGACATGCCTTTGAGAGCTTTACTCCGTCCTCAAAAAGCTTTAGCGACTCATCGAGTGTCGCATCGCCCTTTTCCAATGCCTCTACTATATTTTCAAGTTCTTTTATAGATTCTTCAAATCCCTTTGCCATAAAAGTCCCTCCTATTTTACCATACATTTCTTCTCGCCATCGGCAAGCTTTAGGTCAAATTCCGTGCCCGACTTCAAACTCTTTGCGCTCTTTATGACATTTCCGTCATTATCCACCGGAATTGCAAAGCCTCGTGTCATAACCTTCAGAGGGCTCATAGCATCAAGCTTCGCCGCCAAAGTTGCAAGTCTTTCGCGCTCGGATATAATTCTGATTTTGAAATTCTTTTCCGCTTGCTTGGTGAGATTATCGAGTTTTAAAAACCTATCCTCTATCAGGTCTTTAGGGTTTTTGAGTTTTAACCCCGAGAGAGCTTTCCGCTCACGGTCTATTCTTCCCAACACCGCATTTGTGATTCTGCTTTTGTCCACCATAATACGGCTCAAAAGCTCTGCCTGTGACGGTACAGCAATTTCTGCCGCCGCAGACGGTGTCGGTGCTCTCAGGTCTGCCACAAAGTCTGCTATTGTGAAGTCGGTTTCGTGCCCGACAGCAGATATGACAGGAATTTCCGACTCGAAAATGCTTCTTGCCACTATCTCCTCGTTAAATGCCCATAAATCCTCAATCGAGCCGCCGCCTCTGCCCGCTATTATGACATCAACCATTTTCTCTTTGTTGAAATAGCGAAGGCCTTTCGAAACACTCTCTGCCGCTCCTGCACCCTGTACCTGAGCCGGATAGAGTATGATTTCTGCGTGCGGATAACGCCTTGTTATAACATTTATGATATCCCTTACAGCTGCTCCTGTTGCGGCGGTAATAACACCGACCTTTTCAGGATACTGTGGGATCGGTTTTTTATGTGCCTGATCAAAAAGTCCCTCTTCTTCAAGTCGCTTTTTTAGCTGTTCGTATGCGATATACAGTTCCCCAACGCCGTCGGGTATCATCTCCTGAATATAGAGCTGATACGAACCGCCCTGCTCATAGACCGAGATTCTGCCACGGGCGAGCACCTTCATTCCGTCCTCGGGTCGGAAATTGAGGTTTGATGCCGCCGACTTGAACATAACCGCCTTCAAAACTCCGCCCTCGTCCTTTAGTGTGATATACATATGTCCCGAGTAGTGGAGCTTGAAGTTTGAGATTTCGCCCTTGATCCAGATATCGTTTAGGATAACATTGGCATCGAGTATTTTTTTGATATAATTGTTTATCTGGGATACCGTAGCAATTTTCGGTTCCATTTCAACAACTCCCTTTTAGAGAATTAGATAATTTTGTTTTTTCTAATGAATCCGCCAAGGACTCCGTTTATGAACGCTGAATTGTCGGGCTCGTCGTATTTTTTGTCGAGTTCAACTGCTTCGTTTACCGATACTTTTGGCGGGATATCGTCCATATATTTAATCTCGTATATCGCAAGCTTCAAAAGTGCCAGCGATACCTTTGAGATACGCTCTATCTTCCAACCACCACTCAAATGCTCGCAGATGTCAGCCTTAAGCTCGTCTGACTTTTTACTCACGCCAAAAACAACAGCTCTGATGTAGTCTATGTTCTGTTCAGAGCTTGGATTATTCTCGAGCATCTCGGAGATTAAAAATTCCAGATCGTCACCATTTACCTCGGCCTGAAAAACAAGCTTGAACGCCTCGGCTCTTGCTTCGCTTCGTGTTTGATTTTTGCCCATATCAGCACCTCATTCTTTTTTAAAGTACATTAAACTATAATTAACCAATATAATTATACCTTAATCTGCTAAAAAAGGCAAGCAATTTTTAAAAAACTATTGACAAAGCCCGAAGCGTTGTGGTAAAATATCTTTCGTGATTTGGAAAACCAAATAAATGCGCTCGTAGCTCAGCTGGATAGAGTACTTGGCTACGAACCAAGGGGTCAGGGGTTCGAATCCCTTCGGGCGCGCCAAAATGAAAAATCCTGTCGTTAGATGGGATTTTTTATTTTGATATTGGTTGGGATTCGAATCCTGTGAGGGCACGAGCCGTTTGGAAAATAGTCTGGCGAACTGTTTTTCAGGCGAGTGGTGCGAAGTCCGGTACCGAAAGCCTAAAAGGCTTTGGGTGGACGAGCAAGGTTTACACGAAGTGGAAACATCCCTTCGGGCGCGCCAGAAGAGAACATTAAGTTGCCTGCGACAATGAAGTCGCTTTGCTAATGAAGTGTTACTTTCGCAACATTAAGGAAGGCTTTGCTTCATAGCGGGAAAACCACTGCTTCATATTTGCCGATAGGCAAATACTTAATTAAAATATATAGCATCTAAAACGTTCGGCTCTTCCAAAACAGGAAAGTCATCGTCAGATAGCTTTTTTGTTTTGCCTCTTCCTTCCCCATTGACAAACCCACTCGTGACGTGATATACTTTTGATATCAACTAACCTTCGGAGGAACGCTATGTATATCATTAAAAAAACAGATAAAAAAATAACCTCGCTTTTTGACAGCGCATGGGATAGTGCAAACATCGCAGAGATTTCTCAGAACAACTGGTCACAGTTCAAAAAAGCACCAAAAACCACCGCAAAGCTTCTCTATAGCGATTTCGGCATACATATCAGAATGCAGACCGAGGAAAAACCGCTACTCGCAAGATGCACCGAGCAAAACGGCCCTGTTCACCTTGAGAGCTGTATGGAATTTTTTGTACGCCCGAACGAGGGCGACAAGCGCTATATGAACTTTGAGTTCAATGCTTTCGGCACAATGTATCTTGCCCTCAGGACAGGCAGACCCGACAAAAGCTTTGTTGAAAACAACAAGGAATACTTTGAAGTACAGTCCTATGTTGACGAAAAGGCCTGGACGCTCGGATTCGTTATCCCGTTTGAATTTATAAAAAAGCACTTCGGTGAATGTTCAAAAACTCTTTGGGGAAATCTTTATAAATGCGGAGAAGAAACCGAGTATGAGCACTACGCATCTTACTACCCGCTCGACCCTGAAAAGGTGGATTTCCATGCACCGCAATTTTTCGTTGAATTTATCTTAGAATGATTAAAAGTCGACTCACTAAAGTGAGCCGACTTTTTTATTTACATAGTCTTTCCAGATATTCAGGTTTTATGTAGCCTTCGAGTTCTTCATAAGGAATCTCAAACTCAACAAAGCCTCTTGAATAATATGACAACTCGTATGGCAGATAATATATCACAACCCCCGCATCACTCAAGTAAAAGAGTTCATCCGCATCCACTATCGGCTTTTTCCAGATATCCTTATACTTATTCGGCTTATCCTGCATCAGTTGCTCTATATATGAGTTTAAGCGGTCAGGAAACTTATCATCCGAAAAAAGGTCGCAAAATGCAAGCTCTTTTTCTTTTTGCATATCAAGATTTTTTACAATTCGCCCGAGTTCACCGTGTACACCACCGGTATACTTTTCGCAGTCAATCACAATACTCAGAAGTCCGTTTTTTGAAAAGCTCACAAAGCTTGTGGCATTCAGGGTGTCGTCCTTACCCTCGCTTTTTCCCGCCTCATCCTTAAAGCTTTGAAGGGTCTCATCAACTCTTTTTTGAATATCCGCGTTGATGTTCTCTGCAAAAACGCCTTTTGAAGATAGCTTGGGTGTCTCGGTATAAATCTCCCATTCTTCGGTTTTTTCGGTATTTTTTATTATCTCAACCGTATTGCCGCCGCCACATGAACACAACAAAAATATCAAACCCATTAAAAAAACTGACCTTTTTAATACCATCTGAAAACTCCCACTCATCAAAGAATAATACAAATCAAGCCGCCGCTTCCCTCGTTTATTATTCTCTCGAGTGTCTCACGAAGCTTATTTCTCGACTCATCCGGCATCTTGGAGAGTTTGTTGTGAAGTCCTTCATTTACAAGCTCATAGAGCGATTTCCCGAAAATGTTCGACTCCCAGATTTTTGCCGGATCGTTTTCGAACTCCTCTAAAAGATAGTGAACAAGCTCCTCCGACTGTTTCTCTGTGCCGACAATCGGGCTCACTTCGGTTTCTATGTCTGCCTTTATCATATGTATACTCGGTGCTGATGCTTTGAGTTTTACACCGAACTTTCCGCCCTGCTTTACAATCTTCGGCTCATCCAGTGTGAGCTCGTCGGTCGCAGGAGAAACTATACCGTAGCCCTTTTCGTTCACATCTGCCAAAGCCGCCGAAATCCTGTCATATTTTGATTTCACAACGCTTAACTCGCTCATCAGGCTCATAAGCTTTTCTTCGTCTTCTATCTCAAACCCAGTACTCTCACCAAGTACCTTATAGAACAAATTCTCGGGCGGAATTACCTCCATCAGGACATCTCCTCTGCCTAGGTCCATACCGCAGATTCTGCACTCACGGACATTTTCGCAACAGTTCATTCCCTCGGCAAGGCTTCGTGTATGGCGGATTTTTTCGATATCCACAACACACTCGGATGCTTTCTTCAGCATCTCCTTTTTTACCCAGTGTTCTCTTCCCAGCCTTCCCATCCAGCCGGGAAGTGTAATCTTGATTTCACGCACCGGGAACTCAAAGAGCACCGTCTCGACAATTTTTGAAACATCCTCTGCACCAAGCTCCTGACAGTTTACAAGAATTACCGGAACACCATGCTTTGCCTCAAGCTCACATTTTAGTTGCTTCGCACTCTCCGAACCCGGATTCGCAGAATTCAGGAGTATCACGAACGGCTTGTTTATGCTTTTCAGTTCATCAATAACCCTGTTTTCTGCATCAATATAGTCGTTTCTGTCGATTTCGGTTATTGTACCGTCGGTCGTCACAACGAGCCCGATTGTAGAATGCTCGGTAATGACCTTCTTTGTCCCGAGTTCTGCCGCATCGTGAAACGGTATCGGCTCATCAAACCAGGGTGTGTTCACCATTCTCGGCACATCGTCCTCAATATACCCGAGCGAGCCGTCAACAATATAGCCCACACAATCAATCATTCTCACACGAAGTCGGGCATTATCGCCAAGGCTTATTTCTACCGCCTCATTCGGTATGAATTTCGGCTCTGTTGTCATAATCGTTCTTCCTGCCGCCGACTGCGGAAGCTCATCCCTTGCCCGCTCGGCACTATATACATTCTCGATGTTCGGGATAACCAAAAGGTCCATAAACTTCTTTATAAATGTCGATTTTCCCGTTCTGACCGGCCCCACCACTCCTATATAGACATCGCCACCGGCTCTTTCGGCAATATCCCTGTAAACATTATAACCCTCCATTGATTTTCCTCCTTAAAATGTTTGGTTTTTTGTATATGTATATTGCCTCTTTTTATATTTTATTACAAAAAAACTTCCAAACTCTTTTCGAATTTGGAAGTTATCTTTTTTTCCTTAACTGTTTTGCCCTTGTCATAAGGTATTCACGGTTATTGAGACTCGGATTTATCAGCACCTCGTCCAAGAGTGCGTGCAAAACATCACCGATTTCTCTGCCTGCCCTGAACCCGATTTTAATTAAGTCTCTGCCGTTTACAACCAGGTCGGTTGCAAGATACGGCTGACGCTCTGCAAGGACTTTTCTGTAAATTACACGGACATCGTTTATCTTGGCGAGTTTATCTCTTAAGAACTTCGGATTCTTTGCCTTGTTATCCGCCTCCTGCAAAAGCAGAAGTTTTGCAAATAGCTCCTCACCAAGCCTTGCCATAACTCGTTTTACCGAGACCGGATTCGGTTCGATTCTGATATCGTGGTTTTCTATCAGCATCAGGATGCTTTTTCTCGAATCGTTATCAAGCCTTAATCTGTGCAAAATATCGTCTGCAAGCCTTACACTCTCGTGATGATGCCCGTAAAAATGAATGATTCCGTTTGCATCAACACTCCTGCAAAGCGGTTTTCCGATATCGTGTAAAAGTGCCGCCCAGCGGATTATTATATCCTCCGGAGTATTTGCAACCGCATTGATTATGTGCTCACCTACATTATATATATGGTATTTATTCCGCTGTGCCACCGAAAAACAACGTGATATTTCAGGGATAATATGCTGCATAAGCCCAAGCTCATAGAGCATCGAAATTCTTCCCGGATTTTCCGAGCGAAGAATTTTTTCAATTTCTTCTCTTATTCTCTCGGCGCTTACTTTCTTTATCAGTATCGCATATTTTTTTATTGCAAGAGCGGTCTTTTCCTCGATTTCAAAGCCAAGCACAACGGCAAATCTGACTGCACGGAGCATCCTCAAAGCATCTTCTCTGAAGCGACGTTCAGGCTCACCCACGCATCGGATAACCTTATTTTTAATATCCTCGATTCCGCCGACTCTGTCAACCACGCCAGTCTGGTCGCTGTAGCAAAGGGCATTTATCGTAAAATCACGTCTTGCAATATCCGTTCCAATATCTGCAATAAAGGAAACACCTTCAGGATGTCGGCCGTCTGTGTATTCACCGTCCGAGCGGAAGGTTGTCACCTCATAGCTTGCTTTGTTGTCCATAACTGTGACTGTACCGTGCTTTATACCGGTATCTATGGTTTTTGAAAAAATTTTCTTCACCTCTTCAGGGAGCGCAGATGTTGCAAAATCATAGTCGTGCGGAGTTCTGCCCATAATAAGGTCACGCACTGCACCGCCGACAACATATGCCTCGTGCCCTGCCAGATTCAAAACCTTGATTATTCGTCTTGCACCGTCACTCAACTCAAGTCTCACGCTCTCACCTCCCTAAAAATGCTACTTATATTCTACCACGCCAGCACTTCTTCGTCAATAACATATTATGCCTTTTGCAGCCAAAAAAGGGCAGAATCTGCCCTCTTTTATAAACTATCTATATATTCGCACGCCGCAACCGCCGCAACTGTGCCGTCTGCCGTTGCAGTTGTAAGCTGCCTTACCGATTTTTTTCTGCAGTCGCCTGCAATAAAGATACCGTCAGTCTTTGTGCGACAGGTTTCTGTCGCATCAAAGTATCCACTCTCGTCAAGCTCTGCAACAGATTTAAACGGCTCATTCTGTGGCTCCATACCAATCATTACAAAGAGTCCAGGAACACTAAATTCCAAAGTCTCTCCGTTCTTTTTCCTGACCCCAATCGTCTCAAGTGCATTATCACCAATGAGCTTTTCTACAACCGCATCAAGTACAAGCTCGATATTTTCCTTTGCCTCGACCTTTTTTACAAGGCTTTCCTCGGCACGAAAAGCATCACGGCGATGAATGAGATATACCTTTTTGCAAATCCCCGAAAGATAGAGTGCATCAACAAGTGCCGAGCTTCCGCCGCCACATACAGCGACCTCTTTGTCGGCATAAAAAGCACCGTCACAAACCGCACAGTACGATATACCGTGTCCGATAAGGTTTTCTTCATTTTCAATTCCCAATGCTCTGTGCTTTGCACCAACCGCTATTATAACGCTCTTTGCCTGATATTCACCATATTCGGTTACGACAGTTTTTGTGTCCCCATCTTTTATTTCAAGGACACGCTCAAGTTCAATCTCGCCGCCAAGTTCGGTTACCTGGTCCATCAGAGTATCAGAAAACTCAATCCCGCTCATAGCGTTCTTTCCGGGATAATTCTCAACCAATGGCGACATAGTTATCTGTCCCCCGAAAGTTTCTGCTTCGAGCACAAGAACACTTTTTCCGCTTCTAAGAGCATAAAGGGCGGCGGTTAATCCCGCCGGCCCTGCGCCCACAATTATTATATCATACATGTGTTATGCTTCCTTTTTTACTGCTGAAATAAACTGTTTTACATTTGCAATTCCTGCATAAACTTCGCCGCCTGCAACGAGAGTCGGTGCCTGTGCGATTTTATACTTCTTGCTCAATTCAATGTTTTCCTCTGCATCAATTACAGTGTAGCTAATGCCTGCCTTATCGAGCATCTGCTTTGCTGCACGGCAGTTAGGACAGGTCTTGGTTGTGAAAAGCATCACAGTTGCTTCTTCCTTGCATTCACATGCAGGTGCTTTCTTCTTCAAAACAGAAGTTTCGATATTGTAAACTTTTCTTTCCTTATATTCCTGAGTCTTACCGTCGTTCCAGTTTCTTACAGGTCTGTAGTAGCCTGTGATTCTGCTGTAAACTTCTGTAGCCTTGCCACAAACAGGGCAGTTATACTGCTCGCCTGCCAAGTATCCGTGTTCACGGCATACTGCATATGTTGGTGACAATGTGTAGTATGGAAGCTTGTAGTTTTCTGCAATCTTTCTTACCAATGATGCTGCAGCCTTCCAGTCAGGCATCTTTTCGCCAAGGAATGCGTGGAATACTGTACCTGATGTATAGAGTGTCTGCAATTCGTCCTGAATATCCAAAGCTTCGAAGATATCTTCTGTGAAGCTTACAGGCAGGTGTGAGCTGTTTGTATAGTATGGTGTGCCACCCTCTTCTGCAGCTGTTACGATATCAGGGTATCTCTTAACATCGTGCTTTGCAAGACGGTATGTTGTCGATTCTGCAGGTGTAGCTTCGAGGTTATAAAGGTCACCGTACTTTTCCTGATAGTCAGAAAGTCTTTCTCTCATGTGGTTGAGAACTTCCTTAGAGAATTCCTGAGTTTCTGTGTGAGTCATATCCTTGCCGAGCCACTTAGCATTGAGACCAACTTCGTTCATACCGATAAGACCGATTGTTGAGAAGTGGTTATCGAATGAGCCGAGGTATCTCTTTGTGTATGGATACAAACCTTCGTCGAGAAGCTTTGTTATAACATTTCTCTTAATCTTCAACGAACGAGCAGAGATATCCATCAATTTGTCAAGACGCTTATAGAAGTCTTCCTTGTTTTCTGCAAGATATGCAATTCTTGGAAGGTTGATTGTAACAACACCAACTGAACCTGTGCTCTCGCCGCTTCCGAAGAAACCGCCCGACTTCTTTCTCAACTCTCTCAAGTCAAGTCTCAATCTACAGCACATACTTCTTACATCGCTTGGCTCCATATCAGAGTTGATGTAGTTTGAGAAATATGGTGTGCCGTACTTTGATGTCATCTCGAACAAGAGCTTGTTGTTTTCTGTTTCTGACCAGTCAAAGTTGCTTGTGATTGAATATGTTGGGATTGGATACTGGAATCCTCTGCCGTTTGCATCACCTTCGATCATTGTTTCGATGAAGGCTCTGTTTACCATATCCATTTCCTTCTTACAGTCGCCGTAAGTGAAGTCCATTTCCTTTCCGCCAACGATTGCAGGCATATCCTTCAAGTCAGCAGGAACTGTCCAGTCAAGTGTGATGTTAGAAAATGGTGCCTGTGTACCCCATCTGCTCGGTGTGTTTACGCCGTAGATGAATGATTCAATACACTTCTTAACTGCGTCATATGAAAGGTTATCAGCCTTAACAAACGGTGCAAGGTATGTGTCAAATGATGAGAATGCTTGCGCACCTGCCCATTCATTCTGCATGATACCGAGGAAGTTAACCATCTGGTTACAAAGTGTTGCAAGGTGCTTTGCAGGTGCAGATGTAATCTTTCCTTCAACTCCGCCAAGACCTTCCTGAATGAGCTGCTTCAACGACCAACCTGCACAGTAACCTGTGAGCATTGAAAGGTCGTGGAGGTGGATGTCTGCATTTCTGTGTGCATTTGCGATTTCATCGTCATAGATTTCTGACAACCAGTAGTTTGCGGTAATCGCACCCGAGTTGCTGAGGATAAGACCGCCAACAGAATATGTTACTGTTGAGTTTTCCTTAACACGCCAGTCGGTAATCTTTACGTAGCTGTCAACAACATCCTTATAGTCGAGGATTGTTGATTTCATGTTACGCATCTTTTCGTGCATTCTTCTGTAGAGAATGTATGCCTTTGCAACTTCTGCATAGCCTGCCTGAACCAATACAGACTCAACAGAATCCTGGATATCTTCAACCGAGATCAACTCATTCTCAACTTTTGGCTCGAAGTCTGCTGTAACCTTCAATCCCAGAAAATCGATGATTGTCGGATGATACTGCATATTCTGCGCATCAAAAGCCTGAGTTATAGCCTCTGTAATTTTTGCCAGATTAAAATCTACTATTTTTCCGTCACGTTTTTTTACCTTGTACATAGTTTACCTTCCTTTCTTTTAAACCCCACGCAATTCTACATTATTTATATATCTTTTTGCTATTTCGGAAAACTCTTTTAAGTTCTCCTCACCGACCGGGCTCAAACCCTTCTTTATTACCCCGTCGGATTCTTTAAAGTTTTGCAGAAAATATCTTTTTGCACCGCTAATCCATTTTGCGAGCTCTTCAATTCTCTCTTTGGTGTGATATTCCGATACAACCGTTGTCCTGAACTCATACTCTATTCCGCTCGTCATCAAAAAGCGTATGCTTTCCTCAACTCCCGACACATCAAACCGGTCGATTCCAACCGTTTCGGGATAGGCAACCTTTGAGTTTTTGATGTCCATCGCAACATAGTCCACAAGACCGTCTGTGATAAGTTCTTTTAAAAGCTTTGGTCTGCTTCCGTTAGTATCGAGCTTTACCGAATACCCAAGCTCTCTCACACCGAGAATGAAGTCTCTGATGTCATCATTCAAAAGCGGTTCTCCGCCGGTTATGCAAACTCCGTCTAAAATACCGATGCGTTTTTTCAGGAAAGCAAAAATTTCCGCCTCGGGGATTTCTCCCACATCTCCGCCCAATACCAGATCACCGTTATGGCAAAAGGGGCATCGGAAATTGCAGCCACCGGTAAAAATTGTGCATGCGGTTTTTCCCGGATAATCTAAAAGTGTGAGTTTTTGTAGTCCGCAAATTTTCATAAAATCGGCTCCAACATAGGTATTACCTACCTTTCGGCAGGTTTCTGCATTTTTTGACAGCTTCTGCAAAACACAAGATATTGTGTTCTATTTTTGGGCTGTGAGTTAATTATACACCATATATATAGTGCTGTCAAGCAATATTTTCCTCTTTTTTTAATTTTTTACTGTCCCATTCGGATTATTACACGCTAAACCCGCACAAACACTATATCTTGGGGTTATATTACTTTATTGTTACAAAAATACACAATATAGCTAATAACTTTGTCATATATACAAAAGACCGCACAAACCCTATGTTTTCAGAGTGTTGGGCGGTCGCAATCAAATCGATTCAATTTTTTGCTCGATTTTTTCAAACACAAGATATTGTGTTTTGAATAACAAAAAACCGAAGCGGAAATCCACTTCGGTTTTTGTTATTACAGAATTAGTTCTGTGCAAGCTTTACCAAGTGTTCGTACTTAGCCTTTGCATCAGCAGCAGCCTTTTCGAACAATTCCTTAGCACGTTCTGGGTTAGAACGAGCAAGTGAGTTGTAACGAACTTCACCCATGATGAAGTCTTCGTAGCTTGCCTTTGGCTCCTTAGAGTCGAGCTGGAATGGATTCTTACCTTCCAAAGCAAGACGTGGGTCATATCTGAACAAGTGCCAGTAACCAGCCTCAACAGCCTTCTTCTCTTCTGTCTGAGCGATGCTCATGCCGCCCTTGATACCATGGTTGATACATGGAGCGTAAGCGATGATGAGTGATGGACCGTTGTAGCTTTCAGCTTCGAGAACTGCCTTCAAGCACTGGTTGTAGTCAGCACCCTGAGCGATCTGTGCAACGTATACGTAGCCATAGCTCATTGCGATTGCAGCAAGGTCCTTCTTCTTAACCTGCTTACCTGCAGCAGCGAACTGTGCGATAGCACCTGTTGGTGTTGACTTAGATGACTGACCGCCTGTGTTTGAGTAAACTTCAGTATCGAATACCATTACGTTTACATCTTCACCTGAAGCCAATACGTGGTCAACGCCGCCGAAGCCGATATCGTATGCCCAGCCGTCACCACCGAATACCCATACAGATTTCTTTGCAAGGTATTCCTTGTCAGCCAATACATCCTTAGCTTCCTTAGAGTTGAGGTTTGCAATAGCCTTCAAAAGTTCGTCTGTAGCAACCTTGTTAGCACATCCGCAATCCTTTGTTTCGATAAACTTATCAACTGCACCCTTAACTGAAGGTTCGTCAGCTGCAATCTTTTCAAGCTTTGAAATGTTAGCTTCTCTCAATGCCTTCTGACCGAGGTACATACCGTAGCCGTATTCAGCATTATCTTCGAAGAGTGAGTTAGCCCAAGCAGGACCTCTGCCGTTCTTATCAGCAGCATATGGTGTTGAAGGAGCAGAACCACCCCAGATTGATGAACAACCTGTTGCGTTTGCGATATACATTCTGTCACCAAAGAGCTGTGTTACGAGCTTAGCGTAAGGTGTTTCACCACAGCCTGCACAAGCACCCGAGAATTCGAGGTATGGCATTCTGAACTGTGAACCCTTAACTGTATTTACAGGGAACTTGTCCATTACAGCAGCCTTGTCGTCGAGCTTGATGCCGTAGTCAAAGCTTGCCTGTTCAGCAACATTTTCTTCCAATGCAGACATTGTAAGAGCCTTTGCACCCTTAACTTCAGGACAAACGTTTACACATGAGCCACATCCTGTACAGTCAAGAACTGATACAGCGATTGCAAAGTACAAATCGTCAACCTGACGCATCTTAACATACTTCATACCTTCAGGAGCATTCTTTGCTTCTTCTTCTGTCAATACAACAGGTCTGATACATCCGTGTGGACATACATATGAACAGAGTCCGCACTGCAAACATGAATCAGGATTCCATACAGGAACGTCAATTGCGATACCTCTCTTTTCAAACGCTGATGAGCCCAGAGGAACTTCACCGTTTGCATAAGGTACGAATGTTGATACAGGAAGCTGCATTCCACGGAAACCGTTGATTGGAGCAAGTACATTGTTTACATAGTCGATGAGCTTGCCTTCGCCTTCGTGCTTAACTGTAAGGTCTTCGTCCTTAGCATCCTTCCATGAAGCAGGAACTTCAACCTTAACAACTTCGCAAGCACCCTTGTCGATAGCGTCGTGGTTCATCTTAACGATTGCATCACCCTTCTTTGAGTAAGAAGCTGTTGCAGCGTCCTTCATGTACTTGATAGCATCATCAGCAGGGATGATGTTTGCAAGCTTAAAGAATGCTGACTGCAATACTGTGTTGATTCTGTTGCCAAGACCGATTTCCTTACCGATCTTAACACCGTCGATTGTATAGAACTGAATGTTATTTTCAGCGATATATCTCTTAACCTGGCCAGGGAGATGCTCTTCGAGTTCAGCCTGGTTCCATGAGCAGTTCAAAAGGAATACGCCGCCCGGCTTAACATCCTGAACCATATCATACTGTCTGATATATGATGCCTTGTGACAAGCAACAAAGTCAGCCTTGTTGATAAGGTATGTTGATGTGATCTTTGCATTACCGAATCTCAAGTGAGAAACTGTAAGACCGCCTGACTTCTTTGAGTCATAGTCGAAGTATGCCTGAACATTCATGTCGGTGTGGTCACCGATAATCTTAACAGAGTTCTTGTTAGCACCAACTGTACCGTCTGCACCCAAGCCCCAGAACTTACAGCTTGTGATGCCTGCAGGAGTTGTGTCAGGATTTTCTGTGATATCGAGTGAGAGGTTTGTAACATCATCCTTGATACCGATTGTGAATGTCTTCTTGTCTGTGTTCTTGAATACTGCAATAATCTGTGCAGGAGTTGTGTCCTTTGAACCCAAGCCGTAACGTCCGCCGAATACAGGAACGTTAGCAAACTTTGAGCCTGCCAAAGCAGCAACAACATCGAGGTATAAAGGTTCAGCGATTGAACCAGGTTCCTTTGTTCTGTCAAGAACAGAAATCTTCTTAACAGTTTCAGGAATAGCAGCGATCAAGTGCTCAGCTGAGAAAGGTCTATAAAGTCTTACCTTAATCATACCAACCTTCTGGCCGTTAGCATTTAAGTAATCAACTGTTTCCTGGATTGTATCACAAGCAGAACCCATAGCGATAATTACCTGGTCAGCATCAGCAGCACCATAGTAGTTAAAGAGCTTATAGTCTGTTCCGATTGCAGCATTAACCTTGTCCATATATTCCTGAGTAAGAGCAGGAATTGCTGTATAATAGTTGTTTGAAGCTTCCTTAGCCTGGAAGAATATGTCAGGGTTCTGAGCTGTACCTCTCTGTGCAGGGTGTTCAGGGTTCAATGAACCACGTCTGAACGCTGCCAAAGCATCCCAGTCAACCATCTTTGCAAGTTCATCATAATCCCAGCAAGCAACCTTCTGGTACTCGTGTGATGTTCTGAAACCGTCAAAGAAGTGAAGGAATGGAACTCTTCCCTTGATTGTTGTCAAGTGAGCAACTGCACCCAAATCCATAGCTTCCTGTGGGTTTGTTGATGCAAGCATAGCAAAACCGGTCTGACGGCATGCCATAACGTCCTGATGATCACCAAAGATTGAAAGAGCGTGTGAAGCCAAAGCTCTTGCAGAAACGTTAAATACGCATGGCAACAATTCGCCGGCGATTTTATACATGTTAGGAATCATAAGGAGCAAGCCCTGTGATGCTGTGTAGGTTGTTGTAAGTGCACCTGCTGTAAGTGAGCCGTGAACTGTACCTGCAGCACCTGCTTCCCACTGCATTTCTGTTACTTTAACTGTCTGTCCAAAGATGTTCTTCTGTCCGGCAGCAGCCCATTTGTCTGTTACTTCTGCCATGTTTGAAGATGGTGTGATAGGGTAAATAGCAGCAACATCTGTAAACGCATATGACACGTATGCAGCAGCTGTATTACCGTCCATTGTTTTCATTTTTCTTGCCAATGAAATCTCCTCCTTTATTTTTTCCTGCCGAAAACTCGGCTTTTTTAGTTCTACATATGACAAATATGCACACTGTCTATAATACCACTTTTTTATTACAAAATCAAGTGTTACATATATATTTTAGTAATATTTTTTTAATTTTGTGGAATTGACAAAAAATTGTCAATCGCAACACTTCTTTTTATCCTAAATTTACCATACCGCCACTCCGGTTTGCATTTTTTGTCGAAGGCTTTTCTTTATTCTACAGGCGGATTTGACATTTTTCTCAAGCCTCGGGTGATATACTAAAAATGAAACAGAAAGGACTGCTTTAGATGACGGTTTATATTGACATTTTATTTTTGATAAATTTTTTTGCAGACTTCATCCTGCTCTCGATGACCGCACGTCTTGCAACGGTGAGAATCCGACTTCGCCGAAAGCTTTTATCGGCTATAGTAGGAGGCTTTGGCGGAGTATGTCATTTTGTCTTTGCAAGCAGTCCGGTGCACTCGCTTTTTATGAGTATTTTAACACCGCCACTCCTGATTTTTCTGTCGCTTTTTTTATGCAATAAACGGATTTTTTTCCGTTGCCTGTTTGTATACTACCTCTCGGCTTTTCTCCTGTCGGGAGCTGCGAGCCTTGTTGCAGGATTTATGGGCATCTACGGCATCGGGATTACCTCTCCGATTATATACCTTGTCGGTGCAATACTGCTTGGCATTTTGAAAAATACCGTCGGATTTTTGAAATCGGAGGCGACAAAGGGCTCACAAAAAATCACGGTAAGCTATGGTGGAAAAAGCTTCGTCGGAGATGCGATTTTAGATACCGGAAATTCGCTTTATGACCCGATAAGCAAAAAGCCGGTCATTGTCGCTGATAAGCTACTGCTTGAGGTGCTTTTTGCACCGGGATGTAATCAGCAGAATATAACAGAATGGTTAAACCCGACCGATCTCCGGATGATACCATATAAAACCATAGACAAAAGCGGGGTTATGGTCGGTTTTCTGCCCGAGTCGGTATCGGTAGCATCACACGGCACGGTTGATGCAATTATCGCAATATCACCCGAGGAAAACGGTGGGAAAGTCCTGCTCGGCAGTGCAATAATATAGATGAAAGGATAATTCAAGATGATAGCACTCGTACAAAAACTCAGCAGATATTTTTCAAAAATTTACTACGAGATGATGCAATCGGAAGAGATTTTTTATATTGGCGGAAGCGACACACTTCCCCCACCGCTTGCCCGTGAGGACGAGGAAAAGTTCATAACCACACTCGGAGATAGTGAATCACGAAAGATTCTGATTGAACATAACCTCCGGCTTGTGGTGTATATCGCGCGCAAGTTCGAAAACACCGGAATATATGTGGAGGACCTCATTTCAATCGGCACAATCGGGCTCATCAAAGCGATAAACACCTTCAACCCCGAAAAGAATATAAAGCTTGCAACATACGCTTCCCGTTGCATCGAAAACGAGATACTAATGTATCTTCGCAAGAACCAGAACCGCAGAAGTGAGGTTTCTATCGACGAGCCGCTCAATGTCGACTGGGACGGAAACGAGCTTTTATTATCCGACATTCTCGGCACCGATAACGACATAATCTACCGTGACATTGAAGACGAGGTCGACCGTATGCTTTTATCCGATGCTATGGATAAACTGACTCCGAGAGAAAGGCAGATTATGGTAATGCGGTTCGGGCTCTATGGAGAGCGTGAGCGCACACAAAAAGAGGTTGCCGACTCGCTTGGCATATCTCAGTCCTACATTTCCCGACTCGAAAAAAGGATAATGAAACGCCTCAAAAAAGAAATCCTCAGAATGAATTAGAAAAATCAGGGCATACTCTATTATGACAGACAATTACCCTAACATTTGATTTTGTACATAAGAAAAAGGGGTGATTTTTTGTGATAAACAAAGTAGAAATATGCGGTGTAAACACATCAAAGCTTCCGGTTCTGAGCCGTGAGGAAAAGGATGCTCTTTTTATAAAGATAAAATCAGGCGATAAGCTTGCAAGAGAAGAGTTTATAAGAGGAAACCTGAGGCTTGTGCTGAGTGTCATACAGCGTTTTAATAACCGTGGCGAGAGCGTTGATGACCTGTTCCAGGTTGGTTGTATCGGGCTTATAAAGGCTATTGATAACTTCGACCTTACGCAGAATGTACAGTTTTCCACCTATGCCGTTCCGATGATTATAGGCGAAATCAGGCGGTATCTTCGTGACAACAACGCCATCAGGGTCAGCCGTTCGCTGAAGGATACAGCATATAAGGCTCTGTATGTGAAGGAAAAGCTCACAGGTAAAAACTCAAAAGAGCCGACAATTGCAGAAATAGCCGATGAGCTCAATATCCCGAAAGAGGATGTTGTCGCCGCCCTAAACGCCATCGCCGACCCGGTAAGTCTTTTCGAGCCGGTATATCACGACGGTGGCGAGGCAATATTCGTAATGGACCAGGTGAAGGATAAGAAAAACAACGACGAGAACTGGCTTGAGAGCATTGCGCTCGGCGAGGCGATGAAGCATCTGTCAGAAAGAGAAAAGCATATTTTGAAGCTTCGCTTTTTTCAGGGCAAGACCCAGATGGAGGTCGCTGACGAAATCGGCATATCCCAGGCACAGGTTTCAAGGCTTGAAAAGGGTGCCTTAAAGCATATGCGAAAATTTGTATAGCGCAGCTTCCGAAAAAATCGTTCTGCCACAAGCCAACCTTGCGCAAGCGTAAATCGTTTATAAAATACCAGACGAAAAATAGCGGGAAATTTAATTTTTCCCGCTATTGCTTGTTTTTTCGAAATCTGCCAATGTGCCAATAAGATTATCGGTGCACCAAAACTATTCCTATATTTTGTTTTTTCAGGAGGTTATCTATGCGGACTGTAGATCTGCGCCAAAGAGAAGTCATAAACATTATTTCGGCAGAACGAATCGGGTATGTCGCAGATGTTGAACTCGACGCCAAAACAGGGCTTATCGACTCTGTTATAATACCCAAGCGTGTCGGGCTATTTTCAAAACGCCAGGAATTTTCTATCCCCTGGGAGAAAATCGTCTCGATCGGGCGTGACATCATTCTCGTCGAGCTCACCGAGGCCGAGGTTGTAAGATAATTGTAACATAAAGAGCATTGAATATTAACATTAAATATTGTATAATGATGGTATATATAGTGGATTGGAGTGATTTTTTGCCGTGATTTACACAAATCTGACAAAGCTTGCTTTGAAAATCAGCTTTGATGCACATAAAAATCAGACCGACAAAAGCGGAATGCCGTATGTATTCCACCCATTCCACCTTGCAGAGCAGATGACGAATGAGGCAGAAACCGTTGCTGCACTTCTCCACGATGTGGTGGAGGATACCGATATGACCTTTGCTGACTTGGAAAAGCTTGGGTTCGGCACAGAAATCATTGATGCACTAAAGCTTCTGACCCATGCCGATGGTGAGGACTACTTCGAGTATGTAAAGAAAATCCGCAAAAACCCTATAGCAAAGGCAGTAAAGCTTGCCGACCTAAAGCATAATAGCGATCTCTCAAGACTTGATGAGGTTGACGAGCAAGCTCTTAAAAGAAATGAGAAATATAAAAAGGCGATAAGCCTTTTAGAGGATGACGAAAAACAAGAGAAAGGAAGTTTTTGAAAATGAAATGTCCGTATTGTGGTTTTGGAGATTGTAAGGTAATCGACTCACGCCCTACAGAGGATGGAAACGCAATAAGAAGGCGCAGAGAGTGCCTCAAATGTCAGAAAAGATTTACTACATATGAGAAGCTTGAAACCATATCTCTTGCAGTTATCAAGCAGGACAATTCACGCCAGCAGTATGACCGTGAAAAGGTTTTGCGCGGCATCATCCGAGCTTGTGAAAAGCGTCCTATCTCTCTTGCACAGATGGAAAATATCGCCGACGAGATCGAGGGCGATTTGTATCATTCAATGATTAAGGAAGTTACAAGCACCGAAATTGGTGAAAAGGTTATGGACCGCCTGAAGCATTTAGACGAAGTTGCATATGTTCGTTTTGCATCTGTTCATAAGCGTTTCTCCGATATTGAGACCTTTATGAACGAGCTCAAAAAACTTCAGAAGAATAAATAAGAGGGAAAAATGATGTTTGAAAAGACTATCGCCGCCATCTCGACTCCACCGGGTGCCGGAGGAATTGCGGTAATCCGAATGAGCGGAGATGAGGCAATCAGTATTATTTCAAAATGTTACAGTGGAAAATCCGACTTGACAAGTGCTCCGTCGCACACTGTTCATTACGGGCATATTGTTGACGGTGAGGCTGTGCTCGACGAAGTTTTGGTGACCATTATGCGCTCACCGAAAAGCTTTACGGGCGAGGATGTTGTAGAAATAGGAACTCATGGCGGAACGTTTGCGTCCCGCCTTGTTTTAAAATGTCTTATAGAAAACGGTGCATACCCTGCCGCTCCGGGCGAGTTTACCAAGCGGGCATTCCTAAACGGTAAAATCGACCTTGCAAAGGCAGAGGGTGTTATCGATATTATAAACGCAAAAACAGTCGAGGCAGAAAAGAATGCCGTAGGTCAGCTCTCGGGAAAACTTTCCGAAAAAATCGAGGAAATCCGAAAAAAACTTCTCTCGCTTGCTGCATCAATGCAGGTTATTATCGACTATCCTGACGAAGAACTGGAGGATGTGACAATCTCTGACATCGGCAGAGTCGCAGCAGAAGAAATCACAGAAATCGATACCCTGATTGAGAGTTCAAAGCGAGGAAAGCTCATAACCGAAGGAATACTTACCGCCATTGTCGGCAAACCCAATGTCGGCAAATCGTCGCTTTTAAACATCTTGGCAGGCGAGGAACGTGCAATCGTTACCGATATTGCCGGAACAACCCGTGACGTTATAGAGGAGTCGGTTAATCTTGACGGTGTAATTCTCCGTCTTATGGACACAGCCGGTATCAGGGAAACCGAGGACACAGTCGAGAAAATCGGCGTTGACCGCTCGCTTGAGTCAATCAAAAAAGCCGACCTTGTGCTTTTGGTTTTGGACTCCGCATCACCAATCGATGCCGACGACAAAGAACTGATAGAAAAAACAAATGACACAAAACGAATTATCATCATAAACAAAACCGACATACCGGGCACATACCCTATGCCGGATGACGGAATTAAGATTTCTGCAAAAACAGGCGAGGGAATTGATATTCTTTCGAAGAAAATAAAAGAGATGTATGAATGGGGAAATCTCGAAAAAAGCGATGCACCAATAGTTACAAACATCAGGCACACCACCGCACTTATCCGTGCAAAGGCATCGCTTGAGAATATCGTATCGGGTGCAGATGCTGCTCTTCCGTCAGACATTCTCTCAATCGACCTTACCGATGCAATAGATGCCCTGGGCGAGATTACCGGTGCTGTAGTATCGGAGGATATTGTATCGGAAATATTCCACAGTTTTTGTGTTGGAAAGTAATTTTTAAAAAAACGGACTGTTATTCAGTCCGTTTTTTTATCTTTTTTCTAATGCCGCTATTGCAACTATAGTTGTCATATCTTTTTTCTTCAGGCAAGTTTCCTCCCAACGCACCTCGCTTTTTTTAAGTGCCGGGTCATTAAAGAATATTCCCTCATCGTCATAACCTATTGCAACCATGGTATGCGGCATTGTTGTATCCCTTACAAGCACGCCCTCGGGGTGAGCATCCAACGCCTCTTTTATCGCAGCCTCGACCGCCTCGGGAGTTGAGTTATCAATCATAGTCAGGCACTTGTTACGGTCATATTCTTTAAAATACTCCGACTCTTCCGAAAGTGCACTCACAAGTCTTACTCCAAACGCCTCGGTTATCTCCCAATGATAACAAATTGACGCATTTCCGCATTTTGCAAGGTTTACATCGGCAACCTGTATTGGTGTTACGACCTCGCCTGTAACATCGCTTATCAGCATAGCATAAGCGGTTACATAACAGTATCCGTTTCTGCTTTCGGTCCAGCGGTATGGCTCATCCTTATAAAGGTTTATGTATTCAGGGTCATACTGGCTATAGAAGGTGTGTTTCCTCTCTTCGCTGACCTCCTCCTGCTGTTCCGGCTCTGCTTCTCTTTCTTCCTCATCAAACTTCGGGCAGATATAGACAGTTTTAATGTCACCGTCCCAGATAACCTCTGCACCAAACGCTTCGGCAACGGTACGAAGCGGAACATAGGTTACAGAATTTATTATAGCAGGCGGGAGAATTGACTCAACATCCTTGTCCTCGCCGACAGTGTTCAGAACCCTGATTTGTGTATCGCCTATATAGAGTGTAACACTCATCACATCATTAAAGAGTGTCACTTTCTGCTCGTCTGCTTTCCAGTTCACTTCAAAGCCTGCGAACTCGGAAAATTCCCTCACCGGCACAATCATGCAACCCTTGTCCGATAAAGGCGGATTCTTAAACTCAATAGCTTCATCGTTATAAAAAACCTTGTTCTGTGACTCCTCTATTGCGAATGCAGGAGTAACCACTCCGAGCATCATGCAAAAAAGAAGTGCGAGTATTTTTTTATTCATAGTTTTTCCTTTCGTGGGTGATTTAGTTATTTTTTTGAACACATCTTTTATCAGATAGCACGCCTGGTCATAGTCTTTTCAGGAACGATATAAACTTCATATTCTGGTCAACTCCTTGATTTTATTTCCCTCACTACAAATTTAATCAGATTAACAAACGAAAATGACAATACTAAATGTGTATACATCCAAAATATCATACCCGGTCCTTCACTTCCGTGAATGTTTACATTTGAAATAATACACCACCATATTATACAACTAACAAGTAGCATCCCTGTCAGCAAATATGATTTTTTAAATTTCCAAAACGCCACTCCAATTGCCAAGCCGCACAGTACCGGCAAAATATAAACGAAAAGAATAAACTGCATTTCTGTCACATTGCATATCTCCTTTTTTGATAATCTTTTTAGAAACCAAAACCTATACACAGTAACTATAACATAAATCGACAATTTTTTCAACCATTTGCGGGCATTTGTAAAATAACAGAAAAAAAGCAGAAGTTAAACTTCTGCTTTTTTTTCACTTTTAGTAAACTCGTCTTGCACCAACAAGTCTTGAATATGATGTGATGTATGAAAGTGATACACGACATACACGCTTGCCCGGGCTTGGCGCATGAATTACCTCGCCATTGCCGGCATAAATACCAACGTGTGAAATACTTGAACCCTTCGAGAAGAATACCAAATCACCCGCCTGGAGGTTGCTTGTCGAAACAGCAACGCCGTTTCTGTACTGATCTCTTGATGTTCTGTTGACTGTTACGCCAACCTTTCTGCATACATACTGTACAAGACCTGAACAGTCAAATCCTGACGGTGATGTACCGCCCCAAACATATCTTACGCCGATATATTTACTTGCTTCATTTACAATCTGCTGTCCCTTTGTGCTTGGTGCAGCATAAGGAATAGACTTTGATGAAGTTGTCTTTGTGCTCTTCTTTGTTGTTTTTGCAGTTGCAGCTCTCTGTGCTCTTGCAACCATATCATCATAAGCGGCCTTGGTCATTGTATAGTCTTTCTTAACATAACCTGCTGTGAAGCCGTCACCGTATGAGATTTTTACCCAGTCGCCAATAGTCTTAACCAAAAGCACTGATGTACCATTTTTAAGAGTTGTCTTTATTTCCTTATCTTCACCCGGCATTGTTCTTACATTAACGCTTGAACCCGGTGAATAGATAACACCCTTTGTTGAGATTGCCTGGATTTTTTCCTTTCTCTCGGCAATTACATCCTTCTGAAGAACAAGACCCTTACTCTCCAGTGCAACAGTCAGAACATAGCCTGCTGTGTAGTCATCTGTTGTATAGATATGTGCCCAGTTATCATCAACTCTTGAGATTATGATAACTTCCTCGTCATTTTCAAAGCCCTGAACAGGAGATGCGTCCATATCAGGTGCGCTCTTCATTTCAGCGCCTGCAGAAATTACTGCCTTTTCGTACATTACATCTTCCAGAAGAACTTTCTTTGCTTCTTCAAAAGAATCACTTACAAGTTCCTTTGAAACATAACCCTTTAAGTCCTCGCCGTCAACCGAAACGGTGATTAAGTACCAGTTTTCGTATTCGCCCTCGAGCCAGATTTCTGTGCCCGGGTTAAGTGTCGATATGATTGCCGATTCGGTATCTCTTTCAGCTCTTACATTAAGTACTCCCGATGTTGCGATAACATATCCGGTCTTTGGTTCGTAAGGTTTTGCCATCTCGAAGTTTCCAACCGGAACGATGTCTTCAAAGCTTTCCTTAACCTTTTCAGCCTCAGCAGAATCAAAGTCTACTGTCTCGCCTTGGCCGTTACCCTCTAATATATCCAGAATAATCTGTTCTTCTTCCTCTTTGTTAGCACTAACCTTTGATGAATCATTTGCTTGGATAGTTGCGAGCGATACCACCATTACAACTGCCAGAAAAGCTGACAGCGAATGTTTCCAATTTCTCATTTTGTTACCTCCTAAAATTCTCGTTTCCTACCAACGCTACTTATTTTACACCAAATTTTAGGAATTGTCAATAACTTTTTAAAAACTTTTTCAAAACTTTGTAACAACTTTGTAACAAATACACCAAGAAATGGCTTGCCTATGCGGTTTGTGATTTTAACAAACGCCAAAAATATTTTTAATTTTATTTAAAAATAGTTTCTCAAATTAACATTTTTGCTACTCTTTTGCAAAAATCCGAAGCTTTTTCTTCCTATATTATTTGTCAATTCTCGGAGGCCTTTTACCGAAGTACTGGTAAATGTTACATTTTAACATTCCGTTATAAATCTTGCGCTTTTTCGATGCAGTTTTCCCGAACGCCCGCTCGAAGTTTTCGTTTGACGTAATAATATAATATGACCAGTTGTCGAGCGAAGAAAAGCTTTTTCCCATCTCGGCGTAAACCTTCTCACTGTCCTCCTTGTCGCCGAGTCGCTCGCCGTAAGGCGGATTGCAGATAACCGTACCGTAAGAAAGCGAATTTTTAAAATCGGCAACTCCACCAACTGTCGGCACTACCGCATCGGCAACACCTGCGATTACTGCGTTCTCTCTTGCAATCTCAACTGTTTTGGCATCGATGTCGGAGGCAAAAATCTCAAGCGGTAGATTCTTTTTCAAATCCTCCGCCTCTTCCCTTGCTCGCCTCCAAAGGCTGTTGTCTATCTGCGAAAAGTTCTCCGCCATAAAGTTTCTGCCAAGTCCCGGCGCAAGATTACGCTTAATCATCGCCGCCTCAATCGGGATTGTTCCCGAGCCGCAAAGCGGGTCTGCAAGCGGATACTCATACTTCCAGTGGCTCATATACACCATTGCAGCAGCGATTGTCTCTTTTAGCGGCGCAAGATTTGATACCCTGCGATATCCACGCTTATGGAGTCCATCGCCCGAGGTGTCTATCATTAGCGTTACCCTGTCTTTGAAGACTGAAAACTGTATCTGATAGACCGCTCCTGTCTCCTCAAGCCACTCTGTTGAATATTTCTCTGAGAGTTTTTTTGCTATCGCCTTTTTTATAATAGCCTGGCAATCCCTCACGCTTGCAAGGGTGGATTTTAAGCAAAACCCCTTTACAGGAAATGCCGAATCCTTCAGAATCCATCTTGACCAGTCACACGCACGAGTCCCCTCAAAGAGCTCGTCAAATGTAGTCGCCGTAAATTCTGCCACCTTGATAAGCACTCGCTCGCCTGTTCTTATCCAGAGATTTGCACGGCATACCGCCTCTGCATCCCCTAAAAAGGTAACTTTACCGTCCTCAACCGAGGTTGTCTCATAACCGAGACCTTTCAACTCACGGCTAACAAATGCCTCCATTCCGAATATCGTTGGAATTATTATCTCAAACTTTTCCATATCTTCTTCCCTTTTTTTCTTCCTCCACCTTTTCGGCTCTTTCTTCTTGAGCCTTCATCATCCGGGTGTCTCGTCTTCTTTGCAAATCGTCTTACATCAGAGAAGCTCGCATCTGCTGTGAGAAAATCAATACTCCCCGACATAATATCGCACTTTGCAACCAAAACCTCTAAATCATCGCCGATTTTGTAGCTTTTACCGTGACGCTCACCGATAACCATTCGCTTGTCTTCGTCATAGACATAATAATCGTCGTGCATATTCTCAAGCCTCAATAGTCCCTCAGCGGTATTTTCAAGCTCAACGAAAATCCCGAACTTGGTAACGCCCGAAACCTTTCCTGTGAATACATCGCCCAAAAATTTGCTCATATACCTTGCCTTCATAATATCGTCAACATCACGCTCACAAAGCTCGGCGGTACGCTCGGTTTTGCTCGAATGCTTCGACACCTCGCCGACAAGACCTGCAAACTCTGATAAATCCTTGCCGTCTAAAAAGACTTTTAATATTCTGTGTATCATAAGGTCGGGGTATCGCCTGATAGGCGATGTAAAATGACAGTAGTATTTTGCCGAGAGCCCGAAATGCCCGAGGTTTTCCGCACGGTATTCCGCCTTCATCAATGAGCGGAGCATATATCTTGAAATCATCTCTTCTTCCGGACGGCCCTTGATTTTTTCTAAAATCGCCTGGAACGCCTTGGGGTGAATTCCCTCGTCTTTGTCAATTCTTCCACGAAATCCCAGACCAAAGTTTAAGATAAATCTCGAAAAACTCTCAAGCTTCTCGCTGTCGGGCGATTCGTGCACACGATATACAAATGGAAGCTCTGACCAGAAAGCATACTCTGCCACCGTCTCGTTCGCAACAAGCATAAACTCCTCTATCATCTTGTGCGAAACCCTGCGCTCTTCCTTTATAATATCCTCCGGTTCACCGTCCTGGGCTACTGTGATTTTTGCTTCGGGGAAATCAAAGTTGATACTTCCACGCTCATCACGCTTTTTATTCAGAATCCCGGCAAGCTTTTGCATAGTTTTAAGAGTCGGCAAAAGTGCCTTGTATTTTTCGCACAGCTCGCTATCGCCTTCTAAAATGTCTGCAACGTCATTGTATGTCATTCGGTATGATGAATTTATAACCGACTTGAAAAGCTCATTTTGTACCACCGCACCCGATTGGTCAATCTCCATTATAACCGAGAGTGTGTAGCGGTCTACATTCGGGTTCAGGCTGCATATTCCGTTTGATAGCTCGACCGGGAGCATAGGAATCACTCTGTCGGCAAGATACACGCTCGTGCCTCTTGATAGTGCCTCATTGTCTAACGCCATGCCCGGTCTTACATAATGAGTAACATCTGCAATATGCACACCGAGCCTGTAATTCCCGTTTGCTAACACCTCAACCGATACCGCATCGTCAAAATCCCTGGCATCGTCGCCGTCGATTGTAAAAATCAGCTCATCCCGCAAATCCCGTCTGGAACCGATATCTGTAACCGCATCAGGGACATTCTGAACCGCTGCCAGTGTTGCATCGTCAAATTCGGTCTTTATCCCGTGGCGGATAACCGTTGCATCGATACAGCTTTTAAGCTCATCGGCTCTGCCAAGGTTCTCTACAATCTCGCAAAGTATATCGCCACTTATGCGATACTCCTCAATTTTAAGAGAAACTCTGTCACCAATGCTTGCCTTGTCCGACATTCTTGCTATGATTTTTGCAAAAATCCCGTCATTGTCGGGCTTTACAAGAAATGTTCTGCCGTTTTCCTTTCGTATAACACCCGTTATAATTTTGTTCCCGCGCTCGATTACAGATACAACTCTGCCCTCACGCATACGGTTTTTGTCTTTCTTTTCGAAAAACTCGGCACTCACCAGGTCGCCGTCGATTGCATTTTTGAATGAGTCACTTCCTATAAATATATCACCGCCACCGTCGGTTGCCTCGACAAACCCAAAATGCCCACGGGCATTACAACGAAGTATGCCTGCAATCCGGTTTTTAGGTGCGGCCAGAATCCGTCTTCCCTTTGCAAGAACAATTTTCCCTTCTCTTTCGAGTTCGGAAATCATCCCGGAAAACTCGTCATAATCTTCTTTTGGCACACAAAGCACTGCCCCAAGCTCTGAGAGGGTCAGCGGTATATATTCGTCACTTTTTAAATATTCAATAATCCGTTCTTTTCTATCCATAGTTATCTCCATTTTATATGCTTTCTTTATTTTATACCATTTCGGATTTTTTTACAATCCTTTTTGTGATTTATTTTTCCCCTAATATTATTTAAAAAATCAAAAATCTATTGACACCTCGTTTTTTTTGTGTTAAAATGGTAAAAGTTCAAAACTTGCTCAAGTGGCGGAATTGGCAGACGCCCAGGACTTAAAATCCTGTGGGAGTTTTTCCCGTGCCGGTTCGACCCCGGCCTTGAGCACCAAAAAAGCACTTCCTCGGAAGTGCTTTTTTCAATGAATTGCCTGACGGCACGAATTGAAATCGGTGATTTCGTGAATTGAGCCTTACGGCTCATGAATTGCACCTATCGGTGCATTTAAGGGCAATTCAACACTTCTGTCAAATATAGTGCTTCCCCTCCAAAACTTGTCTTTTTTTCAACCCGAAAACTGTTCTATGTCCCCTTTTCGGACAAGTTTTACAGCATTATGTAAACTCCAATTTTGTGGATGAAATTTAAAAGTTATCCACGCTTATGGCTTTTTGAGCAAGGTTTTCGCCTGAAATCGTGCTTTTTTTACTAAAAATTCGTGGATAAGTTGATGGATAATGTGGATAAATTTATTTGGATAATTTATAGGTAAACCAATTTATGTTAAGTTGGACAATATTTTTTAAGCAAAAAAGGAAATATCAACCACAGGTTGATATTTCTTTTTTATCAATAGATATTTACGCCGTTTGTAACATCGTACCACTTAAAGCTGTGAACCTTGCCGTCTACGAGATACTCTCTCGGACAGTTGTTGTCAAACCAGTCAAGCGGCTCCATCTCTGTACCCTTATCGGCAATCTTGAATCCAGCTGCAAGACGCTTCTTATCAGCATCAGAGAGCATTCCCGGAGTGATAGAAATGAAAAGGCTTGTTCCCGAAATAGCACACGCCTCGAAGAATCTTATATTCATCTCGGTCGGTACCTTATCGGTAATTGCTGCACAGTCAGGGTCGGTAATAAAGAAGTTATTGTTCTGTGGCAAACGGAAAGCAAGCGAGTTTACGCCCATCTTTCTTGTTGTATTCCATTGTCCACCGCTTGTGTCGAGTCCACTTCTCTGAATCTGGTGGATTCCTGCTGCCAGGTGGTTATATGTATTACAACCCATAATCACAGTGTCACCCGCTGCGTCCTGTACGGTATGATAAAGCTTTTTAATAATCTCTGCATTTGTAACGCTTGTGTCATCAAACTGCCAGTCTGAATCTGTAATTCTTGGTTCTAAGTAGATGTTGTCATAGATATCCGCAGTCAACATATCCGGTGCTGTAAAGTCATACTTTATCATCTTATATCCGCAGTTTGCCATACGTGATATGAGATTTTTAACATATTCCAAAACTTCATCCTTTGACGGGTCAAGGAATAAGCCGCCATTTGCACCAAGACCTCTTGGATGATAAAGATTTTCACTAAACTTTTCCTTTGTCAATAGCGGTCTTACCCATATACCAGGCTCACAACCCATATCCGACATCTTTTGAGCAAGCTCACCCATATCGCAGAACTTTTCGTTCGGCACAAACGGACCACCATTATAGTGTTCATCTGTTTTCTGCCAACCGTCATCAATCAGCATATACGGTCTGTAGTTTGTATCAGCACAAAGCTCTGCAGCAAGTGCAGTATCAACCAAAACGCTCTCCTTGGTAATTTTGCCGTAAGCATAGTACCAGTTATTCAAGCCGAAAATCGGACGCTTCGGAAGATTTGGCTTATCACACATAACCTTACAGAAAGCCTGACATGCCTTAAATGCACTCTCGCCCTCTTTTCCCTCACGCTCAACAACAGTTGCTGCAAGGAGCGGTTTTTTAATCATTACGCCGTTTCCGCCGTTTCTTACATCCAATGTAAGAGAAATACCTTCCTGGTCAATTTGCCAGAAGCAGAAGCTGTTCGGGCCCGTCTTTACGCCATAGCCGTGTGTGACCTGTCCGTCAAAGCACTGAATATACCATGCCCAATGTTTTTCTGGCACAACCGGCATCCATGCCATATCGCCGAACTCAACGCCCGGTGCATCGCCCAATACCCTTTTTATATCAGCAAAATCGTCATTCCATCTTACTCTTATTCTCTTTGTAGGGATTCTTGTTTCTGCCAAAACTACCTCCAAAGCATTTTCGCAAACCTTGAATTCCACTTCGCAAGCATCGGTCGAGAATTTGCCCTCTGACTTTTGAGCCACTTTCCAGCCGTCAGCTGTCTGAATCTCTACAAATGCCGGAATTCTGACGATTGATCTAAACATACCAAACCCCTCTTTTCTTTCCTTGATGTTGTCTTGGATTTTATTTCCTTGATTAAATTTATTATAACATGAATACCTTTTTATTTCAATAAAAAAAACAAAAAAGAGGAAAATATTTTCCTCTTTTTAAAGTTATTTATTATACTTATTCTTTGCTTCTTCGAGCTTTGTCTGACGACGGTTCTTAACATGATGCGGAATAGGCTTGATATCACCTGCAGCCTGCAATGCCATTCTTGTGAATATCGGTCCGAACAGCTCGTAAATCAATACCGCAAAAAGTGTGATGTTTCTTATAAGTGCTCCCTGACCATCCGGCAGCTGCATTGCTGTTGCACACATTCCAAGTGCAACACCCGCCTGCGGTAAAAGTGTGATACCAAGGTATTTGCATATTGACGGCTCGCACTTTGTTGCCTTTGCACTTGCATATGTTCCGAAATACTTACCAAGTGAACGGAATATGATGTATACAATTCCGATAACCACAATCGCCCATTCTGTAAATACGCTGAGTTCCAACTCTGCACCGCTTATCACGAAGAAAAGTGCAAAAAGCGGCGATGTCCACTTATCCGATGCCGCCATGAGATCATGCGAAAGCGAACAGATGTTACAGAACACTGTTCCGAGCATCATACACACAAGAAGTGACGAAAAACTCACATGAACAGGTCCAATATGGAAATCGAGCATCGAAAGCGATACTGTCAAAAAGACGAATGCTATTGTAAGGTTCAATCGGTTTGTGTTTGAGTTGAAAAGCTTTTCTAACTGTGTCAGAATCCAACCCATTACCGCACCGAGTGTGAGCGAGCATACAATCTCAACAAGCGGATTTACAATTATAGAGAACATATCAACCGCACCCGAGGTGAGTGTTTTTGCAATACCGAAAGATACCGCAAACACGATAAGACCAACCGCATCATCCAATGCAACAATCGGAAGCAAAAGTCTTGTAAGCGGGCCGTCTGCCTTATACTGACGTACAACCATCAATGTTGCAGCAGGTGCTGTTGCTGTTGCGATTGCACCGAGTGTAATCAACTGCGGAACGGTAAGCTTGTCGAGCATTATCAGATGAATTCCCAAAAGTGCCAAGTCAACAAACAAGGTTGCGACCAATGCCTGGAAGATACCGATTACCAGGGCTTGCTTTCCTGTTTTTTTGAGTTCATCGAGTCTGAACTCGTTACCTATCGAGAATGCAATAAATCCGAGTGCCACCTCCGAAATCAACGAAAGCTTTGAAACCGCATCGGCTGTTGTAAAACCAATACCCTCAAATCCCAGTGCACCTACACAGTACGGGCCGATTAAAACACCCGCAATCAGGTATGCCGTAACCGACGGAAGTTTCAACGGTTTAAACGCTCTTGTCATTATAAGTCCAGCCAAAAGGGCAATAGACACCGATAATAATGTATTCATCTTTGTTTCTCCTTAATGTACCGTAAATTTTCGCATTAAAATCCCCTGCACATATTTAGTGCAGGGAGATTCATTCAGTTCTTTCATTTTTTAACCGAACACACAAAATTATAACAAAAAAGTCATATCAAGTCAAGGCTTTTTTGAAAATAATTTATCCTTGTAAAATCTGCTCCAGCTCTTGCATTTTCGCAGCATCAGGCTCGTTAATATCGCCAAACGGAAACTCGATTCCAAGGTTTTCATACTTGGTCTTGCAAAGCTTTTTAAATGGCAACAACTCCACCTTGTCAATGCACGAATGCTCATCACAGATTTTCTTCAGATTCCGGATATTATCAGCGTTATCATTGATGCCCGGGATTATAACCTGTCTTACTGTTGTCGGTATGTTTTTATCGTTAAGGTATCCAAGAAAATTTAAAACTGGTCCCATTCGGCAACCGACATACTTTTGGTAATCTTCATCGTTGGTATACTTTATATCAAGCAACACCCTGTCGGTTTCCGCAATCAAGGCTTTGACTTCATCATTTAAGATACATCCCGATGTGTCAAGGCAGGTGTTTATTCCCTCAGCATGAGAGAGCCTGAAAACCTCTGCCACAAACTCCGCCTGCAAAATTGGTTCTCCGCCCGATACCGTTATCCCGCCATCTCGACCGAAATATTCTCTGTAGCGAAGTGCTTTTTTTATAATCTCATCAGGGTTATATTCTTTTCCTTCACCAATCCCCCAGGTGTCGGGGTTATGGCAACATCCGCACCTCAAAGGACATCCTTGCATAAATACCACAAACCGTATCCCGGGTCCGTCAACCGCACCAAGGCTCTGAATAGAGTTTATATAGCCCTTACTCATCATACTGCCTCGTGGAATGTACGGCTTATAACCTCACGCTGCTGTTCACGGGATAGCTTATTGAAGTTCACCGCATATCCCGAAACACGGATTGTAAGGTTCGGGTAATCCTCAGGATTTTCGTAAGCCTTAATAAGTGTTTCACGGTTCAGAACATTTACATTTATATGATGTGCCATCTTTGCAAAGTAGCCGTCTAATATCGCAACAAGGTTTTCTACCCTCTCATCATCGGTTTTACCCAAAGCATCGGGCGTGATTGAGAATGTGTTTGAAATACCGTCACGGCAATCGTCATAGCTGATTTTTGCAACCGAGTTAAGTGATGCCAATGCACCGTTTTCCTCACGGTTGTGCATTGGGTTTGCACCCGGTGCAAACGGTTCGCCCGACTTTCTTCCGTCAGGAGTTGCGGCAGTATTCTTGCCGTACATAACATTTGATGTTATTGTCAAAACAGAAAGTGTATGCACCGCATGACGGTATGTAGGAGTCTTTCTCAACTCGCATATAAACTTGTGTGTCATATCCTTTGCGATTAGATCAACCCTGTCATCGTCGTTTCCGTATTTCGGGAACTCGCCCTCTGTGATGTAGTCAACAATATATCCTCTCTCATCCCTTACAGGCTTAACATTTGCATATTTAATAGCACTCAAGGAATCGGCAACAACCGAAAGACCTGCAACACCAAACGCCATAAGACGCTCTACTTCTGTATCGTGCAAAGCCATCTGTGTCTTTTCGTAGCAGTATTTATCGTGCATATAATGTATTACATTCATAGTATTTACATAAAGCTTTGAAAGCCATGCAATATATATGTCATATCTTTCCATTACGGTGTCGTAATCGAGCTTATCGCCAGCAAGCGGCTCCATTTCCGGGCCAATGTGCATATCGGAGCTTATATCGTAGCCACCGTTTATTGCAATAAGCAAGAGCTTTGCAAGGTTGCAACGAGCACCGAAAAACTGCATCTGTTTACCAAGCTTCATTGCAGAAACACAACAAGCAATCGCATAATCATCACCATAGATAGGTCTCATAAGATCGTCATTTTCATACTGCAAGGAGTCGGTATCCTTTGAAAGCCTTGCACAGAACTTTTTGAATCCTTCCGGAAGTGACTTTGACCAGAGCACAGTAAGGTTAGGCTCGGGTGATGAACCGAGAGTATATAAGGTATTCAGCATTCTGTAACTGTTTTTGGTTACCAGCGTTCTGCCATCCTCACCCATACCGCCGACTGCCTCTGTTATCCACATCGGGTCACCGCCGAAAAGCTCGTTATATTCAGGTGTACGCAGGTGTCTTGCGATTCTGAGCTTCATAACGAAATCATCCATAAGCTCCTGTGCACCCTCTTCTGTAAGTACTCCGTTTTTAATATCTCTTTCGATATAGATATCAAAGAAGGTCGAAACTCTACCCAAAGACATTGCCGCACCGTTTTGCTCCTTGATTGCACCAAGGTATGCAAAATATGTCCACTGTATAGCTTCCCTTGCATTCTTTGCAGGCTCGCTAATGTCAAAGCCGTACATATTCGCCATTTCCTTCATTTTATTGAGGAATGAAAGCTGCTTGAAAAGCTCTTCGTCGAGTCTGATGTTCTCGGTGTTGAATGCTTTTTCGGCAAGTTCCTTTTTGTCCCTTTTCTTTTCTGCTATCAGCCTGTCAACACCGTAGAGTGCCACTCTGCGGTAATCGCCTATAATTCTTCCTCTGCCGTAAGCATCGGGAAGTCCTGTGATAACGTGGCTCTTTCTTGCCGCTCTCATCTCATCGGTATATGCCGCAAAAACACCGTCATTGTGTGTTGTACGGTAACGGAACTCGTCCTCAACTGTTTCCGAGAGCTTATAGCCGTATGCCTCACACGCCTGTCGAGCCATACGGATTCCGCCGAACGGATTTACGGCACGCTTCAGAGGACGGTTAGTCTGCATTCCGACAATTATTTCATTTTCCTTATCAATATATCCGGGCGAAAAGCTTGTAAGAGAGGACACAGTTGCAGTATCAATATCGAGGACTCCGCCGAACTGACGCTCGAGCGCAAAAAGTCCCTGAATTTTTTTGAAAAGCTCCTTTGTTCTCGGTGTTGCCTCGCCAAGGAATGAGTCATCGCCTGTGTATTCGGTATAGTTTTGCTGGATAAAATCTCTTACATCAATCGTATCCTGCCAGATTCCTGTTTTAAATCCATTCCAGCTTTCGTGTGTCATTCTCATTACTTCCTTTCCCAGGTTTATCTATCAAAAAAGGCAAATCAGTTTTATTTTAACTGATTTGCCCAGACGGTCGGCTATTATTCATCTGCATTCCCCTTGCGTTAACTCGCAAATACCGTCAGTCATGCAGACACCCTTTTTCTTTATTATAACATACAGTCATTCTGTTTGTCAACGAAAAAGAATACATAAAAAATTTGTTATTTACCTCCATTTTAAATGCAGAGTTCACAAAAGCATTTTAATATATAAGTCGCTTAACCATTTCAGCATCGGCGAATGTGTACTCCGCTGTCCGAAGTGGAAAAACCATCTCACCTTCATAATACCATGGATCATCTGGATGCTCAGGATTTGAAATAACATGGAACTCCTGTGCCGGCATATAACCCTGTGCCAACAAAAAAGCTTTTTTACCGTCAGCATTCTTGCAGACATCCACTACCATAACAACATGACCCGGGCTCCCGCCTTTTAAAATAACATCGCCCACTTCAAGCTCAGATAGCGGAATCGTCTCCGATTCATACTCATCCATCGAGTATGTTCCGGCATAGCTGAACACTATCCTCAAGTATTTTTTGAAGGTGTCGTATGATTCATCATACCCTGCGCTTTTTTGCCAGCTTGTGCCGTTATCAGAAAACTTGACCCTGTAGCCTTCCTTCCACTTGGAGTATTCACACAAAAATCCGTCGGTAAAACGAAAAGCGATTTTTTCGTGCTGACCGCTGTGCCAGTAGTATTCAGCAAAAACACGCATTACAGAATCTGCACATTGCTGAAGGTCTTCATTCTCTATTGGGAGTTTGAAAACCGCAACATGTGCTCGCTGGTTTCCCTTTTTTCTGCCATCATACAAAAGCACCGGCTCGCCATCGGGTTTTAACTCATAGTTTCTTAAAAATTGTGCAAGGCTTCCCTCTTCTGCCGGCACTCTTTCATACCCTTCAGGAACTGCAATTCTTTCAAAAAGTATGATACCATGTGGGTTTATGAAGGAATGTTCCGGCTCATCAACAATCGGCTCGGTACAAGCAGAAAGAAGGACGAAAAGGATAAAAGGAACAATTTTTTTCATAATTTCTCCTCACTCTATCATTCATTTCTTATATGATAATATTGAATCTAATACGTTGTCGAATATATACAACAACAAAAGAATTCTCTTAAAAGCTAAATAATATTAAAAAGGCACTTTTAACTTAGTGCCTTTTTATCACAAAACAAAATCAAATGTGTCCCTAAGAGAATCTAATATGCTATAGTCTACACTTCTTTTTATCATTTTATTATAGTCTATCCCGTATTTCTTATAATACTCACTACAATATCCTTTTGTGACCGCTGTATATAAATTTATTATTCTTTCAACCTTTTCTGAACTACTTAAACTTTCAACTATCTTTTCAACCTGTTTTTCTTCACACTCATGCCGTGCAAATGCATCAATTAAATAGTACGGTATTGGTGCTCGGCTATCCCTTTTCTCTTTTTTTGCTTGTTCTGCTCTTTTATATAGCATAAACAAATCAAGCATTACATCATTAGTCACAGAACCATTTTTAATAAATTCTATAGCAGTATTATACTGTTCGCTACCAAACTTTAGCATATTACTTTTTTTCATATAAGCAATATGTCCACCGGCCACATAGGCATTTATTACCTGTAAAAACTTTTCTAAAGGAATATACACATCACTTACTTTTTTTATTTCATTTAATCCAAACCTCATGACTCTTTCAGCGGCTAATTGCTTTAATTTTGTAAGAACCTTATATTTCTCTGTAAATCTATTTTTGTCACTCTGTTTAATTAACAATAAAAATCCCTTTTCTTCAAATTCTCGTTGTAATCTGACAAAAATATCCGTATTCGCAACAAAAGTTTTTTCATCAATAGGATTTTGTGAATTATTAAATCTAACAATGTTCTTATATAAAGAATCCTCATATGTATTACTCTGATCTATTTCCAGAATTTTTAACATCACAAAAGAATCTTTATATTCTCTTTCTAGTTGTGCTGGATCTACATTCTTTAATGCTTCATATATCGTGTTAACAGTTTGACATCCGTTTACAATCTGTGGATTTGTTATATCGAAGTAAGCATTCATATTATATGGAGATGCTTGAGTATTTATCTTTCCCATACTATCACAAATAATTGTCACACCATTGTTATAATAGAAAAAATTTTTTCTGTCTTCTGAATCTAACAATGTTGCGTACATATTTTTATTAACTCCTCTGTTACCTAAATATTCACGGATATTCTTGTCAAAAATAGGATATCCCTTTTCTATTGCATCTCGATAGAGTCTATATACTGACACAACGGGAGTTAAAACATATCGAGCATCAATGACATTTTCTAACTTATAATCATCAGTATTAATATTTAATATTGTACCCTTATTAACACTCTGCACGTTTACAGTTATATTCTTCTTAACCTGTTTAATCTCACCATAGTACTTTTCAGCAATATCATCAAGGTAAAAAATTGATGCTCGATATTTAGGATGCTCTACATTAAAACGTTTCACATATTCGTCTGCTTCCTTACAACGCAAATTATTGGTCACAAAAAGTTGCAAATGAACCGTGAAATCAGGATGAGCCTTATATTTCGTAAACTCATTTTGCAATTCCGCAGATTTTTTATAAGTACCATTTTCCAACGCTGTAATTGCTCTAATTAAGAAATCATTTTTAACATATTCTGCAGTTAAAGACGTTGAATTTGAAAAATACTTATTTTGAATTAAATAAATATCTTTTGTATCTTCATAAATCACATATGCATCTATTCCTAAATCATGATAATCTATAATTTTCTCTTCAATCAATTCCTCATCTTCATAAAACAATTTATCAAGAACCCAATAATTAAAAGCCCACTCGTCCTTAATAATGTTTGAAATGTAAGGAAAGTTTTGTTGATATTCTTTAATATCTTCTTCTATTTGTTTTTTAAAGTCACTCATAACATAATCTCCTTTCTTTATTATTATATCACAATAATAAAATAATGTCAATTTTTGCTATAAAACACAATTATAAAGCTCAAAAAAGTAAAAATAAAACGCATATAGTGAATATATGATAAGTAAAAATCCGCACACTGTCGTGTACGGATTTTTGGTGGGCCATCAAGGACTCGAACCTTGGACCGTCCGGTTATGAGCCGGATGCTCTAACCAACTGAGCTAATGGCCCTTATGGATTTAAAAGCCTTTCAATGTATCATCGAAAGGCTTTTAAATGGTGACCCGTGCGGGAATCGAACCCGCGTTACCGCCGTGAAAGGGCGGTGTCTTAACCGCTTGACCAACGGGCCA
>JAZPZI010000034.1:0-3992 GCA_045544615.1 Clostridia bacterium
ATCCCGTAATAGGGGAAAAGAGGCGTGCTCGCCGTCTGCCAAAAACGGCCGCCGACTGGAGATCACCTCTTCGCAACGGGCAGAGAGTGGCTTGTCCATGGCCTCCCGTTTTCCTGCGCCGGAAAAGGCGATCACGTTGTCTCGGTCGGTGATCACGCAAGCAAAGCCGGTAACAGCTCCCAGCGCCGCCGCATATTCTCCGGAAAAGGAGGAAAGCTCGCTGATAGGAGAATATTTCTTAAAGATGACCTCTCCCTCTTTGTTTGTGAAAATTTCAAGAGGATCTCCCTCACGGATCCGTAAAGTCCGCCGAATTTCCTTCGGGATAACGACTCTCCCAAGATCGTCTATACGGCGTACAATACCTGTTGCTTTCATATATAAATCTCCTTTAAATTCAAATCGTGATACTATTATTTGTAACTCGTGGGAATTTATACTGCAATAATTTTGATTATTTATTGTGACGGTTGTGTTTTTGATGGTGGATAGCCGAAAAAATCAATATAATTCCTATAGAAAGTAGTATAATCGCTAAATCCACAGGAAGCATAAACCATTGTCGGTTTTTCTCCATTGACCAGTTTTGATTGCGCTAACAGTAACCGTTTATTGGTTATGTACTTCTTGGGCGTTTGATGCAGCTCTTTTTTGAAAAGACGAAATAAGTAGCTATTGGAAACAAAGCAATGCTCTGCTACCTCGTCCAGATCAGAAAGGGTGACAAGATTTTTATTAATATAACGAAGTGCTTTGGATAACGCGGGATTCGTTGCAACAAGTGGATCCCTCTCTTGTTTGCAAGAGGTTAGTTTCAGTATATAAAAAAGTTCACACAAGAGATGTGTCATGACCTTTAGAAAATCGTCAGACGCAAGATTTTGATAATAATAATCCGTTTTTTGCAAAATATCTCGCGCAAGAGGGATATTATTAAGGTTAATCACATCTGCATCATTGAAAAACCGAGACACGCTTTCTTCGTCCACAATATGCTCATCAAACAGGATGTCATATCGCTCATAATCCGACGGGGAGTCTATCTGAACAAAATGATATTTAAAGGGCGGAATAAGAACAAGATCGCCGCTTTTTAACTTATGCTTACGGTCTTCGATGATCTGTGTGGCATCACCGCTGACAAAATATAACAATTCAAACATCTTGTGTGCGTGCTTGGCATAGGCGCTACACGGTAAATGCACCGACAATTCATGTTTAAAGTGAAGTCGGTTTGTTTCAAATTGATAAGAATCAAACGACAAGCTCTCACCCTCTTTGTTTTTTGAAATTATAATACTGATTTTATCACAAACCTTAAGATCGCTCTTTTTATTTTAAGATAACACGTTTGTTCAGTTTTTGCAATATAAAATGTAGTTTTTGCCATTTCATTTGCAAATTATGTGTGCTATTCTATAATTACAAATCGAAAATTTGTAATTTCAGACACAAAAGGAGAAAGAAATATGAAAGTGGATCAGCTTGAAGTAAAGATTTCCCGTTCAAGAGACGAAATGGGTCGTACGGCCGCCTCGGATATACGCCAAAAAATATTGGCGCTTTTGGCAGAAAAATCAGAAATCAATATCATTTTCGCGGCAGCACCGTCGCAAAACGAAGTTTTGGAGCAACTAATTGCTTTTGATGATATTGATTGGTCGCGCATCTCTGCTTATCATATGGATGAATATATCGGTCTGTCTGCCGAAAATTCCGATAAAAGCTTCGGCACGTTTTTAGATCAGCACATTTTTGATAAAGTGCCCTTCAAAAGCGTTAATCATATCAACGGAACGGCGGCTGATTCTAAGAAAGAATGTGAACGCTACGGTCAGCTTCTTAAAAGCAATCCGACCGACGTTGTTGTAATGGGAATCGGAGAAAACGGACACATTGCATTTAACGACCCGTGGGTTGCAGATTTTAAGGACGAACAAGCAGTCAAGGTGGTCGAGCTTGACGAAATCTGCCGTCAGCAACAGGTCAACGACGGCTGCTTTAAGACACTCTCTGACGTTCCGACCCACGCAATCACTCTCACCTGTCCCACCTTGTTTTCGGGAAAAAATCTCTTTTGCATTGTTCCTGCCATTACAAAAGCAAAAGCAGTTTCAAGAACACTCAACGGTGAGATAAACGAGGATTGCCCCGCAACCATACTGAGAAAGCATAACAGCGCTATCTTATATCTCGATCAGGATAGCAGTTCTTTGATTTAAGAAAGAAGAAAATATGAAAAATATAAAGACTGGTATCACTCGAATTAAAAGTGATAAAATCATTTTGGGCGATCGGCTTTTTTCGGGCTACGTTTATTTCGAAAACAGCCGCATAACAGCGGTGACCGATAAGGAACTTCCCTTTGACGAAGAATATGATAAAACCGGTCTCTACGTATCCGCAGGATTTATTGATATGCACACCCACGGCGGAGCAGGCTATGAGTTTTTCGGAAGCGCCGACGACATCGTAAATGGTTGCAATTTTCACCTCAGACACGGAACGACCGCAATCTGCCCCACCGTTTCGGCGGCACCCTTTGAGATTATGCGTCAATCTGTCCTCGAAATGAAAAAGGCGCAAAATAGCCCAAAGCTTAAAACCAATTTGGTGGGTCTGCATTTGGAAGGTCCCTATCTTTCCGCAGCACAGTGCGGCGGGCAATGCTCGGACTTTATTACGCCGCCCGACCCAAAGCAATATGAAGGCTTGATCGAAGAAGCAGAAAACTGCATCGTGCGTTGGACTTATGCGCCCGAAATGGATGAGAACGGTGACTTTTGCAAATATATAACCACGCGTGGTATCATAGCATCTGCAGGGCACACAGATGCAGTTTATGAAGATATGCTTACGGCAATTGATAACGGCTGCAACCTTATCACGCATCTGTATTCCTGTACCTCTACCGTTAGCCGAAAGCAAGGCTTCAGACGGCTCGGTGTGATCGAAACCGCTTATTTATCAGATGATATGTATGTGGAAATCATTGCCGACGGCAAGCATCTGCCGATTGAACTTATAAAATTGATACTCAAAATCAAAGGAACCGACAAGGTGGCATTGGTGACAGACAGTCTTGCGCTGACAGGAACAGATATAACATCTGGAAAAACATTGGGCACAGAATTTATCATCGAAGACGGTGTATGCAAGTTGGCAGACCGCAGTGCTTTTGCAGGTAGCATTGCAACAGCAGATTTGTTGGTGCGCACAATGGTAAAAAGCGTAGGTATACCTATAGTAGAAGCAGTGAAGATGATAACGCAGGTCCCTTCGAGAATATTAAACCTGAACAAAGGCACTTTAGCTGTCGGCATGGATGCGGATATTATTGTTTTCGATGAAGATATTCGGATAAAAAATGTGTTTGTAAATGGAGAAAAAGTAATATGATACGGTTCGATAAGGGTTGACAACAATACGGCGGTGCAAAACAACTGCCCAACATAAAAATAGATTTACTGATATATAAAGACCTTTGGAACCCTGATATGCTCCCCTGTCAAGTAGACAGGGGGCATATCAATTCACCTCGTTTTTGCCATGTATAAAACTCGCCTGAAAACCTTCTTTTGACACCCTTGTGTTCAATAGGGCAAACTTACAAAAACCCCAGTGTTTATGCGGGTTTCGACAACTTTTGTCCTATTATAACACATTCCTCTATTCTACGAACTATTCCAGTTGCTTTCATATATACATTTCTCCTTAAATTACAAATTGTGTTCTTACTATCTGTATTTTGAGGAGATTTATACTGTTGTTATTGTCTTTTTAGATTAGTTGTGATATAATTCCGATAAAATATCATAAGAGGTTAAAATTATGGAAGAAAAAGTTTTCGAAGGACTAACTTATTTAATTTCGTATCCGCAAGGATTTTGTGAAGAGAAAAAATATCCTTTAGTTATCCTTTTACACGGTGCAGGATCCCGTGAAGAAACGACCGAGAGTCTGCGATCCCATAAAGTTCTTAAAAGCTTTTT
>JAZPZI010000035.1:0-19212 GCA_045544615.1 Clostridia bacterium
CATTTTGACTGTGGATAATTGTAGAAAACATACATCGAAGCAGACACAATAAGATTGGTAATAGCCTCAAAGATCACAAGAAGAAAAGAAAATGGTGGATAACTATGCTGAAAAATAGTCCTCAGAAAAACAATCAACACGTTTTTTCTGAGGACTTTAACTTATCCACAAAATAAATTTTTAAAATTCAGCATTTTGCCTAATGATTACGTTGGCCTGTGAACAGTAACAATTATTTCACTTCACTTAATTTCTTTGTATGTAGTGCGATGGTAAAATGCCCATTTCCCTTTTAAACACCGAAGAAAAATAGTTAGGGCTTGAAAAGGATAATTTTTCACTTATCTCATTTATAGGCATTCCCTGTTTAATAAAATTCAGAGAATGTATTATTTTAAGCCTTGTAAAATAATGCATAACACCGCATCCTGCATAATTTTTAAAAAGTTTCTTTATGTAGCTCGAGCTTATGTGTGTTCCCTTTGATATATCCTCAAGTAATATATTTTCACATATATTCGCATTCATAAAATTAATTATTTCGCTGTATCTTCGTGCAGACAGGGTTGCATCTTTTTTGTATTCAGGTGAAGATTCAAAAATAACAGAAAGTAAAAAGAGTTCTAACATTTTAATTGCTATTATTTCTTCTATGGGACTGTTATTTAGCTTTTTAGAAATTGCCTCAATATGTTCAAAACTGTTGTCTATTTGGGCATAAGCATTTTCTAACTTTTCGGCGAGGCTTCTGTTCATGGTAAAAACGCCCTCCGACAAATTATGTTCAACATTTGTATCAAGACTGAAGGATATTATTTTAAATACAGTCGGAGGCTCTGTCTTTTTCGCCCAGAATCTGTGAAATTCCATTGGTGCGTGAAAAATTGCCTGCCCTGCTGAAAGCTCATATACATTTTCATCCTCAGCAACCGTAAGCTTTCCCCTTTCTACATACACCATTTCCCAGAAGTCATGACGTTCTCCCTTAAAGTAATGTTCTTCCCCATAGTCTCTGGTAAATATACTGTTAATACTTTTTACTTTTAAAAATTTTTCAGGTTCGTAATACATATTTCCTCTGTGATATCCTTTTTTATACTTTTTGTATCTTTTTTTAGCTTGATTTATAAATTCAGTATGTTATTCTAAGTGTAACATATAAATTTTCGTTTGTAAAGGAGTTTTGAAAATGATTAAGCTTGGTTATATCGGTCTTGGCGGTAGAGGCAGAAATATGCTTAAAACCGTAATTGACAGCTTTGACAACGTTGAAGTTGCAGCTTTATGTGAAATAGACGAAGCAAGACTTGAACAAGGCAAAAAAATTGTGGAAGAAAAAACAGGTAAAACACCATTATGCACAAAAAACGAGGATGATATTTTTAACCTCGACATAGACTGTGTTATAATAATGACCTACTGGGAAACACACATTCCCCTTGCAATAAAGGCTATGAAAAAAGGAATCCGCCCCGGTATTGAGGTAGGCGGTGCATATTCGCTGGAAGATTGCTTCAGACTTGTAAGGGCTTATGAAGAAACAGGCGTTCCCTGTATGATGCTTGAAAACTGCTGTTACGGAAAACGTGAGCTTACTGTACTTAAAATGGTGAAAGAAGGCCTTTTCGGTGAAATCGTACATTGCAGTGGCGGATACCATCACTACCTTGCTGACGAAATAACACACGGCAATGAAAGATACCATTACCGCTTGAGAAACTACATAAACAGAAACTGCGAAAACTATCCCACACATGAACTTGGACCAATTGCAAACGTGCTTAAAATAAACCGCGGAAACCGAATGGTTAAACTTACATCTACTGCCTCAAAGGCACGTGGTCTTACCGATTATGTAAAAGAGCACATTGAAGATTACCCATATCTTGAAAATACAGTTTTTGCTCAGGGCGACATTGTTACAACAGTTATAACCTGTGCAGACGGTTCAACAATTGTGCTTACCCTTGACACAACCTTACCGAGAGCATATTCAAGAGGTTTTACAGTGCGAGGAACAAATGGTTCATATTTTGAAGACAACGACTCCTTCTTCTTCCCCAATAACGGAGAACACATAAAGGCCGAAGAAGAATTTGACTGGTCACCACAATATAAAAACGGTGTTGAATACCGTGAAAAAAATATGCATCCCCTATGGAAAAAGTACGGTGATGCAGCCGCAAAGTCAGGCCATGGCGGCATGGACTATATGGTTCTTTCAGCATTCTTTGAAAGTGTAAAAAAACAAGAAGAACCGCCAATAGACACGTACGATACAGCAAGCTGGATGAGTATAACTCCACTTTCCGAGGAATCAATACAAAAAGGCGGTATGCCCGTTGCAATACCTGACTTCACAACAGGCAAATGGGCAATGGAAAGGCCAAAATCAAATCTTGAATTTTCTCTTGATTAAAAGCAAGGTTGTGTGGCGAATAGAAAAATTCGCCACACAGCCTTATTTTGAAGTGGAAGTAAACTTTTCACTTCACTTGCATTATTCAGCAAAAGAAGATATTTTTATATCCATAGGCATATTTTGGAATGTCAATAGCAAAAGGCCACTTTATATATTGCAAAAACTACGATTCTATTACACGTGCCAGTATAATTTCATCCCTTTGTGAGGGAGTAAAGCCAAAATACTTTGTATAATTTCTAAAAAAAGTGCCGTAGTCCGTAAAACCGCACTCCGTATAAATTTCCGTAGGCTTTTCCCCCATTGCGATAAGCTGTTGCGCCTTTGAAAGCCGCTTCATATTTATATACTTTTTGGGACTTATCTTCATATTTTCCATAAAAAGGTGATGCAGATGACTTTTCGTAACACAAACCTCACGGCTTATATCGTCTATTGTAACGGGCTCTTTATAATGGCTGTTTATGTAATCCACGGCACGTTGTATGGTGGGGTGAACATTGCTTTGGTTAACGTTAAATTCCTCAATAGGCTCTGCATAAAGATTAAACAAAAGCTCCTCCACAAGGTTTTTAACAAGAATTTTATAGTCTTCCTCTTCCAGCTTACCGTAATAAAAATCAATTTTTTCAAAAAGTTCCTGTATTTGCCTCTTTCCGCTGCAGTTTATAATATCAAGCTCTTTGGGAAGCTTGTGAAAAATCCCGTTTGCAATTTTATTTTCGTCAAATAAAATATTATACCTCTCGTAAATTTCACTGCCGTCAATTCTTATGCGGTGGGGAATGTTAGTGCGGAAAAACACAAGGCTGTCCTTTGGCATTTTATAGGTTTTTTCACCAATTACCGCAGAAATATTACCACTTTTCAAAAAAATCAGTTCACATATATCGTGAGTGTGAAAATGAAAATTGTCATCACTAGGACTGTATATCATACTATGTCTTTGGGTTATGGTTTCATCTTCTGAAAACGAATAAATTTTAAACACATCCTCACCTCCTGAACTTTACTGATTATAAACCCGTTTCACACTTTTTGCAATATAAAAACAGATTTTCAATTATATACTTTTCAAAAAATATGGTTTATGATAAAGAAAAAATAACAAGGAGGTTTTATTTATGAATAAATTGAACGTTGCCATAATCGGCCAAGGCAGAAGCGGACGTAACATCCACGGCACATACTTCAAGTCAGAAATCAACACACTTTTTAACGTAGTTGCAATAGTTGAAACAGACGAAGAAAGACGTAAAAGAGCTTTGGAGGAATATCCGGGTTGTGAAGTTTTTGCATGTCATACAGAGCTTTACGGCAGAAAGGATATTGACCTTGTCGTAAATGCATCAATGTCCAAAGATCACTACCGTATTGCAAAGGATTTACTTGAAAACGGCTTTAACGTAGCAACAGAAAAGCCTTTTGCACGAAACCGTTATGAATGTGACAACCTTATTAAAATAGCAAATGAAAATAATCTTAAGCTTGGTGTATTCCATCAGTCACTTTTTGCTCCCTTCTTTGTTAATGCAAAGGAAGTTGCTGAAAGCGGAAAGCTTGGTAAAATAAAGCAGATTGACATTACATACAACAGCTTTTCAAGAAGATGGGACTGGCAAACAGCACAAGTTGAAATGGGCGGTAACATCTACAACACAGGTCCACATCCAATTGGCTACGGTCTGGCATTTTTAGACTTTGACCCCGGTTTTAAGGTTGTGTATTCAAGCCTTGACCATGTTTTGTCAAGCGGTGACTCTGACGACTATGCAAAAATTCTTATTACAGCGCCAAACAAGCCACTTGTTGACATTGAAGTATCTTCAATAGATGCTTATGCCGCATCTACAATTAAAATTTTAGGCTCAAGAGGTACCTTTAAAACATCTCAAAGCGAATGGGAAATGACATATATTGCAGACGGTGAAAACCCTGAACAAAAGCTTATTTTAACACCCCTTAAGGACGAAGAGGGCTTGCCTGTGTACTGCAGAGAAGACCTTAAAAAGCACGTGGAAAAGGGCGCAACCAAGGGCACAGCATTCGACACAGGTACAAAGCTTTTCTACGAAATGATGTACGAGGCAATTGTAAACAACAAGGAAATGGTAATCAAGCCTGAATATGCCGCTATGGTTATAAGTGTTATTGAACAGGTGCACGCCGAAAATCCGTTGCCCGTTAAATTTTAGGAGGACTAAAAATGTATAAAATAGCTATACTCGGATGTGAGAACTCACACGCGAATAACTTTTTAAAAGTAATGAAAGAAAATGAAAAATTTTCAGATGTAGAGGTTATTGGTGTTTTCAGTGAGGATATGGAAGCTGCAAACAAATTAAAGGACGAATTTGGTGTAAATGTTGCCGAAAGCTATGACGAATTTGTCGGCAAGGTTGACGGCATCATAAACACTGCCCGCCATGGAGATAACCATTACAAATACCTAAAGCCATACATTGCATCGGGCATACCTATGTTTATAGACAAGCCTGTTACGGTTTCCGAAAAGGATGCGGAAAAATTTAAGGCAGAGCTTATTAAAAACAACATTAAAATAAGCGGCGGCTCTACACTTAAGCATCCGGATGCAATTACAGCGCTTAAAAAGGCAGTTGCGGAAAAGACATACGGCGAGGTTTACGGCGGTTTTCTTCGTTCACCCATCAGCTTGGAAAATGCATACGGTGACTTCTTCTTCTATTCACAGCATCTTGTACAGATGACAAGTGAGGTTTTCGGTTACTTCCCAAATTCCGTAATAGCTTTTAAAAACGGAAATATTGTAACCTGCACAGTACGTTACGACGAATATGATGTTAATATGGAATATGTAAACGGCAACTATAATTATTTTGCATCCATAAGCTGTGAAAATGACTTTGTTGCAAAACCGGTTACTCTGGAAAATGTTTCCGCAAAGGAATTTGCAGAATTTTACACTATTCTTACGGGTGGCGAACAGCCACAGAGCTATGACGAATTCTTTGCACCTGTATACTTTATGAATGCAATTTATCGTTCACTTGAAAGCGGTAAGGAAGAAATTGTAAAGAGAGGTTAAGATTATGAATATAGCTTTTGCAGGCTTCAGACACCCACACATTCTTGGTCTTTACAATTCCGTTATTGAAAGTAAAGACATTAAGCTAGTAGGCTGTTTTGAAGAAAATGAAGATGCTAAAAAGCAGGCTGAAGAAAGCCTTAGAGCAAATTTTAACTTTAATTCCTACGAAGAAATTTTAAAGGATGCAGATGTTGATGCAGTAGCAATAGGCGACTATTACGGCAAAAGAGGTAAAATGGTAACAGATGCCCTTAAGGCAGGCAAGCACGTAATTTGCGACAAACCAATATGCACCGATTTGGATGAGCTTTCCGAAATTGAAAAATTGTCAAAGGAAAAGAACTTGCAGGTTTGCTGTATGCTGGATTTGCGCTATCTTCCACAGGTACCAAAGGTGTGTGAAATTATAAAAAGCGGTGAAATAGGCGAAATAAAAAATGTAACCTTTACAGGTCAGCATTGCCTTGACTACGGCAACCGCCCAATGTGGTACTTTGAAGAGGGTAAGCACGGCGGCACAATAAACGACATTGCAATCCACGGTGTTGACCTTGTACGCTTTATTACAGGCAAAAACCTTACAAAGGTAAACTGTGCAAAGACATGGAACGCCTTTGCGGACAAAGAGCCGGACTTTAAAGACTGCGGTCAGTTTATGGCGGAATTTGACGGTATCGCCTTAATGGCTGACGTTTCCTACGCCGCACCGAAATTTAACGACATAATGCCAACATACTGGGACTTTTACTTCTGGGGCACAAAGGGACTTTTAAAGTTCAATATTGCAAACAACGAAATTCACATATTCAAAAACGAGGAAGAAATTATTGAATGCCCAAACAGTAAAAGCGAATATCTTAGGGACTTTATTTCGGAAATCAACGGTGTAAAAACCATAATGAACACCGAAGATATTTTGAAATCACAAAGACAGGTGCTTGAAATCCAGAAAGCATCTGAATAACAAGAAAGTGTGCCCGGCGGGCGCACTAAAAAAACAGCTGTCAACATATCAATTATGTTGACAGCCTTTTTTATCAGCCTACGTAGTTATCAACTTCCTCTACATCTGTTGCTCCGTCAGCCATTTCTTCATTTGCAATGTTAAATGGTGATGCCAGGTAGCCTTCACCGTTATAAAGGTTGTGGGTTGGGTTATTGCCATAGCCCATAGATACGCTTGAAGCCACAACGCCCTCTTCCCATTTAAGGGTAAGGGTGTTGCCTGAAATTTCGGGATGCACTGTAAATGCCACACCAACCTCGTTATAAACATAGGTATCTTCTAAATAATCACCGCGAATTTCAAGCTTATCGCAATGTGTAAAGGTAATTTTTACACCGTTTTCTATCCATTCTGCTGTATCGAAAACAGGACCGCAGTATTCTTGCTTTATGCCGAACTGTTCGCATAAAACCGCCTTTGCAAGTGCAACGGAAACCTCTTTTTTACGTGTTGGGTGTATAAGCCTTGCCTCACCTGTTTTTACAAGGGTGGTCATATACACATTGTCCGTATTTTTGGAAACGTATTCAATACCCTGACGTATTGCACCCCAGTCTGTATCATCATTATTCACATAGGGCATAATCTGTACACAGTAAAATGGCAGATTGTCATTCCAGAGCTCTCGCCAGTTTTTAATCATAATATCAAGGCGTGTGCCGTATGTAACACTTTCTTCCTTCTGGGTGTTACTTTCACCCTGATACCACAAAACTCCGTTTACCGCAAAGGGCGCAACATTTAAAAGCTTGTTTTTATATAGCCAGGATTCCTGATTAAAAAGTCGTGCATAGTAGCTTTTTCCTTTAACGGGCATAAGTGCTTGATATTCTTCCGTTTCAACAATCTCAGGTGCTGTCCACGCATCTACTCGGGATGAGCCCCAGTTACAGGAAATTACACCAACAGGCACACCTGTGTTTACATATAGGTGCTTTGCAAAATAATAGCCTATTGCAGAAAATCCCATTGCATCCTCACCCTTGCATTCATGCCATACTGCAAGATCACAAAGTCTGTGGTTCTCGTAGTAGTACGAATGTGGCTCGGTGAAAAATCTGATATTGGGGTTGTCCTCAAGTTCAATATCACATGTGCTTCGAAGCAGAAGATACATGTTGGACTGTCCACCTGCAAAGTAAACATCACCAACAAGTATATTTGAAAAAATGGTTTCCTCACCGTTTAAAGTGACTTTAAGCTCGTAGGGACCGCCTGCCTCCATTGGAGGAAGATATCCACGGAATTCACCGTTTTCAGACTCAAATTCAACAGAATTACCGCAAAATTCTGCCTTGCCCTTTCCCTCACCTGTTCCGAAAATACAAATTTCCTTGTTACGTTGAAAAATCATATCATTACTGAAAATTTCTGCCAATACCATTTTAAATCCTCCTAGTTTTAATTTATTAAATGCAATATGCAACAGCTGCAAACTTGGGTGAGATTCCTAATTAACCCTTCCAACGTCGAAGAAAAACAAATCCCACTATCATTTATCTTTCTCTGACTCATACAGAGATTTCTGGGGCTTACAGCAAACGCTTCCTCATTCTTTTGCAATCGAGAGACATCCCAGCCAAGATTTTCAAATAGTTTCAAAGCAGTTTCATATGTACTTTGATCATTTGGAGCACCGAAATTATAGACGCCGCCCTTTAACTGAAACGCCTTTTCCATATTCTGTACTACTTCATTCACGTCCGTTATCCCACGCATGTCGTGAACCGGATAACTTAATTGCTCATTGCCTTGCAGCTTCTGAAGCAGTGTACGAATAAAGTCATTGCGCTCCGTTTGTCTTAAAGTGTGGATATCGTACATCCAGGATAGCCGAAGCATCACACAATTCGGATTAAGTCTCAGGCATTCTTCCTCCGCCTTCAGTTTTTCTCTTCCATATACATTAGCAGGAACAAGCTTTTCATCTTCAGTGTGTCCTCTCAAGTTTACATAGCCTGCAGTCCCCCTAAAATCACTTGCTACCTCCTGAAAATAGACCTGGTCAGAGCTGCACATAATGCATTTCGCCTGAATCCGGGCAGATGCTTTTGCTATATTTTTGCTTCCGTCTACATTTATTTTCCAGGATTGCTCCGGTTCCCGCTCACATGTTCCCACATCTGAGATAGCCGCACAATGAATCACAAAGTCCGGTTTATATTGTTCGAACTTAAGGAGGACATCTTCTTCATCTGTTATGTCTAATTCATTGTGTGTCGGCGCAAAAATCTCATACCTTGCCTTGTAGAACTCTACGATCCTGCTGCCCAAAAATCCTGATGAACCTGTAATCAATAATCTTTGCATGTCTGTTTCCTCTGTCATGGTTCTTGTTGCAATTATTACGTCCGACTATACTGTAAGCAAATTATAGCAACAGCATAATCGGAAGTCAATGTATAAAATTACTATTGTCCTAACATCGCAATAAGGTTATAATAAATACAGTGAACGACTCGTGATGTTTCAGAAAGACATCACTCTGTCATAACCAGGTATCGCAAGGGAGATTTACAATGCAAGAAAATGCAACTACACAAGGACGTACTGTTTTATATTCCAAAACAGAGCAAGTGCATCTGGTTCAACCAGCTGACTTAAACGGCGGCGGCCGGTTATTTGGCGGTAATCTTTTGAAAATGATAGATGAGGTGGCAGCCATCGTTGCCATGCGGCATACAGGACTTAAGACAGTGACTACTGCCTCCATCGACAATCTGGTATTCAAATCAGGTGCCTTTGTAAATGACCTGATCGTGTTCATCGGATATATTACGTATACAGGCCGCACCTCCATGGAGGTGCGGGTGGACACGTATGTGGAGCGCAGCGATGGTATGCGCTATCCTATCAACCGCGCCTATATCGTACTGGTTGCTTTGGATGAAAACAACAATCCAACACCTATTCCTTCCCTTATTATCGAAAATGATATCCAGCGGGAGGAATATCAGCTAGCACAAAAAAGGCGTGGTCTTCGTATGCAGCAGGGGAAGGTCGGATACTAGCAGTGGCAAGAGATCATTTATTGATATTTCTCTGCCTGTAACCTAAACATATAAGCATATTTCCCATTTACCGCCATCAGTTCATCATGGGTACCACTCTCAATTATCTTTCCACCATCAAACATATAAATTCTGTCTGCATGACGAGTAGTGGAGAGACGATGAGAGATGAAAATTACGGTTCGTGAGTCCGCATAAGACGTTATTGCCTTATTCAACTCATATTCTGCAGCAGGATCCAATGCGCTTGATGGCTCATCCAGGATAATCATATCAGCATTCTTGAAAAAAGCACGGGCGATAGCAACTTTCTGCTGCTCACCTCCCGAAATCTGAGTACCTTCATCATCAAACTCCCTGGTCAATTGTGTATCCAGAGAGTTTGCAAGTTTATGCAGGCTTTCAGAAAAAGTGCTTTTCCGCAAGGCCTCTCTCACGTTTTCTGCCATCGACTCTGCAAACTCTCCCATAAGATTGACCGCGTTATGGATAAAATTCAGTACTGTAAGCTTTGCTCCATAATGACAGATTACTGATTTTTGCTGTTTGACATTTTTATCATGTTCCCCGAACAAATTCTCGGAAACATGAGAGATTCGAAGCTCTTTAGCATAATCCGGGAGCATGAATGCACGCTTGATATAGCTTACCTTTCGTTCCATCGGGTTCAGCGTATAATAATACTCCTTCTTAATCCCGTTACTGAAAAATGTTAAGCCGATAACAATTGCAGACATGGCCAGAATCACCAATGTCATGGTTGCATCCACACTCAGAATAACCCCGGTCAGAGTAAATGATGCCACAACTCTGTTGATCAGCTTTCCGGTATCCTCCATCAGTCGAAACATATCACTATGCATGGCAATATGCAGTTTCTCGCGTACCTTTGGATTATAGCATCTTTGACAGTTCTCCGTTTGCTATAGTCTCTTTGATGGCACAGCCCGGCTCAGTTTGATGCTTACAATCATTGAATCGGCACCAGCCCAGAAACTGCTTTACATCAACAAACGCTTCGCCAACGGATTTACAAGGCTGGAAAAACGTCTTTCTGGTCAGTGTACGAATAATCTGACTGTCCCCGCTTCTCATACAACTCGTCTGGAAAAAAATAACAGGTACTGTTACTTATAAAAAACATTCATAGAATTACTCTTCTTCCTTATGATTAATTATTACAAGTCTTCTATATCCTCCGAATCCGGCATCTTAGCAAACTGCATGTACCAGTTAATTTCACCGCAAATGTACTCCTTGGCCTGCATAAGCACCTGAGAAAGAAGCTACACGGTCTCTCAAGAATTTTCTTAGCCATTTTATTCCAATCTGAGATGTTAGCTATTTCTCTGAGCCTCAATACAGGCATCTACCACAAGTACCACAGCTAATGCTGCAATTTCATCCACGCCGGACCCGAATTGAATTTCATATGCATCCCCCCAGGTCATCCATTCCTTTGAAACAGTGGCTATGGTGTTTCCACCTTTTGTAATCTCATATTCATGATTCCAGAAATCGCCATGAACCTGCCATCCAAGTCCATTTACACTGTACTCATGCTTAAAAAACGTGAATTCCTTCACTACCTGAGCAATTTCCATTCCATTTCTGAAGACATGGTACTTTGGCAAAAAGGTCAATAATTCTTGTTCGTTGCAGGGACTTGCATCTTAAACAATTTTGTTTAGAAGATATTGCACCTGCTATTTTGATTATTTTGATTGCCCATATTATTATAGCTGTACGATGGATGCTTATCAAAATCTTATCAAGGGTGATAAAGTATCGTGGGGAGTACAAGGTAATTGTTCCGGGTGGATTGGATGTATTATAGCATAACCGGGTAGGAAATACCAGGCACCGACTGGCATTTTTCGTCATCTTACTTAACTAAGTTGATATTGCTTTTCGTCATAGTATTGTTTCATCCCAGCTAACAAGCCTCGTAAAAAAAGCACTGTCTCATCTTTGATCTTACCTAAATCATCAAGGCTATAGTCTCTACCGCATTCAGCAAACGAAAGTGTTCCATGGGCAAGATCATTTCTGCGATCCTTGACTGTTTCAAGTACGATACCGCCACGACTCGCTGCATCAGTCTGAAAGACGATCCCATGTTCATTACACACATTTCTTATCTGTTGAGCATCAAGATTACCGCTAATCGCAGTAGCCTTTCGATCTAACTCTATCACTTCGCCAGTCAGAATTGAATTAACAATCTCCAACGCTTTACCTTTATACGAATTGAAATGCGCTTGTTGATCATATACTTGCCGAAATTTATATGAAAACCAAATGTCCTTGATCTCTTTACGAACACCAGAATATGTAAGACCTTCTTGCTTAAGTTTATCGTAAATTTCAAGGATGCCACCCATTACAGTAGATTCCACCAAGTTGTAGATCATCAGCAATGTATTGGCTTTTAGAATTTTTATAAATTCGGAATTAAAGTACGGAGCTTCTGTAGTATGATTTGTAGCGCCCTGATCCAACTCCTTTATGGCAGCAAAGTAAAGATCAATTTCTTGAACACGCTCATCGAACATATCAAAAATTGCCTGCATTACTCTACACCCTCAAGAAGTTTGCCTTTAACATACAATATGCGCCCACTGACTCTTGCGGGCGAATTGCTCGCATGAGTCGTTGTATGCCGCAGAAACTCCTCAGATTCCAACCATTCCATAGATTTAGGAGTGAGATCAGGTTTCTCTCGCAAAGCCAGTGCAACACCAACAGCAATTGCTTCGAATCGCACTCGAGGAGTAGATTTCGCTTTAGCAGTTTTTGCAAAACCATACGGGAAATATTCTTTTACAAAACGAAGCATTGCGTCAAATTCGGACTTCATTTTTGTTTGATCAAACGAATCTTTGGTACTTTCAATGTATTCATCCAAGAAACTATCGACACGATGTGTGAACTCTTGATAGTGATCTAAAAATGCAAAGAAGCGAATTACTAACTCAAGCTGTTCGTATCGTTTTGCCATAGTCTCACTTATTGGACACACCTCGACAAAGAGCGGATCTTTGGTGCAGGCCATTAAAAAGTCCATAAATGGTCCTCTAAAACTGCCACGACGTATCTCGCTTGCATTAGCCTCCCTGCCGGTTGTATTAATTCGGTTGAATATTTCTTGGCGGATTTCTAATGATGTATCATCAGACAGCACGATAATACGCATGTTTGTTTTATCAAACTTTTTTCTAAAGTATGCCGGAATATCGTTATAGGAGAATCCATTAAGTGATGTCAGTTTCTTTAAGTCTGAAAGAATTAAATCACCTGACATGAATTCTTCCATTGCTTGGGTTCGTTGCGCGCCATCAATTATTTCACAACGCCCATCTTCAGTATCTGAAAAGAACATAAGAGGAATTGGAAGCCCCAAAAGAATTGATTCTACAAATCTGTTTTTATCGGCATCATTCCAAATATACTGTCTCTGATATTCATCAGGGATATAAAATTCATCATCACGGAATTGCTGAATTAAAAAATCTATTGAGTAGTCACGTGTATTATAATCAATTTCCTTGCGTAATGCACGAATTTGTTCCTCTGCCGCAACTTTTTGTTCTTCTGAAACAGGGTCTTTTCTGCTTGCCATTATTCCACCCCCAAATTGTGTAGATGTTCTAAAATACTTGTACCTATCGCCCGCCCAAGCTCTACAGGAACAGCATTTCCAATATGTACTCCGATACTACGATTTGTTTCTTGATGATTAGGATCAAGAAACTGATAATCTGCAGGAAAAGATTGTAGCAAAGCGCCTTCACGCATTGATAATGCACGATCCTGTTCTGGATGACCAAATCTGCCATTCCCATAACCATAATATTGCGTTGTGATTGTCGGAGAAGGTTTATCCCATTCCATACGTCCGTAAACTGCACGGTAACCTTTTCCTGTCGTTTTTTTATGACATGGCAATTTCAAATTATCCTCCCAATCTTTCCAAGAGCCGCCGGGAACGGATTGACGGATACGTTGTCTATTGGTTTCCGATAAGCGACTTGCTCTGTGTAGCGGGTCAACGGGGTCAACAGCTCCATCTTCTAAGACGGGTAAATCACCTATTGCGTTTCGCACAGTTAAATAGTGTTCTTCATCATAGATTGGAGGAATCAATTCGATATCGCCTAACCTTGAAGCGAGTAAAACCAAACGCCTCCTGCACTGTGGAACTCCATAGTCAGCACAATTAACAATTTGCCAAGCACAGTGATAACCTAACTCTTGTAATTGATGTAAAAAATCTCTAAACACATTCTCACGAACTAACTGAGGCACATTTTCCATAGATATAATTTCGGGAAGGACAGATTGTGCTAAATCAGCGAAGTAATACAACAAACGCCACTTGTCATCTTTTTTGCCGTTCTTGTTGTATCTAAGCGAGTATGTCGAAAACGGCTGGCAAGGGGCGCAACCGACAAGAATTTTGATAGTGTTAGGGATAAAATAATTTCTTAGTTCATCCCCTGAAACCTGTGTGATATCTCTTAATACAAATTGAGCATCATTATTTTGTTCGTACGCATATCGGCATGAATTTTCTACATCAATTCCCGCAACTACAGGTATACCCGAAAGTTGTAAACCGTGAGTTAGGCCGCCTATGCCGCAAAATAAGTCTACTGCTGAAATAGGCATTCTTTCAATTCCTCCTTGGATATGAGCGTTTCCTCACAGTTTAACAAGGTTTAATAACCTTTCTATCAAGGCCGCTTCATTTTTCTTTTTAAGTTCACATTCCCAAATTCGCAATACAATCCAACCACGTTTTTCAAACGTTGCAGTTACTATTTGGTCATGTTTAATGTTTCGTTCTCGTTTTTTCTGCCAATACTCTTGATGATCTGCAGGACGAGTATTGCGGCAATCGTGTCCATGCCAAAAGCATCCATCCACGAATACTGCAATTTTTTGCTTCAAAAACACAAAGTCGGGATGTCCCTTGACAGGATAATTTCGTTTCCAGCCGGTGATCCCATTCTGCTTGAATATCTCAATCAAGCGAAGCTCTGTAGATTTGTTCTTCTTCGACTTGACTTTCCGCATAATGTCAGACCGTTTTTCTTGATCAAAAACATCCGACATCACTAATTACCTCGCCTCGAACTCAATACGAAGACTTGGATCCGTCTCTTTTTCATGAACAATCAGATTGTAATTTTCAATAATAGTCCCCAATGTGGCATTTTGTCTGCCTTCATCAAAAAGGCTGTGCTCATGAACGTTGGAAGATAGGAACTGTTGAATATCCCATACTTCAATACGACCAGCAAGTCCCGCATCTTCAATCTGATTAAGTGCTGTCTGAACTCTCTCGAAAATCGTTATAATAACAGGCCTAAAACCATTATCAATATTTGCTCGGCACTTATTGATTAGGAGATCTCCTACTGATGTCGTGCAGTGAATTATAGTTTTATTGATTACAAAGTCACCACTACGAGCAGTAGGAGCGTCGGCAACAGAGGCACCGTGAATTTCAAATGAACCTTCCGGCAGAATCAGGCAGAGTTTAGCAGCTACTAAATGCTGAAGAACAGTTCCAAGATATTGTGTTCCAGGATTCTGCTTCTGTCTCTTTTTAGCCTGCTCAAACAACTCATCCAAATTAGCACCAATCGTTTTGGAGGTATCAGCAGTTAAAACAAAGGGTTGGTTTCTGAAATATTCTCTCACTTGATCTGCCCAAAAATCTTCAACAACTTCCAAATCGACGGTTTCTTCTGCGTTCCACGCATTTAAAAAATCGACGTATTTAATCATTAAGCCCATGCTTCCTCGGCTCGTTCTGCCGCCTTCTGACGACAATTGCTGAGTGATACCATGTTCTTTCAATATTTTCTTAAGGTTTCCTCCTCCTAATCCAGCGACCTGACCTTCTTTTTCTGTTTTAAAGTCACTTGGATCAAGAGGAAATTCTTTTCCTTTTACCATTCGTGTGAATTGCACAACAACCGAAAGCGGTCCTTTTGTAACAATATTGTTTTCTGATTGAAAGGCTTTCAGCTTTTCTTCTGCATTAATCATTGTAGATAGCCTCCGCAATTTTGGTTAAAAATCTCTCTCCAATAAATTGAGCCACAGGCAAAGCTACCGCATCGCCCATTGCCTTATATCCGTCATTATAAGTACCGGGAAGAACAAAACTTTCCGGTGCCCCCATAAGTCGAGCAGCTTCTCGAACTGTCAGCAATCGGGCATGAGTTTCACCATTTTTCTTTACTACCAGATATTGTTTACTGCTACCACCTTCGGGTGTGCGCAAGCATCCGGCAATTCCGTCAAACCGCAATTCAAGTTGTTGTTCGCCGTGACGTGTTCTGCGGTATCCTGTCACATAAATCGTATCATGTTCGGCCAACTTTATTTGATGTCGTTCTGGAACAAGCCGCAGCACGCTGTCTTTATCAAAGGGGATATCAGTTTCAACAATATCCTTCAGTGCTTTATGCCGACGTGGCGGTTTCTCAGTTTTCCACCAAATCCAGTTTGGCAAAGACCGCCCTAACTCTGTTGCAGCTTTATTATGGAGCCAGCACGGAGTTTCACCGATCAGTTCGTGCGGAATTTGGCACTCTTGCTTTACCGCAATTATGAATACTCTTGGTCTGGATTGCGGAACAAAGTGGGATGCATTTAAAAGAATAGCCCCACACCGATACCCTCGATCGACAAGAGCCAAATGAAGGATGCGATAATTATCTCCATGGTTAGTCGAAAGAAGACCGGAGACATTCTCTAACACCAAAATTTTGGGCTTTACATCCATTTCATCTAAAACTCGCAACCATTCCCATACCAATCCGCTCCTTGAGGCGTGAATACCGCCAATAGAACCAGCTAATGAAAGGTCTTGACAAGGAAAACTTGCCCATGATAAATGCGCAAAGGGTAAATCTCTCCCCTTGATGTTTTTAATATCACCAAGAACGAAATGGTTGGTGCCCAAATTTGCCTCGTATACAGCTGCTTTCTGCTCGCTAATGTCATTTGCCCAGACAGGTTCAAACATACCCTTCAGCCCGCACGCAACAAGACCGCTACCGGCAAAAAATTCATGCATTGTCCATGGCGCAGAGGACAAGTCAATCATATCTATTCTGTGTTTGGTGCTTTGAAGCATCATTCTTTCCTCCTGCCTTGTGACCGCTTACCATTTGTTGGTTTCTCGGCATTTTCAGGAATGATCCAAATGCGGCTCATTCTTGTTGCCCCGACAATTCGATTTTCCTTACATAGCATCTGAACTTGTCGTTCCGTAATACCCCATTTTTCAGCAGCTTCTTGAACTGTAATATAGCCGTTCATTTGAAACACCCCAACGCAATCTCATGTTCTTATAAAAAACCATTATAATTATATTCGTTTAAACGAAGTTTGTCAAGGACTTTCACAGAAAAGTAACAATTACCGCCCGTAGGATTTTCTCCCACGGGCGGCGTATGGTCAACTATCCAAAGGTTTGTATTCGGTTACGGTTTTCAGATAGGTTTCGGGATCGCCGTTCAGTATCAGCTCGGCATACGCTACCGGGTCATTGTAGATCAGATAGTCCAGCTCTGACCGCTGATACATATTGTCGGCAACCTCATTCTCCACGGCGATTGTGTCAATCGCTATCATGCTGCCGTCATCGAATTTCAGCTCCACACAGGCGGTATCCATATTGAAAGCACAGGATAGTATTCTCATTGTTCTTGCCTCCTTAATCTTTCGGTGTTTTTCTTTGCCAGTTCGCTTGCCGCCTTGCGGCGGTTTTCGTCATAGGGGGCTGTCAGTTTGAAGCCGAAGCGCCCCTTGCTGACCTCAAAGGTCAGACATCCGTTTCCATCATCGTCGATCAAACGGCACTCAGAGGGATATTTCCCGGCGTACTCTGTGAGCCTGTTTTTGAGTGCGGTATTGTAGGTACAGACCTCGATCATGCTGTCTGCTTCATTAAAATAGACGTTTGTAGTTTTCTGTTTCTTGGAAAGACCTGTTTTCATAAAACCTCCTGTTTTTCACAATTTTTTCTCAGCTCATCACCTGTAAAAGTGGGCTGTTTTTTGGATGGGGAGCGCTCAAACGATGTGCGGTACGATTTGAACGCTCCCATTTGAAAATTTACGATTTTTCCAGCTCTACACGGGAATCAGCGGGCATCGTCCCTGTTGCGGTTTTTGCTGCGGCTTCCGCTAAAGAAATGCCACAGATTATTACGGGAAATCACATCCTCATAGGTGCGGACTCTGCTGCGGAGACGATCATTTTCCTGCTCCAGATCCGCTGTGCGGAGCTTGCCACGGACGGACTTGTATTGTGCCAGTTCTGCCTTTACCGCCGACAGTTCCGTTACCAACGATTCAATTTTCGCTTTCAGATCGGCAATGGTTTTCTTGGCATCCTTCAAGAGCTTTTTCAGCTTGCCTTCCTGCTTCTCCTGCACAACAAACTTCTGCGCCGCCGTAACGAGGTTTTGAAAGTCCTCTTTGTCAACTGCCACCTTGGAGCTAAGCGGCAGGGGCTTGGCTTCGATTTGTTCCACAGCTTGAATGGAAACCTGTTGCTGCTGAACTCGCTCGATGCTCTGTTCCAATTCAGCAAGTTCTTCTTTGCGTTTTTCTCGCTTAAATTCCAGAACACTCAGATGCTCCTTGTGTTCGCCTTTCTGCTCCCACTCGATGCCATGCTCCAACATAATCTCCGCAAGGGCTTCTTTTTCTTTCTGTACCCACAGGTCACGCTCTGTCAGAGAACGTCCCTCGCCGGTAATGCCTTGATCGGCAAGCGCCTGTTTCAGAGAAACACGGGTAGAAAGTCCTCGCTTGCTTCCGGTGGTAAAGGGAATGAAGTCGATGTGCAGATGGGGCGTAGCTTCATCCATGTGGAGGTGGGCAGAATACACATGGAGCTGAGGATTACGTTCCAAAAAGCTGCGGTAGAACTTGTCCAGGATGGTCTTTGCAAGCTCTGCGTTCTCTCCAGCGGCTCCCATATCGTCTTTGTTGCCTACTTGGAAAATCACTTCATAGAAAGTTTTTTCCTGTTTGCCGTTACGGATTTTTTCGTAGTAGTTTCCGATACAGCGGTCTTTGCGTTTTTGCTTTGCATTAAATTCTGCGAGAGCTTCATCAAACAGTTGGTGGTACGCTTCTTCGATGGGTGTGTAGCAGTATTCGATATTCAGATGGGTGCGAGTCGGGTCTACATTTTCCGCAAGGTAGGTACGGCGGTTGTGAGCAACGACACCGTCACCGGACATTGCGCTGATTGTTCGTTTTTTAAGCGCCACCTCCAGTTTTGGGGTAGTTTGATTGAAATACCTTTCGCCGCCGCAGCGGCTGGTTTTGTTACTTTTGCCAAAAGTAACGCAAAAGCACTTTTGACAGCGGAGCCATCAAAAGAGCATTGCGCTCTCCGAGGGGGTATGCGGCTTCTGCGGAAGCCTCTGCCGTCTTTCTCGGCTTGCAGGTAGTACCCACATCCTCAAAATACGGCGTGACCGACAGCCTTTCCGCAACCGAATTTGCTTCAATGCCGCCGCCCACAGGCAGAGAAGATTTTGAAAACCCTCTCTGCCATCCATCTCCAAATCTGCGAATTTTTCGATGGGGACGGGAGATGCGGTGGGGTCTGTGTCAGCCAATGCTTTGCCTTGTCTGCCGCCCACAGGAGCGTGGCACGCTCC
>JAZPZI010000036.1:0-3215 GCA_045544615.1 Clostridia bacterium
CTTAAAGAGCGTTCAACTATTTCGTCTAAGGCTACTTTTGACTTAATGCCGTGAATACGGGGACCGTATGCAATATTGTCATAAATGCTCATCGGGAACGGGTTAGGCTTTTGGAAAACCATACCGACCTTTTTTCTTAAAATATTGACATCCATATCTTTGTAAATGTCAACTCCGTCAAGACGGATTTCTCCCTCGATTCTGCATCCCTCAACCAAATCATTCATACGGTTAAGACTTTTCAAAAATGTGGATTTGCCACATCCCGAAGGTCCGATTAACGCTGTAATCTGTCTTTCGGGAAGTTCTATGTTAATATCCTTTAAGGCGTGATTTGTAGTGTACCATAAATTTAGATTTTTTGCTGTGATTATTCCCATTAGTTTGCTCCTTTCTTTTTCAGCATTTTAGCCGTTAGCTTTGCACTCATATTGATTACAAAAGTAAGCACCAAAAGTATTGCTGCTATCGCAAATGCAATTTCAAATTCGCCTCGTTCTTTTGCGTACATATAAAGTGCTACGGTAAGTGATGAGCCTGCATTGCCGGGCTTTACTGCATCCACAATTCCAAGAACTTCGTTTGCCATACCTGCCGTAAAGAGAAGTGCCGCACTTTCACCAACAATTCTTCCGATTGATAAAATACAGCCTGTTACAATTCCGTCAACGGCTGACGGAAGTACTACCGTTCTAATCATATACCATTTTCCGGCACCTAATGCAAGCGAGCCTTCACGATAGCCTTGCGGAACGGTTTTCAAGCTCTCTTGAGTTGTTCTGATTACTGTTGGAAGTGTCATAATAACAAGTGTAAGCGAACCTGCAAGCAAGCTTGTACCAAGTGAAAAAAACTGAACAAATATCAGCATACCCACTAAGCCATAAATAATTGACGGAATACCTGAAAGAGTTTCGGTTGCAAGCTCGATTATACGGACAACCTTTTTATTTTCTGCATATTCATTTAAGTATATTGCTGCTCCGACACCGATGGGAAGTACAATAACAAGGGTTATTAAAATAATATATATGGTATTTAATATGTTCGGAAGTATGCCGACAGTTTCACGGATAAGGCTCGGTTTTGATGTGAGAAACTCGAGCGAAATATGTGGCAAACCTCTGTAAAGGATATATCCTATAAGTCCGAGAAGAATAAGGCAAATAATTCCTGCCGATAAGTACATCAAAATGTTTAAGATAGCACATTTAACTTTTCTTCTTGTTGATATTTTATCTTGCATATGCTCACTCCTTATCCTTTTTTATTATCAGATTTAACACAAGGTTAATTATCAATATGAATACAAACAGAACCAATGCGATAGAGAAGAGTGATTCTCTTTGCAAACCTGATGAATAGGACATTTCACTTGCAACGGCTGTTGTAAGGAAACGAACACTTTTGAAAAGTCCGGGCATATTAGCAACGTTACCTGATACCATCATAACTGCCATAGCTTCACCGATGCTTCTGCCGATACCAAGTACAACAGAAGTAAGTATTCCACTTTTTGCTGCAGGAACAATTACTTTAAAAACTGTTTCTGTCTTTGTAGCTCCAAGTGCAAGTGATGCTTCTTCGTATTCTTTTGGTACGGCTCTGATTGCAGTTTCAGATACTGATATTACTGACGGTAATATCATAACTGTTAAAACTATAATTGCCGAGAATAAATTTGCTCCGTCCGGCAGATTAAAGGCTTCACGCACAAGAGGTACAATTATAATCATACCAACAAGACCGTATACAACTGACGGTATTCCCGAAAGCAAGTCAACACTTGTACGAACTGTTTTTGCTGTTTTGTCATTCGCCATTTTTGCAACAAATATTGCACACATCAGACCAAGCGGCACACCGATTATTATTGCACCGAGTGTTCCATATACCGATGTAAGGATAAACGGCAGGATACCATAAGAGGGAGGTGTGGCGGTTGACGCCCACGACCTCCCGAATAAAAAGTCTGTAATACCGATTTTGCCAATGGCAGGCATACCTGATGTAAGAAGAAATCCGGTAATGAGAATGACGAAAGCAACAGCTAAAAATCCGCAAAATGTGAAGATTATATTCATTGATTTTTCAATAAAATTTGCCGCTTTTTTAATTCTATTCATTCTCAAATCTCCTTATCTTGCTACAGGTACTGCTCCTGCTTTTACAATTAAATTGTCAGCTGCTTCAGATGTTGCAAAGTCGAAGAATGCTTTTGCCGTTTCGGAAAGTTCTGCATTTTTCTTTGTTACGAATACGAAGTTACGCTGAACTTTGTATGTGCCGTTCTGGATTGTTTCTGTTGTAGGTGTAACACCTTCTACATCAATCATCTTTACTGTATCTTTTACAGATGCAACGGAAGCATAGCCGATTGCGTTGGGGTTAGAAGCTACTGTCTGCACAACATCACCTGTTGATGTAAGCTCCTGTGAATATTTGCATAAATCTTCTGTGTCTGTAATTGATTCAAAGCCATCTCTTGTGCCGGATGCTGCTTCTCTGCCGATAAGTACAACAGGTGCATCTGCACCGCCAACTTCACTCCAATTTGTAACCTCGCCTTTATAAAGTGCTGCAATCTGTTCGATTGTAAGGTCTGCTACAGGATTTTCAGGATTTACAATTACCGCAATTCCGTCAATCGCAACTACTGTTCCGTTAAGCTCTGCTTTTTCTTCATCCTTCAAATCACGGGATGAAAGACCGATGTCGCATCTACCTTCCTGAACTGCCTGAATACCGCTACCTGAACCTGTCGGATTGTAAGTAACCTTTACATCTGTGTTTTCTTCCATATAAGCTTCGCTTAAATATCCGATTACCTTTTCCATCGAAGTTGAGCCGTCTGTGGCAACTGTGCCACCCTCTGAGCTTGTGCTGCCGCAACCTGTGAGCATAGCCGCAAGCAAACCTACTACTGTCAAAATACTTATGATTTTCTTCATCAAAACCACGCTCCTTAAAATTTGTTTTTTCTTTTTGACTACGATAACAGTTTAGCATAGGCTATGTTAATTCTAAAAGCAAAGGTATGTTAATTGTAGGTTAAAAAAGAAAAATCGAGCAGATCCAACAAATTTGTCCTACTCGATTAGTATTACATAATATATTTAGCAAAAGGGCAACCAAAAGATACCGCATCATGAATTAACACTATAATCTTTCTTGAAACCATGTGCGCCAAAGATTTGCCATTTGCCAACGCCAAG
>JAZPZI010000037.1:0-9147 GCA_045544615.1 Clostridia bacterium
GTATGTTGATGATTCGCAAAAAATATCCGAATTTTTGAAGGAAGTTAAAAAAATATGTAAAGTTCGAATGATAGACTATAACAGTTCGGAGAAGGTTTATGATAACAGTATTTTTTACAATACATATGTTATGGGTCTGGCTCAGATTATGGGGTTAACTACCGATATAAGAAAAGAGCTTTTAGTACATGTAAATCTTGCTATGCAGACGTTGGACGAACAGGGGTTGTCTCCATATCGTACCTTTGATAGTATCAGCAAATTTGCAGAATTGCTTGGTGCTTCAAAAGGAAGGAATTTTTCTCCACGTATAACTAAACACAAAATCACCGAAAAAACCGAGATAATATTGATAGAACCTCCTTGCGGAAGTAATACAATCATTATAAACAGCGACAGAAAATATTTGTTTATAGACAGCGGTTATGCTTGCTATAAAGAAGAAATGCTAAGCGTATTGAAGGAAATTATACCTGAATTTAATGAAATTAAAAAAACAATACTTATAACACATGCCGATGTTGACCATTGTGGACTGTTGCCACTGTTTGACGAGGTTATTGCCAGTCATAAAACCGCAATGTGCTTAAACAAAGAACATAATGGGAAAAACGGGTACAGGGAAGAAAATTCCCTGCACAAACCGTATATTAATATTTGCAAGTTACTTACCTCATATAAAACGGTAAATCCCGATAAGGTCACAGTGTTGTGGGATGATGTAGAAAATACTGAAGAACCTCTAACTCAAATTGGCTTTTTCGATTTTGGAGAACTTCATTTTGAGGTTTATGAGGGTCAGGGCGGACATCTTCCCGGAGAAATAGTTCTTATTGACTATCGAAATCATATTGCAATTACCGGGGATATTTATATTAACATCCACGGATTGACACAGGAACAGGCAGAATACAACCAATATGCCCCTATACTTATGACATCTGTTGATACCAATCCTGAGCTTTGTGCAGAAGAACGAAAGGCAATCATGCAAAGACTTGGTGTGGGAAAATGGCAAATTTATGGGGCGCATGGATTTAAAAAAGACTATTCAGTTAATGTATAATTTTGCCGCGCAACTTGATACGAGCCTGATGCTAAAAATCTTGGCATCTAGATTATACAGTCTTTCTAAAGTTTGATATACAAGGGACAAAAATTATAAACCCTTTGATGAAGAAAATTCCCAAAAGGAGAAATACATGAGAAAGAAGATTTTTGATATAATTGAACCAGCTCAAAAGAGCAACACATTTAGCTCAATATATGACAGTTTTATGATAGTGATTATCTTGTTGAGTTTGTTACCGCTATGCTTTAAAGAAACGAGTGATGTTTTAACTATTATTGATACTGTTTGTTTGCTCGTATTTATTGTTGATTATTTGTTACGTTGGATAACTGCTGATTACAAATATAATAAGAACTCTATAGTTTCTTTTGTTCAATATCCATTTGGTATTTTTGCTATAATTGATATCGTATCTATTTTGCCGTCGATTTCTATTTTGAATAATGGTTTTAAACTTTTGAGGATTTTTAGAATGGCAAGGGCGTTTAGAGTTTTCAGAGCATTTAAAATGTTTAGATACGCAAAAAGCGTTAAAATTATTGTAGCAGTTTTTAAGAAATCAAAAGAATCATTGATTGCTGTAGGGACTTTGGCTATTGCATACATAATAATTTCTGCTTTGGTAGTTTTCAATGTTGAACCTGAATCATTTAATAACTTTTTTGATGCGATATATTGGGCAACAGTTTCATTAACAACTGTTGGTTATGGAGATATTTATCCTGTAACAACAATAGGAAGGATAGTAACAATGGTTTCTTCAATATTTGGAATTGCTATTGTTGCTTTACCCGCAGGCATCATCACGGCAGGTTATATGAGCGAAATAGAAAAAGAATAATTTTTTTGTCCCTAACTTGACAAAATCATATAATTAAACCACACGGGTTGGAAGCCCGGTATTAGATTTATGTAATGGGAATTATTAAAAATACAGGAGGAAAAAAATGAAGTATTCAGAACAGTTTAAAATGAAAAAGGAAGTATTGCAGGCAAAGACAGTATGTGTTGGCTTTGATGGGTTTGTGGATTTGGTTATTCGCCCGGTAAAAACCCGTACCGATGAAAAGACCTGTACATATTTCCCGACAATCGATCAGTTTGGTGAAAAGATTACCAGCCTTGCAGGACGAAGCGGCAATATTGAGCTGGTTGTAAACAGTACCGACTTCGGTGGTTGCGGACCGCACTATGCAAACGGACTTGCCAATATGGGTGTGGGATGTACCTGCATTGGTGCTATGGGTTATCCGGAGAAAAATTCGGTGTTTAATCTCAACCCGAACTGCAAAACTGTCAGCATAAGTGAGCCGGGCTATTCGTATGTGTTTGAGTTCGGTGACGGCAAGGTAATCATGAGCGACATTGAGAAAATCAGTCAGCTGACATGGGATGACCTTACCGAACGTATCAGCGTTGACCAGCTTGTGGAATTGTTTGATGATGCTGACATTATCACATTGGTAAACTGGAGCTATCTGGTACACTTCCATGAAATCTATGAGAAGTTTCTGGAAATAGTTATGCCGAAACTGAGCAAGAAGGACAGAAAAATATATATAGATATTGCGGACTGTGCAAAGCGTCAGCCTGACGAGATAAAGCTTGCACTCAAAATGTTCGGCCGCTACAGTCAATATGCTCCCACATATCTTGGTCTTAATAAGAGCGAGGCTATGGTTATGCATTCAATCCTGTGTGAGGGAGAATATGCAGGCTCAATTCCTACTGCAAGAGCGATAAAAGAATATTCGGGAATTGGCACCGTTGTTATTCATCCTGTAGACAGCTCTGCTGCTGTGTATGACGGTGGTGAGATAGAGGTTCAGGGTGTTTTGTGCGAGAAGCCTAAAAAGACCACAGGCGGCGGAGACAACTTCAATTCCGGTTTTTGCGCAGGACTTCTGGCAGGACTTGATGTTAAAAGCTGCCTTATAAGCGGCATGACGACATCATATTTGTATGTTAAAAATGGAAAATGTAATAGCTTTGAGGATATCTGTGAAGCTATGAAAATGTATGATTAATCATTGAATGATTTTCAAAAAGGTGAATTGCAATGGATAGAATAAGAGTTATAATGCCGGATAAGTACGACCTTGTGGTGGGAGATACTTTTCAGCTTTTCTACAGGGGAATTATCGAAGCACCCAATCCGTTTTGCTATGATATTTTAGCGGTATGCAAAAAGGGGAATGCGTTTCCGAGATATTTTGAATTCACACCGAAAGAAGAAGGAGAGTTCAAACTCACCGTTTCGGTTTTTGATGCCGGGAAAAATCTGCTCGGGCAAGCTGAAACAACGCTTGTTGTAAAAGCTTCGGTAGAAAACAAAAAGCCTCTGAATATCCTTTGCATGGGTTCATCTACAACTGCGGGCGGACAATGGCCGGGTGAGGCAAGAAGGCGTCTTGCAGAAGTCGGCGGTGAGCCTGAAGGTCTTGGTTTTAAAAATGTAAACTTTATCGGTACCTGCGGCAAAGGAGATGTGCATTTCGAGGGCTACGGCGGTTGGATGTGGAAGAGTTATCTTTCGATTGCCAACAATAATGTGTGGGTAACTGTCGACTATAACCAGAACACAGAAGATCAACATTCTATCTGGCGTGACGAGCAAGGCTTTGAGTGGAAGCTTGAAACACTCGATATAAAAAGACTCAAGTTCCTGCCGTACGGTGACAATCCGGGCAAAAAGCCGGAGCCGGGAAGGCTTGTCCATGTGGCAAATGCGGTGCATACCGACGACATTGTTTTTTCGGATTCTTACTATGAAAAGATCAGTCCGTTTTATGATGAAGAAACCGACAGTATCAGCTTTAAAGCATACTGTAAAAAACTCGGCATCGAAAAGATTGATGCGATTTATGTTATGCTTGGTATAAACGGGCTTTTGGATGCCCCGGGTGATATTCTGGACCATTGTGCCGAGGTTGTCCGTCAGGCAAAGGAGTTTGCGGATATTTTCCACAAAGAGTTCCCTGATGGTAAGATTAAGGTTATGGGAAGTATGATGTCGTCGGTAACCGGTGGCGTTGGCTGGAACTATGGTGCGGTTTTACCGTGTTGTGACGGCTACAACCTGAGACGTTATATTTTAAAACTAAACGAGCATTATCAGGCTTGGGCAAAGGAAGCTGAATATTCTGATTTTATTGAATATATAAACATTTCGGGGCAGTTTGACTGTGATAACGCATATCCTGAAATTGAAAAGCCGGTGAATTTGAGAAGCAAAAAGACCGAGATGATAGGAACAAACGGCGTGCATCCGCTCGATGAAGGGTATATGCAGGTTGCCGATGCGGTCTTTAGAAATATGGTTCATTTTTGCCTTGAAAACTGAAAAAGGAGTTAAAAAATGAAGAAATGCCGTATAACCGTCATGAAGATGGCACGCTATGACGATTTGATAGAAAAATACGAAAACCCTATTGAGCATGCCTGCGATATGCAGCTTGGGCAGGTGTTTATCGCAAACGGCTGGGAAAAGCCGGAAGGGTTTTGCGATAGTGCATGGGAGAGTATCTCGCAGTTTGTTATGACACTCTCACATGGCGGTGAGGATATTTATGACGGGTGGATGAAGAATAAAAAGTCTGCGATGATTTCCTGTAACGATGGTTTCCGGCCGGTCAGCTTTTATATCGAAGCACTTGACGAGGATGCGGATTGATGGAGAAAAATATGATTTTGAAAAATGAAGAATATGAAATAGATATAACCGATGTTTCATCCGACGGAAGCGGTGTCGGGAACATTGACGGTTTGGTTGTATTTGTGCCGGGTACTGTTACGGGCGATAAGGTGATTGCCAGAATCCTCAAGGTACAAAAACGCTATGCCTTTGCGAAGTTACAAAAAATCATAGTACCGTCCGATAAAAGATGCGAATCGCCCTGTTGCGTGTCGGATAGATGCGGCGGATGCAGTTTTATGCACATAGACTATGATTATCAGCTGAAAATCAAAGAGGGCGTTATCAATAATGCACTGAAAAGACTTGGCGGTATTGAGCATGCAGTTGATGAGATGATAGGTGCAGGCGAGGTTCATCGCTATAGAAATAAGATGATTTTCCCGGTAGGGGCTGATAAGTCGGGCGATGCTGTGTGCGGATTTTACCGCGAACGCAGTCATGATATTATTCCGCTTGACGACTGCCTGCTGGGCGGAGAGTTCAATAAACAGGTTATTGATGCGGTAAAATCATATATGGATAAAAACAGAGTGCCGGCATATGATGAGAAAAGCCATACCGGTATTATCAGGCGGATTTTCACCAGAGTCGGCAAGGTTTCGGGCGAGATTATGGTTGTTATTTCGGCAAATGCCGAGAGCCTTCCTGACGAGGAGGGATTGGTCGGGAAAATCTGTGATGTTTCAAAGGATATAAAGAGCGTAATTTTAAATATCAACAAAGACAAAACCAATCTTGTACTTGGAAAGAAGAACAGAACACTTTTCGGTGCAGATAAAATAACGGATACACTTTTGGGGGTCACCTACGAGATTTCGCCGCATAGTTTTTATCAGGTAAATCCTGACCAGACCGAAAAGCTTTATAAAAAAGCACTGGAGTATGCCAAAATCGGCGCGGATGATACCGTTATGGATATTTACTGCGGAATCGGAACGATTTCTTTGAGTGCCGCACAGTGTGCAAAAAAGGTAATAGGTGTTGAGATTGTGCCGTCGGCGATTGAGGATGCAAAGAAGAACGCAAAGAAAAACGGCATAGAAAATGCAGAGTTTTACTGTGCCGATGCAGAGGAAATAGTGCCGAAGCTGATTGAAGAGGGCGAGCGACCCGATGTTGTAATCCTTGACCCGCCGAGAAAGGGAAGCGACGAAAACACACTCGGTGCAATAGTAAAAGCGAACCCCGAAAGAATTGTGTACGTGTCATGTAATCCGGCAACGCTTGCCCGGGATTTGAGGTTTTTAGAGGACCGGGGCTATCGGGTGGAGAAGGTGTGCGGTGTGGATATGTTTCCGAATACGGTGCATTGCGAGGTTGTCTGTGCTCTGCACAGGTAACCTCGCAGCGATATAAATTCCTGACGGAATTTGCGATATGTACTAAGGTACGCGATATATCTTCGATGTGATATGTCCCTTCGGGACGAGAATAAGGAATTTATATCATATCGCAACCGAACGAAGTGAGTTTATATCGAATTTTGCGAAGCAAAATATATCGCACGAGCAAAGCGAGTATATCGCAGAAAGGACAAGTTATGGAGAATAAAACAATAAAAGAATTAGCCGTTGCATTGGTTGTCGAAACAACTGCAGTTTGTGATAATATAAAAGGGCGGTCTGTCTTTATCAATCAATTATTACGTTCTTGTTCTTCAATCGGTGCAAATTCTCACGAGGCAAAATATGCTCAAAGCAAAGCAGACTTTATAAACAAAATGGAAATATCGCTAAAAGAATGCTACGAAACAGAGTATTGGCTTGAAATTCTTTTCAAAGTAAACTCCATTGATGAAATCACATATAAAAGCCTGATAAATAAGTGTGGAACGATTAGAAGAAAACTGATAGCATCTGTGACTACTGCGAAGAACAAGCAATAAAACATAGGAGAGGATAGAAATGAATATGCCGATATATGTATTTTTGCCTATACACTATTTGATTAAATTTTTGCTTATTAGTATTATTTTGTTGATTTTTAAAAAGGTGACACGCAATCAGGATGTGCACAATTTAATCGATGCTGTGAAAAGCATGTGTTGTAGTGTTGTAGCAGAAATTATAGGAATAGGAATAGTATTGTTTTTGAGTATACTAGAGACTTCGCCCATGTTTTTTGCTGTGGTAATATTAAATTTTGCGTTAAATTATCTGTTTGTTTTTAGAAAAGTAAATGCTCCATTAAGACAAAAAATTATTTTAACTACAGCTATCGTTGCAACGACTGCACCTTATTTATTTTTGTTTGGTAAGATAGATGTGTGATTTATAGAAATATAATTTCAGGAGAAGAATATGGAAAAACCAAAAAAGAGTTTTGCAGCCTTGCTTATGTATTCAATTATTGCCTTGTCGGCAGTTGTGGCTATTGTATGCCTTGTGGCGTACTATGCAGGATTTCTGACTGCGGCGTGGATTTTGTGGTCGGGTATTGTTGCGTTTATGATTATGTACCACCTGTGGGCAAGAATTATTATGGGTAATGTTTCAAAGCTGTTTGGCATACAATATGAAAGCCGATGGTTTTCAGAGAAGAAATTTGAAAAGAAACTCTATAAGTTTTTGAGAGTGAAAAACTGGAAGGGTAAGGTGCTTACATATAACCCCGAGCTTTTTGATGTTGAAAATCACACGTTTGGGGAAATTGCGAATACGATGGCAAAAGCCGAAACTGACCATTGGATAAACGAGGTGATTTCGCTCTCGAGTCTGTTGTTTTCGCTGATATGGGGCGAGTTCTGGATTTTTGCCATAACCGCTTTTGCGGCAATGATCTTTGATGCACAGTTTATAGTGGTGCAACGATACAACAGACCCAGGGTTTTGAGGATTCTATCAAAAACCGAAAAAAGAAGGGAGAGCTTTGAATGTACAAACCAAAACCGATAGATACAAGCGATATTATCCTTGATAGGGAAATAATGAAGCTATCCGAACAGCTTGCAAAAAACACCCACGAAGTATGGGCAGCCGGTAGAGTTGCAGACGGCTGGGTATGGGGAGAAAAAAGGGACGATGAAAATAGGGTTCACCCCTGCCTTGTAGAATATGATGAGCTTTCTGAGACCGAGAAGGATTATGACAGGCGTACAGCGATGGAAACGCTTAGGCTGATAGTAAAGCTGGGGTATAAGATAACAAAGTGAAAAAGCTTGCCTTTGGGCAAGCTTTTTCTATTATAAGTAGTTGTGAATTTATATTCTATGTGGAAAGGAAGTAGTTATATGAAACCAACAATACTTATCACAGCACAGTGCGACCTGGAAAACGGACGGGAATGGATAGCGAGCGAGTATGTCAGGGCGGTGCAGTCTGCGGGCGGAGTGCCGGTGGTACTGCCGGTAAGCTTTTGCCATAATAATATAGGAAGTGTTTTGGAAAAATGCGATGGCGTACTTTTTACCGGCGGACCTGATTTTGATGAGGTGCATTATAATATGAAGGCGCCCGGTGTAAAAACAAGGGTATCGCCCGAACGTGATGCTGTGGAGTTTCCGCTGATGAGGATGGCATTTGATGAGGATAAAGCGTTGCTCGGTATCTGCAGGGGAGCACAGCTTATGTGTATAGTAAGTGGTGGTAAGCTGTGTCAGGATATAGCAGAGTGTATGAAAAACCGGGAGGAGCACGATATGGATCCGCCGTTTGACCAGAGTGCTCATAATATTATAATAGAAGAAAGTCCGCTTTTGCGATTGACGAGGAAGAAGATTATAGGCGTGAACAGTCGACATCATCAGGCAATTAGTGAGTGCGGAAGAGAAATGGGAATTATGGCGAGTTCGCCCGGAGGGGTTGTTGAGGCGGTGTACATGAAGAACAATCGATTTGCCTGGGGAGTTCAGTGGCATCCCGAATTGATGGGAGATAATGTGTCAGAAAGGCTTTTTGCGGAGTTTATAAGAAATGCAAAATAGTAGAAATTTTTTGCATAATTCTGGATTTTCAGGGAAGGATTAGTATATAAAGCTTGGTTGATTTGTGCAAGAGGAACAATCGAGGGGTGACAATATTCTGTTTTAGTTGACAAAAAGCAACAAAAGTAAAATAAATTTAATAAAACCCCTTGACTTGTATTTAGATATATGTTACACTAATCAAGCTGTCAAGAGGGGTTTAGCCTGATAGGTAGTGCTTAAAAATAATTTAAAAAAATTAAAAAAAGTACTTGACAAACACCGATTGATATGTTAAACTAAATAAGTTCCCTTTGAGGAGCGGGTGCGAAAGCGCCGGGGTAGAGCACAAAGTGCTGCGCCCTTTGTACATTGAAAAATAAACAGTGCAGAGTTCTTGTCAAGTGAATTAAATTCACTTAAAACCAAATGAGTTTTTTATGACAGAGATTCGGAAAACAAAAACGAAACTAAACA
>JAZPZI010000038.1:0-3146 GCA_045544615.1 Clostridia bacterium
TTACCCTTGTCAGCGATATTATGAAAATATCCGAGCTTGACGAAGGTGTGATACCTTTTGAAAAAGAACAGGTTGATTTATGCGAACTGTCAAAGGATATTATAAAAAGGCTAACTCCCGTTGCAAATAAACGGAACATCACTTTGAATGTCATTGGCGATACTGCCCTTGTATCAGGCACAAAGAAAATTCTTGATGAAATGATATATAACCTTTGTGATAATGCTATCAAGTATAACAAAGAAAGCGGAACGGTTGATGTTATTGTCAATCAGGCAAATGGCAAGACAAGTGTTACGGTAAGAGATACAGGAATTGGAATTCCACAGAGTGAGCAAAGCCGGGTTTTTGAACGCTTTTACCGAGTTGATAAAAGCCATTCAAAGCTTGTCGGCGGAACAGGTCTTGGTCTTGCAATCGTAAAGCACGGAGCCACATACCACGATGCAGATGTTTTTCTTGAAAGCACAGATGGAAAAGGTACCTCAGTTACAATTAGTTTTCGCAAATAAAAATAACAAGTTCGCATAAAAATTTCCTATTTCTATTGACAATTTAAAGAAAAAGGTGTATAATATCAAAAGTGAGGGCAATGGAGTCTTCCGACATTATGTCGGGTGCATTGTCCGCATTTTTGTTTTTAGACGAAAATTTAATATGATAAAGGCAAAGGCGTCTTTAATGCGTAAACCGCATTAGAGACGCCTTTTTCTTTTGGTTTGAAACGGTGTGATGTAAGTGAAATTTAAAATACTGCATCTCTTTCCCGATTTGTTAGATCAGTATTTTGACAGCGGAAATATTCTTTGTATGCGAAAACGTCTTGAATGGAGAGGAATTGATTGCGAGGTTGCAGCCGTAAGACGAGACGATCCGCTTGCAGATCTGAGTGATGTAGATGTAATTCTCATAGGCGGTGGTGGAGACAATGAGCAGTTATATGTATGCAAACACTTGATGGAATATAAGAATGAATTAAGAAACTACATTGAAGACAATGGTTCCCTTATTGCAATATGCGGCGGATATCAGCTTCTTGGCAATTATTATAAGCTTCAAAACGAAACGATAAAAGGTTTGGAAATACTTGATATATATACCGAAATCGGTAAAGGCAGGCTGATTGGAGATATAATTCTTGAAGCTGATTTTTTGAATGAACCACACAATCTGATTGTCGGATTTGAAAATCACGGCGGCAGAACGTATATTGGGAGTCATACACCATTTGGAAAAGTTTTGTATGGAAATGGTAATTCAGATAATTGCGGATATGACGGAGTGTTATACAAGAATCTTATCGGTTCGTATCTGCACGGACCGTTGCTGCCGAAGAACCCTGAATTGTGCGATTTTATTTTAAATAATGCGCTAAAACGCAGGTATAGCAATTTCAAAGAACTTGTACCATTGGATGACTCTATGGAACATAAAGCAAATGAATATATAGTAAACAGATATTTAAAGGAACGAGGTAATGAGCAATGGAGAAAAGAGAACAGTTGTATGAAGGAAAAGCTAAAAAGGTTTATGCAACGGACAATCCGGAACTTTTGATTGTGTCATATAAGGACGACGCAACAGCTTTTAACGGCTTGAAAAAAGGAACTATTTCAGGTAAAGGTGTTATTAACAATCAAATGAGCAATATGCTTATGCAAAAACTTGAAGAAAGCGGTGTACCCACTCACTTTGTAGAAGAACTTTCGGAGCGTGAAACCGTTGTAAAAAGAGTTTCAATCGTTCCTTTGGAGGTGATTGTAAGAAATATTGCTGCCGGCTCATTTTCAAAACGATACGGAGTTCCTGAAGGTAAGATTTTTGAAAAGCCTACTGTTGAATTCTCATATAAAAACGATGACCTCGGCGATCCGCTTATTAACGACTATCACGCTATGGCAATTGATGTTGCAACAGAAACGGAAATTGAAACAATAAAAGAGTATGCACTCAAAGTCAATGAATTTCTGAAATCATTCTGGTCAGAATGCGGTGTAACCTTGGTTGATTTCAAGCTTGAGTTTGGAAAAACATCAGATGGCGTAATAATTCTTGCGGATGAAATCAGTCCCGATACCTGTAGGCTTTGGGATAGTAAAACCGGCGAAAAGCTTGATAAGGACAGATTCAGAAGAGACCTCGGCGGTGTTGAGGATGCATATACTGAAGTTATGAGAAGGGCTATGGAACATAAGTAAACGGAGGGATTTATATGGCAAACTGCGCAATTGTAGGTATAAACTGGGGCGATGAAGGTAAAGGCAGAATGGTTGATTTACTCACGGAAGATTATGATGTTGTAGTACGCTTTCAAGGCGGCGGCAATGCAGGACATACTGTAATCAATGAGTTAGGAAAATTTGCACTGCATCTTTTACCTTCCGGTATTTTTAGAAAAGGTGTTGTAAATATCCTCGGCAATGGGGTTGCTCTTGATCCTCAAAATTTATGGACAGAAATGCAGGATGTTGAGAGTAAGGGTGTCAAGCTCACTCCTGAAAATTTGAAAATCAGTGACCGTGCTTCGTTACTTCTTCCGTGGCATCGGGATTTGGATGAGCTTGAGGAAATGAGACTTGCAGATAAAAGATACGGCTCTACAAAGCAAGGTATAGCACCATTTTATTCCGATAAATATCAAAAGAAAACAATTCTTGCCGGAGAACTCTTTTATCCCGAAGAATTGAAAGCACATCTTAAAGATTTGCTGGAATGGAAAAACCTTACTTTAACCAAGGTTTACGGAGCAAAGCCATACACGATGGAAATGCTTGATGAATGGATTTTTAGTTACTGCGAAAAGATTAAACCTTTTGTTTGTGATACAGGAGCGTTTCTTCGCAAGGCTCAAAAAGCCGGTAAAAGTATTCTGTTTGAAGCTCAGCTCGGTTCACTTCGTGATTTGGACTATGGTATTCATCCTTACACAACATCATCTAACACAACGGCAGCTTATGCGCCTATCGGTTCAGGTCTTCCATCCGCTAAACTAAATGATGTGGTAGGTGTAGTAAAAGCGTATTCGACCTGTGTCGGTGAAGGTCCGTTTGTTTGTGAAATGTTTGGAGAAGATGCCGACAAGCTGAGAGAAGCAGGTTTTGAATACGGAGCAAAAACCGGCAGACCTCGCAGAGTCGGCCCTATAG
>JAZPZI010000039.1:0-257610 GCA_045544615.1 Clostridia bacterium
GGACTGGATGGCTCAGGAACAGGAGCGTGGTATTACAATTACCTCTGCTGCTACAACTTGTTTCTGGACAGGTTCTACAGAAAATAAATATCCAAAAACAAGAATTAACATCATCGATACACCGGGACACGTTGACTTTACTGTTGAAGTTCAGAGATCACTCCGTGTTCTCGACGGTTCAGTAACAGTTATGTGTGCTAAGGGCGGTGTTGAACCACAGTCTGAAACTGTATGGCGTCAGGCTAACGACTACGGCGTACCACGTATGATCTATGTAAATAAGATGGACATCATGGGTGCAGATTTCTACAATGTTGTAGGCATGGTTAAGGAAAGATTGCACGCAAACGGTGTTCCGATTCAGCTTCCTATCGGTGCAGAGGATACTTTCAAGGGTATCATCGACCTTATGACAATGAAGGCTGAAATCTACTATGACGAAATGGGTACACAGTACGGCGAGGAGGAAATCCCTGCTGACATGCTCGATAAAGCTGAAGAGTACAGAGCTGCTATGGTTGAAGCTATCGCAGAAACTGATGAAGAGCTCATGATGGCGTACTTGGAAGGCGAAGAAATCCCTGTAGAGGATCTTAAGAAGGCTTTGAGAAAGGCTACAATTAACAATGAAATCGTTCCAATGCTTTGCGGAACATCTTATAGAAATAAGGGTGTTCAGATGCTTTTGGATGCTATTGTTGAATATATGCCTGCTCCTACAGACGTTCCTAACATCAAGGGTGTTATCCCCGGAACAGAAGAAGAGGACGAAAGACCTTCATCAGACGATGCTCCGTTCGCAGCCTTGGCATTCAAGATTGCAACAGACCCATTCGTTGGGAAGATCTGCTTCTTCAGAGTATATTCAGGTACAGTTGAGTCAGGCTCATATGTATTAAATGCCTGCAAGGGCAACAAGGAGCGTCTCGGAAGAATCCTTCAGATGCACGCTAACTCAAGAGAAGATATCGATGTAGTTTACTCAGGTGATATCGCAGCTGCTGTTGGTTTGAAGAACACAACAACAGGTGATACACTTTGTGATGAAAAGAACCCAATTATATTGGAATCAATGGAATTCCCTGAACCGGTTATCCGTGTAGCGATCGAGCCTAAAACAAAGGCTGGTCAGGAAAAGATGGGTATCGCTTTGGCAAAGCTTGCTGAAGAAGATCCAACATTCAAGACCTACACAGATGAAGAAACAGGACAGACCATCATCGCAGGTATGGGTGAGCTTCACCTCGAAATCATCGTAGACAGATTGCTCAGAGAATTTAAGGTTGAGGCTAACGTTGGTGAACCTCAGGTTTCTTACAGAGAAGCAATCAGAAAGCCTGTTAACATTGAGCACAAGTATGCTCGTCAGTCTGGTGGTAAGGGTCAGTACGGTCACGTACTCATGAAGCTCGAGCCAATGGAAGAAGGCAAGGGCTACGAATTTGTTAACGCAATTGTCGGCGGTGCTATTCCTAAGGAATACATCCCAGCAGTTGATGCCGGTGTACAGGGCGCTATGCAGTCAGGTGTATTGGCAGGATATAACGTTGTTGACTGTAAGGTAACACTTTATGATGGTTCGTACCATGAAGTCGATTCATCAGAAATGGCGTTTAAGATTGCAGCATCAATGGCATTCAAGGAAGGTATGAAGAAGGCAGACCCTGTTATCAAGGAGCCTATCATGCTCGTTAACGTAATTATGCCGGACGAATACATGGGCGACGTTATGGGTGACTTGAACTCACGTCGTGGTATGATCAAGGAAATGGAAGCTGTTACAGGTGCACAGAGAATTACTGCATATGTTCCGCTTTCAGAAATGTTTGGTTATGCTACAGAATTGCGTTCAAGAACTCAGGGTAGAGGCCAGTATTCTATGGAACCATCACATTATTCTGAAGTTCCTAAGTCAATTCAGGAAAAGATTATGAATGACAGAGCAAAGAATAACGGTTAATTTTAAAAAAGTACTTGATTTTTTCAAGAAAAAATTGTAAAATAGATATAAGTGTAAAAACTTATTTATTAAAGGAGGAAAACTAAAATGGCAAAAGCTAAATTCGAAAGAACTAAGCCACACGTAAACATTGGTACAATTGGTCACGTTGACCACGGTAAGACAACTCTTACTGCTGCTATCACAAAGGTATTGGCTCTTAAGGGCCAGGCTGAATTCTCAGCTTACGACAACATCGATAAGGCTCCAGAAGAAAGAGAAAGAGGTATCACAATCTCTACATCACACGTTGAGTACGAAACAGACGCTCGTCACTACGCTCACGTTGACTGCCCAGGACACGCTGACTATGTAAAGAACATGATCACAGGTGCTGCTCAGATGGACGGTGCTATCCTCGTTGTTTCAGCTGCTGACGGCCCAATGCCTCAGACAAGAGAACACATCTTGTTGTCAAGACAGGTTGGCGTTCCTTACATCGTAGTATTCATGAACAAGGCTGACCAGGTTGACGATCCAGAACTTATGGAACTCGTTGAAATGGAAATCAGAGACTTGCTTTCAGAATATGAATTCCCTGGCGATGATACACCAATCGTATCAGGTTCAGGTCTTCAGGTTCTTGAATCAACATCAACAGACATCAACGCTCCAGAATACGAATGTATCTTGAAGCTCATGGACGCTGTTGACAGCTATATCCCAACACCAGAAAGAAAGGCTGACTTGCCATTCTTGATGCCTATCGAAGATATCTTCTCAATCACAGGCCGTGGTACAGTTGCTACAGGTAGAGTTGAAAGAGGTCAGTTGAAGGTTTCTGACGAAGTTGAAATCGTTGGTCTTACAGACGAATCAAGAAAAGTTGTTGTTACAGGTATCGAAATGTTCAGAAAGCTTCTTGACTATGCTGAAGCTGGTGACAACATCGGTGCATTGCTCCGTGGTGTTCAGAGAACAGAAATCGAAAGAGGTCAGGTTCTTGCTCAGCCAGGTACAATTAAGCCTCACACAAAGTTTACTGGTGAAGTTTACGTATTGACTAAGGAAGAAGGCGGACGTCACACACCATTCTTCAACAACTACAGACCACAGTTCTATTTCAGAACAACTGACGTTACAGGCGTTATCTCATTGCCTGCTGGCACAGAAATGTGTATGCCTGGCGATAACGTAAAGATGGACGTTGAACTTATCACACCAATCGCTATCGAAAAGGGACTTAGATTCGCTATTCGTGAAGGCGGAAGAACAGTAGGTTCAGGCGTTGTTTCAGAAATCGCTGAATAATTTAGTTTAAATAAAAAACGGTTTGCTCACGTAGCAGACCGTTTTTTTTTTAAAAGAAAATATATTAAAGCCTAATGAGAAGAGCCTCCCTTGTGTAAAGGGAGGTGAGTTTGCAAAGCAAACTCGGAGGGATTGTAATTGTTAAATAAAAAAACTCAAAACCATAAGCAGAAAACAATCCCTCAGTCTCACTGCGTTCGCCAGCTCCCTTTACACAAGGGAGCCTTTTTTCTTCCCCGAAAAGTTCTATCTCTCATTTTTGCATAATAGAATAATTAAAAGACTTATACAAAAGGATGTGGATAAAATGCTGGTAGTGAACGGACTTGAGGGGATAATGAGCAATACTGTTTTGGGATATCTTCCAAAACGGATACGAAAATATATGTACTTTGCTGACTGGGACGAACTTGAGGAAATCCGATTAAGGCTCGGACTTCCCGTGATGCTTCAGTACCGTGATGCGGTGCTTTGCTTAAACGATAAGGGTGGTGGCGTAATCCGTGGCGAGAACCTGGTTTGCCCGACCTCAAGCGATATGGCGGAGGCGTTGGAGCTAATCAGCCATTCGTCATTTTATGCACACGAGCAGGACATAAAAAACGGATTTATCACCATCGAGGGCGGAAACCGAGTGGGACTGACCGGAAGCGGTGTAATCGTGGGCGGAGAAATCAGCAGTATAAAGGATATTTCGGGCCTGAATTACCGGATTGCACACGAGGTTTCGGGGTGCTCGGACAGGCTGATAGATATGATAGTAGCAGACAAGAGGGTGAAGAATACCCTTATTATTTCACCGCCGGGATGCGGTAAGACAACCCTTTTGCGGGATATTATAAGGAACATCTCAAGGCTCAACCGCAAGGTCAGCGTTGTTGATGAGCGTGGCGAGATAACGGCATCATTTGGCGGTATCAGAGGCTTTGAGCTTGGAAACAATTGCGATATTCTGACCGGTGTCCCGAAAGACCAGGGTATGATTTTAATGCTCCGCAGTATGTCCCCGAATGTGATTGCAACCGACGAGCTTGGTTCGGACGGTGAGATTTCGGCGGTTGAGAAGATTGTAAATTCGGGCGTGAGTGTTGTTGCAACTATTCACGGTGCAAGTCCCGAGCAGTTGAAAAACCGAGAAAACATCAAAAAGCTTATGGCCTATTTTGAGTGTTTTATAGTGCTGAGCAGGCGGTTTGGCGTGGGGACTATCGAGGAGGCATACTGTGTGGATTAAGCTTTTTGGAGCGGTTGCTCTGATTGTTGCAGGATGGTGGCTCGGCAGGCTTTTGTCCGAAAGGCTTCGCATACGATTTGAGAGCCTGCAGGCGTTTGATTCTGCACTTGTGATGCTCGAGGGCGAGATGAATTATGCTCAAAACGGTATAGATACGGCATTTCGAAACATAGAAAAGGCGGTAGGGCTCGGTGGTTTTTTTGAAAGTGTTGCCGACGGTGTTACGAGGGTTGGCGTGAGAAACGCCTGGCGAAAAGAGCTTTGTGAGCACCGGGAAGAACTATTCCTTACCGACGAAGATGTGCGGATTTTATCGGCACTTTCGGCAGAGCTTGGTGTGAGCAATGCCGAGAATCAGATAAAAAGCATCCGGTATGTACGGAATATGTTAAGCGGTGCAAAAAGCGATGCCGAGGAACGCTATAAGACCCTGTCGGTGCTCTATAAAAAGCTATGCTTTGGCGGTGCGCTGATGATTCTGATAGTTATTATATAAAAAGGAGGATGAGCCTGTGGATGTGGATTTGATTTTCAGGATAGCGGGGCTCGGAATAGTTGTTGCGGTGCTCAATCAGCTCCTGATACGGGCAGGGCGTGAGGAGCAGGCGTTATTGACCACGATCGCAGGGCTTGTTGTTGTGCTTCTGATAATTTCGCAGGAGATTGGTGAGCTTTTCGAGTCCATAAAGCGGATTTTTGACTTATAGAAAAGGGAAAGTGTAATGAACATTTTTGGAATAATCGCGCTCGGGATAATCGGTGCCATACTTTCTGTAACGGTCAGGGCGTATCGGCCCGAGTATGGCATAGTTCTTGGCATCATATGCTCTGCTATAATAATGTTTTTTATGGTCGGTGCGATACGGGAAGTCCTTGAAAATCTCGAGCGGATAGTAAAAGATACAGGGATAGATATTTCCTATTTCAAGATAATCATAAAGGTAACGGGAATAGCATATCTCACACAGTTCGGTGCCCAGACCGCCCGTGATGCAGGCGAGGCGGCAATCGCCCAGAAGGTGGATTCGGCAGGGAAGATTGCGGTAATGCTGATGACGATACCTGTGATTTCGGGCTTCCTTGCGGTGCTTTCCGAGATGCTGAATAAACTTTGAATATGATGAAAAAATTACTATACATAATAGTATTCCTGATGCTATTTTCGCCGGGTGTTTCGGCAAACGAGGCGGTATTTATAGACGGTGAGGAGGAATACAACGAACTTGTTGCGGAAATCCTGGAGGGCAGGCTCGACCTTGATGCACCGAGCCTTTTGAATAAGCTGATTGACATGATAATCGGAGAGGTGTTGCTATCAAAGGAGTTGCTTGTGAATATCATAGTTGTTGCCGCACTTTCGGGCGTTTTGAATGTGCTCGATTCTTCTTTCTCAAAGGGTGAGACGACGGCAATCACGGCGTTTGTCGGCTACACTCTTGTTGCGATAAGCATTTCACAGCTTTTGAATACATCAATAGGCTATGGGGTGGAGGTGGTAAACCGCCTTTCGGGGTTTATCACAAAAATATGCCCGACACTCACAATTCTGATGGTATCGAGTGGTGCAGCGGTGTCGGCGGCAAGCTTTTCGCCCGTGCTTTCGGTTGCGGTTTATGTTATCTCGACGGTAATCGAAAAGCTGATAATACCGATGGTCTATTTTTCGGCGGTGCTTGGTATCGTCAACAACATGACCGATAAAATCCAGTTAGGGCAGTTGAATGCTTTCATAAAATCGCTCGCAAAGTGGATTCTGACCGGGATTCTGACCGTTTTTACAGGCATCAATGCAATCTACGGCTTTTCGATGCCTGTTCTTGATGCGGTAAGCTTAAAGGCGGTCAAGTTCACAGTCGGGAGCTTTGTCCCGGTTGTCGGAGGACTGCTGGCTGATACCGTGGAAACGGTCCTTGCCGGTGCAAAGCTGATGAAAAATGCAGTCGGCACAGCAGGCATAATAATGGTAGTCCTTATTTGTCTTGTGCCGATAATCAAGATCGGTGCGATTATTCTATTATTGCGACTTGCGTCGGCGTTGATTGAGCCGGTTTCAGACAAGCGTATAACGGCGATGGTCACCGATTCGGTTGCGCCCATAACCACGGTTTTTGCGATGGTGATGGCGGTAGCGATGTTATTCATTATAAGCATAAGCATCATAGTGAGTGCAGTTTAAAACCGCTTATCTCACTATTTTATCGGACGGGGCGGTACTTGTGTACAGCTCCCGTCCTCAAAACAGCAATCTAAGCGATTTTAAATCTGCACGGAGAATGAGGGCGGATATTTGGGCGGTGCACCCATCCTCAAAGCAGCAATCTGAACGATTTTAATTCTGCACGGAAGGCGTGGATTGCACTCAGGGCGGTACTTGGTGTACAGCTCCCGTCCTCAAAACAGCAATCTAAGCGATTTTAAATCTGCACGGAGAATGAGGGCGGATATTTGGGCGGTGCACCCACCCTCAAAGCAGCAATCTAAGCGGTTTTAAATCTACACGGAGGGTGTGGGTTGCGCTCGGGCAGTACCTTCGTACGGCACAGTGCAAGGCATAAGTTCCTGCAAGCCAAATTAAAATTCGGGCAGTCACTTACCGTCCTCAAAGTGGAAAGCCAAATGGTTTTCCGCAGCCTCGGGAAGATTGGTTTAGGCGCAAAGTGGAGTGAAATGGATTAAAAAAGGAGTCCGTAGGAGAAAACAGGAGTTATCAGGGATGTTGTGGCAAAAAACTGGAGAAAAATGGAGAAAACTGGATGCGGGAATATGTTTTAAAGATAGTAGGTGCGGCGATAATCGGGACATTTTCCGAGTATCTTGTACCCGGGGATTGGAAAAAATACATAAAGCTCATTTCAGGGTTATTGATGCTCACCGTTTTGTTGTTGCCATTCGGCATGAACCCTGAGCGGGTATTTTTTGAGTCGCCCTCGATTGAGGAGTACAAAAAAGAGGGTGAGCAATATCTCCTCGACGAGGTGAAAAGTCAGTTGGAGGCAAGCGTTGAGCTTGATGCAAAAAATCGGGTTCGGGATGAGTTTTCAAAGGACGTCGAGGTAGAGGTTTCCCTTGTTACAAACTCGGAGGGGAAGATAGAGAAAATAGAGAAAATCGAGCTTATCGGGGAAAAGGATGAGGCAATAACCGAGAGGCTCAAATTTGTGTACGGAACGGATGCGGTGATATGGATAAAAGAATAGGCGAATTTTTTAAAAAGAAGAATAATAGAATAATAGTAATAATACTAATAATTGGAGTGCTTCTTCTCTTGTGGCCTGCAAAATCCGACCCCGAGCCCAAGGTTTTGGAAGATAAACCCGACGACGAGGAGCGGATTGCAAAGATTATCTCTTCCATAAAGGGTGTGGGCAATGTTGAGGTTATGGTTACATATTCGTCGAGCGAGGAAAAGCGGCTTGCCTATGAGACAAAATCGCAAAAGGCAGACAAAGGCGACGGCGCATTTGAGGAGGATATCGACAGAGAGGCAATAATCGCAAACGGCGAGCCTGTAGTATTATCAAAGACCTATCCGAAGGTGAAAGGAGTTGTTGTTATAGCAGAGGGAGTTGGTGCATCGGGGGTAAAGGAGGAGGTATTGGAGGCTGTCACAACGGCTTTTGACATATCGCCTCACAAGGTGTGTATATTAGAAAAATAATAGAAAGGAAAGATTTCAGATGATGGTTTTGAAGAAAAAGGAGATAGTTGCGGCGGCACTTGTGGTGCTGATTGGTGTTGCGGGGTACTTAAACTGGTCGTATCAGGATACAATCCGTGTGACCGATGCCGAGGTTACAGAGGAGGCAAAGCGTCTTGGTGAGGCACAGTATGTGAGCTCATCAGAGGCTACCGTTTCGGGCGGATATTTCTCCGAGGCGAAGATGGAAAAGGAAAATGCACGCTCGGAGGCTTTGGAGATTTTAGAGGAGACCGCAAACAATCAGGATTTTGACGAGGAGATAAGAAAGAAAGCACAGCAGCAGATTTTAGATATCGCCCGTGCGGTTGAAAAAGAAACTGCGATAGAAAATGCCGCAAAAGCCAAAGGATATGCGGAAATTTCCTGCTATATTGATGGCGGGAATGTTGATATTATGGTAAGAAAGCAAGGGTTTTCCGATGCGGATGTCCTGAAATTAAAGGATATTGCTGCCTCATCACTCGACTCTGACCCCGAGACTATAAAGATTGTCGAAGTAAAATAAATTGTAAAAAATATGTAAATATGAAATATAAATATTGAAGTTGACAAAATTTAATGGTATAATGTTTATATGGTACACAGAAAATAGAATCGGATAAAGATATGAGGAGGAAATACAATGGATGAAATAATTATCGAAAATGTTCAGAGCGAAGAAACTATCGACGAGAGCGGTAACATCAAGATTTCGACCGATGTTGTTGCGTCAATCGCAGGTATAGCAACAAATGAAATAGAAGGCGTGGCAGGAATGTGCGGCTCTATCGCAGGCGGAATTGCCGAGTTTTTGGGAAACAAGAAAAACTCATCAAAGGGTGTTAAGGTAGAGATGGACGGCGAAAAGGTTACAATCGACCTTTATATCGTTGTTTCATACGGTATCAGAATCCCTGAGCTTGCATGGGAAATCCAGGAAAATGTTAAGGAAAGCGTTGAGAGCATGACAGGGCTCAGCGTTGAGAAGGTTAACATCCATGTTGACGGCGTGAACTTTGAAAAGAAGGAAAAGGCTGACAAAAAATCTGCCAAAAAGGAAAAAGCCGATAACGAAATCATAATCGAGGAGCTCGATATCGAAGAAATTCCCGAAGATGGCAGTGAAGAACTGTAATTTTTGGAAAAATTTTTCGAAAACCCCTTTTCAAAGCAGATAAAGTGTGGTATAATGGTAAAAATGACAGTATAGGTAAATAAATTTTGGGAGGAAGATAATATGAAACACGTAAAGACATTAAATAAGGCAACTTTAAAGGAAAGCGCAAAGCACGGCGGTTGTGGCGAATGCCAGACATCATGTCAGTCAGCTTGTAAGACATCTTGCACAGTGGCTAACCAGAAGTGTGAAAGAGTATAATCGTTTTCAAAATATAATGTAAATTGCAAAACCGAAAGCTCATTTTGCTTTCGGTTTTGTGAGATTTTGGAGAAAATCAATCGGGGAGAAATTAAAATTGATACATAAATATAAAGAGATGGGACTAAACATCGTTTTAGATGTTTACAGCGGCAGTGTTCATGTTGTAGACGATGTTTTCTATGATATGCTCGACTACACAAAAGAGCCCTTTTCAGCTGATGATTACAGCCTTGAATTCTTCTTGGATAAGCTTGGCGACAGGTATAATAAGGAAGAAATTGAGGAAAGCTATACTGAGATGTTAAGACTTGCAGACGAGGGTATGCTCTTTTTGGAGGACCCATACGGTGAGCTTGCCAGGAGATGGAACAAGCGCTCGGCTGTAAAGGCGTTGTGTCTCCATATTGCTCACGACTGTAACTTGAGATGCAAATACTGTTTTGCCGACACAGGCGAATTCCACGGCAGACGAGGAATGATGAGTGCCGAGGTGGGTAAAAAGGCTATTGATTTTGTAATCAAGTCATCGGGTGCAAGAACAAACATCGAGATTGACTATTTCGGCGGCGAGCCGCTTATGAATTTCGGAGTTGTAAAAGAGATAACCGAATATGCAAGAGAGCAGGGTAAAATCCACGGCAAGAACTTCAGATTCACCGTAACAACAAACGGAATTCTCTTAAATGATGAAATCAAGGAATATATAAACGAGAATATGTCGAATGTGGTATTGAGCATTGACGGTAAGAAGGAAACCAACGACCGTATGCGTTACCACGTAGACGGCAGAGGCTCATATGACGAGATTGTGCCGAAGTTTATCGACATAGCAGAAAGCCGTGACCAGGACAACTACTATGTCCGTGGCACATTTACCGCAAAGAATCTGCATTTTTCTGAAGATGTTCTGCATCTTGCAGACCTGGGCTTCAAGCAGACAAGCGTTGAGCCTGTGGTTGCACCAGAAACAGAGGATTATGCACTGACAAAAGAGCATATCCCTGTAGTGTTTGCAGAATATGAAAAGCTTGCAGAGGAATATGTAAAAAGAAGAAAGGAAGGAAAGCCTTTCAACTTCTTCCATTTCATGATAGACTTGGAACAGGGACCTTGCGTTGTAAAGCGACTCTCGGGCTGTGGCTCGGGTCATGAATACCTTGCGGTAACGCCTGAGGGTGACATTTATCCGTGTCATCAGTTTGTCGGAAATGAAGCCTTTAAGATGGGTAATGTATTCGACGGCGAGATTTCAGAGGAAATTAAGTCAAGCTTCGAGCAGTCGAATGTATATACAAAGGAAGCTTGCGCAAACTGTTTTGCAAAATTCTACTGCAGCGGTGGCTGCCCTGCGAATGCATTTAATTTCAACGGCGATATAAACAAGCCTTATGAGCTTGCCTGTGAGTTTGAAAGAAAGCGTGTTGAGTGTGCAATAGCAATCGAGGCAATAAAGATGCTGGAAGAATAAAGAAAAGGAGGCTCGGCAGAAAATGAAGGTAACATTCGAAGATGTAAAGAATAATGAAGAAATAAGAACCTGCATTATCTGCGGTGACGAGCTTTTAGATGTGTGCGGTTTTACCGAGCACAGCTTTGTTCACGCAAGCCTTGTTGCCGAGCGTTCGGCTATGGTTTTAGAAACACTCGGTTACTCCGAGCGTGAGGTGGAGCTTGCAAAAATTGCAGGGTTTATCCACGATATCGGGAATATGATAAACCGCTACGACCATTCACAATCGGGCGGAATCCTTGCCTACAATATCCTTGAGAGAATGGGCATGGATATACGTGAGCGTGCAATTATAGCATCTGCTATAGGAAACCATGACGAGGGTACGGGAAATGCAGTAAGCCCGGTATCGGCGGCATTGATTCTTGCCGACAAATCGGATGTGAGAAATACACGAGTCCGAAAACCCGAGGATGTTGAGCACGATATCCATGACAGGGTGAATTATGCCGTAAAAAGGTCAGACCTGGTAATTGATACCGACAAGGGGGAAATTTGCCTTAAAATGGAAATAGACACAAAAATTTCTTCAGTTATGGATTATTTTGAGATATTTTTGAACAGAATGATTATGTGTAAAAAATCTGCGGAGTTTTTCGGCATGAAGCTGAAAATCACCGCAAATGATATGAGTTTATTATAAAAAGGGCATAGGTATGTCCTTTTTTACTTAAAAAAGGAGGCGATAGGATGGCACAGGAGGCTTTAGAAAAGATAAAGCGGGCAGAAAGCGATGCTCTGCAGATTGTAGAGAACGCAAAAGCGTCGGCTGAAATTCTTTTAGCGGAAGCGAAAAAGACAGCTGAAGCAGGGCTTTTGGCACTTTCGGAGGAAATTGAGGCAGAGTCAAAGCGCTCAAGGGATGCAGCCCGTCAGATGGCGGAGGCAAAAGCCGCAGAGATGATTGAGATTGCAGGAAAAACTGCATCTGCTATTATTGCATCAGCAGAGGAAAAAAAGGATGGCTTGAAGTCGGCCATTTTTGAAGAACTTATAGGTTAAGGAGGAGATAACTTGGCTATCGTAAAGATGGACAGGATAGAAATCTATGGCCTCAACAGCGAAAGAAAAAAGGTATTGGAGCATCTTCACAGGTGTGAAAATATGGAATTTACCGAAAGCCCCGAGGGACTTTCCAAAAAGGACACGGTACAGTATATTTCGCAGTTTGATTCATATATCGCCTCGGCAGGCGAGGCAATTTCTATCCTCCGCAAATATATCGGCGAAAAGGGCGGGTTCTTCTCGAAGAGGGAGGATATCGACCTTGAACGCTACAGCATGGATACCGAAGAGGTAAACCGTGTTGACGGATATGTGAGGCGGATAATTAAAAACAGAAACTCTATAAGGACAAACGAGGAAAGCATAGGAAAAATCATGGCAAAAAAAGAGGTTTTGGCACCTTACATTGACCTTGATGTTCCGATGCAGGTCGCATCTACCAAAAAGACCACAATCAAGGTCGGAACGGTAGAGGGGAACTGGGATGAAGAAAGGCTTTATTCGGCATTTTCCGAGCTCCCGGGTGTGCATATAGAGATTATTTCTGCGACAAAGCAGAAAACCTACATCTGGCTTTTGTTTGAAAAGTCTGCAGAGGATGCGGCGAACGAGGTGTTCAGAAAAATCGGCTTTGTACAGCCGGGATTCTCGCTCTCGCACCACACGCCGAAAAAGAAGCTTGAGGTTTTGGAAACCGCAAGGCAGGCACTCATCTCGGAGAATGAGGCGTATGAAAAGGATATTCTGGTCTGTGCAGAGTTTATCGGAGAGATTGAGCTTTTCTATGACCATCTGGTTATGCGACGTGATAAATATCGGGCGCTGTCAAAGGTGGGACTGACTGAAAACGCCTTTGTTATGTCGGGATATGTGCCACGAAAAGAGTCAGAGAAAATCAAGAGAGACCTTGAAGAAAGCTTCAAGGTGTTTGTGGAAATAAGCGAGCCGGAGGAAGGCGAAGACGTTCCGGTAGCATTTTCAAATAACGCATTTGTTGCGCCTGTTGAGGGCATAACAAGCGACTACAGTATGCCGTCGGCATCCGATATTGACCCGAACCCTATTATGGCGGTATTTTATTACTTCTTCTTCGGAATGATGTTCTCGGATGCTGGATACGGAATTTTAATGATGATTGGTTGCGGACTGTTAGGGTTCGGAAACTTCATCGAAAAGAGCAAGAGAAGAGCATATAAAATGTTCTTCTACTGCGGAGTGTCTACGACATTCTGGGGAATAATGTACGGAAGCTTCTTCGGCGATATGATTGCAACAATATCGAAAACCTTCGGTGACGGAAGTGTTGCCTTAAAGCCGATTCTGATGGATCCGGTTGCAAAACCGCTCGAGCTTCTGATACTGAGCGTTGCGTTTGGTCTTATACACATACTTGCAGCACTTGCAATCAAGTTCTATATGCTATGGCGAGAGGGCAAAAAGCTCGATGCTATATTCGATATGGGATTCTGGATTGTATTGTGGCTCGGCGTAAGTGTTATGGCGGCAGGCATGGGACTTGGAATTGCGGTTGCATCGACTGTCGGAATATGGATGATAATCGGAAGTGCGGCAGGGCTTGTGCTCACTCAAGGCAGAGCGCAAAAGAATATCATAATGAAGTTCTTTGGCGGTATCCTGAGCCTTTATGATATAACAAGCTATGTCGGCGATATTTTATCATATTCAAGACTTATGGCTTTAGGTCTTGCAACAGGCGTTATAGCATCTGTTATAAATGTGCTGGGTTCGCTCGGCGGTGGCAGTATTGTGGGACTCATAATGTTTATTCTGATTTCGATTCTGGGACATGCCCTGAATTTTGCAATAAATATGCTCGGTGCGTATGTTCACACAAACCGTTTGCAGTATGTTGAGTTCTATCAGAAATTCTATGAGGGCGGCGGAAGAAAGTTCAATCCGCTCAAGATGAATACAAAGTATTATAATTTTTCAAAAGATAAATAAAATAAAAAATGGAGGAATTTAAAATGAGTAGTTTAGGTATGGTATTTGCATTGTTGGGAGCAGCTTTTGCTGTTATTTTCGCAGGTATGGGTTCATCAAGAGGTGTTGGTATTGCATCAGAGGCAGCAGGCGGCGTGCTTATGGACGATCCGAGCAAGTTCGGTAAGTTGTTGGTACTTCAGCTTTTGCCTGGTACACAGGGTCTTTACGGACTTATCGTTGGTGTTATGGTGCTTTTGAATGTAGGTATCCTCGGCGGTGATTTAGTTACCGAATGGACAGTAGGTCTTCAGTATTTTGTGGCTTGTCTTCCAATCGCTTTTGGCGGATATTTCTCAGCAGTTTCACAGGGCAGAGTCTGTGCAGTTGGTGTTAACCTTACATCAAAGAGACCTGAAGAAAGCTCAAAGGCTATCGTTTCAGCATCACTTATCGAGCTTTATGCACTTTTGGGCTTCATCGTATCATTCCTTGTTGTTATCAACATCTGATGAGAAAAACTAAAAAACATAAAAGGAAGGAATGATTACATGGGCGGTCTTTTGGCTATAACAGAAAGCATCCTTGCCGATGCCAAGAAAGCAGCTGATGCGATTATGGCAAAGGCTCGTGATGAGGAAAAGGCAATCCTTGCAAAGTTTGAAGAGGATAAAGCGGCTCTTAGAGATGAGCTCTCAGCAAAGCTTCATACCGATTGTATGAACATTTCAAGAATGATAGAGGGTGCAGCAGAGGCCGAGGCAAGACAGATTGTGCTCTCTGCCAAAAAGGAAGCAATCGATAAGGTTGTAGACTATAATAAAGAGGCTATCAAGAATGCACCGGATGCAGAGTATTTCGAATTTTTAGAAAAACTTTGCAAAAAGAACAGAGAGGATGCCGACGGCGTGATGTACCTTTCGGATAAAGACTTAAAGAGACTTCCGAAGGACTTTTCGGAGAGAATCAATGCAGGTCTTTCCAAGGGCAAAATCACTATTTCGGAGGAAGCTTATCCAATCGACGGCGGATTTATAATAAAGTACGGGAAGATTGATCTGAACTGTACAATAGACAGTATTTTTGAAGAAAAGAAAAACAGTCTTGCAGATATAATAAACGAAAGCTTATCGAAAGAGTAAGGGGGAAGTTGTTTGAAGGATACAGAATTTGTATTTGCGGTCAGCTATATAAAAACCTTTGAAAACAAAATGCTCTCACGCTCGGATATAGAAGCTTTAATCGGTGCACCCGACTATGATACGGCAGTAAGACTCTTGGGCGATAAGGGTTATGATGTATCGGGAGGAAAAGACACCGACAAAATCCTTAAAAAGGAACAGGAGTCGGTATGGAAGGTTGTGCTTGAGGTTAGTAATGAAGATACGCCGCTTGATATTTTAAAATACAAGAACGATTTTCATAACCTGAAGACAATTCTCAAAGCGTTTCTCACCAATGCCGAATGGGAAAGCCTGATGCTTACACCATCGGTTGCAGAGCCGGAAAAGCTATACGATGCAGTAAAGAGAGCGGATTTTTCCGATTTGCCTGACTTTATCAGGGAAACTGCAAAGGAAGGATACAGAATTGTAACTGCAGAGCATGACGGACAGGCACTTGAGCTTTTTGTTGACAAGATGACATATAAAGCAATGCAGGATGCGGCAAAAGGTTGCGAATTTTTAGAAAAATGGGTTCGCTTGAATATCGACTTTGCCAATATCTCGATAGCACTCCGTGCATCGGGAAAGAGCAGAGAGTTCGTTGAGAATGCTATGATACCGTCGGATAGTGCCGACTACTCAAAGCTTTTAGATGCAAGCCTTGAGGGTATTGATGCGGTAGCCGATACCGTATCGGGTATGGGATATGCTGATGGTGCCGAGAAAATCAGCGACGGCTTTGGCGAGTTCGAGAAATGGTGTGACAACAAGAAGATGGAATTTTTAAAGACTGCAAAAGGCAGCTTCTTCGGGTTCGAGCCGATTATGGCGTATCTACTCGGCAAGGAAGCAGAGCTTCAGGCGGTAAGAATAATCCTCTCGGGTCACAAAAACGACATCCCAACCGAAATCATAAGAGAAAGGCTGCGTGATATGTATGTATAGAATTGCTGTTATGGGCGACTATGAAAGCATCTGCGGTTTTGCATCACTCGGTCTTGATGTTTATGGCGTGAAGGATTTGGAGGATGCCGAGAAAACCTTGAAAAAGCTTGCAGAGAGCGGATTTGGTATTATCTATATAACCGAGAGCTATATAGAAAAAATGCCGAGACTTTTTGAAAAATACAGGGAACAGCAAATCCCTGCCATTATACCTATCCCCGATGCTTCGGGCTCGACCGGATTCGGAATAGGCAATGTTAAAAAATATGTCGAGCAGGCAGTTGGCTCGGATATAATATTTAACGATGAAGAATAAGGAGAATAGAACATATGAGTAGTAAAGGTGTTATAAAGAAGGTTTCAGGACCTTTGGTTATCGCCTCGGGTATGGCAGATGCGAATATGTACGACGTTGTTCGTGTAAGTAAGCATCAGCTAATAGGCGAGATTATCGAAATGCACGGCGATGAAGCATCGGTGCAGGTTTATGAAGAAACATCGGGACTCGGACCGGGCGAGGATGTTGTATCGACAGGTGCGCCTTTGAGCGTTGAGTTGGGACCGGGACTTATAAAGAGTATCTATGACGGTATTCAGCGTCCGCTTGATGCTATCATGGAAAAAGCAGGCACAAACCTTGAGCGAGGCGTAACAGTTCCTGCCCTAAAGAGAGAAACAAAGTGGGATTTTACACCGGCAGTATCAGCAGGTGACAAGGTTTCGGGCGGTGATGTTTTAGGTACTGTTCAGGAAACCGAGGTTGTGCTTCATAAGATTATGTTGCCACCGAATATGGCAGGTGAGATAATCGAGCTAAACGCCGGTTCATATACAGTAACCGATGTTATAGGTAAAATCAGACTCGAAAACGGCGAGGAAAAGGAATTAAACCTTATGCAGAAATGGCCTGTTCGTGTCGGCAGACCGTATAGAGAAAAGCTCTCGCCTGACGTTCCGCTTGTTACTGGTCAGAGAGTTATTGATACCCTGTTCCCGATTGCAAAGGGCGGTGTTGGTACAGTTCCGGGACCTTTTGGAAGCGGTAAGACTGTCGTTCAGCATCAGCTTGCAAAATGGGCAGATGCCGACATCGTGGTATATATCGGATGCGGTGAGCGTGGAAACGAAATGACCGACGTTCTCAATGAGTTCCCTGAAATCAGAGACCCGAAGACAGGAAAGACTCTTATGGAGAGAACTGTTCTTATTGCGAACACATCGGACATGCCTGTTGCGGCTCGTGAAGCATCAATTTATACAGGTATTACAATTGCTGAATATTTCAGAGATATGGGATATAGCGTAGTACTTCTTGCCGACTCTACATCGAGATGGGCAGAAGCTTTGAGAGAAATGTCGGGACGATTGGAAGAAATGCCGGGTGAAGAAGGCTATCCTGCATACCTGGGAAGCCGTCTTGCAGGTTTTTATGAGCGAGCAGGACGAGTTGTGTCGGTTGGTACTGACGGTCGTGAGGGTGCGCTTAGTATCATCGGTGCGGTTTCTCCGCAGGGCGGTGATATTTCAGAGCCGGTTTCACAGGCAACTTTGAGAATTGTTAAAGTTTTCTGGGGACTTGACTCGGCTCTTGCCTATAAGCGTCACTTCCCGGCAATCAACTGGTTAAAGAGTTATTCACTTTATCTTGATATGATGGAAAAGTGGTATTCTGAGAATGTTTCTGCAGACTGGATGCCGCTTCGCAACCGCATAATGAGCCTCTTGCAGGAAGAAGCAGAGCTTGAAGAAATCGTAAAGCTTGTCGGTATGGATGCTTTGAACTCAACCGACAGAATGAAGCTTGAAGTTGCAAGATCTGTGCGTGAAGACTATCTGCACCAGGATGCGTTCCATGAGGTTGATACCTATGCATCATTGGCTAAGCAGTGCCTGATGATGAAGCTTGTTCTGGAATACTTTGACCTCGCACTCGATGCAATCTCAAAGGGTGCGAATGTCAACAAGCTCATCGCAATCCCATCAAGAGAGCGAATCGGAAGAATCAAGTATGTTGCAGAGGATAAGGTTGCTGCCGAGGCAGAGGACATTAAGACCGTAATGACTGCAGAGATTGAGCAAATAAAATCTATTAGTGAGGAGATATAAGTTATGCCTAAAGAATACCGTACTATACAAGAGGTTGCGGGACCTTTGATGCTTATTAAGGGTGTTGAGGGCGTAACCTATAATGAACTTGGAGAAATTGAGCTTGCAAGCGGTGAGAGAAGACGTTGCCGTGTATTGGAAATAAACGGTGAGGATGCACTTGTTCAGCTTTTCGAAAACAGTGCCGGAATCAACCTTTCTAATTCAAAGGTGCGTTTCCTGGGCCACGGAATCGAGCTCGGTGTTTCGGAGGATATGCTCGGCAGAGTATTCGACGGTCTTGGACATCCGAAGGATGGCAAGGTTGAGATTATCCCCGAAAAGAGAATGGATGTAAACGGTGTGCCGATGAATCCGGCGGCAAGAAACTACCCTGAGGAGTTTATCCAGACAGGTGTTAGTGCTATCGACGGACTAAACACACTGGTAAGAGGTCAGAAGCTCCCGATTTTCTCGGGTAGCGGTCTGCCGCATGCAAACCTTGCAGCACAGATTGCACGTCAGGCGAAGGTTCTTGGCGACAATGAAAAGTTTGCGGTTGTTTTTGCGGCAATCGGTATTACATTTGAAGAAGCGAACTTCTTCATCGAGGACTTTAAAAAGACAGGTGCTATGGAGAGAACTGTACTCTTCATAAACCTTGCACACGACCCTGCAATCGAGCGTATCGCAACACCGAAGATGGCTTTGACTGCAGCGGAATATCTTGCATTCGATAAGGGAATGCACGTTCTGGTTATTATGACCGACATCACAAACTATGCCGATGCCCTGCGTGAGGTATCAGCAGCGAGAAAGGAAGTTCCGGGCAGACGTGGATATCCGGGTTATATGTACACAGACCTTGCAACACTCTATGAGCGTGCAGGACGACTCAAGGGCAAAGAGGGAAGTATCACACTTATCCCGATTCTTACAATGCCTGAAGACGATAAGACTCACCCGATCCCTGACCTCACAGGCTATATCACAGAAGGACAGATTATCCTGAGCCGTGAGCTCTACAGAAAGAACGTTCTGCCTCCGATTGATGTTTTGCCGTCACTTTCACGTCTTAAAGATAAGGGTATAGGAAAGGGCAAGACCAGAGAAGACCACGCAAATACAATGAACCAGCTATTTGCGGCATATGCACGAGGCAAGGAAGCGAAGGAGCTTATGGTTATCCTTGGTGATGCGGCACTTTCGGATGTTGATAAGCTTTATGCGAAGTTTGCCGACGAGTTCGAAAAGGAATATGTATCGCAGGGTTATACAAGAGACAGAAGCATAGAGGAAACTCTCGAGATTGGCTGGAAACTGCTTTCGATTCTGCCAAGAAGCGAATTGAAACGTATTAAAGACGAATACCTTGATATGTACTATGGTAAGTGAGGTGTGGTAGATGGCACAGTTAAATGTTAACCCTACCAGAATGGAGCTTACAAAACTCAAAAAAAGCCTTGCAACCGCAACAAGAGGTCACAGACTCCTAAAGGATAAGCGTGACGAGATGATGCGCCAGTTTCTCGATATTGTAAGAGAGAACAAGGAACTCCGCCAGAGGGTGGAGGCAAAGCTTTCCGAGGCTAATAAGTATATGGCGGTAGCCGGCTCGGTTATGAAAAAAGAGGTGCTGATGTCGGCACTCCTGATGCCGAAACAGGGCGTTGAGCTGGAAATCGGAAGCCGAAATGTTATGAGCGTTGATATCCCGACCTTTACGACCAAGACAAAGTCGCAGGACACAAAGGATATCTACTCATACGGCTATGCTTTCACGGGCTATGACCTTGATAAGTCGGTGAGCTTACTTTCGGAGGTGCTTCCCGATATGCTACGCCTTGCCGAGACCGAAAAGGCGGCACAGCTTCTTGCAAGCGAAATTGAAAAGACAAGACGAAGAGTTAATGCACTTGAGTATGTTATGATCCCGAACTATCAGGATACCATAAGATACATCACAATGAAGCTTGACGAAAACGAGCGAAGCAACACCACAAGACTTATGAAGATTAAGGACATGATGGTAGCAGAGAGATTAGAAGAAAAGAAATAAGGAAATGTTAAAAAGCTCCAGAGCGCAAGAAAAGTTTATCTTTTCTTGCTATCAACAAACTTCGCCGCTCAGCGTACCTTTGTACGCCGTCGGGTAACCCAAAGCTGAAGCTTTGGCTCAGTTTGTCAATTCTGAAGCTTTTTTCCTATTCCCTGAAAAGAGAAAGGCTGTTAAAAAGTCTACTGACTTTTTAACAGCCTTTTTGTGTTGCCCTTTATGGGCGATGTAGAGTTGTGTCGCAACAAAGAGTTATGTCAGGCGCATGTGTTTAATTAAAAAATGCGCCGATAGGAACCGACGCATGAAAAACGCGGCTCCAATTGTTACCACACAACTTCAACACACAACAGTATGCGAAAAAGAGCACGCATTTTTACCAAAATAAAAAACGCCTACTGTTAGTGTGTAAGTATAAAGTTATGTGGTATTTTTATTATATCACCGAAATTAGGAAAATACAAGGGGAAATCAAAAAATACTGCAATTTTTGGGGTATTGTTTCTTGTAGGGGAGGGCTTCCACGCCCTCCCGTTTTTCACACTATCCGTGGCTTATATTCCCTCAACCAATAATCCACCTGTGCAAGATATCCCAGGAACTGTGGCCCTGCCATAAGCTGACCGAAGAACGGCTTGCCGTAATCGGAATCCTCATCCAGAAGCGACAACAACTTCTTCTTATCAACAAAGGCAAAAAGGAGTGCATCCTTATCCTCGGCAAGCGTTCGCATATACGCCTTCATTGCCTGCTCGTAGTATGGATTGTGCGTTTTCGGGTATGGGCTCTTTTTGCGGTAGAGGACATCATCCGGGAGGATTCCCTCGCAGGCTTTCCGCAAAATGTTCTTTGATATATTATCCTTATTCTTCATTTCCCACGGTATGTTCCACACATACTCGACAAGTCGGTGATCGCAAAACGGAACTCGCACCTCAAGTCCGCTTGCCATACTCATTCTGTCCTTTCTGTCAAGAAGATTTGTCATGAACCAGATAATGTTCAGGTATGAAATCTCACGCCGTCTTGCCTCTTCGGCATTGTCGCCATCGAATCGTGGTGTTTCTGCAACCGAAGCGTCATACCTCATCCGTGAATATTCGGATAAAGCAAGGGTTTTCGCAACCGATGGCTGGAGTACGCTCTCTCTCAGGGACAGGTCATAGCACCACGGGAAAGCCGGGGTATTAAATGCCTGCTCACTCCTAAACCACGGGTATCCGCCAAAAATTTCGTCCGAGCACTCGCCCGAGAGAACAACCGTGTGTCGTTTTTTGATTTCACGGCAGAAATAGAGAAGCGATGCATCAACATCCGCCATGCCGGGTAAATCCTTGTAGTATGCGGCATCCTTTAAGTGGCTGACCAAAACATCATTCGGGCAGGTGAGAATTGTGTGGTCGGTATCGAACTCCTCGCTCATCCTCTTTACCCAGGGCCCGTCTGCATCGGGCTGAAAGGCTGATGCCTTGAAGTATTTGTCGTTATCCTCATAGTCAAAAGAATAGGTCGAAAGCCTTTTGCCGTTCTCCTTCATATGGTTTGCGGCGATGGCGGTTATCGCACTCGAGTCAAGTCCGCCCGACAGCAGTGTGCCAATCGGGACATCGGATACAAGCTGTCTTTTTATGGCATCAACCAAAAGCTCTCTTGTGTGGGTGATTGTGTCTTCGTAGTTTTCGGTATGCTCTTCGCTCTTTAGTTCCCAGTACTTTTTGATTTTTATGCCCTTTCGGTCGATAATCATAAAATGTCCGCCACGAAGCTCCTTGATACCATGGAAAACACCCTCGCCGGGAGTTCTGGCAGGCGAGATTGCAAAAATCTCGCGAAGTGAGGTAATATCAAGCTTTGGCTCGATTTCGGGGTGTGCAAAGATTGCCTTATGCTCCGATGCGAAAACAAGTGTGTCGCCCGTGGTTGTATAAAAAAGCGGCTTTACACCGAAGCGGTCACGGCATAGAAAAACACGCTGTCGCATCGTGTCCCAAACGGCAAAAGCAAAGATGCCGTTTAGCTTCTTTGCACAGTCTTCGCCGTAGTGTATGTATGAATAAAGCAGTACCTCGGTATCAGAGGTGGTGGAAAAATTATAGCCGTAGCTTTTCAGTTCATGCCTCAGGTCATCGGCGTTATACAACTCGCCGTTATAGCATATTACAAACTCGTGCCCTTCCGAGACCCTCTGCATTGGCTGTGCACCGCCTGCCGGGTCGATTACCGCAAGTCTGGCATGGGATAGGGCGGCATGCTCGCCAACCCACTCGCCCGAGGCATCAGGGCCACGGTGGCGTATCTTTTGTGCCATTTCCTTTACTATCAGTCGGTGGTGTTCTTTATATGTAACAAGATTTTTTTTGAAATTGACAATTCCTGCAATTCCGCACATATCTATCACTCTCCTTATGGATATAGTATTCTCTTACTAAGATTAGTGTGAATAAAAGGAAAGTAAAAACCTCCGGAACGCAAAAAAAAGAGACCGTTCAGACGGCCTCAAAGGGTTTATTCTTCCTCGGGGAGAGTGTCTGCATCGCTTACCGGTATATTCCAGTGGTAGTGCGCAGATAATATTCTTATTATTATAATAACTGCCAGGCCAATCAGCATGGCATAGAATTTGCCGACGATTCCCCACAAAAGCACTGCAACAAGTGCACCGATGATCGATGCAACGGCATAGATATGTTTTACGAATATGCTCGGGATATTTCCTGCAAAAAGGTCACGTATCACTCCGCCTCCAACACCCGATACAACCCCGACAAAGACAGCCAAAAACATACTCCCGTCGGGAAATTCCGAGAATGCGATGTTTATTCCGACAACGGTGAAAAGCCCAAGCCCGAGGGTATCGAGGAGAAACAAAAGCTTATTGTATAGTGTATGATTTTTCACAAGAAACCGCCTTACCGAGGGGATAGCAAAAACGGTTGCGGTGATGAATGCAACAATGGCATATATCGGCTGAATAAACATAGCAGGTGGAATTCTGCCGAGGATAATATCACGGATTACACCGCCGCCGACCGAGGTCACAACGCCAAGTGTTATTGTGCCGAAAAGGTCCATCTTCTTTTTCATCGCAACAAGCACGCCCGAGATGGCAAATGCAACGATGCTGACAATTTCGAGAATAAATACAAAGCTATCCATTCGATAATCCTCCCTGAAAGTCCGGTATATGGATATTGACAAAAATTCTGTCATAATTATACCACATCTATGTAAAAAGTCCAGTATTTTTTATATTTTTAAAGTTTAAGGTTGATATAGTTTTCAAAATGTGATATACTTAATATGTATGAAAAATCGTGACTTTTATGTAAAAAATCTGGTGTAGCTTATGAAGATACAAGAAATTAACGGCGATTTGATTCTAAAGAATGTTGACTCCTTTTCGCTTGGCGACATTTTCGACTGCGGACAGTGTTTCCGTTGGGAAAAGATTCTACCCGACACCTATGAGGGTGTGGCGTTTGGGCGGGCGCTCAGGATTTCCCAAAACGAAAATGAGGTTATACTTCATTCAACAAGCCGTGAGGATTTTGATGAAATCTGGTACAGGTATTTTGATTTTGATACCGACTATGGCAAAATAAAAAAGAAGCTCTCAGATGATAGGGTGCTAAAGGAAGCGATAGGCTACGGCGAGGGAATACGGATACTTTGCCAGGATTTGTGGGAATGTGTTGTGTCCTTTATAATTTCTGCGAGCAACAATATCCCGAGGATAAAAAAGATAATCGCATCGCTTTGTGAAAACTTCGGCGATGAGATAATATATGAGGGAAAAAGATACTTTACCTTTCCCGACCCTGAAAAAATTTCGGCTCTTACATTAGACGAGCTATCTGTAATCAAGGCAGGATTTCGTGATAAATATATCCTCTCAGTGGCAAAGAGTTTTGCTTCGGGCGAGATAGGCGACAGAGATTTCGAAGGCCTTACAACAGACGAGGCAAGGGAGAGATTGAAAAAACTTCCCGGTGTAGGAAATAAGGTTGCAGACTGCATCTTGCTCTTTTCGCTCTCGAAGCGTGACAGCTTCCCGGTTGATGTCTGGGTAAAGAGGATTATGGAGTATTGCTATTTCGGCGAGGAAACGGGCATTGACAAAATTTCAAGATTTGCCGGGGAAAAGTTCGGCGAGCTTGGCGGATATGCACAGCAGTATCTGTTTTTCTATGCAAGAGAAAACAAAATTGGACTCAAGGAGAGATAAGTTATGATATTGGATTCTGCCCGATTTGTTATAAGTATCTGCCCCGAGTGTAACGAGATTTCAAAAGAAAAGATTACGGTTTTCAATCTTTCGGGAGGTAAGGGCTACACAAGAGCCTGCCCTGACAAGGAGTGCGGTGAGCGTCTCTGGGAGATGAAGGAAGCACAGGACAAGTACCGTATAACGGTCAACTGCCCTGCCTGCGAGGAGCATCACACCTATACAATGAGCAAACGCAACTTCTGGGGTAAGAAATATTTTGCCCTCAACTGCCCGACCTGGGAGATTGGGATTTTATATTGCGGTGACGATGAAAAATTTGTAGAGAGCCAGATGAATGCACAAAGCAACAGTATCAGTGAAATGCTCACCGATCTTATGGACTACGACGAAGTCTTTACCGTAATGTATGATATAATCGGTGCAATAAACGACATCGCAAAGGAAGGCGGAGTCAGCTGCGGTTGCGATAATACCGATGTCACAATGGTTGTTGAGGAGGACAAGGTAGTATTGTCCTGCAAAAATTGCGGCAAAAAAAAGACAATTCTCCCCACCGAGGAGAATGTGGAATTACTAATGGAAACAGGCACTATTGTGCTTGATGATACAATTTTAAATTAAAAAAGGGAGGAAAACATTATTATGTTAGTTCCAGCAACAGAGATGCTTAAAAAGGCAGTAGAAGGAAAATATGCAGTAGGTCAGTTCAACATCAATAACCTTGAATGGACCAAGGCAATTCTCCAGACAGCACAGGAGAATAACTCACCTGTAATCCTTGGTGTGTCGGAAGGCGCAGGCAAGTATATGACAGGTTTCAAGACCGTAGCTGCAATGGTTAAGGCTATGATCGATGATTTGGGAATCACAGTTCCTGTAGCACTTCATTTGGATCACGGCTCATACGAGGCGTGCCTGAAGTGTATCGAAGCAGGTTTTTCTTCAGTAATGTTCGACGGTTCGCACTATCCGATCGAAGAAAACATTCAGAAGACTCAGGAGCTCGTTAGGATTTGTGCCGAAAAGGGTATTTCACTCGAGGCAGAAGTTGGCTCAATCGGCGGTGAAGAAGACGGCGTTGTAGGCGCAGGCGAAATCGCAGATCCGAAGGAATGTAAGCAGATTGCAGATTTGGGAGTAAACTTCCTTGCTGCAGGTATCGGTAACATCCACGGCAAGTACCCTGCAAACTGGAAGGGTCTTGACTTTGACGCTTTGGCTGCTATTAAGGATTTGACAGGCGATATGCCACTCGTACTCCACGGCGGTACAGGAATTCCTGCTGATATGATCAAAACAGGTATTTCACTCGGCGTTGCAAAGATCAACGTAAACACAGAGTGTCAGCTCTATTTCCAGGCTGCTACAAGAAAGTATATTGAAGCAGGCAAGGACTTGGAAGGAAAGGGCTTTGACCCAAGAAAGCTCCTCGCTCCTGGTTGCGAAGCTATCAAGGAAATCGTAAAAGAAAAGATGGAACTTTTCGGTTCAGTTAACAAGGCGTAAGAGCATTTATTTAAGACTTCCCTCAAAAGGGGAAGTCTTTTTTTGTGAAAATGTCAAAATATCCCGATATTTTTTCTCTAAAATGTTTGCATTTGACGAAAAAGTGTGGTATAATAGCTATGATATAATGCTTTAAATAGCGTATAGGGACAAAAAGGGAATTAAGGAGATGGTATCTTGAACGAACAGCTTAGTATTATGAATATGGTGGACATGCTTCTTAAAAAGTGGTATGTTTTGTTTATTGCAGCTATTGCAGGCGGTCTTTGTGCGTATGTAATCACAGACCTTTTTATCGAGCCGAAGTATAGCGCAACCACCACATTGTATGTGAATGCAAGTAATATCAAAAAGGAAGAAATCACAAACACAAATATTTCTACATCAAGACAGTTGGTTAATACATATGCAGAAATCCTCAAGGCAAGAGACTTCCTTGAAAAGATTGTTTATGATCTTGACGGAAAGTATTCTGCAAATGAAATCAAATCAATGCTTAAGATGGAGTCTGTAAATGAAACAGAAGTTCTCTCGGTAGAAGTAAAGGCCGCAAACAAGGACGATGTCTATAAGATAGCAAAGCTTCTTGCCGACTACTCAACAGACGAATTGAAGAATGTAGTAGGTGCCGGTTCGGTAACTATTCTTGAGAGTCCGTTAGAACCAAAAACTCCTGTATCGCCTAACGTTCGTGCGAATACTTTGGTTGGCGTTCTTTTGGGTATGGTGTTTGCAGGTCTTATCGTTGTTGTACTTGGACTTTTGGATACTCGTATCAAGTCGGGTGAAGAATTTGCGAATAACTATGAAGAGCCGTTGTTGGGTGAAATCCCGACACTCGACGAGTTGGACGCTAAGGAAAGCAGAGGTTGATAGATATGGGTATTAGAAACGGAATCAAGAAAATTTTCAGCAAGATAAACGAAACCGTAATGGTTAAAAGAAGCCGTGAGTCGGTTCGTGAAGCGCATACAAGAAGAAGAGTTAACACTCTTTTGAGTGATAAGTCAAACTTCAATACTATCGAGGCGTATAAGGCAATCAGAACAAATATAATTTTCACCTTGGGAACAAGCAGAGGCTGTAAGAAAATTATAGTAACAAGTGCTATCCCGGGCGAAGGTAAAACAACAACATGTATCAACCTTGCAATCGCATTTGCACAGACAGGTGCCAAGGTTTTGATTATTGATGCCGATTTGAGAAAACCGAGAATCTACAGACACTTCTCACTTGAGAAGAATAACGGTTTGTCAGATATTCTTTGTGGACTTATCGAGCCAAAGGATGCAATCAAGAGAAGCGAAGCGCATGGCCTTGACTGTATCACATCAGGTCAGATTCCTCCGAACCCTGTTGAATTGCTCGCATCAGAAAAAATGGGCGAGATGATGGCACAGTTCGAAGAAGAGTATGACTACATCTTTATCGATACAGCTCCTGTTACAGTTGTTACAGATGCTACAGCAGTTGCAAAGTATGTTGACGGTGTGGTAGTTGTTGTAAGACAGAACTACACAATTCACGAATCATTGCAAAGAGCTATTGCAAACCTCAAGTTTGCCGATGTTAAGATCCTTGGCTATATCTTAAACGACGTTTCGCCTGAGAGCCAGCGTTATGCGGCATATAAGCGTTACGGACGTGGTTACGGCTACGGCTACGGTTATGGAAGCTATGGTTACGGCTATGGCGGATATGGCTACGGATACGGATACGGCTATGGTTATGGCTATGGCGGTGCATATGGCAGCGAATATATCGAATACCGTGATAAGGATACGGACGAGGAAGAGAACAAAGATAAGAAGGAAAAGAAGTCCAAAAAGGCAAAGAAATAATATAAAAAACCGGCTCACTACGGGCCGGTTTTTTGAATAAAATTCGTGGTTTGGAAGATACTATTCCAAATATCTAAAAAGAAGGGATGATGCGATGTGGCAAAGGTGGTTACAGTAACACTCAATCCATGTCTTGATAAAACACTTTGCGTTTCAGAGCTCAAGTCCGGTGAAGTCAACCGAGCTAAAAAGTCTATGCTCGATGCCGGTGGTAAGGGAATAAATGTGTCAAGAGCGCTTACCAATTTCGGTATTGATAATGTTGCTATGGCGATTGTCGGCGGAGACAGCGGAGAACTCTTGGAAAAACTCTTAAAAGACGAGGGCGTGGAGTGTGATTTTCTGAAATGCCCGGGCGAAACCCGCACAAACTATAAGATTTTTGATGAAGTCTCGGGCGATACGACCGATATAAACGAGCCGGGGATTACGGTTTCGCAAGCGGTTTTGGAAGAGTTTAAGCAAAGGTTCAGTAAAAATCTTCAGGGTGCAGAGTATGCCGTTTTAGCAGGAAGTATTCCGCCGGGAGTTAAGAGCAATATTTATGCCGAGCTTATTGATGAGGCAAACAAAGCAGGAGTAAAGGTGATCCTGGATACAACAGGCGAGCGACTCTCGGAAGGCATCAAGGCAAAGCCTTTTGCGATAAAGCCAAACATTCACGAGCTCGAAGAGGTTATCGGGAAAAAATTCAAGAACAGTTCGGAGCTTCTGGAAGAATTGCGAGAGATTACCAAGTCGGGAATAGAGCTCGTGACTGTGTCGATGGGAGCAGACGGTGCGATATTTATGAAGGGGAATGTGGCATATAAAGCCGGAACTCTTCCAGTTGAGGTAAAAAGTGCAGTCGGATGCGGCGACTCGGTGGTTGCAGGTATTGTTTTCTCACTTTTGAGTGGGTTTGATCTCAAAAAAACTGCGATGATTTCAGCAGCTGCAGGTGGAATTACTGCAACCAAGGACGGAACAAATATGTGTACCGCAGATGAGGTACTGAAAAGCTATACAAATATCAGTATTGACAGAATAGAGTATCTGTAATCGGGTGGAGAAACTATGAAAAAAGGGTTATTTTTTGAGGCAATACTGAAGTTTTTGTTGGGCACAGTGCTTGTCGGTGTGCTCATATTTTTGCCGGCAGGGAGTATTGTATTTTTAAAAGGCTGGATTCTGATGGGTGTTTTATTTATCCCGATGCTGATAGCCGGGATAGTAATGCTTGTAAAGTCACCTGTACTGTTGGAAAAGAGACTGAAAAGCAGGGAAGAGCGAGGCAGGCAAAAGGGAGTTATTGCTATTAGCGCACTGATGTTTTTTGCAGGGTTTGTCACCTCGGGTCTGAACTTCAGGTTTTCCTGGCACAGCTTGCCCGACTGGGTATCATATACTGCGACGGGAGTTTTTCTGGTATCGTATATCTTTTATGCAGAGGTATTGAGAGAAAACGAGTATCTCTTGCGGACAATAGAGGTAAGCACTGACCAGAGGGTGATTGATTCGGGATTGTACGGAATAGTCCGTCATCCGATGTATGCAACAACAATACCGTTGTTTTTGTCGATGCCGTTGATACTCGGCTCGTGGCTGGGATTTTTGGTGTTTCTCATCTATCCTGTGGTGATTGTAATCAGGATTATTGACGAAGAAAAGCTATTGGAAGCAGAGCTTGAGGGATACAGAGAATATAAGGAAAAGGTAAGATACAGGTTGATACCATTTATCTGGTAATGCTGAACTGACATATTTGACGCAGAGCATAAAAAAGGAACTCTTTTTGAAGTTCCTTTTTTATTACGAACAAACCGAACCGCTCGGCGTACTCCTGTACGCCTTCGGGCAAGCAAAATATGTTCGTTTTGTCCGTTCTGCATCCAAATCTGTCAGTTCAGGTGTTGGTGTATTTGGCGCAGAGAGCCAGAGAAAACTGTAGGGAAGGGGCTTGCTCCTCCCGTTTTTTATTGTTTAAAATATGTGCCACTTTTCGCCAATAAAAATTGGTGAAAAGCCGCCAAGAGGGACCTTCGGCTCCCTTGTGCAAAGGGAGCTGTCGAGCTATGCGAGACTGAGGGATTGTTGATAATAAGTACAACCTTTCCGCCACACTTCGTGTGCCACCTTCCCTTACACAGGGAAGGCTTTTGATATTATACTTTTTTGTGGCGGACATTTTTGTGGAACGATTCACGAAGCGGAATGGATAAATCCATTCCCTACCTTTTTATTTCATCCGAGCAAAAGCACAACAAAAAAGGATTATTCCAACCGGAATAATCCTTTTTATTATTGCCTATTAGTTTTCGTCAACTTCCACGCCGTCAACGGTAATTCCAACATCTTTATAAAGATTCATACCTGTTCCGGCAGGGATAAGCTTACCGATGATAACGTTTTCCTTGAGGCCCATCAATGTATCAACCTTACCCTTGATTGCGGCATCTGTGAGAACCTTTGTGGTTTCCTGGAATGATGCAGCTGACAAGAATGAGTCGGTAGCAAGGGAAGCCTTTGTGATACCAAGGAGTACAGGTGAAGCAGTAGCGTGTGCACCGCCGATTGCATCAACCTTTTCGTTTGCTTCTTCAAGCTCGAACTTGTCGATAAGTGAGCCAATCAACAAATCAGTATCTCCGGCTTCGTCAACCTTAACTTTTCTGAGCATCTGACGGGTAATAACCTCAACGTGCTTATCGTTGATGTCAACACCCTGCATACGGTAAGTTCTCTGAACTTCACGAGTGATATATACCTGAACTGCGTGAGGTCCCTTAACGTGGAGAATATCGTTCGGGTTAACAGAACCTACTGTGAGTTCTGCACCGTCTTCAACAACATCGCCTGTCTGTACCTTGATAGTTGAACCGTAAGGGATAACATAGGTCTTTGCCTCGCCGAGTTCGTCGTTTGTAACGATAACTTCACGGTTTTTCTTGGTCTCGTTAACGGTAACTGTACCGCAGATTTCCGAGATGATTGCAAGACCCTTTGGCTTTCTTGCTTCAAACAATTCCTCAACACGAGGGAGACCCTGTGTAACGTCGGTACCGCCTGCAACACCGCCGGCATGGAAAGTACGCATTGTAAGCTGTGTACCAGGTTCACCGATTGACTGTGCAGCGATGATACCAACTGCTTCGCCGACATTTACAAGCTCGCCTGTTGCAAGGTTTGTACCATAACACTTCGAGCAGACACCAACCTTAGATTTACAGGTAAGAACGCTTCTTATGCAAACCTTCTTGATGCCGAGGTTTATAATCTTGTTAGCCTGATTATCGTTAATCATATCGCCTGCGTAAACGATAACTGAATCTGATTCAGGATCAACAACATTTTCCTTTGCGATACGGCCGAGGATTCTGTCGTGCAATGGCTCGATGATTTCCTTACCGTCTGTGATTTCAGAAACCCATTCGCCCTCATCGGTGCCACAGTCGATTTCACGAACGATTACATCCTGTGCAACGTCAACAAGACGACGTGTGAGGTAACCTGAGTCGGCTGTACGAAGAGCGGTATCTGTAAGACCCTTTCTCGCACCGTGTGATGAAATGAAGTATTCCAAAACGTTCAAGCCTTCACGGAAGTTAGCACGGATTGGGATTTCAACGGCACGACCCTGAGTATCCGCCATAAGACCACGCATACCTGCGAGCTGACGAATCTGGTTAACGCTACCACGGGCACCTGAATCAGCCATCATATAGATTGGGTTGAACTGATCCATGTTTTCCATCATGGCATCTGTTACGAGGTTTGTTGTGTCACCCCATACCTTGATTACTTCGTTATATCTTTCCTCCGAAGTCAAAAGACCACGACGGAACTTCTTTGTGATGTTATCAACCTTCTGTTCTGCTTCGGCGAGGATTTCCTTCTTCTTTTCAGGAACTTCGATATCCGAAACCGCAACAGTGATTGCACCTCTTGTTGAGTACTTGTAGCCTGTTTCCTTGATAAGGTCAAGAACTTCGGCTGTCTTGGTTGTGCCGTGAACACGGATACAACGGTCGATAATCTTACCCAACTGCTTCTTGCCTACGATAAAGTTGATTTCAAGATCACAGATAGTATCAGGATTCTTTCTGTCAACATAGCCGAGGCTCTGTGGAATATTTTCATTGAATATAATTCTGCCGACAGTAGCATCTACCATCTTTGAATAGTGCTCGCCACGAACTTCCTTCTCGACAAGTACACGAATCGGAGTGTGAAGTCCGAGTTCGTTGTTTGCATATGCAAGCAATGCTTCATCAGGTGAGATATATGAGTGTGGCTGCCATTCAACACTCTGGTCACGGTCCGGGTAATCCTTACCGCCGAGCTCGTCGTCCTTTACAAGTGTCAGATAGTAACTACCGAGAATCATATCCTGTGTAGGAACTGTAACAGGGTGACCGTCCTGTGGCTTCAAGAGGTTGTTTGCAGAGAGCATAAGGAATCTTGCTTCTGCCTGTGCCTCCGGTGATAACGGTACATGGACAGCCATCTGGTCACCGTCGAAGTCGGCGTTATAAGCTGTACATACCAATGGATGCAGCTTCAATGCACGGCCTTCAACAAGCTTTGGCTCGAATGCCTGAATACCGAGTCTGTGAAGTGTAGGAGCACGGTTCAGGAGTACCGGATGTTCCTTGATAACATCTTCGAGGACTTCCCATACTTCCGGCTTTACCTTTTCTACCATTCTCTTGGCATTCTTGATATTCTGTGCGATACCTCTTGATACAAGCTCCTTCATTACGAATGGCTTGAAGAGTTCGATTGCCATTTCCTTTGGCAGACCGCACTGATAAATCTTCATTTCAGGACCAACAACGATAACCGAACGACCTGAATAGTCAACACGCTTACCCAAGAGGTTTTGTCTGAATCGACCCTGCTTACCCTTTAAGAGGTCAGAGAGTGACTTCAATGCACGATTTCCGGGGCCTGTAACTGTACGACCACGTCTGCCGTTATTGATAAGAGCATCAACTGCTTCCTGGAGCATTCTCTTTTCGTTTCTGATAATCAAATCAGGAGCACCGAGGTCGAGGAGACGCTGAAGTCTGTTGTTACGGTTGATAACACGTCTGTAGAGATCGTTCAAGTCACTTGTTGCGAATCTTCCGCCGTCTAACTGTACCATAGGACGCAAATCCGGTGGAATAACAGGCATAACAGAGAGAATCATCCATTCAGGACGGTTGCCTGACTTTCTGAATGCTTCTACGATTTCAAGACGCTTGATAATTCTTGTTTTCTTCTGACCCTGTGCACCCTCGAGTTCAGCTTTCAAGCTTGCTGAGAGTTCTTCGAGGTCGATTTCTTCGAGCAAGTCACGGATAGCTTCAGCTCCCATGCCTGCTGTGAATTTTTCACCGTACTTTTCGTAAGCATCACGGTATTCACGCTCGCTTAAGATCTGATACTTCATAAGCTCGGTCTTACCCGGGTCTGTTACGATATATGATGCAAAATAGAGTACCTTTTCAAGGTGTCTTGGCGAGATGTCGAGCATCAGGCCCATTGATGAAGGAACACCCTTGAAATACCAGATATGTGAAACAGGTGTTGCAAGCTCGATGTGACCCATACGCTCACGACGAACTTTAGATTTTGTAACCTCAACGCCACAACGTTCACATACAATACCCTTGTGTCTGATCTTTTTATACTTTCCGCAGTGACATTCCCAGTCCTTTGTAGGTCCGAAAATCTTTTCGCAGAACAAACCGTCACGTTCCGGCTTTAGTGTACGATAGTTAATTGTTTCGGGCTTCTTTACTTCGCCGTGTGACCAGCCTCTGATAGTTTCGGGAGAGGCCAAACCGATTTTTATTGCTTCAAAGCTATTAAATTCTAACATGAAAACCCTCCAATATTAAAAATCGTCAACTGTGATAAAATCACTCTTGTCATCGTCGGCTTCTTCTAATGAATCATCGTAGTAATCGTCCTCGTCAGAGAAGTCATCGTCGTCAGCTTCTTCAAACATAGCATCATCCGGGAAGTCGTCAAGGCTTGCTGCCATGCCGTTTGCCTCGGACATTGTGTTTTCGAGGTCGCTTCTGTCAACAAAATCATCGTCATCGTCCATTGATGTGTCGAGGTCGATTTCGTTCATTTCACGGTCGAGAATCTTAATATCAAGACCGAGTGACTGCAATTCCTTAACCAATACCTTGAATGATTCAGGGATACCTGATTTCGGAATGTTTTCACCCTTAACGATAGCCTCATAAGTCTTAACACGTCCAACGACATCGTCAGACTTAACTGTGAGGATTTCCTGCAAGGTGTATGCAGCACCGTATGCTTCGAGTGCCCAAACTTCCATTTCACCGAAACGCTGACCGCCGAACTGGGCTTTACCGCCGAGTGGCTGCTGTGTAACGAGTGAGTATGGACCTGTTGAACGGGCATGAATCTTATCGTCAACCAAGTGGTCGAGCTTCAGGTAGTACATGACACCGACTGTAACAGGGTTATCGAATCTCTCACCTGTTCTTCCGTCATATACATATGACTTGAAGTCAGGGCTGAGGCCTGCCTTTTCAAAGGCTTCCTTGAGGTCTTCATCCTGTGCACCGTCGAATACCGGTGTAGCAATCTTTATTGCTTCGCCCAACTGTTCGCCGAGCTTTCTGTATGCATAACCCAAGTGCATTTCAAGTACCTGACCGATGTTCATACGTGAAGGTACGCCCAATGGGTTCAATACGATCTGGAGCGGTGTACCGTCTTCGAGGAATGGCATATCTTCCTGAGGCAATACTCTTGATACGACTCCCTTGTTACCGTGACGGCCCGCCATCTTATCGCCGACAGAAATCTTTCTCTTCTGTGCGATATAGCAACGAACAACCTGGTTTACACCCGGTGCAAGCTCGTCGCCATTTTCACGGGTAAATACCTTAACATCGACAATGATACCCTGTTCGCCGTGAGGAACCTTCAAAGAAGTGTCACGAACTTCACGGGCCTTTTCACCGAAGATTGCACGCAAGAGTCTTTCTTCTGCTGTGAGTTCTGTTTCACCCTTTGGTGTAACCTTACCAACAAGAATGTCGCCGGCATGAACTTCAGCGCCGATTCTGATGATACCGCCTTCGTCGAGGTCTTTCAAAGCATCTTCCGAGACATTCGGGATGTCACGGGTGATTTCTTCTGCACCCAACTTGGTATCTCTTGCTTCGCATTCGTATTCTTCTATATGAATTGATGTAAATACATCGTGCTTAACCAATTCTTCACTGATCAATACAGCATCTTCGTAGTTGTAACCTTCCCATGTCATAAAGCCGATGAGAATGTTCTTACCGAGTGCAAGCTCACCGTTATCCATAGCAGGACCGTCAGCGATGATGTCACCCTTTTCAACGTGCTCACCAACATCAACAATCGGGTGCTGGTTGATACAGGTTGACTGGTTTGAACGTGCAAACTTGATAAGCTTCTGATGATGCTTAACGCCTGTTGCGTCACCCTTGATTACGATTTCGTCAGCTGAAACCTTCTCAACTGTACCTGATTCCTTAGCCAGAACTGCAGAACCTGAATCCTTCGCAACCTTATATTCCATACCTGTACCTACGATAGGTGAGTCGGTAGTAAGAAGCGGAACGGCCTGACACTGCATGTTCGAGCCCATGAGCGCACGGTTAGCGTCATCGTTTTCAAGGAACGGGATACAAGCGGTAACAACAGAAACCAACTGACGAGGAGATACGTCCATGTAGTCGATTTCAGAGCCGGGAACTTCGAGGATTTCATCACGGAAACGTGCAGAAACCTTCTTATCTATAAACTTGCCGTCCTTGTCCAATGGCTCGTTAGCTTGTGCGATGATGAACTCATCTTCCATGTCGGCTGTCATATAAATGATTTCGTCTGTAACTACGCCTGTTTCTTTGTCAACCTTTCTGTAAGGAGCTTCAATGAAACCGTATTCGTTGATTCTTGCAAAGGTTGCCAACGATGTGATAAGACCGATGTTAGGACCTTCAGCAGTTTCGATAGGACACATTCTGCCGTAGTGTGAGTAGTGAACGTCTCGAACTTCGAAGCCTGCACGCTCTCTTGAAAGACCGCCGGGTCCGAGAGCAGAGATTCTTCTCTTATGTCTTAATTCTGCCAATGGGTTTGGCTGGTCCATGAACTGTGAAAGCTGTGATGAACCGAAGAACTCATTGATTGTAGCAATAATAGGTCTGATGTTTATGAGAGTCTGAGGAGTGATGATTTCCATATCCTGGATAGTCATTCTTTCTCTTACAACTCTTTCCATTCTTGCAAGACCGATTCTGAACTGGTTTTGCAAAAGCTCGCCTACGCTTCTCAGACGTCTGTTGCCGAGGTGGTCGATATCATCGATGCTTCCCACGCCGTTTGCGAGGTTTATAACATAGTTGATTGATGCCATCATATCATCAACTGTGATGTGCTTTGGTGAGAGCTCATCCATTCTGTAGTTGATAAGACGCTTCAATTCGTCCTTGTCACCTTCTGCATCTTCGATAATCTTTTCGATTACTGCACGGCAAACTCTGATGTCGGTGAGTTCGAGCTCATCAACATCAACATAGTTTGAAAGGTAGACCATGTTATTTGAAAATACCTTAACAGGTACTTCGTTTACTGTAAGCATTACTTCATTGATACCAGCACGCTCGATGAGCTCTGCCTGTTCCTTTGTAAGAACATCGCCTGCTGTTGCGATAACTTCGCCTGTTGCAGGGTCTACAGCATCTGCAAGAAGAGTTTTTCCTACTATTCTTGTTGTGAATGAAAGCTTCTTATTAAATTTATATCTTCCGACTTTAGCCAGGTCATAACGCTTTGGATCAAAGAACATATTTGTTATGAGTGATTCAGCGTTATCAACATTCAAAGGCTCGCCCGGACGCAAACGCTTGTAGATTTCAAGTAAAGCTTCGTCACGGTTTGTTGTCGGGTCTTTTTCGAGTGTTGCCGAGATACGTGCATCTTCACCGAAGAGCTCTAAGATCTGGGCGTTTGTCTGACAACCCATAGCTCTCATAAGGATAGTAACAGGAATTTTTCTTGTTCTGTCTATTCTTACCGAGAACACGTCTGCAGAGTCGGTTTCATACTCGAGCCATGCGCCTCTGTATGGAATTACTGTTGAAGTATAAAGAGGCTTACCTGTCCTGTCACGGGTAAATTCATAGTAGATACCCGGTGAACGAACCAACTGGCTGACAATAACACGCTCGGCACCGTTTATGATAAAGGTACCCTGTTCTGTCATAAGCGGGAATTCACCCATAAAGATTTCCTGCTCTTTGATTTCGCCGGTTTCGTTGTTGATAAGTCTTACCTTAACTCTAAGGGGTGCTGCATACTTTGCATCACGCTCTTTACATTCTTCAACTGAATATTTCGGATTGTAGTCCAGAGAATAATCGAAGAACTCAAGAGTGAGATTTCCCGAGTGGTCTGTGATAGGGGAGATGTCGTGGAATACTTCACGCAAACCCTCGTCCAGGAACCATTCGTAGGATCTTTTCTGCACCTCGATAAGGTTAGGCATCTCTAAAACTTCATTGATTTTAGAGTAGCTCAATCTGGTGTTTTTGCCCAATTGTACCTTGTGCACCATTCAATAATCACCTCGTTAAAAATTTTCCGTATTAAAATGTAAAAACAAGCTTGAAAATAAATTTTGTTTTGGCACTTGATTTTTGGTTTTTTATGTGCTATAATTCGAATTACGGCGGATAAAAAGCCCATTTTAATACTATTATACAATAGTTTATGATATCATACAATTTCAAGCCTGTCAAGAGCGATTTTGAAATTTTTTTGAAAAATATGGTAATTTTTATATAAATGTTTAGGAAGGAAGAGAAGAATGTCCGAATTTTTATTGGAGCATAAGTATGTGCAGGTGCCGGTAGAGTTCATTGAGAAGTATCTCGTTGAGGCAAACGGTGCGTATGTTAAGGTCTACCTTTACATATTAAATCTTGCAGAACAGGCAAAACCTATGCAGAATGCCGAAATTGCAGAAAAACTCAGCCTTATCGAGAGCGATGTAATCCACGCACTTGATTACTGGAAAAATCTCGGTGTTATTAAAGAAGTAAACGGGAAAATCATTATCGGCTCGGGCGAGGGCGAAATAACACCTCCGGCAGAGCTTGAGAATAATGAAGGATACAGAGTTGCCGAGGAGGTCAAGCAAAACCACGCCCTCTATGATATGATGCAGCTTGCACAGGAGATTTTCGGAAGAATCCTGAGCAACTCGGAAATGGAAACACTCTACTGGTTCTATGATGAACTCCATTTTTCGCCCGAGGCAATTCTTCTGTTGCTTGAGTTCTGTGTATCAAAGGGCAAAAACAGCATGAAGTATATCGAGAAAGTAGCACTTGCATGGAGTGAGCGGGGTGCAACCGAGGCGGACAAGGTATATGAGATAATAAAGGAAGACGAGCAGAAAAACGGTTACCTTTATTCTATAAGAAAGGTTATGGGAATACTAGACAGAAACCTGAGCCAGAGCGAGGAACAGTTCCTGCTTAAATGGCGTAATGAAAAGGGTATGAGCGAGGAGATGGTAGCTCTTGCTTATGAGTATTGCATAATCCAGACTGCAAAGCTTTCCTTCCCGTATATGGATAAGATTATCGAGAGATGGTTCAAAGAGGGAATATCAGACATCGTTGCTGCCGAGGAGGACAACAAGAAGTTCAAGGCAAAATCTGCACCGAAAAAGGAAGAGTCGACCGACTATACCGACCTTGAGAACCTTACAAGAAAGAGAAATAATGAATAATAATGGGTAATAAGAAAAACGGATTCTTTCGAATCCGTTTCAGGATGTTGAAAAAGTCGTTCTAACGCAAGCAAAGTCGAGAATACAATTTAAAAATCAAACAAAAAAATGGCGAGGAATTCCTTGGGGGTTTCTCGCCATTGCTTGCTTTTTGCCAATTTAATTTCTACCGTACCGATGTACGCCGACGAAATCAAATTGACAAAATATAACTTCCTTTTTCAAATCCTGTCAAGTTGACGGAGATTTTGCGGCTTTTCAGGCAATCTCACGAATCGCCCGTTTTTGGAAATGTTTTTTATGGGATGGCGTCCCCGACATCCCGTAAAAATGCAAAAAGGAAGAGAAACCTCTTCCTTACATTATTTTCTTCTGTATCTTTTTTACAAGACCTGCCTTTTCAAGAATACGGATAAGCACAACCGAGCTTACAAGACCGAGAATTGCCTGCATAAAATTCCCCGGTAAGCCTGCAACCGATGCGGTAAAGCTTTTTAAGAGGATGCAGGACACGCCGAAGTATCCGAAAACCATCAAAAGCTCGGCGGCAAGTGCGCCTGTTATGTAGCCTGTGAATTTTCTTTTTGCAAATGCTCTCATTATGAGTGCCGAAAGCGTTGCCATAGCACCTTTTATGATAAATGTCGGGAGTGCATAAACTGCATAGCCTGTTATGATGTCGGCAAGAGCAGACCCGATTCCTGCGGATAAAAATCCCCACAAAGGCCCTAAAAGCCAGCCTGATATAAGCACAAAGCAATCGCCGAGATTCAGATACCCGTCGCTTGATAGCTTTATCTGAATAATCATTGTCGAAACGCATACAAATGCTGTGAGGATTGACGAAAATGTCAATCGTGCGGTATTTTTGTTCATAATAAATCATCTCCCCGGAAGTTGGACTTTAGTCTATCACAGATTTTCTTCTATGAATCTGTCAAAATGCTTCATATACTCAAAAACCATCTCGTCGGTTGACTTGTATCTTGAGAGAATGAAGGCATGGACTGCACCGTCTAATTCTATGTATTCGCATTTTGTGCCCGCATCCGAGAACTTTTCAGAAAACTCCTTTGTCGGGTGGAAATCAACCGTCACATCGGCATTCCCGTGTAAGCACAAGAATCGGGTGTCGAGCTTTTTGATGTGTTCAAGAGGTGATGCCTTTTTCAAATCCTCCGGAGTTTTTGCGATAAAGCTCCAGGGAGTGCAGTCGATAACAGGGTTTGCGGCTATTACAATATCAGCACCAACCGATTTGTCGAGACCGAGCATAAGTGCAAGATATGCTCCTGCTGAGTCACCCATTATGATGAGCTTTTTGAAAGCTACCTGCGATTTTATAAATCCAACTGCAGCCTTGCAGTCGTCAATCTGGTCAAATATGTCGGTATCTTCTGAAATATCAATCGAGCGATAGGATATTGCAGCTGATGAAAAGCCTTTGTCGGCATAGTACTGTGCCTGAAAATTCATCCAGCTTCCGCTCCAGACCTCTGCATCCTCCTTTATAGCCTTGAATCCGCCGCCGTGGATTGCAAGGACCAAAGTGTCCGACTCTCTTTTGTAGATTTTAACCGGAAGTCGTACCCCGTCAACCTTTTTATAGTATGTATCAACCTCGGCAGGGATTGCACGAAGTCGGTCTGTTTCTTTTGTGGCATCGAAGTTTGGCATTTTTGATTCTCCTTTGGATAAAAACTAAAATAATACTATCACAAAATAAGAAAAATTACAATAAAAATCGTGCAAATAGTCCTCTGTAGCACGTGACATTTAGCAATTTAACCGAAAAAGCCTTCCTATGGAGGGCTTTTTCTTGTTACATCGGTTTTTTTGAGAAAAATACTTGATATTCTTATGAAAAAATTGTATAATAAACCTATATGTGTTTTTTGCAATAAATATTGGAAGAAACAGCGGTTTTTTTAAAGAAAAAGTCGTTTTTATAAATTTTTGAACAGGAGAAAACAAGATGGATAATTTAAAACTTGCAGAGCTTTTATTCCCCGAGGTTACAAAAACACCCGAGGATTTGGAAAACCAATACCCGAAAAGAGATTTACCCGAGGGTGCCAAGGTGTCAAGATTTGCACCGAGCCCTACAGGATTTTTGCATATAGGCGGACTTTTTGCAGCATTTATTGCAGAGCGTTCTGCTCACGCAAAGGGCGGCGTATTTTTCTTGAGAATTGAGGGTACCGACAAAAAGCGTGAGGTTGAAAACGGCGTGAGCGGTATCGTAAAGGGTATCAAGGATTTCGGCTTGAAGATTGACGAGGGTATGATGAGCGAAACCGAGGAAATCGGTGAATACGGTCCGTATCTTCAGAGCTCAAGAGTTGATATATATCACGTGTTCTGTAAAAAGCTTGTAGAAGCAGGTCTTGCATATCCGTGCTTCTGCTCGGCAGAGGAGATTTCGGCTATCCGTGAGGAACAGGAAAAGAACAAGCTTTTGCCGGGTTACTACGGAAGCTTTGCAAAGTGCAGAAATCTGACCTATGAGGAAATAGAGGCAAAAATCAAGGCAGGCGAAAGCTATGTTCTGAGACTCAAGTCACCGGGCGATGCAGAAAAGAAGGTAGTTTTGGAGGATGCCATCAAGGGCAGAATCGAGATGCCTGAGAATATTTTAGATATCGTGCTTTTAAAGACCGACGGTATCCCGACATATCACTTTGCACACGCAGTTGATGATCACCTGATGGGTACAACTCACGTTATCAGAGGTGATGAGTGGATTTCATCAGCACCTATTCATATCCAACTTTTTGATGTGCTTGGCTTTGAAAAGCCTGTTTATGCACACATCTCGCCGATTATGAAGGAAGACGAAGAAACAGGCGGAAAAAGAAAGCTTTCAAAGCGTAAGGACCCCGAGGCGGCAGTTGAATACTACCACGAGGAAGGCTACCCATACGGTGCGGTGCTCGAATACTTATACACTATCGCAAACTCGAACTTTGAGGAGTGGAGAAGGGAAAATCCGGATAGTTCTATCGACGAGTTTGATTTCCGGTTCAAGAATATGAGCAAAACCGGTGCTTTGTTTGACCTGGCAAAGCTTACCGATATCAGCAAGACATATATCTCAAAGCTCGATGCCGATACGGTTTTGGAAAATGTTATGGCATGGGCAAAGGAATATGATGCGGAGTTCTATAATAAGCTCGCAGCGGATAAGGACTATGCAAAGGCGATATTCTCAATCGAGCGTGGCAACGAAAAGCCACGTAAGGATATAGCAAAGTGGGCAGACGCTGTTGACTATACTGCATATTTCTTTGCAGAGCCGACCGAGAGAGAATACCCCGAAACACAGGCTCCTGAGGATATGAAAAAGATTTTGGAAACCTATAAGATGGTTTACAACAAGGCTGATGACCAGGAGACATGGTTTGGAAGAATCAGAGAAATGAGCGAGGAGCTCGGCTATGCAAAGGCTCCGAAGATATATAAAAAGGACCCGGATAGCTTCAAGGGTCATGTTGGCGATGTAAGTACAGTAATCCGTGTTGCATTGACCGGCAGACGAAACACTCCCGACCTTCACCAGATTCTTGCTGTTTTGGGCGAGGAAGAAGTGATGAGGAGATTTGACAAGGCAATTTCCGAGCTTTGATAGAAAGGATTGGTTATAACGATGGAAGAAAACAGAGAAAATATAGGCACTAATTTTATACACGAGGCAATCAACAAGGACTTGGCAGACGGTGTTTATAGCAAGGTACAGACAAGATTTCCGCCAGAGCCTAACGGATATTTGCATATCGGTCATGCAAAGGCTATCTGCATCGACTTCGGAACAGCAGAAAAGTATAAGGGCGAATGTAATCTCCGACTCGATGATACTAATCCTACAAAAGAGGATACCGAGTATGTTGATGCTATAATGGAGGACATAAAGTGGCTCGGCTTTAAGTGGAACAAGGTGCTTTATGCATCAGATTACTTTGACGATATCTATGAGTGTGCAATAAAGCTTATCAAGATGGGAAAGGCGTTTGTTGACGACCTCTCGGCTGATGAGATAAGAGAATACAGAGGCACACTCACAACTCCGGGTAAGGAAAGCCCATATAAGTCAAGAAGCATCGAAGAAAACCTTGATCTTTTTGAGAGAATGACAAAGGGTGAGTTCGGAAACGGCGAGAAGGTGTTAAGAGCAAAGATTGATATGGCGTCTCCTAACCTCAATATGCGTGACCCGGTAATCTACAGAATACTCCACGCAACCCACCACAGAACAGGCGACAAGTGGTGCGTATATCCGATGTATGACTTTGCACACCCGATTTCGGATACTGTTGAGGGTGTTACACACTCACTCTGCTCACTCGAGTTTGAGGACCACAGACCGCTTTATGACTGGTTCCTGAAGGAGCTTGGCTTTGAGGCTCCGTCACGCCAGATTGAATTTGCAAGAATGAACTTAAACTATACCTTAACAAGTAAGAGAAAGTGCTTGAAGCTTGTTACCGACGGTATTGTTTCAGGCTGGGATGACCCGAGAATGGGAACTCTCTGCGGTATGAGAAGACGTGGTTATACTGCCGCTGCAATCAGGGATTTCTGCGAGAGAATCGGTGTTGCAAAGGCAAATAGCGTAATTGATTTCAGTCTCCTCGAGCATTGCGTAAGGGAGGACTTGAATAAGGTTGCACCGAGAGCTATGGCGGTATTGAGACCACTAAAGCTCATTGTTGACAATTATCCGGAAGGTAAGACCGAGGAAATCACAGTTGAGGTAAACCCTGAAAATCCGGATGCAGGAACAAGAACCGTAACATTCTCAAAGAACCTCTATATTGAGGCTGACGACTTTATGGAAGAACCGCCAAAGAAGTATTTCAGAATGTTCCCGGGAAATGAAGTGCGTCTAAAGGGTGCATATTATGTGACCTGCACAGGTGTTGACAAGGATGAGAACGGCGAGATAGTTGCACTTCACTGCACATATGATCCTGAGAGCTTCGGCGGTGAAACACCTGACGGCAGAAAGGTAAGAGGCACAATCCACTGGGTAAGTGCTGACCATGCAGTTGCTGCGACAGTCAGACTCTATGACAGACTTTTCAATGTTGAGAATCCGTCGGATGAGAGCAAGGTCGGAAGCTTTACCGAAAACCTGAACCCTGACTCGGTTGAGGTCCTGGAAAACTGTAAGCTTGAGGCGAACTTAAAGGATGCAAAGCCGGGCGACAGCTTCCAGTTTATGAGACTCGGATATTTCTGTGTTGATACCGAGAGCACAGATGATAAGTTGGTATTTAACCGCACAGTTGCCCTTAAGGATTCATGGGCAAAGGCGAACAAATAAACCGTAGGTAAGACGGGAAGGAATGAAACGAAAATGAATTACGAAAAATTTTATGCAGACAGAGTAAAACCAATGAAGGGCTCTGCAATCCGTGAGATGTTCAAAAGAATGGCAGACCCAGAGATTATTTCGCTTGCGGGCGGAAACCCTGCATCCGAGCTTTTCCCGGGTGATGAGCTCTCAAAGATTGCAGGAAAAATCCTTATGACAAACCCGACAGGTGCTTTGCAGTACGGCACAACCGACGGCGTTCCTGCAATGAAGGAATGTGCTATCGGGAGAGCTAAAAAGGCAAACTCATATAAGGACACCGATGCGGTTATTATCATGACCGGTGCGAATCAGGGAATTGACCTGACCACCAAGGCATTGATAAACAAGGGCGACAAGATTATAGTTGAGAGCCCGAGCTTTATCGGAAGCCTGAATGCGTTCAGAACATACGAAGCCGAGCTTGTTGGCGTTAAGGTGGATGACGACGGAATGAATATCGAGGCTCTGGAGGAGGCTTTGAAGGCCAACTCGGATGTCAAGATGATCTACACTATCCCGACATTCCAGAACCCGACAGGTACAACAATGACACTCGAGAAGAGAAAACGCCTGATCGAGCTTGCAAACAAGTATGATGTATTGGTGCTTGAGGATAATCCGTATGGCGATCTGAGATTCAAGGGCGAGGATATCCCGACCTTGAAGTCTATGGATACCGAGGGAAGAGTTATCTATGTCGGCTCATTCTCGAAGATTTTGTCACCGGGTATGCGACTTGGCTATCTTGTGGCAGCACCTGAGCTTATCGCAAAAATCGAAATCCTAAAGCAGGTAAACGACGTGCATACACCGGTTTTGACACAGCTTATGTGCGTTGAGTTTATGAAAAAATACAACATTGACTCATATATTGCCAAAAACCGTGACCTCTACGGCAAGAAGTGTGCAGTTATGGTTGAGGCGATGGAAAAGTACTTCCCGAAGGGAAAGGTTAAGTGGACAGTTCCTGACGGCGGAATCTTCCTCTGGTGTGAATGCCCTGAACTTGAGGACATCTCACCGGTTGTTGAGAAGGCACTCGAGAAAAAGGTTGCAATCGTACCGGGCTCGAACTTTGCTATCGATATGAAGGCACCGTCTAATATGTTCCGCCTTAACTATTCATCGGCAACACCTGAGAAGATTGAAGAGGGTGTACGCCGTCTTGGTGAGGCTCTTTGTGAAATTTTAGGTTAAGAGGTATTTTGAAAATGGATGATAAGAAGATAATTTTCTCGGGGATTCAGCCCTCGGGAGTTATAACACTCGGTAACTATCTGGGTGCACTCAAAAACTGGGTAGACCTCCAGCACGATTACCATTGCTGCTACTCGATTGTTGATATGCACGCAATCACAGTAAGACAGGACCCGGCAGAGCTTCGTAAGCGTTCGCTTGATTTATTGAAGCTCTATATCGCCTGCGGAATCGACCCGGAGGAAAACCTGCTCTTTATGCAGTCGCACGTTCCGGCTCACGCAGAGCTTGCATGGATTTTAAACTGCTACACCTATATGGGCGAGCTTTCGAGAATGACACAGTTTAAGGATAAATCAAAAAGACATGAAGATAATATAAATGCAGGGCTCTTTACATACCCTGTCCTTATGGCGGCAGATATACTTCTCTATAAGTCTGACCTTGTTCCTGTCGGAAAGGACCAGATGCAGCATCTTGAGCTTGCAAGGGATATTGCAATCCGCTTCAACTCTGTTTACGGCGATGTATTTACAGTACCGGAGGGATTCGTGACCAAGGCAGGAGCCAAGATTATGAGCTTAACAGAGCCTACAAAGAAGATGTCAAAATCTGACCCGAATCCGAAGGGATACATCTCGATGCTTGATGACTTCAATGTAATTGCAAAGAAGATAAAGAGTGCAACTACAGACAGCGAAGGCATCATCGAATACCGTGAAAATGACCCTGAAAAGGCAGGTATCAATAACCTTTTGAGTATTATGGCGGCAGTTTGCGGTAAGACTCCGGAGGAGGTTGCAAAGGAATATAGCGGTAAGGGTTACGGCGACTTCAAGGCAGATATTGCCGAGGCGGTTGTTGAGCATATCCGTCCTATCCGTGAAAAGTATGACGATTTGTCAAAGAACAAGGACTACCTTGAGGGAATATATAAGATGGGTGCAGAGCGTGCAGGCAAAATGGCGGCTCGCACAATCACCAAGGTGAAGAAGAAGGTCGGATTTATAATCTGACCCTTGAGGGAGAACACGAATGAAAACTCATGAACTGATTTTTTTGGTGTTGTCATTTATAGTCGCATTTGTGATTACCTTTCTGATGACTCCGATTGCAAAGCATATAGCATACAGCATCAAGGCAATCGATGTTCCGAAGGATGCACGGCGTATGCACAAGCGCCCGATACCGAGACTCGGCGGACTTGCGATGATTTTCGGATTTATGGTTGCGGTTTTGTGCTTTGGAAGGCTCGATAAAGGCCTTACCTCGGTGCTTATTTCGGGTATGATTATTGCGATAATGGGAGTCATAGACGATGCCAAAGCGCTCGATGCAAAGCCAAAGTTTTTAGTGCAGATTATTGCGGCGCTGATAGTGGTTTTGTGGGGCGAGCTCCGAATAGAGGTATTTACAAACCCGATTGTATGGTCCGGAGAGCCTTATCTTGTGTTGCCGATGTGGGCATCGGTTATCGTTTCGGTTTTGTGGATAGTCTTTATCACCAACGCAGTAAATTTCATAGACGGACTCGACGGTCTTGCGGCGGGCGTTTCTGCCATAATGACGGTCAGCCTTGTATTCATATCGGCACGACTCGGTGAGTATCCGGTTGCTGTTTTGGGAACTGCGCTGATGGGTGCGTGCTTTGGATTTTTGCCGTATAATTTCAACCCGGCAAAGATGTTTATGGGCGATACCGGCTCGACATTTTTAGGGTTTATGCTTGCGACAATCTCGATTCAGGGAGTGTTCAAAAGCTATGCGGTAATATCGTTTGCAGTACCGCTTCTTATCTTGGGACTTCCGCTTTTCGATGCACTTTTTGCTATGATAAGACGAATTATGAAAGGTCAGAGCCCGATGCAGGCAGACAGAGGACACCTGCACCACAGACTCATCGACATGGGATTTTCGCAGAAACAGTCGGTATTTATACTCTATGCAATAAGCGGAATACTTGGAATCACTGCGGTAATCCTGGCAGAAAGCAGTGCACTCAGAGCTGTGCTTTTGCTTGTTTGCGTGATAATATTTGTGCTAATTCAGGGAATCCTCATAAAGCCGGGAAGGCATAAAGAAGATGCAGATGAGAATTTGACCGACGAAGAAAATAAAGGAGAAGAATAATGGATAAAATAAAGGTGATGACGGTTTTCGGCACACGTCCCGAGGCTATTAAGATGGCACCTTTGGCGATTGAGCTTGAAAAAAATCCTAAAATCGAGAGCATTGTTTGTGTTACTGCACAGCACCGTGAGATGCTCGACCAAGTTATGGAACTTTTCAAACTCAAAGCCGACTATGACCTTGATATAATGAAAGAGCGCCAGAGTCTTTTGGGAATAACCACAAGAGTTTTAGAAGGGCTTGACGCCGTTATGAAGGAGGCAAAGCCTGACATAGTGCTTGTACACGGCGACACAACAACAAGCTTTGTCGGTGCATTGGCAGCGTTCTATAATCAGATTCCTGTAGGACATGTTGAGGCAGGCTTGAGAACTTATGATAAATACTCGCCATTCCCTGAGGAGATGAACAGAAATCTCACAGGAAGAATTGCCGAGCTTCATTTCTCACCGACGGTACAAAACCGTGATAATCTCTTGAGGGAAAATATCCCTGCAGAGGACATTTTCATTACGGGAAATACTGTAATTGATGCCTTAAAGACTACAGTAAGGGAAGAGTATGTTTTCCAGAACGATACTCTAAACAGTATGGATTTTGACGGGAAGCGTGTGATTGTAGTCACAGCACACCGCCGTGAGAATCTCGGAAAACCGCTTGAGAATATATGCAATGCGATTTTAGACATCACAAAGGAATACCCCGATGTTGAGGTGGTGTATCCTGTACACTTAAACCCTGCGGTAAGAGAAACTGTATTTGGAATCCTCGGCTCGGAGGAGAGAATACACCTTATAGACCCTGTATCGGTTGATGACCTCCATAATGCGATTTCAAGAAGCTATATGGTTATGACCGACTCGGGCGGTATTCAGGAAGAAGCTCCCGCACTTGCAAAGCCTGTTCTGGTTTTGCGTCGTGAAACAGAACGTCCCGAGGCGGTAGCAGCGGGAACTGTTAAGCTTGCAGGCGTGGAGAGAGATGTGATAATCTCGATGGCAAAGGATTTGCTCGATAACGAAGAAAGCTATAAGGCTATGGCACACGCCGCAAACCCTTACGGTGACGGTAACGCATCGGGAAGAATAATTGATGCAATACTCTATAGATACGGTTATTCGAAGGATCGTCCGAAAGACTATATTATTTAATAAGGAAGAAATACGATTTAATGGAACAACAGAATAAAATGGGGACAATGGGAATCAACCGATTGCTCATAACAATGTCCCTGCCAATGATGATTTCTATGCTTGTGCAGTCGATGTACAATATCGTGGACAGTATATTCGTATCGCACTTTGACCCGAGGGCACTCACTGCGGTGTCCTTGTGTTTCCCGGTACAGACGCTGATGATTGCGTTCGGAAACGGGACAAGCATAGGTGTAAATTCGATTTTATCAAGAAAACTCGGCGAGGGTGACAGAGCAGGTGCTACAAAGGTTGCACTAACCGGTGTATTTTTAGCACTTATCACCTCGATTGTTTTTGCAATCGCCGGAGGCTTTACAGCAAATAAGATTTTCGGCTTTTTCACCGACGACCCCGAGACTGCGAAGATGGCATCACAGTACATGTGGTGGTGTACCGTTTTCTCACTCGGCACATTTATGCAGAATATCGGTGAAAAGCTCCTGATATCGACAGGAAAAACGACATACAGTATGATATCGCAGATGAGCGGTGCTGTTATAAATATAATCCTTGACCCGATTTTGATTTTCGGACTTCTGGGCGCACCTAAGCTTGGTATTTCGGGTGCTGCGATTGCAACTATTATCGGACAATGGGGTGCGATGATTATTGCCTTTAGCTTTAATGCTCTGAAGAACAAGGAAATATCACTGAATCCAAAAGGCTTTAAGCCGGAAGGTTCGATGGTTGGCGAGATTTATAAGATTGCAGTTCCGTCGATTATTATGCAGTCGATTATGTCGGCTATGACCTTCGGCATGAATAAGATTCTTGGCGGAGATGTTGAGATTGCGGTGTTTGGTGCATACTATAAGCTCCATAGCTTTATCTTTATGCCGATATTTGGCTTGACGGGTGCGATGATACCGATTGTTGCATATAACCTCGGTGCAAAAAAGCGTGACAGAATTTATAAGACTATCCGGCTTGCACTCTATATTTCGATTTCGATTATGGCGATTGGCACAATCCTTTTTGAACTCTTCCCGGGCTTTTTCCTTGGAATATTCAAGGCGGACAGCGAGATGCTCCGGATAGGTGTTCCGGCACTTCGCATAATCTCGATAGGCTTTTGCTTCTCGGGGTTTTCGATAGTGTTCTGCTCGTGCTTCCAGGCAATCGGCAGAGCGTTTTTGAGCATGATAGTATCGATTGCAAGACAGCTTATAATTATCCTGCCACTTGCGTTTTTGATAAAGATGTTTTTCGGCACAGGCTATGTCTGGTGGGCAATGACGACCGCCGAGGTTGTCGGATGTGCGGTGTCGGTTACTATGTATATAATAGTTAAGAAAAAGATTCTTGAAAAGATTCCGGATAATGTATAAAAGAACGGCTTTGGCCGTTCTTTTTTGTGCGAATAACACCGCAGACCTCCCTCATATACTTATCAGGGGAGGTGTTTTTATGAAGCGGTTTTTGGTTTTTGTGTTGATAATTTTTGTTGTGATTATGATTTTGCCGGCGGTGGTGTTCTTAGTGCCCGACAAAGCCGAAGAAGCACCCATTCCTGATAGCGAGCAGGCTTCGAGTGTTGACAAAATCAGCGTATATATAAAGGAAGAGGACAGGGTAGAGGAGATGGATACCATGCAGTACCTAAAAGAGGTGGTCGCCGCCGAAATGCCTGTCGATTTCCACGATGAAGCTCTAAAAGCCCAGGCGGTTGCTGCCCGTACATATATGGTAAACAGAAGAAATAACGGAGGAACAGATCTGCATAAGGGTGCGGTAATATGTACCGACTCAACGCACTGCAAAGCCTGGATAAGCGAGGAAAAGCGAAAGGAGCTCTGGGCAGATGCAAGCGACGAAAAATGGGAGAAGATTTCCCGTGCTGTTGAGGAAACCGACGGCGTGATTATAACATACGAAAAGGAGCCGATAAGTGCGGTATTTCACTCAACCTCGTCGGGGATGACCGAAAATGCCGAGGATGTCTGGGGTGGAAGTGTTCCGTATCTTGTAAGTGTCGAAAGCCCAGGCGATGCCGAGTCGCCAAAGTTCAGCTCGGATGCGAGGTTTTCAGTTTCTGAGTTCAGAACCATAGCCGAGAAAAATATTTCAGGCATCGACTGGGGAAATGGCAACTTTTCCGAGATTTTAAGAAGTAATGCAGGCGGAATAAGATCGCTCAAGATCGGCGGTGTCGCAATCGGTGGCACAACCTTTCGTTCTATCTTCGGGCTTCGTTCGACAAATGTGGAACTGACCGAAAAGGACGGCGAGATTGTGATGTCTGCTAAAGGCTACGGCCACGGTGTCGGAATGAGTCAGTACGGTGCAAACTACCTTGCCAATGCAGGGAAGAGCTATGAGGAGATACTAAAAACCTACTACACAGGTGTTGAGGTGGGTAGGGTTTATTAGAATTTGCTCGAATTTAATAAAATGTTGTCGGTTTTTGGTGAAAAAAACAATAAACAAAATCAAAACCGAGTTAAATTTGTGAAATATATATAATTTTTCCTTGACAAGGAGATTTTGGTGTGTTATAATATTCGTAGCATTTTCAAAGGAGGATAATATTTATGGCGAATATTACACCTCTTTGCGAGATGACCGATGAGGAAGTTGTGCTTCTTGCCCAGTCGGGTGATGAGGCGGCTTTAGAGCATATCATAGTACGTTATTCGGGGTTTGTGAACAGGCGGGCAAAGAAGTTTTTCTTGGTCGGCTCGGAGCACGATGACCTGATTCAGGAGGGTATGATAGGGCTTTATGAGGCAGTAAAAGCTTTCAGGGTTGGCACTACCGCTTTTCGCACATTTGCCGGAATCTGTATCAGACGGCAGATGATAAGCGCAGTCAAGAAGGCGACAAGGGACAAGCATAAACCGCTTAATTTCTATGTTTCCTTTGACAAGGAGGAGTTCTCGGGCGAGGGCGAATCCCGGATGCTTGTATCAAACCTCGAGAAAGCACCGCAGGACCCTGAGTCAATTGTAATTGACAAGGAAAGCTTTGACGGGATTGAGAGCACAATCAACAAGACGTTGAGCAAACTCGAGCTTGAGGTTTTGATGCTCTATCTTGAAGGTTATTCTTATCGGCAGATCGCAGAAAAAATCGGCAAACAAGTCAAGACAGTGGATAATGCAATATGCCGCATAAAAAGAAAGATTGAAAATGCACTAAGTAATTGACACATCTGTCAGAGTAGCTTAAATAAGTAAAGCGATGCAGTGCATTATGTGGGTGCAACTCCCATCTTGACAGGAATATTAAAAATTTTTAAGTGAGGGAATTTATCATGTACGAAGACAAAACTCTAATCTGTAAGGATTGCGGTCAGGAATTTATTTTTTCCGCAGGTGAACAGGAATTTTATGCGGAAAAAGGTTTCCAGAACGAGCCTATCCGTTGTAAGGATTGCCGTATCGCAAGAAAGAACAGCATTAAGCAGGCTAAGGAAATGTATGAAATAGTTTGCGCTGATTGCGGTAAGGTGGACAAGGTTCCGTTTATGCCAAGAAACGACAAGCCTGTATACTGCAGCGAATGCTTTGAAAACCATAGATAAGTCCCCAGACTTAAATTAGGTTAAATTTGAATTTTGTTTTATGAAAAAAGAGCCTGATATGGCGAGTGTTCTTAAGGACAGAAAAGTGCACAGTTTATTGCTGTGCACTTTTTTTATATTCCGACGGCGAAACCCCCGTTGCTTTTTTAAATTCTCTGCTGAAATGAGACATTTCGTCATATCCGGCCTGATTAGCTGCTTCTGTTACCGAATACATTTTTGACTCCAGAAGCTCTTTCGCCATTGTAATTTTAAGATTGTTTATGTATCTGACTGGCGAAACTCCGTAAAAGCCTTTGAAAATTTTTCTGAAATATTCGGATGTAATATTGCACATTTCCGAAAGTGCCTCAATGCTTATGGTATCTTTGGTATAATTTTCATGAATATAATCAACTCCAGGTTTTATTAAATCAAGTTTTTTCGCAGGCAGATACTCCGAAAAATATTCTTGTTGCATAGCATAAATAATGTTATACAGTTCTGCTTTGCATTTCAAAATGTATCCGTTTTTCTTGTGTTTCCAGATTTTACTTGCAGTACGGAAAGACTCAGTTATTTCACTATGATTCTTAGCCTTTACGACAAAAGGTTCAAATGCCGTATCTTCATCAATATCAAAATTTATTGCATAGCAGTCACCGATTGATTTTGCAGCAACTGTGTAATTGGAATTCTTTGGAAGATAAATAATATCATTTTCCTTTACAGTAAGCATTTTCCCGTCTGAAAAAATATATATCTTTTCTCCGCCCTTATGAATTGCGAGTCCGTGACTTGGTCTGTTTTTATGTATGGCATCGCCCGTTCCGGCAGCTACAAATATTGCAAGAACAATCTTATTTATATTAAAATTATAATTCATAAATTCTTTCATCAAACCACCTCGTATTATATTATACATTTTTGTTTTGAAATGGTCAAGTATTTTCGAATTGTTCATTTACAAAAAACATAATCTATGCTACAAAATAAGTAAACTATTTAAGAGGTGATAGTATGGAATACATCAAAAACAAAGACTACGACTACATAATGAACAAATATCATGATGCATCACAGCCCTTTGACGGACATTCAAGATTCATCAGAAGAGACGAGATTTTTTTTGATGAAACAGGTATGGACGGCGATAAAATCCGGGAAGAAATCGTCCGCCGCGACGAGGAAATAAAGCATCTGTCCCATCCGGTAAGAAAAGCAAAAGCTTTTGAATTTATTCTGGAAAACACAAGAATTTCCTGTGACAGCAGGGACATTTTTCCGGCAATCAATATGATTGACCGTCCACTCAACTCCACCATTGTAAAAAAATGGAGAGAAGAGGTTTTCATGGAAATTATTCCCGAAACCGAAAAGAAACGAGCATCTATGGAAAGAGCCGGAATTGTGACTATGTGGCCCGACTATGACCACAGCGTACCAGTTTGGGACAGAGTTTTCGGACTCGGTTTTTCAGGTCTGCTCCGTGAAAGTGAACTGATGCGTTTATCCAAAAATCTTACAGATGAAGAAAATGCATTTTTTGAAGGGATTAAAATTACATACACTGCGATTGTTAATTTTGTAGGAAGACTCTATGAGCTTGCCGCAAAAACTGTCGGTTCCGAAAAAATGGCAAAAGCACTTAAAAACATAAAAAATAACCCACCTGCGACATTTTATGAAGCTCTTTTGGTTGACTATATTTATTTTATGCTCAGTGAGCATATTGAAGGTCTGCAGGTTCGCTCACTGTGTAATTTTGATAGAATATTTATTAAATATTACAAAAATGATTTGGCAAACGGAGTTGCCGAAGAAGAAATCCGCACCGACCTTGCATACTTTTTTCTGCAGTTCACCGCTATTGGAAACTATTGGAACCAGCCTGTTTTCTTAGGTGGATGTAAAGAAGATAAAAGTACCGAAATAAACGAACTTTCATATCTGTTCCTGGATGTTTATGACAAAATGAAAATCTACAATCCTAAAATACAGATAAAGGTTGCAGACAGCACTCCGAAGGATTTTCTGCTCAAAGCCCTTGATATGATAAGACGCGGAAACAACTGTATTGTATTTGTTTCCGATGCGACCATAAGAAAGGCTCTTGTAAATGCAGGTGTTACAGAAGAACAAGCACGTCTTTGCGACATAACCGGTTGCTACGAATATTCGGTTCAGGGCAGTATGGATTGCGGAATGAATTATCTGAATCTTTTAAAGCCACTTGAATATGCACTTCATAAGGGATGCGACGGAGTAACCGGAGAATTTGCACTGCTGAAAAGTCCCGAAGTTAATAGCTATGCTACATTTGATGAGTTTTATGAAGCATACAAAAAACAACTGTGTGCAGTTATAGATGCCACCATTGAAACAGTTAATACATACGAAGATTATCTTGCTTATATAAATCCGCAGTCGATGCTTTCGGCGACATACCCGTCCTGCCTTGAAAAAGCAAAGGACGCGCTTTGCGGTGGCGGAGTTACAAACGGTAATGTTATTTCATTCGGTTTCCTTGGAGATTTTGCTGATTCAATGGCGATGATTAAAAAATATGTTTTTGACAGAAAAGAGTTTACTCTTGCAGAACTTGTAAAAATGCTCGATGCCAATTTCAAAGGCTACGAGCTTGTCCGCAGAAAACTGCTTGCCGACAGCGACAAATACGGCAACAACAAAGACCTGCCTGACAGTTTTGTAATAGATATTACTGATTTTCTTTCAAAATATGTTTGCAGCAGACCAAACGCAAAAAAACGCGGCGGTAAATGGACTGTCGGTTTCCATGTTGCCAGAATGTCATATGTTCAGGGCGAAAAAACAGCTGCTTCTCCCAACGGCAGGCTTTTAGGTGAAGAGCTTTCCAAAAATGCTTCAGCTTCTATGGGACAAAATCGTGAAGGTGCAACAGCCGCAATTTTATCAGTGACCAAAATTGATGCTACTGTGTTTACATGTGACGCGTCTCTTGATATGGGGCTTCTGCCGTCAGCTGTAAAAAGTAACGACGGTCTTGAAGCAATGTACGGACTTCTTAAAACATTTGTAAAACGTGGCGGTCACGCAATGCATATCAATGTTTTTGATGCCGATACACTCCGTGATGCACAAAAAAATCCTGAAAAATATCAGGATTTACAGATAAGAGTATGTGGCTGGAATGTACTCTGGAACAACATCAATAAGGTTGAGCAAGATGGATTTATCCGTCAGGCAGAAAGCCTGGTGTGATATGAAAGCGAGAATAATTGAGATAAAGCGCTTTGCCGTGCACGACGGCGACGGAATAAGGACAACTGTGTTTTTCAAAGGCTGTCCGCTTAAATGCGTGTGGTGTCACAATCCCGAAGGTATAGACTTTAAACCGCAACTTGCATTGTATAAAAACAAATGCACCTTGTGCGGAAACTGTGTAAAAATGTGTCCGGTGAGTGCACATATAATTTCAGAAACAGATCATAAACTTGAACGTGAAAAATGTGTGGCCTGCGGCAAATGCGAAGAGAATTGTTTTTATGATGCATTAAAGCTTTATGGCAGGGAAATGTCGGTTTCGGAACTTATGCCAATCCTTTTAGAGGACAGAGATTTTTACGAAAATTCAGGTGGCGGTGTTACCCTTTCGGGCGGAGAATGTCTGATGCAAGCAGAGTTTTGTGCAGAACTATTGAAAAAATTGAAAGAGAACAACATACATACAGCGGTGGATACTTGTGGTTTTGTTTCAAAAGAAGCATTTGACAAAGTTATGCCGTACACCGATATTTTTCTCTACGATTTAAAAGCGTTCGATGAAGAAGTTCACATAAAATGCACAGGACAGTCAAACGAAGTTATACTTGAAAATTTAAAGTATTTAGATAGCTGTGGAAAGAATATTGAAATCAGGATTCCTTACGTTCCTGAGTTCAATCATGACCAGATTGAAAAAATAGCAGAATTTTTAAAAGAACGTAAAAACATAACAAAAGTAAAAGTATTGCCATATCATGACTATGCAGGCTCAAAATATGCGGCACTGAATATGCAAAACACATTACCGAAAATACTTCCGATGCATAATGAAATTACAACGGCTGAAGCTTATGTTAGGGAGCAAGGCTTGACAATATGATTTTGTCCGGTACTGTAACGAGCAGGGAAGATGTGTACCATCTTCCAAATTTTTAGGATATCCTAAGACCTTTATAAAAACGGTCGATTCGTGAATCGCCTCTACGACAAAAGGCTGAACGATTGATTTCGTTCAGCCTTTTAAATTACTATCCTTAAGAACATTTCGCATACAGGCTCTTTTTTATTACTTCACTCCGAACTTTCCGTCTGCTACTGTCACCTCTGCAGTGTCGCCAGATTTTAGCTTTCCGTCGATAATCTGCTCGGAGAGCATATCCTCAATGTCGTTCTGGATTGCACGGCGAAGCGGTCTTGCGCCGTATATCGGGTCAAAGCCGTTTTTGGCAATCTGTGCAATCGCATCGTCGGAGAAGCTGACCTTAATGCCATTTGCCATAAGTCGTGCGGCGAGGTTATCAAGCATGAGTGATGCTATTTTTTTGATGTCGTCCTCGGTGAGTCGCTTAAATACGATTATATCGTCAATTCTGTTCAAAAACTCGGGCTTGAAGGTACGCTTTACCTCGTCCATAACCTTTGCTTTGATATCGCTGTTTTCTGCATCGGCACTCTGTGTTTGTGATGCAAAACCAAGCTTTGATGCGGTATTCAGGATATTCTTTGCACCAAGGTTTGATGTCATAATAATGACTGTGTTACGAAAATCTACCTTTCTGCCCTGTGCATCGGTGAGGATGCCGTCATCTAAAATCTGGAGCATGATATTAAAGACATCGGGGTGTGCCTTTTCGATTTCGTCAAAGAGTATCACCGAATATGGGTGCTTGCGGATTTTTTCGGTGAGCTGTCCGCCTTCTTCGAATCCGACATATCCCGGAGGTGAGCCGATAAACTTCGATACCGAGTGCTTTTCCATATATTCCGACATATCGACTCTTATCATAGCATCCTCGGTTGCAAACATTGTATCGGCAAGTGCCTTTGAAAGCTCGGTTTTTCCGACACCGGTCGGGCCTAAAAAGAGGAATGAGCCGATAGGACGCTTCGGGTCCTTGAGCCCTGCTCTGCCACGCCTGATTGCCTTTGCAACGGCAGATACCGCCTCGTCCTGGCCGATTACACGCTTATGCAGAGTCGCCTCGAGATTCATCAGGCGTTCGCTTTCTTCTTCGGCAAGCTTTTTGACCGGGATATTGGTCCAGCTTGAGATTATATCGCCGATATCCTCGGCAGTAACGGTCAGCTCGTTTGATGTCGAGCATTCCTTCCAGCTTTCCTTTTCCTTCTTGACTGCCTCGAGAAGCTCACGCTCTCTATCACGCAAAACTGCCGCTTTCTCGAAGTCCTGTGCGGTTATTGCTTCCTGCTTTTCTTTCTGAATTTGTTCAAGCTCTGCCTCGAGAGTTTTGAGGTTGTCGGGCTCTGTGAGTGTTGTGAGTTTCTTTTTTGATGCCGCCTCGTCAATCAAATCTATTGCTTTATCGGGCAGGAATCTGTCGGTGATGTAGCGAGATGAAAGCTTTGCTGCGGCATCTAATGCCTCGTCTGTAATCTTGACACTGTGGTGAGCTTCATATTTGTCACGGATTCCTGCAAGGATTTCGCAGGTTTCTTCGATGCTCGGCTCGCCAACCATAACAGGCTGGAAACGGCGCTCGAGTGCAGCGTCCTTTTCGATGTATTTCTTGTATTCATTGAGTGTTGTTGCACCTATTAACTGTAATTCGCCTCTGGCAAGCGATGGTTTTAAGATGTTTGATGCATCGATTGCGCCCTCTGCCGAGCCTGCCCCGACTATGGTGTGGATTTCGTCGATAAAGAGGATTACATCGCCTGCCGCCATTACTTCCTCTACCGCCTTTTTCAGACGCTCTTCAAATTCGCCACGGTATTTTGCACCTGCGACCATAGAAGACAGATCGACTGTGACGAGCCTTTTGTTTTTGAGACTCTCGGGAACATCACCCGATGCAATTTTCTGTGCAAGACCTTCGACTGCGGCGGTCTTTCCGACACCCGGTTCACCGATCAGACAAGGGTTGTTCTTTGTACGCCTTGAGAGAATCTGAATAATTCGCTCGATTTCTTTATCTCTGCCGATAACCGGGTCGAACTTGCCGTCACGGGCAAGCTCGGTCAGGTCTCTGCCGAACTGGTTAAGGGTTGGAGTGGTCTTGTTTGTGCTTTTTGAGGTTTTCTGCGAAACTGAATTCGGCGAGAAGGACTCGTTATCGATTGAGTTCAGAGTGTTTCGGTAAAAGTCGCCGAGATTCAGACCTGATGCGATAAGAATCTGTGCCGCAACACCGTCACCGTCACGGATAATCGCCATTAAGATGTGCTCTGTGCCGATATAGTTATGGCCGAGTCGTCTTGCCTCCATTGCGGCAAGCTCAAGGATACGCTTGCTTCTTGGAGTAAGGGAAAGCTCGGTGTTTAAGGCAAGCTTTTCGCCTGTTCCGGTAATTTCCCTGATTTTATCTTCGACCTTTTCTGCGGTCACTCCGGCACCCGAGAGTGCCTTTGCGGCAACGCCGCTGCCTTCTTTTATTAAGCCCAAAAGCAGATGCTCGCTTCCGACATAGCCGTGGCCCAACTCGCATGCGGCATCGTGTGCTTTTTTGATGGCATCTCTTGATTTTTCTGTAAAGTTGGAAAACATAATATCCCATCCTTTCCTGGTCAGAACTTATACACTTTGTCTTATAATCGCTGCTCGTTTTTTGTCGCGCTCATCGGGTGAGAGGATTTTTTCTTCACCGATGTTTAAGGTGTATGGCTCTGTTTCTATTAAAAGTTTTAAGTGGTTTTTGCCCTCATTCTCGATTATACCCAGATTTTTTCCTAAAATTACATCCGAGATGAGTGATTTTGATTCTGCAGAAGAAAGTGAACGGGCGTATTTTAGTGTCCCGTATGAACGCCAGAGTCTGTCCTCAAGATAATCTTTCTTTTCAGCTAAAAGGCGTTTTATTGTACTTTCCTCGTGATTCTTTATCTGCATAACGATATTCTTAAGCTTTTCAATAAGCTCCTGCTCTGTCATACCTGTTGTTACCTGATTCGAAATCTGATAGAGTGCACCGTAAGCCTTTGAGCCTTCGCCATAAAGACCTCTGACAGCGATTCCGAGACTTGATGCAGAAGATATGATCTTTTCCATATTATTGGTCATTGTAAGAGCAGGGAGGTGCATCATAACCGAGGCACGTAGCCCTGTTCCGGTGTTTGTCGGACAGGCGGTGAGGTATCCGAGGTCTTTATGGAACGCAAACTCCATACTCTCCTCTAAAAGGTCGTCGACCTTGTTGGCAAGATCCCAAGCCTCATCGAGTGCCGGACCGCCCATTATAACCTGCAGTCTTATGTGGTCTTCTTCCATAAGCATTATGCTCATAGACTTATCTTCGCTCACGAGAACCGATGAGTTTTCACCAAGCTCCGGGCTTATGAGATGCTTTTCAATCAGCGAGCCCCGGTCAATTTCGTTTAGTGTCCCTATATGATATGTTGTAAAGTTATTTGCAAGAACGGAATTTCCGCCCGTGATGGCTGACGTTATCTCCTTTGTAGCCTGTTCCATCTGTGCCTTGGTCATGGCGTTAGGGAAGGGATACTTGCGGATGTTTCTTGCAAGCCTGATTCTTGTGCTGACAATTATGTCGGTATTTTTGCCTTCTTCGTACCAAATCATTTTAGTGTCCCTCCTTTTATATGTCCCCAAGAGATTTGAGTTCTTTGTGAAGCTGTGCCGCCCTTTCGTAGTCCTCTTCGGCTACTGCCTTTGCAAGGTCTTTCTTGAGCTTTTCGTAGAGTCTTTTTCTCTTTAGCTCATCTGCCGAGCGGGACGGAATCTTGCCTGTGTGGACGGCAGTGCCGTGGAGTTGTTTGATGGTTGGTTCTAACGCCGAGAAGAATGTTTCATAACAGGTTGCGCAACCGAGCTTTCCTGTCTTTTTAAAGTCACGGTAGCTTCTTCCGCATTTAGGGCATACAGCTTCGTTTTCGGCTGATGCAAAAACATCAAAGCCGTTGAATAAAATTTCCGAAAATAAATCGTACATAGTATCAGTCCTTTCTGTTTATCAGGGTTTTGATTGATTCTATCAAAAGTTTAGAACGCAAAACATCGTCGGTGAGTGCCGGGTTGGTGATACAGGCATCGAGTGTCAGCCTGACATCCTCCGAAATCTGTTCGGTTATATAAAGATAGTTTATGATCTTTTCTGCCTTTTCTGCCGTGAGGGTATCCGAAATGCTCTTTAAGATTTCTTCTGCCTCAAAGTCGACAAGCTCGGCGTTTTTACGGATTCTGATATATCCGCCACCGCCACGTCTTGACTCGACGATGTAGCCCTTTTCGGGAGTGAAGCGTGTGCCCAGGACATAGTTTATCTGCGAGGGAACGCAGTTGAAGATTCCTGCAAGCTCGTTTCTGCCGAGCTCTAACCACTCGGATGTATCATCCTTTAAAAGTTCTATTATAAAATTTTCGATTTTATCACTTATAGCCATTCATATCACCTCTTTGACCTTTCCTGACCTTTAAGTGTATTCTACAACATAAAGGTCAAAAAGTCAATTAAAAAATCTGATATATTTTGTGAACAATTTGTGAATTAAGAAATATTCACAAAAAACATCACAAACTGCTCTGTTTCTTACCTTAATATATAGATTATTTGCAGATTTTAAAAATATCCGTCATATACCCCTTGAAAAAATTGCCGTATTATGGTATCATAATTACAATGATGGTATTTTCAAAAACAAAAGAGGGGGAGCAAAATCCAATGGAAAAGAAAGAAACATTCGGAAAACTCAGTATCATAAGCATGAAGGGCTGTGAAGAGATCACAGCAAAGATTGACAGATACTTAAAGCAGTTCAGAGGTGAATATGAGGACAGAGAAACCTACATCACACACATTACCTGCCCAAGATTCGGAACAGGTGAGGCAAAGTGTGTAATTGATGAGACTGTTCGTGGTCACGACCTCTTCATCATCTGCGATATGTTCAACCACGGTGTTACTTACAAGATGTACGAATATGAAAACCACATGAGCCCTGATGATCACTATCAGGATTTGAAGAGAATCATCGCAGCGGCAAGCGGTAAGGCAAGAAGAATTACAGTTGTTATGCCGATGCTTTATGAAGGAAGACAGCACAGAAGAACTGCAAGAGAATCTCTTGACTGTGCATTAGCACTCCAGGAGCTTGCAGGAATGGGTGTTACCAACATCATCACATTTGATGCACACGATGCAAGAGTTCAGAATGCTATTCCTCTGACAGGTTTTGACGATGTTCAGACAACCTACCAGATGTTAAAGGCGCTCACAAGAGCTGTTCCTGATATTTCATTCGACAAGGATGATACAATCGTTATCTCACCTGATGAAGGCGGTATGAACAGATGTATGTACTATTCATCAGTTCTTGGAATCGACCTTGGAATGTTCTATAAGAGAAGAAATTATGCGGTTGTTGTAAACGGCAAGAACCCGATTGAAGAACATGTATACCTCGGAAGAAGTGTTGAAGGAAGAGACGTTATCGTTGTTGACGATATGATCTCAAGCGGTGAATCAGTTCTTGATATTGGCAGAAAGTTAAAGGAACAGGGTGCAAAGAGAATCTTTATCTTTACTGCATTCGGTCTGTTCTGTAACGGTCTTGATAAGTTCGACGAGGCTTATAAAAAAGGTGAAATTGACAAGGTATTCACAACAAACCTTGTATACCGCATCCCTGGTCTTGCAGAAAGAGACTGGTACTGCGAAGTTGATATGTCAAAGTATATCTCGCTCCTTATCGATACCCTTAACCACGATGATACAATCAGCCAGCTTTTGGTTCCTGTTAAGAGAATTAAAAAGCTTATGGAACGCCACGCCGAGAAGGCAGACAAGTAAGAGGATTTATTTATGGATAATCTTAAAAGCAAAAAAGGCTTTATATGTGATATGGACGGTGTCATATATCACGGAAATCAGATTTTAGACGGAGTTTCGGAATTTGTAAACTGGCTCTTAAGCGAAAAGAAGGAGTTCATATTCCTCACGAACTCATCCGAGAGAACACCGGGGGAGTTGAGCCAGAAGCTAAAGAGAATGGGTCTTGAGGTTGATGTCAGCCATTTTTATACAAGTGCATTGGCAACAGCAGAGTTTTTGCATACACAAAAGCCGGGTTGCAGTGCCTATGTTATAGGCGAGGCAGGGCTTATGAATGCACTCTATGACCAGGGAATTTACATGAATGATGTAAACCCTGACTATGTTGTAGTAGGCGAGACAAGAACCTATAACTTCGAAAAGATTGAAAAGGCGGTAGCACTTGTCAATAACGGTGCGAAGCTTATCGGAACAAACCCCGACATTACCGGCCCGACCGAGCAGGGGATTATGCCGGCGACAGGCTCGCTGATTGCACCGATTGAGATGGCAACCGGCAAGAAGGCATACTTTGTCGGAAAGCCAAACCCGTTAATGCTCCGTCATGCAACAAAGGCGCTTGGATGCCACGGCTTTGAGACTGTGATTGTAGGCGACAGAATGGATACCGACATTGTTGCGGGCATTGAGTCGCTGATTGATACCGTGTTGGTTCTGAGCGGTTGCACAACTAAAGAAATGATTAAAGATTTTCCATACAGACCAAAGTATGTACTAAACGGCGTTGGAGATATAGTAAAATAAAAAAAGGCAGTTCAAACGAACTGCCTTTAACTTTTTATCATCTCTACAAGATTTCGAAAAAGGAAGTTATATTTTGTCAATTTAATTTCGTCGGCGTACGGTGGTACGGTAGAAATTGAATTGGCAAAAAGCAAGTAATGGTGAGAAACTCTATAGGATTATTCGCCATTTTCATTTATAAATATAATCTGCTTGCGGTAGAACGACTTTTTCGGCAATCTAGAAAGGCAGTTCAAATGAACTGCCTTTTTAATATTGCATTTAGTCAAGTGATATAACATCATCTTCATCCGATGAGCTGTTCGAATCTGATGAATTATCTGAACTATCCGAGCTGCTTGAACCTGATGAGCTGCCGGAGCCTGACGAGTTGCTTGAACTTGATGAATTACCCGAACCCGACGAACTATTCGAACTTGATGAGCTGCTTGATTCCGACGAACTGTCGGTATTTGTTGTTTCCTCATCGTCACCATTTTCGTCCTCTGACTCATCATCGGATGGGTCACTGGTCGGTGCAGATATTGGATCGTCATCCTCTTCGGAGAGTGTGCCGTCATACTTGTCGGCCTTGTTGCTGTTGTTGGAATTATTGCCTGATGATGGGGTTTTTCCAACAGGTTTTTTACCTGTGAGACTTATCTCGTTTGTAAGCTCGTCTGCCGAAACCTCATAGCCGAAGTTGGTCGATACAAGCTCTGCTGTTTTATCAAAATCACAGATATAGTACCAGGCACCGCCTCGGTTTGAATCCTCGCCAGGGAGGACGTGTGATACGATATTGTCGCTTGACAAATCCTTAAGATATCCGGCATATTTCAAGATATCCTTGGCTGTGAAGTTGGTTTTTAACTGGCTCTTGAGCTCTTTGAATATATCAGGAATCTTAATTATCAGCGAGATATTCACCTTTTGGTCGATTATCGCCTTCAAAAGCTCGTGCTGACGGCCGACACGGCTTATGTCGCTTCCGTCAGATGTGCCGTAGTTACTCTTTCTGTAACGCAGGAACTGCTGAATCTGATTTCCTGAAAGCTCCTGTAGCCCCGGCTTTAAGTGGATATGTAAATCCTGGAAATCATCGTCATAGTTCATACCTCTGCCGTTTCCTTCGATATCGGGAACATCAAAGGTGACAGGTCCCAGGATATCCATTATGTTATCAATCGCACTGAATGAGAATTCGACATAGTAGTTTATTGGGATACCGGTAAGCGCGGTAACCGATTCGGCAACTGCGGCTGCACCGTACATCTTGTTTGAACTGTCGTGCATGCCGTGGACCTCGGTGATTTTTCGTGTAACCTTTCTGTCGACTACATACATCCTGGTATCACGTGGTATAGACATAAGATTTACCGTTTTCTCGTCAAAATCATAGCTTGCGAGCATAATCGAGTCGCTTCGCTCGCCGTCCTTGTCAACACCCAAAAGAAGAATGTTTATCTTGCCTGTTGCGGTATCAACAGGTGTCAAGAATCCGTCGTGCGGTGTGCTGCTGAAGTCTATGCCCATCACGATAAAGAAGATTGCCAAAACCGCAAGGATACTTGCGATTGTGACGGTTGTTATTCTCTTTCTGCGGCGCTTTGCTTCCCATTTTTTTCTGTTCTGCTCACGGCGTCTTAAAAAGTCCTCTGACGGAGTTCTATCCTCGGGTTCAGGCTCAATCTCGGGTACCTCGTCTGTGGTGTAGTCCTCGGTAGAAAAAGGAACCTCCTCGTCCGGGATATCATCATAAGACGGAGCCTCGTCATCCTCGGTCTCGTCAGGCTCTTCGCCTGAACCTGTGTCGTCATCACTATCGGGAGTATTGTTATTTCCGCCTATATTCCAGATAGGGAGTTCTTCCTCTTCTTCAGGAATGTCTTCCGGCTCAGATTCTGTCACAGCAAAGCTTTCTGCCTCGTCTTCTATAAACGCATCATCAGGGACTGCAAACTTTTCTGCCTCTGCCTCCTGTTCTGCATCGATAACCGGGAAATCATCTTCTATAATTTCTTCCTCCGGTGAAATGTAGTCATCATTTTCGTGGTGAAAGTCAATCTCGGGTTTTGCGGACTTTTTGCCGAAAAAGAAGGAAGATTTCTTTTGTCTTGCTCTTTTCATAATAAACACCTCTTTTACTGTTTATTAGTTTTTATCTGTTGTTAATTTTTTGGGTATAACCCCAAACTCATTTTCTATTATGGTTTTTGCCTCATCAAGGTCTGCAATCCAGTACTCAATTCCGCTTCTTTCCTCTGCCTTGCCGGGGAGGGTGTGGAATGTAATGCTATCGCTTTTTAGCTTCAAGAGCATATTCGAGTATTTTATAACATCCTCGGAGGTGAGATTGCTTTTTATATTAAGCTTTCCGAAAAGTCCCGGAAGCTTTGCGATAAATTCGGGAGTCAACTTCTGTTCTGCAAATGCGAGCATAAACTCCTGCTGTGTGCCGATACGCAGATTTGTTCCGTCATCGTATGATGCATATCTTACAAGATGCGAGCATTCCTCGCCATCCAGGAGTTGATAACCCACCTTGAGGTCGATCTTTAAATCCTGTAGCTTGTCACGGTATTTCATACGCTTCGGAATGTCAAACTCCACGCCGCCCGAGGCATCAACGAATTCAATAAATGAGACGAGTGAAAACTCGATATAGTAATTCAAAGGTATTGCGGTAAGCCTCGAGAGTGCCTCGACAGTACCGTAAATTTCGTTTTTCTTGCCGTCCGATGTAAGTGCGTGTGCGGCACTGATTTTCTGGTATCTTCCGCCGATATACATTCTTGTGTTTTCGGGGATTGAGAGAACCGATACATCTTTTGTTGCGGTATCGTATGAGACAATCGCCAGAAAATCGGTACGAAGCCCGTCAGGGTCGAGCCCTGCAAGCAAAAGATTGATTCTCTGCGGGTCTTTGGTTTTGGTAAAACCGTCGCCCGTATCGGGCAGAAGCCCAATCAATCCGAATATAGCAAAAAAGACAGCTACTATTATAACAATAGCAGGAATCAGTATTTTCCATCTGATGACAGAACTGTTTTTGATGTCGTTTTTCGCCTTTTTCAAAATACTATCCCCTTTTAATATACTAAACAAAAGTATTATACCACTCTTTGCTTGCTTATGTCAACTGTTATGATAAAGAGTTTGCCAAAATTTCAACTTTGCCGCCGTGCCTCATACCGCCTTTTGCCCGCTTCCCATAACGCCAGCTCTTTCTCGGTTTCGGGAAGAAGCTCGGGTACGGCTGTAGGATTTTCGGCATCATCGAGTGCTACCATAATGAAATATGCCCTGATAACAGGAGCTTTTCTACCACCGGATTTCTCAACAAAGGATTCGACCAATACCTCCATTGAGCTTTTTCCGGTATATGTGACCGATGCGGTAATCAAAACTGTGTCGTTTGCGTGGGCAGGTGCGTGAAATTCGAGAGTGTCTACACGGGCGGTGGTCACATTTTTGCCCGAATGTCGCCTTGCACATACGGCGGCGGTGATGTCTGCCCATTCCATAAGCCGCCCGCCGAAGAGCCGGGAATAGCCGTTTAAGTCGGCAGAGGACACTATCTGCACCTGCTCGGTATATGATTCTTTTGGTGTTTTTTTGTTCATATTCATTTTCCTTGATAGAAGTTTATTTTTAGTTATTCTTCCACAATCTCCGATAAAAATAACCCAAACGTGAAAATGCTTGCAAAAAAGGCATGCGGGGTGTATAATGAAGAGGAGCGTTGCAAGGCAATGCATTAGTTTTTGAGCCTGACTTGACAAAAGTCGAATTGTGTCGAAATTTGATGAAAGAATACTATTGATGAGGAGAAATGAAAATGTGTGAGAATAAAAATTCTGTATTTCCAGAAGTAATAACGCCAATATCAAATGCTATTCAGCAGAACATACCAAACACGGCAAATGAAGCAGATGGTGCATTATCAACAGTTGTTGGCTTTTTTAATAATGTTGTACTTTATCCTGTGAAAAAGGCAAATCTAACATTTAAATATAAGCTTGAAGACTTTAAAGATGATTTGGAAAAGAAAATTCAACACATACCAGAAGAAAATATTCAGGTTCCACCAACAATGATTGCTGGACCTATATTGGAGGCATTGAGATATACATATGATGAAGAAAACTTGCGAGAAATGTATGAAAATTTACTTGCATCTGCAATGGATAATCGTATAGTATCTCAAGCACATCCTTCATTTGTAGACGCAATAAAGCAAATGAGCGTAGTCGATGCGCAAGTGATTAAAAGGATATCAGAAATTGACGATAATTTGCGTTGCGGAGAGTTTAAATTTAAGCTTAAAGAAACAACAAAAGTGTATGTAAATGCAATGCCTGACTATTTTGTTGAAGAATTATGCGACATTGCCGACCCATTTATTATATCTGCTTCATTGATCAATCTACAAAGGCTTGGCGTTATTACTATAACACAGATGGGATTGATGGGGGCTGATTATGATGTTATGAAGAAGAATACATATCTTTTATCACGAGAAGCTTTATATAGAGAACAAGGTAAATATGATTTTGAGATTTCTTTGGTGCAACATGCTGTCACATTAAACAATTACGGAAAACAGTTTATCAGTACATGCTTACCTAAAAAGGTTACTATCTAGGTTGTTCAGTTTTTATAAAGATTTAAAGACAAGAGGACGGTTCTATCGTCTTGGTATAGAATAACTCGTGTCAAGTCTATAAAATTAAAAAGATTAGTTTGCCGATTTTGATATTTACATATACTATCGGATGCGAGAAAATCCAGTATTCTCGCGGGTTTTGATGGAATGGATTTTTCGAAAAAAAGGAGATACAAATGAAAAAGAAAATTGTTTTAATTATACTGAATGCTTTGTTAATAATACCTTTTTTAGTTTTCTTTAGACACGGTGCTAATGTTTCAATATTTATGCTGTCTGTTTGGCTTATAGCGACAATTATAAATGCTGTTTTATCGAAGGATTTAAAGGAGCTTTTGATATATAATGGAACTTTGGCATTGTTCGCAATAATTGGTATTTTCACCAATGGTCAGCTGTATTTTAAATATGTATATTGGGATGTCGAGGGAGAAGTGGTTGTTATGGCAGAGATTTTCTTCTGTCTTATATACATATCAGTTCTGACCGGAATAGAATGTCTCGTAAAATTTTTTTCGAAAAAAAGGAGATATAAATGAAAAAGGAATCATTTTTTCAAATGCTGAAATTCACGCTGTTTTCTGCATCGGCAGGGATAATACAGGTTATAGCTTTTACAATTTTAAATGAACTGTTCCGTTGGAGGTATTGGCCTGCATATCTTGTGGCACTTGTTTTGTCCATAGTCTGGAGCTTTACATTTAACAGGCGATATACCTTTAAGTCTGCGGCAAATGTTCCTGTCGCAATGGCTAAGTTATTCGGGTTTTATGCGGTATTTACTCCATTGTCAACCTGGCTTGGACATCTGGCAGAAACGGCCGGGATTAACGATTACATAATTCTTATAATAACGATGCTTTCAAACTTTGTACTTGAATTCCTGTTTTCTAAATTTGTAATATACAAAAATCAGGAAAACACACGCAGGGAAAAAGAGTAATAGGAACAGATTTATTTGGTTTATACTCGAAGGGAAGATGTTTATGGATATTATAAAAATTGTAGCTCAGGGGTTTGGAATATTAGGCCTGATATTTTCGGTGCTGTCCTATCAGGAAAAGCGAAATAACAGGTTCTTTATTAAGCAGGGCTTAGCGGGACTGATGTTCTTTATAAACTTTTTGATGATTGGTGCAATCTCTGCAGCATTATTTAACCTGACAAACCTGGTCAGAGGCACGCTTTTTTCGAATAAGGAAAAGAAGCTATGGAGGCTGATTACCGTTGTAAGTCTTTACACAATCTGTCTTGCGATTTCTCTTTATTCGATTATCGACAATCCGTTTCAGATATTCCTTTCGGTGCTTACATATTCAACACTTGAAATGATGACCGTTCTTATGTGGAAAGGCAACGGAAAGCATATTAGATACGGGCAGTTCTTCGTTTCGTCACCATCGTGGATAGTTCATAACATATTCAATTTCTCGCTGGGCGGAATTCTGTGTGAGGTATTTATGATGATGTCTGTGATTGTATCATTTATAAGATTTGGCAAGGACGGGTTCGAAAAATAATCTTCACCCGATTAAGATAAAAAGGAGTAATATATTATGTATAAAACAAAAGAACAGTTAAAAAAAGAGGTAAAAACCAACAATGAGGGAAAGGAAAAAATGTTCCTGACCGGGCTTGCGGATTTTGACAAGAAGAATCCGAAAATCAAGCTCTTTGCGCATGTTGAGCTAAAACCGGGTGAGGAAGTGTCATATCATATGCACGTGGGTGAGGCGGAGACCTACTACATTCTCTCGGGGCATGGCGAGTATAACGATAACGGCACCAAGATGGAAATCTTCCCGGGTACTGTTACATACACACCGTCAAAGACAGGTCACGCCATCAAAAACACAGGCAGTGAAATGCTTGAGTTTATCGCACTTATTCTGTTTGATTGAGATTTAAGGAGATTTACCAATGAAGAGAGTTGCAAAGTTTGAAAAGGTATCTGCCGAGCGGTTTTCGGCGGATTACATGGACTGTTTCGGAGAGTTATCAGGCGAGGTATATGATAACATCACCCTTCCCAAAAGAGCGACATCAGGCTCGGCTGGCTATGATTTCTTCACAACCCACGATGTGACACTTGCACCGGGTGAGTCGGCAAAAATCCCGACAGGTGTAAGAGTAAAAATCGACGAGGGCTGGGTTTTATCGCTATACCCAAGAAGCGGACTTGGTTTTAAGTTCAGGTTACAGCTTGCCAATACCGTCGGAATCATCGACAGCGACTATTATTATTCTGACAACGAAGGGCACATATTTATCAAGATAACAAACGATTCAAAAGACGGAAAAACTGTATCGCTAAAGGCGGGCGATGCCTTTTGCCAGGGAATCTTCACCGAATACGGAATAACGGTGGATGATGAGGCAACCGAGACCCGAAACGGCGGATTCGGCAGTACATCAAAATAGAAAAAGCGGCTTGATTTTTCAAAAAGGGGAAATCGGGCCGTATTTTTTTGCTTTTTCGGTTGCAAAATCAGCGCTTGAGTGATATAATTATTCTGTATAAGAATGTTAAAATGGAGGAGAATATGTTTCGCCTTATTGAAAAAGATTCGCTCAAGTACTATAAGATAGATTCATTTGAGGAAACAGGACTTGTAACCCATTGCTTTACAACAAGGCTGGGTGGTGTGAGCCGGGGTGAGTTTTCGAGTATGAATTTTCGCACAAACTGTGCCGACACAAAAGAGAATGTTTTGAAAAACTATGAGATAATCGCAACCGAGCTTGGTGTCGGGATCGATTCACTTGTCCTCTCAAAGCAGATTCACGAGGTGAGAGTTGAGAAGGTGGGTCTTGGAGAGTGCGGTAACGGAATAATAAGGGAAAATATCTTCGATAGTGCCGACGCACTCATTACGAATGAGCCGGGCGTGGTGCTTGTTACATCATTTGCCGATTGTGTGCCTGTATTTTTTTTAGACCCGAAAAAGAAGGTGGTAGCACTTGCTCACTCGGGCTGGAAGGGAACTGTTAAAAACATCTCGGCAAAGGTTATTGAAAAGTTCAGGGAATACGGCTCCGAGCCCTCCGATATTCTTGCTGCAATCGGGCCATCGATTGGCGAGTGTTGCTTTGAGGTTGGCGACGATGTTGCCGATATATTCATCTCTGAATACGGCGAAAAATATGCGAAAAAATATGGCGAAAGGTTTCATGTAAATCTGCAGTCGGTGGTATACGACCAGCTGATTGCAGGTGGAGTAAAAGCGGAGAAGATAACTCTTGCAGGGATATGCACTGCCTGCAACAGTGACCTTTTATTCTCGCACCGGAAGACTAACGGACGGCGTGGAAACCTTGCGGCATTTCTGGGATTAAAGTGATATACAGAAGGGAAAAGGAAAATGATTAAAAAATCGGGACTTTTGTCCCTGTGTCTGTCCTTTTTGATGATACTGTCTGCCTGCGGCGGAGAAACCGTCGGGGAGGACGGGAACGTCAGCAAGCTGAAGGACGGTGACCTGATAGTAAGAGAAAATGTGAATAAGATAAATATAGCAGCAGGCTCGTTTGATACCTTCAACCCGATTATGACAAAGTCACCGTCGGTTGCAGAGTTTATGAAATCGGTATGTGAGCCACTGTTTGAATATGATGAGGCATATAACCCTGTCGGGGTGCTGGCTACAAACTATGCAGTATCTGCAAACGGAATGACTGTGTCGTTTGATGTTGCAAGTGTTGCATTCCACGACGGTACACCGCTCACACCTGCCGATGTTGTATATACCGTCAATATGATAAAGGAAAACGACACCCTCTACAGCGATTCGGTGAAGTATATAAAGGAAATTTATGCCGATGCAAACGGCAAGGTATATATCAGGCTTACAAACCCTGTTGTAAACTTCGCAGGGATGCTCAATTTCCCCGTTGTAAAGCGTGGCACACCAAACATAGTTGATGCAAACTATATTCCTGTCGGAACGGGTGCGTTTGAGTATTTCGGCAAGGAGACCTCAAACCAGGTAACCTTTACCGAGAATACCGAATGGCACGGCGGAAGTACGGGCTATAAAAGGGTTATTGTAAATATCTTAAAGGACAGCAATACCGTAATCCACGCTTTTGATGCGGGTGCGGTTGATATACTGCCAAGCGAGCTTTTCAAGGGTGATGACATAACACCGAGAGGCGAGTTTGTGCAGAATGATTACACCACAAACGCCCTGACATTTCTGGGCATAAACAACACATCGAATAAGCTCTCGGGCAAGTCGACCAGACAGGCACTTGAGATGCTTGTTGACAGGGAAAAGATTGTTTCGGTTGAACTTTATTCAAAGGGCACTCCTGCGAAATTCCCGATAAATCCGTCAGCCTGGTTCTATCCGCAGATTACAGAGGGCGAGCGTGACTATGAGGCGGCAAGAAAGCTTCTAAAAACTGACGGTTGGGAACAAAGAGGCGATGGATTTTATAAGAGCATAGACGGCGTGGAAATCCAGCTCAGCCTCAGAATTCTCGTAAATAAGGCAAGCGATGAAAAGGTAAGAATTGCACAGAATATCGCATCGGCATTTTCGAGTTTTGGTATCCCGACAACACTTCGTGAGATGGACTTTGACGGGTACAAGGTAAACGTTTCTGATAAAAGCTATGACCTCTTTATAGGCGAGGTTATAAACGATAAGAGTATGGACCCGTCATTTTTAACCGCATCAGGCGGGAACTACTTCGGGTATGCAAACGCCGAGCTGGATGAGGTTTTAAAGACTATGGCGTGCACAGCGGACGGAAACCAGATTTTAGAGCTATCAAAGCGCTACGGTGAGATTTTTGCTCTGGATATGCCGTTTGTTCCGCTATTTTTCAGAAAAGAAAATGTAATCTACAGTAAAAATATTTCGGGAATCTGTATGCCGACCTGCTACAGAGTTTACCGTGACCTTGATAAATGGTACGCATCACAGACCAAATAGGAAGGATTTGAGTGATTTGCCAAGAGATATCATACTGACAATCAAAGAAAATATGGATAACTTCAGCAAGAGGCAGAAGCTGATTGCCGACTATATCCTTGAGAATTTTGATAAGGCGGCGTATATGACCGCATCCCGACTCGGTGAAGAAATCGGCGTGAGTGAGTCGACGGTTGTGCGATTTTCCTATGAGCTCGGCTTTGACGGATACCCAAAGTTCCAGAAAAGCCTTCGTGAGCATACAATAAAAAAATCCACCGCCATACAGAGAATGGAGATTGCATCAAGAAGAATAGGTGAAAAAAGTATTCTTGAGAGTGTATTGAAGTCGGATATTGCAAATATCACACGAACACTCGAAGAAATTGACGCCGAGCAGTTCGACGGTGCGATAGACGCACTTTTGTCGGCAAAAAAGATTTATATAATGGGTGTGAGAAGTGCATCGGCACTCTCGTCATTTGCGGGTGCATACCTGAATATTTTGTTCGAGAATACCCACATAATCCGCTCGAATGCTGCAGCAGATATATTCGAGCAACTGCTACATGTAAAAGAGGGCGATGTTGTGCTTGGTATGAGCTTCCCGAGATATTCCAAAAACACAAAAAATGCTATGGAATACGCAAAAAAGAGAGGTGCGACGGTAATCGGTATTACCGATAATGTCAACTCACCGGTTGTTGAATGCTCCGACTTTTGCCTGATTGCAAGAAGCGATGCCGAATCATTTGCAGACTCGCTTGTAGCACCGATGAGTGTAATAAATGCGCTCATTGTGGGACTCGGTATGAAAAAGCAAAACGAAGTAAGAGCGGTATTTGAAAAGCTTGAAGATATCTGGGATGAAAACGAGGTATATAACAAATAATGCAGGATAAAACAGTTGTTATAATCGGTGGCGGCCCTGCCGGTATGATGGCGTCAGCAAAGGCAGCCGAGAATGCCGATAAGGTGGTACTGATTGAGAAAAATCCTTTTCTGGGCAAGAAGCTCCGCATCACCGGCAAAGGCAGATGTAACATAACAAACAGCGCACCGATTGAGGACTTTTTCGAGAATGTCCCGACAAACGGTAAGTTTTTATACAGTGCTTTCTATAGCTTCACAAACGAGGATGCTATAAAGATGTTTGAAGGTCTTGGCGTAAAGACCAAAACCGAGCGTGGCGGCAGAGTTTTCCCCGAATCCGATTCGGCGAAGGATGTTGCCGAGGCGATGAAGAAAAATGCACTAAAGCCGAACGTCAAGCTGATTAAGGCAGAGGTGAAAAAGATACTCCAGGAGGATGGAAAGGTCACAGGTGTCAAGACCGAAAAGGGAACAATAAAAGCCGATAGCGTGATTCTGGCAACCGGCGGAAAGTCATATCCCTTAACCGGCTCGGACGGCTCGGGCTATGCACTCGCATCAGATTTAGGACATACAATAGTTGAGCCCAAGCCATCACTTATCCCGATTACAACGGTGGAGAAATGGCCAAAAGAGGTTATGGGATTAACACTAAAAAACGTACGTTTGACCGTTTATAATAAAAAAGGCAAGGACATCTATTCCGATTTTGGCGAGATGGTTTTCACACATTTCGGAATAAGCGGACCGATTGTTTTGTCGGCATCGGCGCATATGCGAAATATAAAGACCGAGAATTATTCGGTAAAGATAGACTTAAAACCGGCACTGGATAGCCAGCAGCTTGACAAGCGAATCTGCCGGGATTTTGAGAAATATTCAAGAAAACAGCTCTCGAATGCCTTGGACGAACTCCTGCCAAAGGCACTGATACCGATAGTAATTGCACAGTCCGGTATTGCAAAGGACCGACCCGTGAATTCTATAACCAAAGAGGAACGACAGGCGATTGTGTCGGTATTAAAGGGGCTCGAGCTGACAGTTTCGGGGTTCCGACCAATCGATGAGGCAATCATAACCTCGGGTGGCATCAAAACCTCCGAGATAAACCCATCAACGATGGAGTCAAAACTAGTAAGCAATCTGTTTTTTGCAGGTGAGGTAATAGACGTTGACGCCTATACGGGCGGTTTTAATCTACAGATAGCATTCTCAACCGGCTATTTGGCAGGCGAGAACGCCTGAAATTTGTCCGACTTGTCACTTTTTCACTTCGGGGCAGTACCTTCGTACGGCTCCCTCGTTCAAAGTAACAATTCGAACAAATTTCCCACGAACTGGGGGTGCCCGTCGCACAGCACCTTCACTTAAAACGGCAATCTGAACAAATTTCCCACGAACCGGGAAGGTGGCGTGGAACAATACCACTCGTTTAAAATGGCAAATGTTGGCGAAAAAAGAGCCTTCCCCTTGAGGGGAAGATGGGTTGCGAAGCACCTCGGATGAAGTGGAAAAGAATTACGATTGCTATGCAGTCTACACCTCACCACCGCTTACGGCGGAGCCTCTCCTCAAGGCGAAGCCTTTGAAAGGAAATGCAAAAATGAAAAAGAAATTATTAAACATAATTCCATACATACTTGGATTAACATATTTGGCATATTGCTTACTTAATGTTGATGCTTGGGTAAAAAGTCATACCGAAGAATATTTGTTCTTTGTTATTTTTGCATGGCTTGTCGCTGTGACTCTTGCAGTAGTTTTTGTTGTATTAAGACTGACAAAAAAACAAAATTTAAAAATGTATTTACCACTTTTCTTTTTTGTTATTGGATTGATAATTTATGTTGTTACACTAAATATTCCTTGTTGTACAGGTGGTTAATGGTTTTTAGTTTTAACTTTTAACTTAACACTAACTATCGCTAAAAAGTTTGGCATCTAGATTATACAGTCTTTATATAATCGATTTAATAATTCTAATGAGGTGAAATTAAATGCTTGAAAAGTTATTACAGGAAAGAAACCTTCCTCCTCTAAAGTCAAGGGAGGAGATGCTGGATATTTTGCTAAAAGAAGAATATGGCTATATGCCTCCAAAACCTGAAGGCATAACTTATCAGTCGATAGAAAACTACATTCCCAATTTTTGTGCAGGAAAGGCAATTTCGAGAAAAGTGGAAATAACTTCACAGTTTTCAGGTAAAGAGTTCACATTTCCACTTTATGTTACAATCCCAAAGAAAGAGGGAAAGCATCCGTTTTTTGTATGCGTAAACTTTCGCGACTGTGTTCCTGACCGGTATATTCCTGTTGAAGAAATCATTGATAACGGTTTTGCGGTGCTTTCATTCTGTTTTAACGACGTTACCAGCGATGACAATGATTTTACCAACGGTCTTGCAGGAGTTCTGTATGAAAATGGAGAAAGAGGCGAAAGTGATCCCGGCAAAATTGCTATGTGGGCATGGGCAGCTCACCGAGCTATGGATTATGCACAAACTCTGGATTGCCTTGATTTTGAGTGTAGCATTGTGTGTGGACATTCACGTCTTGGAAAAACGGCACTTTTAACGGCAGCGACAGATGAACGATTTAAGTATGCGTATTCTAATAATTCCGGTTGCAGCGGTGCGGCAATCTCCAGAGGTAAAGTCGGCGAAAGTATTGAAGATATCTGCAAGAAATTTCCGTATTGGTTCTGTGAGAATTACAAAAAATATGTAAACAATGAATATAATATGCCATTTGACCAGCATTATTTAGTAGCTTCAATTTCACCAAGATATGTATACATAGCAAGTGCTGATGAGGATAAATGGGCAGACCCTGATTCCGAGATGTTAACCTGCTATGCAGTAAACGAAATATACGAAAAAAATGGGAAAAAAGGTTTTATCTCTGAGGATAGACTACCACAAGTGAATGATGTGTTCCATGATGGTTTTGTAGGATACCATTTGAGGGCAGGTTTGCATTACTTTAGCCGAGAAGACTGGTTAAAATTTATTGAGTTTGTAAAAAAACACAGTTGCATCTAAACCTTATGACCATATAACCAAACAACAATGAAAGGAAGAAAATATATGAGAGCAATCAGAGGAGCAATAACAGTCGAGAACAACAATGCAGACGAGATTTTAGCTGCGACAAAGGAACTCATGGAGGAGATTTTCAAGTTAAATCCCGAGGCGACAAAGGATATGGTGAGTATGATTTTCACACTCACGCCCGACCTTGATGCGGTATTCCCGGCAAGGGCAGCACGACTTATGGGTATAACAAATGTTCCGCTTATGTGTATGAGCGAAATCCCGGTTGCCGGAGCACTCGAGAAATGCGTTCGTGCGCTTATCTATGTAAATACAGACCTTGGTCTTGATGATATTAACCATGTTTACTTAAAAGGTGCGGTTGCCTTGCGTCCCGACCTTGTGAAATAATATACGGAAAAGAGGAAAGAATATGATTACAATAGCAGTAGACGGCCCTGCAGGTGCAGGAAAGAGTTCGGTTTCAAAAGCAGTTGCAAAGGCACTCGGAATAGTCTATATTGATACCGGTGCGATGTACAGAGCATCGGCGCTCTATGCCATCAAAAACGGTATAGAAATCACACCCGAGAATATGGACAAGTGTCTTGATAAAATCGACATCGACATCGCATACGACGAGCGTGGACAGAGAATCTTCCTAAACGGCGAGGATGTAAGCGAGAGAATAAGAGAAAAGGATGTAAGTCTTGGAGCATCGGATATTGCGGTAATTCCTGCAGTAAGACTCAAGCTTGTTGACCTGCAAAGAGCACTCTCGAAAAAGCAGTCGGTCATCATGGACGGCAGAGATATAGGAACATATGTGCTTCCTGATGCAGATGTCAAGATTTTCCTGACAGCTACAAGTCTTGAGCGAGCAAGAAGACGTTGTCTTGAGATGTCTGAAAAGGGCATAGACTGTGACCTGATGGAAGTTCAGCGTGATATTGAATACCGTGACAAGCAGGACTCGAGCCGTGAATTTGCACCGCTCAAGCAGGCAGACGACGCTGTGTTAATAGACTCGAGCAATATGAGCTTTGACGAGGTTGTTACAAAGGTTACCGAAATTATAAAAAATAGTGGTGCGGAGGTATAAAAGGGTGTTTTATACAGTAATAAACAAAATCATCAGATTTTTATTCTTCTTTATATTCAGAATCAAGGTTGAGGGCAGAGAAAACATCCCCAAAGAGGGCGGTGCGATTGTTGCAATCAACCACAGAAGCAACTGGGATGTGCCTGTTGCAGGAACAGTATGCCCGAGAAAGCTTAGTTTTATGGCAAAAGCCGAGATGTTCAAATCCAAAATCGGAAACTGGCTTTTTTCAAACCTCGGTGCATTCCCGGTACAGCGTGGAAAGGGCGACATCGGAGCTATAAAGGCGGCACTCGGCAGACTCAAAGCCGGTGAGATAATTGCGATGTTCCCCGAAGGCAGACGAGTAAAAGAGGGAACAACCGTTGAACCAAAGCCGGGCGTTGTGATGCTTGCGACAAGAGCAAACGTGCCTGTTATCCCGACAAGAATTGTCGGCAAATACAAGTGGTTCGGGAAAATTACCGTTAAGTACGGAAAGCCTATTACATACGAGGATTTTCAGGGCGAAAAGCTTGCTGTTGAGGACTTAAACGACCTAAGCAAGGGACTTATGAGTGTGATTTATTCACTCTGATTTTTAAAAAATCAAGAGAGAGGACATATAGATTATGTGCATAAAGATTGCAAAAACAGCCGGGTTTTGCTACGGAGTAAAGCGTGCGGTTGACGAGGCATACAAGCTCTCGGATGGCGACAGGAAATATGCAACGCTCGGTGAGCTGATACATAACAGCTTTGTGGTTTCCGACCTTGAGAAAAAGGGAATTAAGGCATACGAGAGCGTTTCGGACATCCCAAAGGACACAACCGTTATTTTAAGAACACACGGCGTATCCAAAACTGTGATTGACGAGATCGAAAAGCGTGGCCTGGAATACATTGACCTCACCTGTCCGTTTGTGGCAAAAATCCATAAAATAGTCAGAGAGCACTTCGAGAAAGGATATAAAATAGTAATCATCGGCGATGCTCAGCACCCCGAAGTCAGGGGTATAAATGGCTGGTGTAACAACGAGGCGTTTATAACATATGATGTCGGGCAGGATTTTTCGGATTTTTCGGGTGAAGAAAAGGTATGTATTGTAGCACAAACCACAATAAATCGAAAAATTTTTGGTGAAATAGTACAAAATATTAAAAACACTTGCCAAGACGCCATAGTTTTTGATACAATATGTAGTGCGACCAGAGACAGGCAGAGCGAAGCCGAGAGTCTCTCATCAGAGTCGGACGTTATGTTTGTAGTTGGCGGAAAGCATAGCTCGAACACGAAAAAGCTGTTTGAGATATGCACGGGGAATTGCCCCGAAACTTATCTTATCGAAACTTATGAGGATATTCCTCATGGTTTATATAAAAATAAAAGGATAGGTATTACAGCCGGAGCCTCAACACCCGGGTGTATTATCGAGGAGGTTTTTACAACGATGGATGAAAAGATGAAAACAGAAGAAAATTTTGCCGAGTTATTTGCTCAGTATGAAAACAAGAGCTTAAATAACGGCGACATCATTGAGGGCACAGTTGTTGAAGTGCGTGGTAACGAAGTTATTGTTGAGTTGGATGGCTTCAAGTACAACGGACAGTTAGCAGCTGACCAGCTTACAGATGATCCGTATCTCAAGCCGGAGGATATTGTTAAGGAAGGGGAAAAGATCACTGTTTATGTAGTTGGCGTAAATGATGCTGAAGGCAAGGTTGTTCTTTCAAGAAAGAAGCTTGTTGCTATGGAAAGCTGGAACAGAATGAAGGAAGCTTTCGAAGCCGGCACAGTTCTCGATGCAAAGATTATCAAAACTGTAAGGGGCGGCGTTATTGCACTGGCTGATTCATACCAGATTTTCGTCCCTGCACGTCAGGCATCATTGAGATTCGTACAGGATCTTGAAAGCCTTTTGAACCAGGAGGTTCGCTTGAAGATTACAGAAATCGACGACAGAAGAAAGCGTGCAGTTGGTTCTGTAAGAGTAGTTCTCGAAGCAGAAAGAAAAGTTGTTGAAGATGCGTTCTGGTCAGCTGTTGAAGTTGGCAAGGAATATACAGGTACAGTTAAGTCACTCACAGCTTTCGGTGCATTCGTTGACATCGGCGGAGTTGACGGCTTGATCCACATTTCAGAGCTTAGCTGGAACAAGATTAAGCACCCATCAGAAATCGTAAAGGAAGGCGACGTTGTTACTGTTTACATTAAGGACGTTAACGCTGAGACAAAGAAGATTTCTTTGGGATACAAGAAGTCAGAAGATAATCCTTGGGTTATCGCTGAAAACAACATTCATGTTGGCGATGTAGTTACATGTAAGATTGTTCGCATGATGCCATTTGGTGCATTTGCAGAAATCATGCCTAACATCGACGGTCTTATCCACATTTCACAGATTGCTGATAAGAGAATCGGCAAGCCTGAAGATGTTTTGGAAATCGGCCAGGAAGTACAGGCAAAGGTTACAGAAGCTAACTGGGAAACAAAGAAGATCAGCTTGAGCATCAGAGCTTTGATTGCTCCGGCTGTAGAAGAAGCACCGGCAGAAGAGGCTCCTGTTGAGGAAGCACCTGCATTTGAAGAAGATGCACCGGTTGATATCGAAAAGTTTATCGCAGAAGAAGCTGCTGCAGAAACTGAAGAATAATTAAAATAAAAACGCTCAAAGCATACGCTTTGGGCGTTTTTTGTTGCCAAAATATTGAAATGGTGGTATAATAAGTTTGCAAGGCAAACTCAATGAATTGCAGCGAAAGGGGTCGCTGATTCTATAAAGAATGTCGAATGTTGGCGAAAGGAAGTGCGAGCATGAAGAAACTTAAAATAGCTGTTTTGATCATAATATCGGCATTTGTACTATTTTGGATTTGTTCAATTGCTATGTGCGAATATAATACATATAAATATGGTGAAATTTTTAGAAACACGAAAATACACGATATTGGCGGTGAAGGATATTTAGATGATTGCAATATAAAAGTTTTAAAGTATAACAATGATTATGCTAAAGTATATGCGGTTTTTAAAAATGACTTGAATGAAGTTGGTTTACTTTATTACTTTACCAAAAATGATGATGGCAATTGGATTTTTGATTATTATGATGCTGTTTATTCAAAGACAGGGAATGCAGATGGGTTTATTTGGCCGTATATAAGATAAACGTAAGCAAATGTATACTACCGATTTGTCAAAAAACAACAATCCCTCAGTCAGCTACGCTGACAGCTCCCTTTACACAAGGGAGCCTTTGGATAGCAAAATTTCTTTGGTTTTAATTTGACACAATTATTGTAAATGAAGGAGAGAAACGAAATGGGAAAAGCGATATTGGCGTTGATTGTTACGTTGATTTTTGGGCTGTTGGGTACGGCTTTTGGATATGATTCGATGAATGGATTTTCTGAAGTAGGAGCAGTTGTCGCTGTGGCTGTAATGGGAGCCTTTATCATTTATTTTAATGAGAAAAACAAATAAATTGTTGTATTGGTTTGATTAAAGAAAGTTGCGGGAAATAAAGAGGTGAGAAGATGTTCAGCATAGATGTATCAAATTTGCATTGGCTTGGCGGAGAAAATGATACCGCTGACCTATGTGCACATGGAGATATGGTTGCAACAATAGGCGATGAAAAGCTTGCATTTAGCGGAACTGCAAGTTCTACTGCAATTTATCTTTTAAAGACACTTACAGAAGACCATTTAATCGGAGAAGGAAACCAGATGATGCCCTGTTGCGGGAATTTTTTGATGGCTAACGAAAAAATGGATAATGTTCAAATAATGGGATGTCCAAATGGGGTGGACTGGGAAGTCACACATATTGGCGACAAAATCAACATCCGGACAGAAGCAGGTAACGAAGTGCAGGTTGGTTTTGAGGATTATAAAAGAGCAGTTTTTTACTTTGCTGATAAGGTTGAGGAGTTCTATAAAAGCGCTCCTGCGAAAAAACTTCCGATAGACGAGCATGACAAAAACGGTTACATTGCGTTCTGGAACGAGTGGAACCGCAGGAGATACGGAAAGTGAAAGAAAAACAAGAATCACGCACAGAACACGAGGTGATATTATGTCTTTGCTACTAAAAATTATCGGCGGGATATTGACAGTAAACGGAGTTTTCCTCTGCCTTGTTTCCAATTTTAATATTGGTGTTATACTCACCTTGCTACTGGGATTAGTACTTCTTTTTTGGGGAGTGTACTATAAAAAGGTGAGAGAGTTTACAAAACATGGAGTTTTGAGAATTATAAAAATTATAGCATTTGCTTTAATTATAGCGGAGATATTTTTGGTGGGATTTATTGCTATATACGGTCAAAGCGATAATGTGCAATACAGAGAGGATGCAGTGATTGTGTTGGGTGCAGGTGTCCGTGGCGACAGGGTGACTCTGCCTTTGAGGCTTCGCCTTGATAAAGCGGTCGAATACCACAGTAAAAACCCTGATGCGTTAATAGTTGTAACGGGCGGCAGAGGTTTTCAGGAAACCGCAACAGAGGCGAGTGTAATGGAAAAATACCTGCTTGGAAAGGGCGTTCCACAGGATAGAATCATAAAGGAAGAAAAGGCAACCTCGACAAATGAAAATATGAGATTTTCTAAAGAAATCCTCGACGGAGTTTTCGAAAAGGACTATAGCGTTGTTGTAATTACAAACAATTTCCACATATATCGTGGTGTGCAGATAGCTCGGATAGAAGGTTTTGAAGGTGTTTATCATATGCACGCAGGGCTACAGTGGTATAATATGGTTTCGTGTTATTTGAGGGAAAGTCTTGCGGTAATTAAAATGTGGCTTTTCGGATAACTCAAAGTTTAAAACCGACCGATTACGGGTAAATATAATCTTAAATGGAAGTGATACTATGGTAAATATAGGTAATGACTGGGATGCACTTTTGGCAGACGAGTTTAAAAAGGAATACTACCTAAAACTCCGTGAGTTTTTAAAGTATGAGTATTCGCACTATAAAATCCACCCGAATATGTATGATATATTCAATGCCCTGAAGTGGACATCATTCGCCGACACCAAGGTGGTAATACTCGGTCAGGACCCGTACCACGGCGAGAATCAGGCACACGGACTTGCGTTTTCGGTTAAAAAGGAAGTGGACATTCCGCCGTCTTTACAGAATATTTATAAGGAATTGCAGCGGGAGCTTGGGCTTTCTATCCCAAACCACGGCTGTCTTGAGAAGTGGGCAAAGCAGGGTGTACTTTTACTCAACGCCTCACTCACAGTCCGTGACGGACTTGCAAACTCACACCGCAACAAGGGTTGGGAAATTTTAACGGCAAGAATAACCGAGCTTTTGAACGCAAGAGTCGAGCCTGTAATCTTTATGCTCTGGGGCAACAATGCAAAGGAAAAGATACCGGTTATCACGAACCCGAACCATGTAATTCTGACCGCTGCTCACCCGAGCCCGCTTTCGGCATCCCGTGGCTTTTTCGGATGCGGGCATTTTAAAAAGGCGAATGAATTGCTTGAAAGTTGGAATAAAAAGCCTATCGACTGGCAGATAGAATAAACTTCGGCTGAATTTCCGCATCTCAACCTTTTTTGAGAGGGGCAGTACCTTCGTACGGCACCGCTCTCTTCAAAAGGCTAATCTGCAAAAATTCATCACGAAGTTGGCTGAATTTTGAATTTCACCCTTTTTGAGAGGGGCAGTACAAAAAATATTGAAAGGTAAATCCATCAAATGAAAAAACTCTTGATTATAGATTCAAACAGTATAATAAACCGTGCCTTCTATGGCGTGAGATATCTCTCGGCAAAGGACGGTACGCCGACCAACGCCATTTTCGGGTTTTTAAAGACACTTTTTAAGCTGATTGACGAAACCGAGCCCGACTATATTGCGGCGGCGTTTGACTTGAAGGCTCCGACATTCAGGCACAAGATGTATTCGGAATACAAGGCACAAAGAAAGCCTATGCCTGAGGACTTGGCAAAGCAGATGCCGATTGCAAAGGAAATTCTTACCAAAATGGGCGTGAAAATCCTCGAGCTCGAAGGCTACGAGGCTGACGATATAATCGGAACAATCTCGAGATTATCCGAGGAAGAAGGAGTCGAGTGTCTTATCGCAACGGGTGACAAGGACGACTTGCAGCTTGCATCGGATAAAACCCGGGTAATTCTTACCGTGACAAAAAGCGGTGTGAACGAGACGATTTACTATAGCGACAAGGAAGTTTTTGAAAAGTACGGTGTAACGCCGTCGGAATTTATAGATGTAAAAGCCCTGATGGGTGATACATCCGACAATATCCCGGGTGTTGCGGGTATAGGCGAGAAGACGGCAATGTCGCTTATTCAAATGCACAAGAGCATCGAAAACATCTATGCCGACCTGGACAATGCAGGCATAAAGGGTGCAATGCTCGAAAAACTAAGATGCGGTGAGGATATGGCACGACTTAGCAAAACCCTCGCCACTATCGACAGATTTGTGCCGATTGATTTTGAGTTTGAGGTCTGCGGATTTGGCGGAAAGGTTGAGGACCTCGGAAATGGCGAGGTTTTGGATGCTTTGCACAAGCTGAATCTTGAGAGTATAATAAAAAGGCTCGATATTAAGGCGGAGGAGAGTGGCTCCATTACATCTGCGAGCGAGATTTTCGCTGACAGAAAAAAGATAAAAACAGAGACAGTGTACGACTGCAAAGAGTTAGCCGAGAAGATAAAATCGGCGGGTGAGTGTGCCTGTCTTATAAAGCTCAATCAGTCGGGCGTCAGCGCTATGGCATTTGAGGTATCGGGCGATGCGTACTATGTAGATTCAGGATATCTTCCCGATGCACCCGAGCTTTTGGCAGAAGTTTTAGAGGACGAGAAAATAAAAAAATACACCTTTGACATAAAGGATGCAATGGTTGCACTCTCAAGAAGTGTAAAGATAAACGGAATTGCCTATGACTGTGCGGTTTCTGCATATCTTTTGAACCCTGCAAAATCGCAGTACACCATCGACGGTGTGGCAGAGGAATTTCTGGGTATGACGATAGATGCCAAAGAGGGAAGTGCACAAATGTCGCTCTTTGAGGACGATAGCCTGTTTGAGCTTCTCACACTCTCGGTACTCGCTGTCAGACCGATAATGGAGAAAACCGCAAAGCTTCTGGCAGATAACGGTCAGGAGTCGCTATACTATGATGTTGAGTTGCCGCTTGTTTCGGTGCTTGCCGATATGCAGACCGACGGAATCAGGATTGACCGTGAGCAGTTAAAGGAATTTTCGGACATTCTGGAGAAAAAGCTGTCGATTTTAGTTTCTGCAATCCATGACGAGGCGGGCGAGGAGTTTAATATAAACTCACCCAAACAGCTTGGTGTAATCCTGTTTGAAAAGCTCGGCTTGAAGTCGGGGAAAAAGACAAAAACAGGCTATTCCACCAATATAGATGTGCTCGAAAAACTGCGGGACAAGCACCCGATAATCGAGCATCTGATAGAGTACAGGCAACTCGCAAAGCTAAAGAGCACATACTGCGACGGGCTTTTTGCTGTTATAAATGAAAAGACGGGAAGAATCCATTCGCAGTTTAAGCAGTTGGTTACCGTTACAGGCAGAATAAGCTCAACCGAGCCGAATATGCAAAATATTCCGACAAGAACAGAGCTTGGTCGTGAACTTCGAAAGATGTTTGTCGCAGACGGCGAGGATATGGTGCTTGTGGATGCCGACTATTCGCAGATTGAGTTGAGGGTTCTGGCACATATTGCAGACGATGCGACAATGATTTCGGCGTTCAAAAACGGCGAGGATATTCACGCAGTTACGGCATCACAGGTGCTCGGCATTCCGTTAGAGAGTGTGACAAGTGAGCAAAGAAGCAGTGCTAAGGCGGTAAACTTCGGCATAGTTTACGGTATAGGCGAATATAGCCTTTCGCAGGATTTGAAGATTTCGGTACGTGAGGCAAAGGCGTATATCGAAAGCTATCTTGAAAAATACAGCGGTGTGAGAGAATATATGGAGCGGATTAAGGAGCAGGCAAAGACCGACGGGTATGTAAAGACCATGATGAACAGAATCAGGTATATTCCCGAGCTCAAGTCCACCAACTTCGTTCAGCGTTCATTTGGTGAGCGAGTGGCACTCAACACTCCGATTCAGGGAACTGCTGCAGATATTATAAAGCTTGCAATGGTAAGGGTGCACAGACGCCTTGAGAAGGAAAAACTGCAGGCGCGCCTGATTTTACAGGTGCATGACGAGTTGATAGTAGAGGCGCCGAAATCGGAGGAAGAAATAGTAAGAAAGCTTTTGAAAGAGGAAATGGAAGCCTCGGCGAGCCTGTCGGTTCCGCTGGTTGCTGACACGAGCTCGGGCAGAAGCTGGTATGATGCAAAATAAAAAGGGGGCGGGGAAATGATAGTTCTTGGTATAACCGGACCGACAGGTGCGGGAAAAACCACAGTATCGCTCCTTCTGGAGGGTCAGGGTATTAAGGTTATAGATACCGATATCCTCGCCAGAAAGATTGTTGAGCCGGGAAAGCCTGCACTTTCGGAAATCCGTGAGCATTTTGGTGAGTCGGTGATTGATGCGGATGGAAAACTCAAGAGAGCAGACCTTGCAAAAATTGTATTTTCCGACCCTGACGAGCTTTTGGTCTTAAACAAAATCACGCATAAGTATATCGCCCGTGAGGTTGAGGAAGAGATTAAAAGCTATTCGGGCGATATCATCGGAATCGACGGGGCGGCATTGATTGAGAGTGGTATTGCAAAGCGTTGCGACAAGGTGATGTGCGTTGTTGCCGACGATGAGGTCAGAAAAAAACGGATAATGGAGCGTGACCGGCTCACGCCCGATCAGGCCGAGGCGAGAATGGCGGCACAAAAAAATAATGCCTTTTATATTGAAAATTCCGACTTTGTAGTGTATAATAATGATAGAGAAAGCTTGATTTCAGAGCTTTCAGACATAATAAAAAGTTTGAGGAGTATGATTTGAAAAAGGTAGTTAATGTTTTTTATGTTATAATTGCTGCGTTCGTTTTAGTGACGGCAATAACAACAGGATACAAAGTTATCATGCACATAATCTACCCTGTCAGGTACTTTGAGCATATCCACAAGTATGCGATAGATAACAGGCTTGACGAGTACCTGGTTATGGGTGTGATAAAGGCAGAGAGTAATTTTATATACGATGCCCATTCGGGGGTAGCGACCGGGCTGATGCAGCTTACAGACGAGACTGCGAGTTGGGTATCGGGGAAAATGGGGATAGAATACGAAAAAAAAGATTTGTTGCTACCGGAGAAAAATATAAAGATGGGTTGCTACTATCTTCGGTATCTGATAGACCACTATGGAGGCAACATTGATGTTGCACTTGCCGCATATAATGCGGGTATGGGAAATGTCACAAAGTGGCTTTCAGATTCCCGGTATTCAAAAGACGGAGAAAGTCTTGATAATATCCCGTTTGAGGAAACGAGGAACTATGTAAAGCGTGTCGGTGAGTATTATGATACATACAAAAAACTCTATCGGCTGAATGAAAATCTGAAATAAACAGTGCAAAAACCCGATGCACTGTAGAAATACAAGGGTAGAAAGGAAAGACTATGATTATAACAATCGGAAGACAGTTTGGAAGTGGCGGTAAAGAGTTGGGCCAGAAGTTGGCAGAAAAGCTCGGATATAAGTTTTATGATGAAGAATTGGTTGAGATGGCTGCAGAAAAAAGCAACATCCATTCTGAAATTCTCCACAGTGTAGACGAGAAGGCAAGCAGCAGTCTTTTGTACTCAATAGTTATGGGCATGGATTCGAGATTTTCTAACCCATACTATGAGCTGCCTATAAACGATAAGCTTTTTATTGAGCAGAGCAATATTATAAAGGGACTTGCAGAAGAGGGTAACTGCGTTGTTGTAGGAAGATGTGCCGACTATGTTTTAGAGTCTGCAAACATCCCGTCAATAGACCTTTTCATATATGCAGGTCAGCAGCATAAGATTGAGAGAATCTCGACAAAGTATGAGCTTTCCGAGGATAAGGCAAAGGATAAGATAAAAAAGATTGAAAAGAGCAGAAAGACATACTATAACTACTATTCCAACAAGGAATGGGGTAAGATGTCGAACTACGACCTTTGCATCAATACAAGCGATATCTCGATTGATGATGCGGTTGAAGTTGCTGTCAGCTTTATCAAAAAAAGGGAGGCAATCGGTAAATGATTGATTTTATAAAATCCTTTCTTTTAGGTATAGTTGAAGGTATCACCGAGTGGTTGCCGATTTCGAGCACCGGGCATATGATACTCTTTAACGAGTTCACTAACACTAAAGACGGATTTTTGACAAGTGATGTATTTTTATATGTCATACAACTGGGCGCGATTCTGGCGATTGTGACGCTTTATTTTAATAAGCTCAACCCGTTCTCGCCAAAGAAGTCGGCAGAGGAAAAGCGTGATACCTGGCATATGTGGTTCAAGGTTGCGGTTGCGTGTCTGCCTGCGGCGGTTATTGGGCTGTTGCTGAATGATTTTATGGAGCAGTTTGAAAACCCGTATGTGATAAGTGCAACGCTCATAATCTACGGTATCCTGTTTATCCTGATTGAGGGTATGGGCAAAAAGGAAAAGCTTACCGAAATGAACCAGATGACATACAAAACTGCGGTGCTGATCGGGCTTTTCCAGGTGCTTTCGATAATCCCGGGCACATCACGCTCGGGCTCGACAATACTCGGTGCTATGATACTCGGATGCTCAAGAGGGCTCGCAGCAGAGTTTTCGTTCTTCCTTGCAATCCCTGTAATGGTAGGCGTGAGCATCTTAAAGCTTGCGACGATTGAGACTGCTATCACATTAACCGAGTGGGGTCTCCTGCTTGTGGGAATGGTTGTTGCATACATAGTGTCGATTATTTCGGTCAAGTTCTTAACAGGCTATGTAAGACGCCACGACTTTAAAGCTTTCGGGTACTACAGAATTGTGTTGGGAATAATAGTAATAGCATTTTTTGCGATGATGAGGTGATGTTAAAAAGCTCCGGACCGCAAGAAAATTTCAAATTTTCTTGCTATCAACAAACTTCGCCACTCGGCGTACCTTTGTACGCTGTCGGGTAACCCAAAGCCAAGGCTTTGGCTCAGTTTGTTAATTCCAAAGCTTTTCCCTATCACCTATAAAAAAGACTTGTAAAAAATAAAAAGACTGTTTGAAGTTTTCAAACAGTCTTTATTTTTTAAAATCTTCTGTCCGGTTCGGGGACAAAGCGTCTTACCTTTCGGTTTCCGGTTGTGAAGGATAAAAGCGGACTTTTTACTTTTGCATCCTTTACGATTGCACCAAGTGATGCAGGGTCAAAATCGGTTATCGGCATATAACATTCACTGCCGTCTTTTAGCTCGATGTGGAAAAACTCCATACGCTTTAAGACCGATGCAAAGCGGGTTTTGTGCTCTTTATAGTTAGCGGAGAAGCTACTCTCGGGAAGGTTTCTTGTGATGAAATTACCCGAGCCAATGTGTATTTTTGAAATATCCGACATCGGAACTTCAACCACCTTTACCTTCTCGGGGATAAACTCGCCCCAGAAGCCTTGATCGAGTTTATATGGGAAGAAGTCGTTTTCCCATACCGAAAGATAGATTGTCTCGTCATCCGATGCTATGTAGCTTGGTATGACAGTGTTGATTTTCATTATTGTATAGATAGCGCTCAAAATGAATGCAACAATATATGCAAGGGCAAACAGGAATTTGCCAATAATCAGGCTGTAGACAGTAAGACCGAGTGCCGCACACCCGATACAGCCGAGAAATGCGATTGTGGCATAGCCTGTATTGCGCTTTTTCTTCTCAAGGGTTGCCTTGTTTTTATAGTCCATCAAATCACCTCTGAAAACTATTATAACAGATTATGTTACGTTTGTCAAATCGGTTAAAACAAACCAAAACCCGAGGCAAATACCTCGGGTTTTTAGGTGATAGGGAAAAAGCTTTGGAATTAACAAACTGAGCCAAAGCCTTGGCTTTGGGTTACCCGAAGTCGTACGTCGGTACGACGAGAGGCGAAGTTTGTTGATAGCAAGTTTACTTGCGGTCCGGAGTTTTTTAACATCACCTTTTTATATTCTTCTGATTGACTCGATAACCTGTGGTTCGATTGGGCTATCAACAAAGTTGGTCTCAACGCTTGCGATTTTATCAACAACCTCGATGCCCTTTGTGATTTTGCCGAATGCCGCATACTCGCCATCCAGGTGCGGTGCATCCTGGTGCATGATGAAGAACTGGCTCGATGCTGAGTTCGGGAAAGATGTTCTTGCCATTGAAAGAACACCACGCTCGTGCTTTAGCGGATTGTCAAAGCCATTTGAGCGGAACTCGCCCTTTATCGGTGTACATTCTTTGTGATTTCCGTCTGCATCGTATCCGCCGCCCTGAATCATAAATCCCGAAATAATGCGGTGGAATACCATTCCGTCAAAGAATTTTTTCTCAATCAGTGATAAGAAATTCTCAACGGTAATCGGTGCAACCTCTGGGTAGAGCTCTGCCTCCATGGTATCGCCGTTTTTCATTGTAATTAAAATATCGCTCATGGTTTTCTCCTTATTTATCTATCGTGATTGTCTTTATAATCTGTGGCTCAACAGGGAAGTCGCCCATAACATTTGCAAAAACTGTGGTTTTAACAGAAGCGATTTCGTCGATGATGTCAAGTCCCTCGGTAACCTTACCAAATGCCGCATAATCGCCGTCTAAGTGAGGTGAATCCTGGTGCATAATAAAGAACTGACTCGATGCTGAATCGGGTTCGGGAGTTCTTGCCATAGATATTACGCCACGCTCGTGCTTCAGGTCGTTCTCAACACCGTTTGACGAGAACTCGCCCTTGATTGAGTCGGCATCCTTTTCCTTCATTTCTTCATTATATCCACCGCCCTGAATCATAAATCCCGGGATAACTCTGTGGAAAATCAAACCGTCATAGAACTTGTCCTCTGCAAGCTTTACAAAGTTTTCAACAGTAATCGGTGCAAGGTCGGGGTAGAGCTCGCCCTTCATTATACCACCGTCTGTCATTTCGATTGTAAAGAATACCTTGTTTGCATAAACATCGGTTACTTCATTGTTCTCGGCAACCTGTTCTTCCTGGCTTTCAGGCTCCTTGGTATCAACTGTATCATTATCCTTTGTGCAACCGGCTGCAAAAAGCAGTGCAGCCGATGCAAATATTACTAAAAGTTTTTTATTCATAGTACCTACTCCTTATTCTTCGGTTGTCCCGGTAGTTGCATCCTCTGTAACAACTTCTTCGCCTGCAACCTCTTCTTCGTCCTCTTCACGGTCGGTTTTTGCCATGCTCACAAGCTTGACACCGTCTGCAAGACGCATAATACGAACACCCTGTGTCTGTCTTCCAAATGTGCTGATTTCGTCTGTGTGCATTCTTATCAAGACACCCTCTGATGTGATAAGCATAACATCGTCGTTATCGGTGACTGTTGAAAGACCTGCAACAAGACCGGTCTTTGCGGTAATCTTATAGGTAAAGATACCCTTACCGCCTCTGTTTTGAATCTTATACTCGTCAAGTTCGGTCTTTTTGCCGTAGCCGTTTTCGGTAACAACCAGAAGCTTTGTGTCAGGCTCTGCGATACAAGCACCCACGACATAATCGTCGCCCGAGAGCTTGATGCCACGAACACCGTGTGCAGTTCTGCCCATAGGTCTTACGTCAGATTCCTCAAAGCGGATAGCCATACCGTTTCTTGTTCCGATTATCATGTTGCAGTCGCCGTCCGTGAGCTTCACTGTGATGAGTGAGTCACCTTCTGCGAGCTCGATTGCTCTTAAGCCGCCTGCTCTGATTCGTGAGTAGTCCATAAGGTCGGTCTTTTTGATTGTACCCATCTTTGTTATAAAGGTGAGGAACTTGCCCTCTTCGAATTCACGGACAGGAATCATCGCTGTAATCTTTTCGTCAGCTTCAAGCGGCAGGAGATTTACAATCGCCGTTCCCTTTGCCTGACGGCCGCCTTCAGGTATCTGATAGCCCTTTAAGCGGTAAACGATGCCTCTTGTAGTGAAGAAGAGGATAGTATCGTGTGTAGAGGTAGTAAAGATATGCTCAACAAAGTCCTCTTCACGGGTTGTAAGGCCGGCGATTCCTCTGCCGCCTCTGTGCTGTGATTTGTAGGTATCAACCGGAACACGCTTAGTATAACCGCTGTGTGTGAGTGTTATAACTACATTTTCTTCTTCTATAAGGTCTTCGATGTCGATTTCGTCATGTACCATTGCGATTTCGGTACGACGCTCGTCACCGTATTTATCCTTGATTTTGAGGAGGTCTTCCTTAACGACATTGAGAATGAGCTGGCGGTCTGCCAGAAGCTCACGGAAGCCGTTGATTTTCTCGGTGAGTTCACGGTATTCCTCGTCAATCTTGTCACGCTCCATGCCCGACAAACGTCCTAATTGCATCTGTACGATTGCAGTTGCCTGTTCTTCCGACAATCCGAAGCGTTCACAAAGGTTAATCTTCGAGTCGCTGATTGATTTTGATGAACGAATGATGTTGATAACCTCATCGATGTTATCGTGAACTATTCTGTAGCCTTCGAGGATGTGTGCACGCTCTTCTGCCTTTTTGAGGTCAAAGCGTGTGCGACGCTCGATTACAGATTCCTGATGCGAAATGTAGTGGTCAATCAGTTCTCTCAAGGTCAGGATTTTCGGCTCTTTATCAACAAGAGCGATAAGGATTGCACCGAAGGTCTCCTGCATCTGTGTGAACTTAAAGAGATTATTTAAAACTACATTCGGATTAGCATCACGCTTCAGCTCGATTATGAAGTGGATATTTTCGTCAGATTCATCTCGTGTTGATGAGATGCCGTCGATTTTTCCGTCACGCACGAGCTCGTTTATGTGCTTTTCAAGGCGTGCCTTGTTTACCTGATACGGAAGCTCTGATACAACAATTCTGTTTCTTCCGCCCTCGAGCTCTTCAATTTCTGCCTTGGCACGGACGATTATTCTGCCACGTCCGGTTGAGTATGTGCTTCTGATTCCGCCCATACCCATAATCACACCGCCTGTCGGGAAGTCAGGACCTTTGATGTGGTTCATAAGCTCTTCCAAGGTGATGTATGGGTCGTCAATAACCGCAAGAATACCGTCTATTGTTTCGCTCAGATTATGTGGCGGAATATTTGTTGCCATACCAACCGCAATACCCGACGAGCCGTTTACAAGAAGATTCGGGAATCTTGACGGCAGAACATCAGGCTCCAACTGCTTGTCGTCGTAGTTTGGAACAAAGTCTACGGTGTCCTTTTCGATGTCGGACAAGAGAAGTGCCGAAATTTTCGCCATCTTTGCTTCTGTGTATCTGTACGCAGCCGCAGGGTCACCGTCGATTGAACCGAAGTTACCCTTACCGCAAACAAGCGGGTATCTCAAAGAGAAGCTCTGCGCAAGACGTACCATTGCATCATAAACAGATGCGTCGCCGTGTGGGTGATATTTACCCAAAACGTCACCGACGGTTGCCGCAGATTTTCTGAAGTCGTTTTCGTATAAAAGATTTGATTCGTACATATCGTACATGATTCGTCTGTGAACAGGCTTTAAGCCGTCACGGACATCAGGAAGAGCACGGCTCATGATAACACTCATTGCGTAGTTGATATATGAGCTTTTCATCTCCTGGTTAAGCTCGACATTTACAATTTTCTGGTTTTCAATAACCGACATATCAAGCTCTTTTTCTTTTGTTTTTTTAGCCATTAAAACTTACCTCCGAATATAGAGTTTATTTAGCCTTTTTGTCTTCTGAAAAGGGAATATTTACCCATATAATATTATACCACTTTTTGCAAAAAAAAGCAAGCAAAAAGACCAAAAAATCCCGCTGATTTTGCAATAAAAAAAGACGGATTTTCTCTTTTGAAAATCCGTCCTTGAATCTGATGTTTTTATTCCTCTTCCAGGAGCTTTCTTGCCATAAACACACCCATTACAGATGCCATCATAAGTCCTCTTGTCCAGCCACTTGCATCGCCTAAGCAGAAGAAGTTTTTGATGCTGGTCTTTAAGTCGGTATCAATGTTTACCTTGTTGGAGTAGAACTTGAGCTCGGGTGAATAAAGAAGTGTTTCAACACTTGCAAAGCCCGGCACAACATGGTCTACCGCCTGAATGAAGTTTATGATATTTAACATTGTACGGTATGGAATGGCCGCAGTTATATCGCCTGCAACCGCATCGGGAAGTGTAGGCTTAACATTCGACATGCTGAGCTCCTTCGGCCAGGTACGCTTACCGTCGATGATATCGCCGTAGCGCTGTACAAGAATATGGCCTGCACCCAGCATATTCGAAAGCTCACCGATCTTTTGCGCATATGCAATCGGCTGATTGAACGGTGCATTGAAGTTGTGTGAGCAAAGGATTGCAAGGTTGGTGTTCTCCGACTTCAAATCCTTGTATGAATGACCATTTACGACAGCAAGATCGTTATCATAGTTTTCCTGACTTACAAAACCGCCGGGGTTCTGGCAGAATGTACGTACCTTGTTTTTAAATGGCTCCGGATAGCCTATGAGCTTTGATTCATAGAGGACTTTGTTTACCTCCTCCATAACCTCATTTCTTACCTCGACTCTGACACCGATGTCAACAGTTCCGGGCTTGTGAACAACATGGTGCTCCTCGCATAGCTTTTCGAGCCAGTCTGCACCTCGTCTGCCAACCGCCATGACTGTACAGTCGGCATAGATGTCATATGATGTATGAGAACTGTCTGCACTCTCAACGGTAACACCTTTACATTCGCCGTCTTCGAGGATTATGTTGTTACACTGGTATCCGAAAAGGATTTCAACACCGTTTTCCTGGAGATAGGTCTGGATTTTATAATAGATATCCTGTGCCTTTTCTGTACCAAGATGGCGGATAGGGCAGTCTACAAGCTTGAGACCTGCCTGAATTGCCTTTTTTCTGATTTCCTTAACCTTTTCAGGATTGCTGATTCCCTCGATGAAGTTGTCAGCACCAAAATCAAGATAGATGCTGTCTGTATAATCTATAAGCTCACGGGTTTCCTCAAAGCCGATAAGGGTCGGGAAATCTCCGCCGACATCGGGACTCAAGGAAAGCTTGCCATCCGAGAATGCACCTGCACCCGAGAATCCGGTTGTGATATGGCAAAACGGCTTACAGTTTACGCACTGCTTTGTCTTGCTCTTCGGGCAGTGTCTTTTCTCTACCGGCTGTCCTTTTTCAACTATCATAATCGATTTTTTACTGCCCTTTTTGATGAGCTCAAGTGCCAGAAATATTCCGGCAGGACCTGCACCGATTATAACTATATCTTTTTTCATGAGAAATCACCTCAAATCAAATAAAACTACACATTTATTTTACCATTTCATCTGTCAAATGTCAACTGACAGACTTTTCAGGTAGCTTTCTGCATCGGCTATTGCTGCAGATACTGTTTCAAATGCGGGACCGCCTGTGAGTTTTCTGTCGTTTACACAGGTTTCCATGCTGATAGCGTCGTAGATATCCTCTTCAATCAGCTCGGAGAAGCTCTTTAGCTCTTCCATAGTGAAATCGTCGAGGTTTTTGCCCTGCTCTATTGCATAAAATACCATTCTTCCGACTACACCGTGTGAGTCACGGAACGGTAAGCCTTTTTTTACAAGATAGTCTGCAAGGTCGGTTGCATTGGTGAATCCGCCCTTTGCACCCTTTAGCATGGTGTCCTTGTTTACCTTCATTGTAGCAATCATATCGCAGAAAACAGGCAGGCAGAGCTTTACGGTATCGACAGAATCGAAAATCGGCTCTTTATCCTCCTGCATATCCTTGTTGTAGGCAAGAGGTATGCCCTTCATAGTTGTCAAAAGTCCCATCAGGTGACCGTACACACGGCCTGTCTTGCCTCGGATAAGCTCGGCAACATCAGGGTTTTTCTTCTGTGGCATGATTGATGAGCCGGTTGAGAAGGCATCGTCCATCTCAACGAATGAAAATTCATGGCTCGACCATAAAATAAGCTCCTCCGAAAAACGGGACAGGTGCATCATAATCATAGAAAGTGTGCTTGCAAGCTCGATTACGAAATCTCTGTCCGAAACACCGTCCAATGAGTTTTTGGTAACGCCCGAAAAACCAAGCTCGGCTGCTACCGATTCACGGTCTAAAGGATAGGTTGTGCCCGCCAAAGCGCCCGAGCCGAGAGGCATAACATTCATACGCCCTCTGCAATCAGAGAGTCTTTGGAAATCTCGCTTGAACATCTCAAAATATGCCATTAAGTGGTGTGCAAATGTCACCGGCTGTGCCTTCTGAAGGTGAGTGTAGCCCGGCATAATTGTAGTCTTATGCTCCTTCGCAAGCTCTGTTATAACCGAGAGAGTGTGCTTTAGCATCTCGCCGATTTCGGCAGTCTCGTCTAAAAGATACATTCTGATATCGAGTGCGACCTGGTCGTTACGGCTTCTGCCTGTATGGAGTCGCTTGCCGGCATCGCCGATTCGCTCGATGAGTATCTTTTCTATGTTCATATGTATGTCTTCTGCATCAATCTCGAACTGAACCTTGCCTGCTTCTATGTCGGCAAGGATTTCCCTGAGGGTTTTGATAATAAGCTCGGAATCTGCCTTCGGGATGATTCCCTGACGGCCAAGCATTCCGGCGTGAGCGATGCTTCCTCTTATGTCCTGGCGGTACATTCTCTGGTCGAATCGGATTGATGAATTGAAATCGTCAACCTTTTTGTCGGTGTTTTTCTGGAATCTTCCGCCCCAAAGTTTTGCCATAGTATGCCTCCTAAAATCAATATACCCGCAAAATCAAAATCATTCTGCGGGGATATTGTGATGTATTTTATTATTTTTCGTTCTTTTTCTGCATCATCGCACGAACCTTCAAAGGCAAACCAAAGAGGTTTATGAAGCCTTCTGAATCCTTGTGGCTGTAAAGCTCACGGCTATCGCCAAAGCTTGCGATGTCTTCGTTATAGAGTGAGTATGGGCTCTTTGCACCTGCAGGTGAGACTGAACCCTTATAAAGCTTTAATCTTACTTCGCCTGTAACGGTTTCTTCCATAACATCAACCATTGCAGAGAGTGATTCGCGAAGTGGTGTGTACCATTTTCCGTCATATACAAGCTCAGAGAACTTGATTGCTGCCTGACGCTTGAATGCCTGTGTGTCACGGTCTAAGCAGAGGTATTCGAGCTCTTCCAATGCCTTATAGAGGATTGTGCCGCCCGGTGTTTCATAAACGCCTCTTGACTTCATACCAACGAGTCTGTCCTCAACGATATCTGCAATACCAACGCCGTATTCGCCGCCGATTTTGTTGAGTTCTTCAACCAATGGACGAGCAGCCATCTTCTTGCCGTCCAATGATACAGGAACACCCTTTTCAAAGCCGATTGTTATGTACTTTGCTTCATCAGGAGTTTTTTCAGGTGGTACTGTGAGCTTCAAAAGGTTATCGAGCTGTGGCTCGTTTGCCGGGTCTTCCAGATCCATACCCTCGTGGCTGATGTGCCAGATATTTCTGTCTCTTGAGTAGAGATCCTTCTTTGTTACAGGGATTTCGATGCCGTGTGCTTCTGCATAGTCAACCGCATCTTCTCTTGACTTGATGTCCCAGATTCTCCAGGGAGCTATAATCTTCAAGTGCGGTGCCAAAGCCTTGATTGTAAGCTCGAAACGAACCTGGTCGTTACCCTTACCTGTAGCACCGTGGCAGATTGCAGTAGCACCTTCAGCTAAAGCAATCTCAACAAGTCTTTTTGCTATAATAGGGCGGGCATGAGATGTTCCCAAAAGGTACTTACCTTCATAAACTGCGCCTGCTTTCAAAGTCGGGAATATAAAATCCTCAACATATTCATCTCTTAAATCTTCAATGTAGAGCTTTGATGCTCCTGCTTTTTTTGCACGCTCTTCGAGGCCTTCTGTTTCTTTACCCTGACCAACATCGCCGCAGACTGCAATTACTTCGTAATCGTAGTTTTCCTTGAGCCACGGAATGATGATTGAGGTATCAAGTCCGCCTGAGTATGCGAGTACAACTTTTTCTTTTGACATGGTTGCAATTCCTCCTAAAATGGTATAAAATATATGTATTGTATATTAAAACAATATTTACCCGTATATTATACATCAAAATTTATAAATATGCAATAGCGAAATGTAAATAAATAATATAAAAAAGCGAGGCGTTTTTTGTGATAATTATCGGTATAGACCCGGGATATGCGATTGTGGGTGTCGGAGTGATTGAATATAAGGGCAATAAATTCCGCCCGATTGAGTGTGATGCAATAACCACTCACTCATCAATGCCGTCGAGTATGAGGTTAAAGGTTATCTATGACAGAATAAATGAATTTTTGGAAAAATATAAGCCTGATGCGGTGGCGATTGAAGAGCTGTTTTTTAACACCAACGCAAAGACTGCGATTTTAGTTGCACAGGCAAGAGGAGTTCTGGTTGTGTCGGCAACCAACAGGGGAATCCCGGTTTATGAATACACACCGCTCCAGATAAAGCAGGCAGTTACGGGGTACGGTCGAGCCGACAAAAACCAGATTCAGCAGATGGTGAAGATGCTCTTAAACCTGAATGCAATCCCGAGACCTGACGATGCTGCCGATGCTTTGGCGGTGGCAATCTGCCATGCACATTCGGGAAAGATAAACGAAACCTTTGGCTTGAATAAACTGTAAGACACCGAAAAAGTTGTTCTAACGCAAGCTTTCGCTTGCTTTTTGCCAATTTAACTTCTGACGTACCGATGTGAAAATGTAGGGAAGGGATTTATCCCTTCCGGAACGGAACGCATAAATGCGTTCCCTACAATTTTTTTCATTGACTTACTTTACAGCTCCCTTTACACAAGGGAGCCTTTTTTGTGGGAATAGGGAAAAAGCTTTGGAATCAACAAACTGAGTCAAAGCTTTAGCTTTGGGTTACTCGATGGCGTACGGAGGTACGCCGAGCAGCGAAGTTTGTTGATAACAAGGAAAGTTAAACTTTTCTTGTGTTCCAGAGTTTTTTAACATTTCCATTTGTTATGGTATTGTAATATAATCTTAAAGGTTTTGGGGTTGAAATAGGGTATCAAAAAATGTTATTATATACTTGGTGGATAAGCCAAAAAAATAAAGTGAGGAAAAGCAGATGTATTACTATATAAGAGGCGAGTATGTCGCATCGGGCGAAAACTTTATCGTGGTTGAAGCATCGGGTGTGGGGTATAAGATTTACACCTCGCAAAAAGCACTTGCAAAGATGCCAAAGCCGGGCGATGAGGTCAAGGTATTTACGCATTTTTATGTAAGAGAGGATATTCAGGACCTTTATGGATTCCCCGACAATGACGAGCTTTCGATGTTTTTGACTCTGCTCTCGGTATCGGGTGTCGGACCAAAGGCGGCACTTGCGATTTTGTCGGCTGCAAGCCCCTCAGAGGTTGCCGGTGCGGTTATGACAAGAAATGTCAAGATAATCACCAAGGCATCGGGAGTAGGCCCGAAGCTTGCAGAGCGGATAATACTCGAGTTGAAGAACAAAATCAAAAGCTTCGATGCTCTGCCTGAAGAATATGCTGATGTCGAGATTTCGGACAATTCATCCGAGGCGGTAAGTGCCCTGGTTGTTCTGGGATTCCCCGAGCATGAGGCAAAGAAGGCGGTTGCATCGGTTGATTCAAGCCTCGGAGTTGAGGATGTAGTAAAAGAAGCATTGAAAAAGCTTATGAAATAGGAGTTAGACTATGATTTTTGATGAAGATGAAAGAATAGTTACAAGTGAATATACAGACGACGATGCTGAGATTGAGCCGGGACTAAGACCCCGTCAGTTTGAGGAATACATAGGTCAGAAAAAGGTTAAGGATAACCTCGAAATCTATATAAAAGCGGCACTCGAGCGTCACGAGCCGCTCGACCATGTGCTTTTGTATGGACCTCCGGGACTGGGTAAAACTACCCTTGCCGGCGTAATCGCAAACGAGATGGGTGTAAATATCAGAGTCACAAGCGGACCTGCCATTGAAAAGGCGGGCGACCTTGCGGCAATCCTTACCAATCTTTCTCAGCACGATATTTTATTTATCGACGAAATTCATCGCCTTAGCAGAACGGTTGAGGAAATACTCTATCCTGCAATGGAGGATTATGCACTCGATATCATAATCGGAAAAGGCCCGTCGGCAAAGTCGATACGCCTTGATTTGCCGAAGTTTACCCTGATTGGTGCAACAACCCGTGCAGGTAACCTTACCGCACCGTTGCGTGACCGTTTCGGAGTGTTGTCAAGACTTGAGCTCTACTCAACAGAGGATCTTATTACAATCATAACACGCTCGGCAAAGCTTTTGGGAGTAAAGATGGAAAAAAGCGGTGCAGAGGAAATTGCAAAGAGATCCCGTGGAACACCGAGAATCGCAAACCGTTTTTTAAAGCGTGTGCGTGATTTTGCTGAGGTAAAATACGACGGTGTGATAACCAAGAAGGTTGCCGATGAGGCTCTCCTTATGATGGAGGTTGACGGCAAGGGACTTGATAATATCGACAGAAAGATGCTCCTTACCATGATAACCAACTTTAACGGTGGACCTGTGGGCCTGGATACCCTTGCGGCAACCATCGGTGAGGATGCAAATACCATTGAGGATGTGTACGAGCCGTATCTTTTACAGCTCGGATTTATCGCAAGAACTCCGAAGGGAAGAATTGTGACAAAACCAGGCTACGAGCATTTCGGAATGCCGTTTGCCGAGTAAGAAATAGTTTTAGAATATGCAGTTTGGGAGGTGCAGGGAGTTTTGAAGAAAATACTGGCATTTATTTTAGTTTTACTTATGTGTTTTAATATAGTTCCGGCGAGTGCAAAAGGAATAGAAATCTATTATGACGGAGAGTATCATACATATACAGGGACATTGTATGACCTATATGTAAACGGCAAAAAGCTTACAGTTCCGCTTGAGCCGATTACCTTCAACAACCGTTCCCTTGTGCCGATTCGTGAAGTATTTGAAGCACTTGGTGCAGAGGTTGAGTATATTGCAAAATCAAAGGAGATAATGATAACGGGAAACGATACCGAGGTGACCTTGCAGATTGGCAACAACACCGCATATGTAAACGGTAAAAAGGTTTCAATTCCCGATGGTGTAGTGCCAAAGCTTATAACCAAGGTCGGCGTTGAAACAAAGACTATGGTACCGGTCAGGTTTGTATCGGAGAGCATTGGATTGAAGGTTGATTTTGACGGAAAAGCAGGTGCGATAAAGATATCGGGAAATGTCGGTGAAGAGCCGGAAAAAGAACCGCCAAAGGAGGAAGAACCCGAGGTGAGTGATAGCGTAACCATAAAAGCACCGGTGATAAACAAGAAAAACGGCACAACTACAGTTATTGCAATAAAATTTGACAAGGCAATCGCAAAATCGCCAAAGGCATCGGTTACAAATGCCGGTGTAATCTATTTTGATATACCCGATGCAAAGTATGAAGGTGCATCAAAGACCGAGGTAAACCACGCAAGTGTATTGTCTGTGCGCTATGGCTTGCACGAGGACTATACCCGTATTGCGGTTGATACCAAGGACTATAAAAGCTACAATGTTGTCACATCTGCGACTAAAAAACAGGTAACAATCACAGTTGTAGCAAAGGTTGAGGATGAAGACTTTGACCCGGACGAAGAGGTTCCGACAGAGCCTGAGGATGAGGAAAAGCCTGATGATACAACCAAGCCTGATGAGGAGGAGACTCCGACAGAAGAACCTACAGTTACTGTAAATATTGATGCACTCAAAAAATATACTGCATCAAAGGGTATCAAATATGTTGTAATTGATGCCGGTCACGGTGGTAAGGACTCGGGTGCAGTGGGTAAGATTGAGGTAATAGAAAAGGTCTTGGTTGAGCCCGAAGAAACAGACGAAACCGATGAAGAAACAGAGTCTGAGCAGGAACCTGTATATGAAGAAAGAGTGGTAGAATCTACCACATATTACGAAAAGAATATCGCCCTTGCTGTTGCAAAGCTTGTGCAAAAGGAGCTTCAGGCAGAGGGTATAAAGGTTATAATGACAAGAACGGGTGACACATACCCGAGCCTTTCGGAGAGACCGCTTCTTGCAAATAAAAATGATGCGGCATTGTTTGTGAGTATCCATGTCAATTCGGCGACAAACCCGAGCGCAAACGGTATTGAGGTGTTCTATGCCGAAAAGAATAACCACAACTATTACGGCAGAACAAGTAAGCAGGTTGCAACGACTGTATATAATAACCTGATTTCCGAGACGGGTGCATTCCCGAGAAAGGTAAAGACCGAGAATCATCTTGTAACACGCTCAAGCTATATGCCGGCAATCCTCGTTGAGATTGGGTTTATCAGCAATCAAGCCGAATTGGAAAAGATGATTGACCCGGCATATCAGCAAAAACTTGCTAACGCTATAAGCCAGGGCATTATAACAGAGCTTGACAGAATTGAAGTCCCGGACAGACGGGATTTGGCAGAGGCTTTTGTTGCCGAGCAAATCGGTGAGGAAAAAGCTAAAGAATATATGGATAAAGTGTGGAAATAAGCAATGGAGACTATGAACACAAAGGATTTTTACTACGAACTCCCCGAGGAGCTGATAGCTCAGGAGCCACTCAAAAACCGAAGCGATTCAAGGCTGATGGTGCTTGATAAAAAAAGCGGAGAGACCTCGCATAAGCATTTTTACGATATCTGTGACATGTTAAATGAGGGTGATTGCCTGATTTTAAATGATACGAAGGTAATCCCTGCAAGGCTCTACGGCACAAAAAAGGATACCGGCGGTGCGATTGAGTTCCTGCTTTTGAATAAGCGAAGCCTTGACGAGTGGGAGGTTATCTTAAAGCCGGGCAGACGAGCAAAGCCGGGTGCAAGGTTTGTATTCGGTCAGGGCGAGCTCGAAGCCGAGATTTTGGATATTGTAAATGAAGGAAACCGACTCGTAAAATTCTATTATGACGGGCTTTTTGAAAATGTTCTGGATAAGCTCGGCGAGATGCCGCTGCCGCCATATATAACCAAAAAGCTTGAGGATAAGGACCGCTACCAGACCGTTTATGCAAAAAATACAGGCTCGGCGGCGGCACCGACAGCTGGGTTGCATTTTACCGATGAGCTTCTGGAAAAGATTAAGAATAAGGGTGTTAAAATCGGATATGTGACACTCCATGTCGGGCTCGGCACATTCAGACCTGTTAAGGCAGAAAATATTCTTGAGCATAAGATGCACTCGGAGTTCTATATTCTGCCCGAGGAAACGGCTGAGCTTATAAAAACTACCAAGGCATCGGGAGGTCGTGTGATATCTGTAGGAACAACTGCAACACGAGTTCTGGAGACTGTGGGTGCAAAAGGCGAAGTGAAGGCAGATAGCGGCTGGACAGATATATTCATCTATCCCGGAAAGAAATTTTCGGTAATAGATGCCCTGATTACCAATTTCCACCTGCCCGAGTCGACACTGATAATGCTTGTATCGGCATTGGCAGGCAGAGAAAATGTCCTGAGGGCATATGACGAGGCGGTAGCCGAGAAGTACAGATTCTTCAGCTTCGGAGATGCTATGTTCATTCGGTGACGAATGAACAAGGGAAGAGGTAATAGTGAAGAGGTAAGGAAGGTTTTCGCCGGATGCGAAAACCTGAATTTGAAAATACAATCCTCCAGTCAGCTACGCTGACATCTCCCTTTACACAAGGGAGCCGAAAAAGCCCTCCTTGTGTAAAGGAGGGTGGCACACAAAGTGTGACGGGAGGATTGTCAGATAAAATGTTGACAAATCATGAATTTTGATTTTATTGTTTTTATTACGAAAACCTGAATTTCCATAAAGGAGAAAAAACAGCATGTTTGAGATTTTACACACAAACGGACTTGCAAGACGCGGAAGATTTCACACCGTACACGGTACGGTAGAGACACCGGTGTTTCAGAATGTCGGAACAATCGCCGCAATAAAGGGTGCGGTATCAACCACCGATTTGAAAAATCTCGGTTGCCAGATTGAGCTTTCAAACACATATCATCTGCATCTGCGACCGGGTGACAAGATAGTAAAAAAGATGGGCGGACTGCATAAGTTCATGAATTGGGACAGACCAATTTTAACCGATAGCGGTGGATTTCAGGTGTTCTCGCTTGCGTCGCTTCGAAAGATTACCGAGGAGGGCGTAAGCTTTAACTCGCATATCGACGGCAGACGGATTTTCATGGGCCCCGAGGAGAGTATGCAGATTCAGTCAAACCTTGCATCAACAATCGCAATGGCATTTGACGAGTGCGTGGAAAATCCGGCACCGTATGAGTATGTAAAAAAATCGACTGAGAGAACATACCGTTGGCTTGAGCGTTGTAAAGCCGAGATGGCAAGGCTCAATTCGCTTGATGATACTATAAACAAAAACCAGATGCTTTTTGGTATAAATCAGGGCGGAATTTTCGATGATTTGCGAATTGAGCATATGAAGAGAATCGCAAAGCTCGACCTTCCGGGTTATGCTATCGGCGGACTTGCAGTGGGCGAAAGCCACGAGGAAATGTATCATATCCTTGATGTCACGTTGCCGCACGCACCCGAGAATAAGCCGAGATACTTAATGGGTGTCGGAACACCTGCGAATATAATCGAAGGTGTTGCAAGGGGAATCGACTTTTTTGACTGTGTAATGCCATCGAGAAATGCCCGTCACGGATTTATATTTACCTGGAACGGCACAATGAACCTTATGAACAATAAATATGAAACCGACCTGTTGCCGATTGACCCGAACTGTACATGTGAAGCGTGCAGGAACTATTCAAGGGCATATATAAGACATCTTTTCAAGGCAAAGGAAATGCTTGCGATGCGACTTTCGGTTATTCATAATCTGCATTTTTATAATGAACTCGCCGCTGAAATCAGAAAGGCGATAGAAGAGGACAGATTTGAAAAGTTCCGCGAGGAGAATATGGAAAAGCTGTCGCATAGGATGAAATAAGGAGAAATGACGATGAACTACAAAGTTAAGGTAAATGGGGTAGAAAAAGAGCTTTATGAAACGACGGTTTTTCATCCACCATATAACCATACAAACAGAATGCCACTTGCGGTTATCGTTATGGATGAGCCGATAGACATTGAGATAACATCCCAAAAGGTTATCGAGGATGTGTTGATAAGACCATTGAGCTTGAATCTCGAGTATAGCTTTACAGAACACAGCATATTTATTCATCTTGATAAGGGTGAGAAATTCTCGGTTGAGCTAAATGGTACATATGTTGACAATCTTCTTATTTTTGCAAATGACAGAAGATGTGAAATTATTGACAAGGAAAGCGATAAGGTTATATATTTTCCGAAAGGCGTAACCGAAATTGAGATTCTCGACATCGCTGAGGACGATGTTACTGTATATCTTGAAGAAGGTGCGGTTGTAAACGGCAAATTCAGGGCAAATAACTGCAAAAACCTTACAATTTGCGGTTACGGCATACTCTGCGAGCAAAAGTTTCTCCGCCAGGACCCTGACCACCTGATTGCACTTGAGATTAACTCTTGTAAAAATGTAAACATCCGTGACATCACAATATGCGACAGTGCATTCTGGACCTGTCGTATTATGGGTTGTGATGATGTGCATATTGAAAATATCAATATAACAGGATGCCGCGGAAACTCCGACGGTGTTGATGTTTGTGGTTCAAGAAATGTGCTGGTTGAGGGTTGCTTTATAAGAACATGGGACGATTGCTTTGTTGCAAAGGCATTCGATACCGGAAACCTTGAAAACATCACATTCAGAAACTCTACTCTCTGGAACGATTTTGCACGACCATTGGAAGTCGGTGTTGAGATAAGAGCAGAGTATGCAAGAAATATCGTGTTTGAGAATATTGATGTTATCCACAGCGTTACAGGCTACCCGATTATGGGTATTCACCATGGCGACAGAGCAAAGCTTCGTGATATAAGATTTGAAAATATTAGAATTGAAGACGCACCAGGTGCACAGGTTTTTGATATCAGAATCACCGATTCGGTATGGAATAAAGACGACGAAAAGGGCGATATAAACGGCGTTATAATTAAGGACATCTACCTTGTCGAGGAGCAGGAGATACTCCCTGCAAAATCAAGACTCCAGGGCTATAGCCCCGAGGTTACAATCAAGAATGTGGTGCTTGAAAATATCAATTTCCTCGGAAAGTTTGCAACAACTGTTGAGGAATGCCATGTAAATGTTATGGATTTCGTGGAAAATGTTGCGGTAAAATACCCCGAGGGTGCAGAAAAGATGCTTCTTGTCAAGTCAGCGGTAGAGATTGTTGATGATTTCAAGCTGAACGAACAGGGACAATATGAGGGTAAGATTAAGATTGAGCTTGCAAACGAGAATGACGATACGGTATCGGGCGAGGCATTCTTGCAGGTTTCACCAAAAAATATGGTAGAAATCCCCGATAGTCTCATCTGTTTTGAACTCAAAAAAGGCGAGAAGATGAGCAAAGTTTATAAGCTCACTCTCCAGCCGGGGAAATATGTGCTTTGTACACAGAGCGCAGATGTTGAAGTTGAGGCAAGCTGGAAGTATATCGAGCTTGAATTGCCTTTGGGTGGCGATATAGAAAATGCAGCAAAGTACAGATTTGTAAACTATTACGGCAATGTTTTGGACGGTGTACAACTTGCGGTAGCTGATGATGTGCTTTATGTGAAGTCGGATGCACTGAAAGATAACACATTTACCGTTTATTCTGCGATGCCGACTCCGGCAGAACCCGGTGAGATGAAGTTCTCGGTTGAGGAAACCGACTTCGGTGAGGCTATGGCTATAATGGACGGCTTGCACGGACTTGAGGCAGCACCACAGATTCGATGCCCTGCCGAGATTACTCTTGTATTCAAAAACGAGCCGAAGGTTAAAGAAATAGTGAAAAATGACATCGGTGGTGAGGGAAAGAATATTGCAGAGATCTCATTTGAGAAGCTGGGAATTGATGCAGGATGCCGTGAGTTCTGGATGGATATTGCGGCAAATGTTCCCGAGGTTTTGAAAAACCGCAGAAAGTTTACACTTTTCCATTCACCTGAGCCGGCAGAGATTGCACATATGTTTGCAAAAGTAAAGGTAAACTGATAAGATAAAAAGGGTTTTGGTTAAAAATCAGAACTCTTTTTTCTTTTTTACTTGAAATACAAATGTCGGTATGGTACAATAATACAAAAACCACAGAAAGAAGTGCAAACAAAATGAATTTTGATAAGCTCAAAAACCTGATGGACCATTTAGTTGAGGCAGGTCATGCACCGGGTAACACTATTTTGGTGTGCCTTGACGGAAAGCCTGTTTTTAACTATTCTTGCGGATATTCTGATTTAAAAACAAAAACACCGATGACCGGTAAAGAACATTTTAACCTTTATTCGTGCTCGAAAATCACAACAGTTGTTGCCGCTCTGAAGCTTTTCGAGGAGGGCAAGTTCCTGATGAGCGATCCGCTTTATGAGTACATTCCCGAATATAAGGAGATGTATATTGAGCGTGCGGACGGTGAGGTTGTAAAGGCTAAAAATCCGATCAGGATTCAGAACCTTTTCAATATGACAGCAGGCTATGACTATAACCAGCAGACTCAAGCTTTTGCAAAGGCAAGAGAAATCACCGAGGGAAGAATGGATACCGACGTTGTTGCAAGGTGCCTTGCATCGGATAAACTGCACTTTGAGCCGGGCGAGAGATTCCAGTATAGCGTTTGTCACGATATTCTGGCAGGACTTGTGTCTGTTATTACAGGCAAGAAGTTCCGTGACTATGTAAAGGAAAACATATTCGACCCACTCGGTATGGATAAGAGTGTATATCATGTAACACCAGAGATTATCAAGAATATGGCGACACAGTATAAATTTGTACCCGAAGGTGCGAGTGAGGATTTCGATATAGTTGATGCACAGCGTTACGGAAAGTCGAAGGACGGAACATTTGTCGATATGGGACCAATCAATCATCACATTCACGGCCCTGAATATGATAGCGGTGGCTCGGGAATTACATCGACTGCCGATGACTACATAAAGCTCCTTTCGGCACTTGCGAATATGGGAATGGGAACAAACGGCGAGAGAATACTCTCGGAGTGCACAGTTGAGCTTATGCGTACCAACACCCTGAACGAGCAGCAGTTAAAGACCTTTGACTGGAGTCAGCTTGTCGGCTATGGCTACGGGTTCGGAGTCCGCACTATGATGGACAGAGCCGTTGGTGGGTCACTCAGCAATATCGGCGAGTTCGGCTGGGGCGGTGCAGCAGGCGCATCCTGCTATATTGACCCGAAAAACAAGCTCTCGGCGATTTACTTAAAGCACTCATTAAACCCAAGAGAACAGTACTATCAGCCAAGAGTGAGAAATGTAATATATTCCTGTTTGGACGAGTAAAAGGGAATGTTAAAAAATTCTGGAGAACAAGAAAAGTTCAGCTTTTCTTGCTATCAACAAACTTCGCCGCTCGGCGTACCCCGGGTACGCCGTCGGGTCAAAGCGAAGGCTTTGGCTCAGTTTGTTAATTCCAAAGCTTTTTTTCTATTCACCTCAAAAGGCAGAGGTTGTCTGAAAAAGTCGGTTGATTTTTCGGGCAGCTTCTTTTTTTTCCAAAAGCCATAGCCTCTTGACTTTTTTAAAAAAGTATAATATAATAATTTATTGAGTTGAGGTGATCAGATGTACAAGCAGGAGAATAAAGCCGGAAAAAGGGATTTTTTTAAAACCCTCGGGCTTGCAACGGTTGCAATTATTGCAAGCGAGTTTTTAGGCGGGCTTATTAACTTTGTATCAATGGACAAAATAAACGCAAATATCTCTGGGGATATAGTCCTTGCAGGGTTTGCGGTGCTCCTGGTGATGCTGGTATATAATCACTATGCATCGGTATTTACCTATAAAATCAACTCAAAAGGGGTAACAATCGAGAAAAAGGCGGGGAGCAGAGTTACAGAGTATTCATTCCCGATATCCGAGATAAAAAAAGCCTCGATTAGAGTGGGAATGCCAAAACTCAGAGATAAGAAAAAGAGAAAAAAGTTAAGACTTTCAAGGCACTTTTTGCTGAACAAAAAAAGTACCGTTTTAATAGTGGGCGAGGAGGAAAATATTGTAATCTTCGAGCCTGACGATAAGTTCATAAAGAAACTGAAGGAGCATATGAATGACTAAAATAGTAGGTGTAAGATTCAAGCCTGTGGGTAAGGTTTACTACTTTGACCCGGCAGGATTTGAGATAAAAAAGGGCGAGCACGTTGTGGTGGAAACCGCAAGAGGAATCGAGCTTGGCGAGGTTGTGATTGCACCCTGTACCATTCACGAGGATAAGGTTATAAAGCCTTTGAAGAGTGTTATCAGAGTTGCGACCGAAGCCGATGTAAAATTGCGTGCCGAGAATGCAGAAAAAGAAAAAAAGGCGTATGATATCTGCCTTGAGCAGATTAAAAAGCATGGTCTTGAGATGAAACTTGTTGAGGTTGAGTATACCTTCGACGGCTCAAAGGTGCTTTTCTACTTCACAGCCGACGGCAGAGTGGATTTCCGTGACCTGGTAAAGGATCTTGCGGCGATTTTCAAAATCAGAATCGAGCTTCGCCAGATTGGTGTAAGAGATGAAACAAAGACTATCGGAAGCATCGGCATCTGTGGCAGATCGCTTTGCTGTACACAGTTTCTGGGCGAGTTTGAGCCTGTGTCGATCAAGATGGCAAAGGAGCAGGGCTTGAGCCTCAACCCGACCAAGATTTCGGGTGCCTGCGGAAGACTTATGTGTTGCTTAAAGTATGAGCAGGATTGCTACGAGGAGCTTTTAAAGGTAACACCGAGAGAGGGCTCACTTGTAAAGACTCCTGACGGTAAAGGCGTTGTCGAGAGTGTGAATCTTCTGAGGGGTCTTGTCAAGGTAAGATTTGAGGAAACAGGCGAAAAAGCATTGAAGGAATTCCACGTTGATGATATAAAAATCTTAAAGAGCAATCGCAAACGTGAAGAAAAAACAGAAAAAATTGACGAAGAAATGCTAAAAAGCCTTGAATAACTGAAAATTGTGTGATAGAATAGGCATATACTGATTTTTTGCACTGCAAAAATTTGTATAGATTACAGAGCTTGCTCTGTTGGTGTATAAAGGGTAAAAGGAGGTGTATTTGAGATGGCATATAAGATTGGCGATGCTTGCATCAAGTGTGGTGCTTGTGCAGATACTTGTCCTGTAAGTGCTATTTCTGAAGGAGATGCAACTTACGTAATCGACGAGGGCGCTTGCATCAGCTGCGGAGCTTGTGCAGGAACATGTCCTGTTGAGGCAATTGCAGAATAATTAAAAAGGAAAAGACCGTATGCTAAAAGGCATACGGTCTTTTTGCATATTTGGTCTCTTATTTGCAAAAACTAAATAAAAAAGGAGTTTTTGAAAAACTATGGGAATAAGAACAGACCTGGCTTTAGAGGCGGCAACGCTGTTTGGTGCAGATATCCCCGGCATAACCTCTAAAACAGAGGAGCATGACGGTCTGACGGTGTCGAGGATAGAGATAACATCAAAAGAGGGCTCGGAGGCACTCGGTAAGCCTTTGGGTAGATATGTTACAATAGACTGCCCTGATATAAAATACAGTACAGAGCTTTATGAAGAAACGCTACAAAAAATCGCCGACGAGATACAGACGATGGCAGATATCAGACCCGACACAAAAACGCTCGTGGTCGGGCTCGGGAATGATGCGATAACACCTGATGCGCTCGGACCCGAGGTGGTAAGACGGCTTTTGGTTACAGGCCATGTAAAAGAACAGAGCACCGAGCTTTTCGGCGAGGAGGTTTCTGCCGTTTACGCAATCGCACCCGGGGTTTTGGGGACAACCGGCATCGAGAGTGCCGAGGTGATTGAGGCGGTGGTGAAAAAGGTGAACCCCGACCTTATAATAGCCGTAGATGCGCTTGCATCCAAAAGCCTCGACAGAATAAGTACCACCTTTCAGTTGACAGACACCGGAATCTCACCGGGTGCGGGAGTGGAGAATAAAAGAAAGGCTCTCAATGAAGAGACTCTTGGCAAAAAGGTGATTGCAATAGGCGTGCCGACTGTGGTTGATGCCATGACGGTGGCACTCGACAGCCTTGAGTTGGGAGATGGCTCTCTTTCGGATGAAAAAAGCAGGGAAGAGCTTATAGAGAGGATACTCACAAAAGAGATTGCCCGACTTATGGTAACGCCAAAGGACATCGACCTTGTAATCGAGAGAACATCAAAGACGGTAGCAAACGGGATAAACCGGGCACTCCATAAAAATCTCACATTAGAAGAGATTGAAAGCTATGTCGGGTAGTTGACAATATCCGGATTTTGGGTTAAAATTATTCTGTCAGAATTTATTTTGAAATGAGGTATCAGGATTTGCAAAGTATTAAGATATGTGAAAATATAACGCTTCACTATATCCCTATGCAAAAGCTCAAAACAACGAGCGTGGGGATATATATAGGAAGAAAGCTCGACCGTGATGAGGCGAGCAAGAATGCTCTCTTGCCGCACGTGCTTTTAAAAGGCTGCAAAGTTGCACCCGATTCGGCCGAGGTTGCGAAAAGATTAGAAAATCTTTACGGTGCAAAGCTTCGTGCAAGCGTTACAAAGCGTGGCGATAACCAGTTTATGAACTTTGACGGTGAGGTAATCTCCGACCGTTATTCGGCAGACGGTGAAGAACTCATATCGGGACTTTTAGACCTTATGCTCTCGGTTGTGTTCGAGCCAAAGACAAGATGCGGTGCATTTTTGGGTGATATCCTGGAGCGTGAGAAGAAAAACGCAATCGACCGTGTAAAGGGACTTATAAACGACAAAACCCAGTATGCGAATAACCGTGCAATCGAGGAAATGTTCAAAGACGACATTTACAGTATCTCGGAATGGGGCGAGGTTTCTGAAATCGAGGCCATTAAGCCTAAAGCTCTTTTTGAGCACTATAAAAATGTGATAGCAACATCTGCAATAAATATCTTCATCTCGGGCGAGGTGGATGTTCAAAAGGCAAAAGTTGAGATAGAAAAAAGAGTTTCGGGACTTGAATTTAAAAAGACAGAGCTTGCGAAAACAGTAATTCCGGAAAAGAAATCCGAAAAGCGTGACATCACCGAGGTTTCGGAGCTTACACAAGGAAAGCTTGCAATCGGGTTTGTAACCAATGTATCGGCAAAGGACGATGATTTCTGGGCACTTGTTGTTGCAAACAATATCTTCGGCGGCGGTATGGGCTCGAAGCTCTTTAACAATGTCCGTGAAAAGCTGAGCCTTTGCTATTATGTAAAGACGGCTATCGACCGCCCGAAGGGGTATATGCTCCTTTATGCGGGAATCAGCTTTGACAAGTTCAAGGCTGCAACCGACGAGATTTTTGCACAGCTATCGGAAATGAAATCAGGAAATATCACCGATGCAGAGCTTGCGAATGCAAAAAGCGAGATTGCAAACAGCTTAAATGCCTGCTATGATGATCAGCTTCAGATGCAGAGATTTTATATGGGGAATATTGTATCGGGCGTTGATGTTTCGATTGAGGAATACAAGGAAAAGGTAGCCAAGGTCACAAAGGACGAGGTTATCGCCGTTATAAAGAAGCTTGAATGCGATACCGTGTATTTTTTGAGAGGGGAGGAGTAATATGAATTTCGATATTAAAATCAGCGAAAAAACAGGTGAAAAGCTATACTCCAAAACTCTTGGAAGCGGACTTTCGCTCTCGATTATCCCACGTGCGGGATATACAAGCACCTATGCGATTTTCGGCACAAAATACGGCTCGGTTGACTCGGATTTTGTTGTGCCGGGTGAAGAGGATATCACCCACGTACCCGACGGGATTGCACATTTTTTGGAGCATAAGATGTTCGAGCAGGAGGACGGCTCGAATGTGTTTGAGAGCTTTGCAAAGGCGGGTGCGATGTGCAATGCCTACACAAGCTTTAATATGACAGGATATCTTTTCAAGACCTCAAATGACCCGTATAAGTGCCTTGAAATTTTGCTCGACTATGTTCAGAAACCGTATTTTACTGCCGAGAATGTTGAAAAGGAACAGGGTATAATCGGCCAGGAGATAAATATGTACGACGATGACCCTGACTGGATTGTGCTATTCAATTTCCTGAAGGGAATGTATCATAATACCCCTGTAAGGCTTGATATTGCGGGAACGGTTGAGAGTATCGCAGAGATTGACGAAAAGATTCTATATAAATGCTATAACACATTCTATAATCTTTCGAATATGAGTCTTGTGATTGTGGGTGACATCGACCCCGAGCGTGCACTTCTGACGATAGAAAAGGCGATTATAAAAAATGAGCCATTCGCAGAGGAGATAAAAAGAGTCTACCCCGACGAGCCAAAGAGTGTTGCCGAGCATGAGGTGACAAAGAAGATGAGCGTGTCGATGCCGATGTTTATGCTCGGATTTAAGGATAACGACATAGGCTTTGGCGGAGAAAAGCTTTTGAAGAAAACAATCGAGTGCGAGATTCTGGCCGAGATGATTTTCGGAAAAGGCTCACCGCTTTATGAAAAGCTCTATAACGAGGGTCTGATAAATCAGAAGTTCGGTGCGGATTATGAGACGCAGGTGGATTACTCGTTTACCGCAGCACAGGGTGAATCCCGTGACCCGAAGAGGGTGTTCGATGCAGTTTTGGCTTATGTTGATGAGCTGAGGGAAAACGGAATCAGCGAGGAAGTGTTTGACAGAATCAAAAAGGTTATATGGGGAAGATATATCCGCTCATATAACGATATCGGCAACTTTGCCCACACATTTATTGCGATGAAGTTTATGGATATAGACTATACCGACTACTATAAGACCTATAAATCGGTAACCTTTGAGGATGTGAAGAATCGGTTTATGGCACATTACAACAAGGAATATGCAGTATTGTCAGTAGTCGAGCCAATGTGAAAAAGCCCTGGAGCACAAGAAAAGAAAGCCTGAACCAAGTTCAGGCTTTTAGCTTTGTTTGGGAAAAAGGGAAAAAGAATGAAATCGCAAGCGTGGCTTGCGGTGAAATAATTTCCTTCAAAAATTGTGAAATAGAAAGCTAAAGCTTTCTGTGAAATAAAATAAATCCACTCATGCCCGCAGGCATTTCACATTGCGAAGTAATATTTCACACCCGCAGGGTATTTCACAAATCCTGAAAGGATTTATTTCGTTGAAAAAAGCGTACTGAAAATTCAGTACGCTTTTTTCTGGAGCGGAAGACGAGATTCGAACTCGCGACGTTCACCTTGGCAAGGTGACGCTCTACCACTGAGCCACTCCCGCATAAATATTAAGTTCTTATATATATTAGCACTAAAATTCCGGTTTGTCAAGAGAAAAATTCAAATTTTCGAAAAAATCTCTTGACAAGCTATATAATATATAGTACAATTACTTTATCACTTTAGCACGATAAAGAAAGGATAATATAAAATGTCAGACTGGAGATTGCACACGCCTATCGGTTTAGCCGACATTCTTCCTGAAGAATGCGAAAAGAAAAGGGCGGTTGAAGAGGTTATAAATGATGTATTCCTGTCGATGGGGTATAGGGAGATTGAAACCCCGTCTTTTGAATATTATGATGTATATTCAGGTTCATCAGGTCAGATTTCACAGGAGAATATGTTCAAGTTCTTCGATGAAAAGGGAAGAATTTTAGCACTTCGCCCTGATATCACAACATCTATTGCAAGAGTTGCGGCAACAAAGGAAAAGGATAGCTTGCTTCCCTTGAGATTTTGCTATACAGGGAATGTATTCCGTGCAGAAAAGACCGAAGGTGCAAGACAGCGTGAATTTACACAAAGCGGAATCGAGCTTCTGGGTGCAGACACACCCGAGGCGGATGCAGAGGTTATCGCTACTGCAATCGAGGCAATTCAGGCGGTTGGGATAGAAGATTTTCAGGTGGAAATCGGGCAGGTGGCATTCTTCTCTGGGCTTGTTGAGCAGGCAGGGCTTTCTCATGAGGATACCGAAAAACTCCGTGAGAGAATCGACTGCAAGGACTCTTTGGGAATTGAGGAGCTGACAGAAAAGCTCAATTTAGACGGCGAGATAAAAAGGCTGATGATTGCGCTTCCCGACCTTTTTGGCGACCTTTCGGTTGTGGATAAGGCGGATGTTACGGGACTTAACCCAACATCGAAGGCGGCACTTGATAATATAAGAAGCATATACGGTTTGCTTGAAAGCTACGGCTTTGGCGATATGATTTCGATAGACCTTGGAATGCTACAGAGCATCGACTATTACACAGGCTCGATTTTCAAATGCTACACTCACGGCGTAGGGTTCCCTGTCTGTGCAGGCGGAAGATACAATAATCTTGTCGGCAAATTCGGACGTGAGCTCTCGGCAGTCGGTGTTGCATTCGGAATTAACAGAATTCTTTCGGCACTTCGTGCAGGCGGAAGATTTGAGGATGAGCCTTCATCGCCGCCCGTTATTTTTGCGGAGTGCGGTGCAGAAGCTGACGCTTACAGACTTTCAAAGGATATGCGGGATTGCGGTTTTTGCGTGGAAAGATATATTCTGGGTGATAAAGAAGAGGATGCACTCAGCTTTGCAGAAGAGAAGTCGTCGCCATGTATGCTTTCGGTTAAGGCAGGCGGCGTGCTTAAAATCTATGACCTTGTGAAGAATGAAGAAGAACTAACCACGGTGGAAGAATTTTTGGAAAACTACAGATAGAGAGGATTAAGATGGATTATTTGACAGTTGCCCTTGCAAAAGGCAGACTTGCCGAGCTTGCAATGGATTTATTCATAAAAAACGGGTTTGACTGCTCGGCGATGAAGGAAAAGAGCAGAAAGCTTATCTTTACCGATGAGAAAAACAAGATGAAGTTTATTCTTGTAAAAGCATCGGATGTTCCGACATATGTTGAATATGGTGCAGCAGATATCGGGATTGTTGGAAAGGACACTCTTTTAGAGGAGAACAAAAACCTCTACGAGATGATAAACCTCGGGTTCGGAGCCTGCAAGATGGCGGTTTGCGGACCGCTTGAGCTAAAGGATAAGTTCACCAAAATCAACAACTTAAAGGTTGCGTCAAAATACCCGAAGATTGCCGAGGCGTATTTTCAGGACGAGTTAGGTCAGACAATCGAGCTTATAAAATTGAACGGCTCGGTTGAGCTTGCACCGCTTGTGGGTTTGAGTGATGTTATCGTCGATATTGTCGAGAGCGGAAAGACGCTAAAGGAAAACGGACTCGATGTTTTGGCAGATGTTTGTCCGTTATCGGCATGGTTTGTGGTAAATAAGGTGAGTATGAAAATCTACCGTGACCGCATAATGAAGATTGTTGAAGGATTCAAGGAGGAGCTTTCGGTATGAGAATTTATCCTGCGATAGATATAAAGGACGGAAAATGCGTAAGACTTTTTAAGGGTCAGTTTTCCGATGTGACGGTATATGGCGAAAACCCGGCAGAGATTGCAAAAAAGTGGGAATCGCTCGGCGGTGAGTTCATCCACGTGGTTGACTTAGACGGTGCGCTGAAGGGTAGAGGTGTCAATTCGGAAATAATAAGAGAAATCTGCAAAACTGTTAAAGTTCCGGTACAAACCGGCGGCGGAATTCGTACCATGGAAGATGTGGAATATATGTTGCAATGCGGTATAAACCGTGCTATAATAGGAACATCGGCAGTAAAAAACAGAGAGTTTGTGAGGGATGCAGTTTCTGAATACGGAAACCGCATCGTAATCGGAATAGATGCAAAGGATTCTATGGTTGCAATATCGGGTTGGGAGGAAGTAAGTAACTTCAAGGCAGTTGATTTTGCAAAGGAGATGGAATCGCTCGGGGTTTCGACGGTTGTCTATACCGATATCGCAACAGACGGTACACTCTCGGGCCCGAATGTTGCGGCTATGGAGGAGATGGTGAAAAACACAAAGCTTGATGTCATTGCATCGGGCGGAGTGGGAGATATTAGCCATATTGCAGCATTAACCAAAACCGGAGTCGAGGGTGCGATTGTCGGAAAGGCACTATATACCGGAAATCTCGATTTGGCCGAGGCAATTAAAATTTCACGATAAAAGGGGAAAATCCGAATGGAAAAGATTAAATTTGATAAAGACGGTCTCGTTCCCGCGGTCTTGCAGGATGCTACCACATGCGAGGTGCTCATGGTTGCATATATGAACGAGGAAAGCCTTGAAATATCTAAAAAAACCGGGCGTGCTACATTCTGGTCACGCTCACGTGGCGAGCTCTGGGAAAAGGGCAAGACCTCGGGTAATTATATGTATATAAAGGAAATCAGAGTCGACTGCGATGCGGATTGTCTGCTCGTTCTTGTTGAGCCGGCAGGACCTGCCTGCCATACCGGCAAGAGAACCTGTTTTTACAGGGATATCGAGGGAGCGGAACTCGACCTTGACAAGAAGGACAACAGCGACATCTTAAACCGACTTATGGCGGTTACTCTTGACCGAAAGGTAAATCCGCAGGAGGGAAGCTATACAAACTACCTCTTTGATAAGGGTGAGGATAAGATTTTAAAGAAGGTCGGCGAAGAGGCGGCAGAGGTGGTAATTGCGGGTAAAAACCGTGCAAAGGACGAAATCGCATACGAGGTTTCGGATCTTTTATACCACATGACCGTTATGCTGGCAGATAACGATATGACCTGGGAGGATATATTTGATGAGCTTGAAAAAAGAAGATAATTTCGGCATTATCGACATAGGCTCAAATACCGTCCGAGGCGTAGTGTATAAAAACAGAACCCCGAAAAAGGGGAGTATTGTGTTTCGATCAGACATCCTCGAGCAAACCTGCGAGGGTGTTTTGTCTTATGACGGAATAAAAAAGCTTTTGGGAAACATAAAAAAAACAATCGAATACTTTAAGGAAAACGGGTGCACCTGCTGGTATGCCTTTGCAACATCTGCTATGCGTGATGTGAAAAATTTCGGTGAGGTTTTTGATAAAGTGAAGTCAGAAACCGGAATCGAAATTGAGCTTATCTCGGGCGATGAGGAGGCAGAATGCGATTTTCGTGCACTCCTGACCGTATGCCCCGAAGGCGGAATCGGAGTAGACTTAGGCGGCGGAAGTGCCCAGGTTATAGCCTTTGATAAAAACGGTGTGATTGAGGCAAAATCCTTCCCGATTGGCGTAAAGCGCATGAGGCAAGGATTTACAGCGAAAATGGTGCCGACGCCCGACGAGGCAGAGAAAATAGAAAAAGAGATAAAATTGGCACTGTCGGAAATAAAGAGCAAAAGCACAGTTGTGTGGTTTATGGGCGGTACTGCAAAAGCGGTTGCGATTGCCTCATCTGTACTTTTTTCAAAAAGCGAAATAACACCCGGTATCATTGATGAAATATATGAAATGACTTCGGGAAATATCGGACTCTCAAAAAAACTTTTTAATAAAAGATACCAGCTGATGCCGACAGGGTTAAAGGTAATGAAAGCGATTGCAGAATCGGTCGGTGCAGAAGTCATCAGGGTTACCGATGTCGGTGTCCGTGACGGCTATGTTGAGAGGATATTTAAATCTAACTAAAAGGAGGCGGGGAAGATGATAGACAAGGAAACTGTCGGAAAGCTTTCAAAGCTATCGATGATTTCGGTAACAGAATCAGAGGCTGAAGCTTTTGCAAAAGACATGAGCCGTGTTATCGGAATGCTTGATAAGATCAGGGAAGTTGAAATTCATGCGACATCATCTTCTTCGGGATATATAAAATACCCTGTGCTTTCGGAGGATGTAGCAAGCGACTCGGAAATCGCAGCAGAGATTAAAAAGGGTAAAAAGGACAGCACTTTTTCTGTGCCGAGGGTGATATGAAATGAGTCTTGGCGATTTGAGAAGAATGCTCGATGAAAAGAAACTCGGTGCAGTTGAGCTGTTGGATGAATATTTAAAAAAGATAAAGGACGAAGACGGAGAGATAAATTCTTTCATAACATGCTTGGGTGATGAGGCAATCGCATCGGCAAGGTTGGCACAAATGCTGATCGATAAGGGCGAGGCTAAAGCTATGACCGGAATCCCGTATGCGGCAAAGGATAATATCCTCACAAAAGGGGTCCTGACCACCTGTGCATCAAGGATGCTTTGTGAGTATATTCCGCCGTACAGTGCGACGGTAATCGAAAGCCTGGAACACCAGGGTGCGGTTTTGATGGGGAAAACGAATCTCGACGAGTTTGCAATGGGCGGCTCGGGGACTTCGTCTTATTTTGGCGCAACGAAAAATCCGAAAAATATGAATAAAGTTGCGGGTGGCTCATCATCGGGAAGCGCCGCCGCAGTTTGTGCGGGATTTGTACCTGTTGCACTCGGAACAGACACAGGCGGTTCGGTGCGGATTCCGGCATCCTTTTGCGGTGTTGTGGGACTAAAGCCTACCTACGGCAGAGTGTCACGCTATGGTTTGGTAAGCTACGCATCAAGCCTTGACCAGATAGGTGTTATTGCAAACTCGGCAGAGGATGCAGGGTATATGCTAAATGTAATTGCCGGACAAGACGAAATGGATGCAACTTCGGCAAAGGCAGAGCTCTGCGACTTTACAGATACCGCAAAAACCAATATTAAAGATTTAAAAATCGGTGTCATAAAAAACCTTATGGGCACGCAGATTGACGAGGAAGTAAAGCTTGCGGTATCCGATGCGGTACGCTTATATGAAAAGCTTGGTGCAAAGGTGATTGAGGTAGAAATTCCAAGCCTTGAGTATGCTCTTGAGGCTTACTATATAATTGCATCTGCCGAGGCGGCAAGTAATCTTGCACGCTTTGACGGAGTAAGATACGGCTATGCAGAAGACGACTGCAAAAGCTATGCCGAGATGATTGCAAAGAGCCGCTCGGCCGGGTTTGGTCAGCAGGTGAAGCGGAGAATCCTGCTTGGGAATTATCTTTTGTCGGATAAATTCGGTGCAGATTACTATAAAAGAGCAGTTTCGGCAAAAAACAGGCTCACCGAAGAACTCCGTGAGGTGTTCGGAAGGTGCGATGTATTGATAAGCCCGACTGCACCGACTGCTGCGTATGGCTTTGATGAATGTGATATTCTGAAGGTTTGCAAGGGAGATGTATGTACCGTTATGGTAAACCTTTCAGGTCTTCCCGCAATCAGTATTCCGTGCGGTGTGACATCAGCCGGACTCCCGATTGGTATGAGTATTATCGGAAAACACTTCTCGGAACAGAAAATTATCGGTGTTGCCGATGTTTTTGAAAAGGAGGCGGGGAAATGATGTACACGCCTGTTATGGGACTTGAAATCCACGCCGAGCTTCTAACAAAGACCAAGGTGTTCTGCCGATGCAAAAACGAGTTTGGCGGTGAGAAAAATACAAGAATCTGCCCTCGCTGTGCAGGACTTCCCGGAGCGTTGCCGGTTTTAAATAAAGAGGCGGTATCGCTTGCTGTTCGTGCAGGATTGACGCTCGGGTGCAGAATAAACAGATATTCCGCTTTTGACAGAAAAAATTATTTCTACCCCGACCTTCCCAAGGCATATCAGATAACACAGTTTGAATATCCTATATGTGAGGAAGGTTCGGTTGAGGTTTTGGGAAAGACGGTGCGTGTAAACCGCATCCACATCGAGGAGGACGCAGGAAAGCTTATCCATGCCGAAGTTGGTACCCAAATCGACTTTAACCGATGCGGAGTCCCGCTGATTGAGATTGTGACCGAGCCTGATTTCAGCACAGCCGACGAGGTTGTAGCCTTTGTTGATGAGGTGTCACGCAGACTGAAATTTGCAGATGTATGTGACTGCAGGCTCGAACAGGGGTCACTCAGGGTTGATGTGAATATTTCGCTAATGCCGGAGGATTCAGAAACACTTGGTGTTCGAGCCGAGATAAAGAATTTGAATTCAAGAAAGTCTATCCGCCGTGCGATTGAGTATGAAATAAAGCGACAGACTGAAATTCTCGCATCGGGCGGCGAGGTTGAGAGAGAAACAAGAAGATTTTCCGAGGAAACGGGGAAAACTTCATCGCTTCGTGGGAAAGAGGATGCAAACGATTACAGATATTTCCACGAGCCCGACCTTCCGGGGATAGAGATTTCAAAAGCCGAGGTTGAGGAGATAGCATCCGGGATGCCCGAGATGCCGCAGGTAAGGTATAAAAGATACATCGAGCTTGGTATATCGCCTGCCGATGCGGATTTGATTTTGGCAGACCGTGATTTTTCCGATTTGTTCGACGGTGCGGTAAGGGTTTTCAAAAGCCCCAAAACAATTGCAAACCTGATGCTTGGTGAATTATCGAGAAAGCTCAATGAGAGCGAAAAAAAGGCAGGGGAGATTGAGTTTTCTGCCGGGGATTTAGCAGAGATTGCAAAAATGAGCGATTCGGAGAAGGTCTCAAAGCAAGCGGCACGTGAAATTTTATCGGTGATGTTTGATAATGGCGGAGCACCTCAGGAAATCGCAAACGAGAGGGGACTCTTCCTTTCTGATGACAAAGACAGGGTAGCCCTGGTTGTAGCCGAGGTGTTGGCAGAAAACAAGGAGAATGTCCGGGAATATAAAAACGGAGTTTTAAAGCTTTTTGGATATTTTATGGGCGAGATTATGCGCCGTTTGGGTGGCTCAGGAAATCCAAAAACGGTAAAGGAAGAACTCACAAAACAGTTGACATCCATAAGTTAAGAGATATATAATAGGTACAACATAAATCGGCAGGAGGTAGAAAGATGTCGGTAACAGAAATATTCGGTTCTAATGTGTTCAATCAGTCGGTCATGAAAGAGCGACTCCCGAAGGATACATACGAATCATTGATGCATACAATAGAGGAAGGAACTGCACTCGACGAGGGTGTGGCAGAGATTGTTGCGGATGCCATGAAGGACTGGGCAATAGAGAAGGGTGCAACACACTACACTCACTGGTTCCAGCCAATGACAGGCGTTACGGCAGAAAAGCACGATTCATTTATTGCACCAACCGGTGACGGGCATGTAATAATGAAGTTTTCGGGTAAAAAGCTCATAAAGGGTGAGCCTGATGCATCGAGCTTTCCGTCGGGTGGATTGAGAGCAACATTCGAGGCAAGAGGATACACTGCCTGGGACCCGACATCCTTTGCATTCATAAAGGACGGCTCGCTTTGCATCCCGACAACATTCTATTCATACACAGGCGAAGCACTCGACAAGAAGACACCGCTTATGCGTTCTATCGAGGCTATAAACAAGCAGGCGTTGAGGGTGTTAAAGCACTTTGACTCGGATGCCACAAGAGTGTATGCCTATGCCGGTGCAGAACAGGAATATTTCATTGTGGATAAGGAACTCTATCAGCAGAGAAAGGACCTTATTTTAACAGGCAGAACTCTTTTTGGTGCACCGCCTGCAAAGGGTCAGGAGATGGAGGACCACTACTTCGGTCAGATTAAAGAGCGAGTTTCTGCATATATGAAAGAGGTTGACGAGGAGCTCTGGAAGCTTGGCGTTCTTTCTACAACAAAGCATAACGAGGCGGCTCCTGCACAGCACGAGCTCGCACCAATATTTACAGTTGCAAATACCGCCGCAGACCATAACCAGCTTACTATGGAGGTTATGAAAAAGATTGCCGGCAGACACGGGCTTGTGTGCCTTTTACACGAAAAACCGTATAACGGCGTAAACGGCTCGGGTAAGCATAATAACTGGTCGATTGGTACAAATACAGGCGAGAATCTTTTCAAACCGGGCAAGCATCCGGCACAGAACCAAAAGTTTTTGCTATTCCTGACCGCAGTCATAAAGGCGGTTGACGATTATGCCACAATGCTCCGCTCGACAGTTGCAACAGCGGGCAACGACCATAGACTTGGTGCAAATGAAGCACCGCCTGCCGTGATTTCAATATTCCTCGGAAAAGAGCTTGAGGATATTTTGATGGCAATCAAGGACGGCGAGGACCCGACCGAGGAAAAACGCAGTAAGATTTCAATCGGTGTTGATGCCGTGCCGCAGATCAAGAAGGACACAACCGACAGAAACAGAACATCGCCGTTTGCATTCACCGGTAACAGATTCGAGTTCAGAATGCCGGGCTCATCGCTTGCAATCGCTGATGTAAATACAGTTTTAAATACTGCAGTTGCCGCAACACTCGATAAGATTGCAGACCGACTCGATGCAGGCGAGAGTGTTATGGAGATAGTGGCAGATATTATAAAAAAACATTACCGTATAATCTTCAACGGTAACGGCTACTCCGATGAATGGCTAAAAGAGGCAGAGGAAAGAGGGCTGCCGAACTTAAAATCGGCAGTAGATGCAATCCCCGAGTTCTCGAGCGAGAAAAATATCGAGGCATTCGCAAGAATGGGAGTTCTCACCGAGATTGAGGCAAAGTCGAGATCGGAAATTCTGATAGAGGAATATGTAAAGGTTATAAATATCGAGATGCTAACGACTCTTGAGATGGCAAAGCAGGAGATTTTGCCTGCATCAATCAGCTATGCAACAGCGATTGCAGAGGGTGTGAAGGTAAAAGAGTCGATTGGGATAAATGTGCCACTCGAGAAAGAGTCGGCAAGCGAGCTTGCAAATAGATGCGAAAAGCTTGCATCAGGAATCAAAGGACTGGAAAAAGCCAGAGAAAATATTCCAAAGGATAGCGACAACACCGTTTTGGTTGCACGCTACTACCGTGAGGAAATTATTCCGATGATGAATGCAGTCCGTGAGGCTGCCGACAGCCTTGAGACTGTTGTTGCCAAGGACTACTGGCCGTTCCCGACATATACAGAGCTTCTCTACAATGTATGATGGGATTGGCAGATTTAGCGCAGAACACACAAAAAGAACTCCTTACGGAGTTCTTTTATCGTCTATTTAGCAACCGCAGTTGTTGTCGCAGTCGTGCAGGTCACATTTTTCGGGAGGGAAAAATTCGTCTACAGGGAAGCAGATGCGGTCGAACAATTCACATGGATTATCGTCGGTTGCACCGATGCATTCCTTTTCAGGGATGCAGAAGTCGTATGCAGGAATCAGGAGCTGAACCTTGCGCTCGAGCTTTACAATCGAGAAGATACCGATTGATACATAAACACGCTTCTGTTCTCCGCCGAGTATCAAGCTGTCGTCAAATACTCTGCATACCGATTCAGGCACGCTTGCCAAGTCGAACTCATCGTCGCAACAGTTGCAGCACTTATCGTTCACATCAACGACCTTTGCACCGAGTGCGATTGGGTCAACTACTTCGACAACGGCATTCGGCATATTGGTCTTACGCCAGAGCTGCGGGTCGAAAGCATCTTCCTTATACTTTGATGCGAAAACCTTTGCTGTTCCTTCCGAGCCAAAGAGGATAACCTTCTTGTCGAATGTCGCAAGACCTTCAACTTCAGTCGGTCTTCCAAGACCTGTAGAAACGGCAAGAGTGATGCGGAAGAAATATTTGAGATCTACCGAATAGAAGCCCCTGTTAAACGGGACTGCTTCAATATCGGAAAATACCCAGATAATTTCCGCCTTTGTACATTTAACACTGATTGCTCTGTCAACAACGCTCTGTCCGTGTGCGGTAAGATATACCCTGATATTTTCAAGACAATCCTTGTCTCGGCAAGAGTCGTAAACTTTATCGGTATGTATGCAAACAGCTTCTTTAAAACCGTTATTGTTACATTTGTCAGCCATTAGATTACATCCTTTCATTTTTTATTAAAGGGAAGCCCTTTAGTATTATGATATGAACGGATAGTAAAAATGTGAATGTAATTTAAATCTTTTCGTAGCGGTTTTCTATATATGTAAGGATTTCCGAATCGGAAAAATCCGAAAAAATATCCCTGATTATCTTTTTTGCGGGTGTCTCTTTCTCCCATTTCTCGTCCAGGTCAGAGAGTTCACTCCGTACATCTTCAATCAGACAGTCCTCGCAAAGTATGCCGTCCTCGGTTCGGTAGAGTACATCGCATAAACAACCTCTGTCGCATGAGTTTTCACCAGCCTCGTTAGCGCCATACTCGCCCGTCCTTTGATATTCCAGTTCCATAATCGCCTCATCTGTATAGTTTTTGTATATCATCAATTCCTCCTTCCAATACGCAAAACAAACATTTGTTCGAATTATACCATATTTTTCCTGCTTTGTCAAGGGCATAGTGCAAAATATTTTAAAAAAGTATTGCATAATGCGAAAAATTGTGTTAGAATGATTTTGTAAAACAAAATAAACTAATCTACCAATATAAGGGGGAAAATGTCGTGTATGATATAGCCGAGCTGGGCAGAAAGATAAAGGACAAAAGAAAAGAGCAGAAGTTGACCTTGGATGATATTGCAGAAAGAGTCCGTGTTGCGAAATCCACAATTCAGCGTTATGAGGCAGGTAAGATTTCGAGCCCGAAGGTGCCGGTAGTAAGAGAGATTGCAAAGGCACTCGGAGTTTCTGCAAACTGGCTTTTGGGAAATGGTAATATGATTGAGGCAGAGCCCGAGGTCACCAGGATTCCACTTTTGGGTGAGGTTTCAGCAGGTCCCGGTGCATGGGCAGATGGTACCATTTGCGATTACATAGTTGAGGGCGATATCAAGGACGACTTTGAGTATATTTATCTGGAAGTTGTGGGAGACAGTATGTACCCCGAATTTCACGAGGGCGACCGTGTACTGGTAAGATGTACACCCGAGGTTGAGTCGGGCTCTTTTGCAGTTGTTTTGGTAGACGGTGAGTCGGGAGTTGTGAAAAAGGTTATCTATGGCGATGAGTCGATAGAACTTCATTCGGTAAATCCTATGTACCCGCCAAGACGGTTTTCGGGTGAGGATACCGAAAGAATAAGAATTTTCGGAAAAGTAGTAGGCTTGAAAAGAAGCTTTTAAATCATAAACGGGAGGAACAGAATATGAAAAAGTTTTTATTGGTTTTTGTTTCTGTTTTATTATCTCTTCAGGTGTGTGTGCTTGCATCGGTCGATGCGGCAGTAAAGAGAATTGAGTTTATCGGGAATATCATAAGCGAGCTTGAACTGAAAAATTCGGGGAATAAACCGCAGTTTGTTGATTTGGATGCAAACGACAAGTATTATGGTGTTGCGGCAACGGCTCTTGAGTATAAGATTCTAACGGGATATGGCAAGAACAAAATCAAGCCGTATGATGAGCTGACCTTTGAGGATGCAGTTGTATTTTTGTGCCGTGCATATAAGGTTGAGCAGGTATCAAGCCTCTACATTGCATCGGTAAAGGATAGAACGGAAATTTCAGGGTATGCCTCGGGATATATTTCAGCGGCTATCCATAACGGAATTATCCGCCCGGATGATTCGGGCAGGATAAACCCAAAAAAGATTATAACCAAAGCGGATATGGAGAGCCTGATTGAGGCTTTCAAAAAATACCAGAAAACACAACTGAATTTCTGTCAGGGTTATCCAAGGGAAAGCGAAAGTACCGATTTTGGCAGTTTCAATATCAGCCTGAAGATGACCTTGCCGTGTAAGGTTTACTATAAGCTTTTGCCGGCGGACACATATCTTACAAGCTATCGCCCGGAAAAAAGCGAGATTGACAAGCTCCTGACTCCGGTCAGCAGGGCATATACCGAGGTTGAGGCGTCTGTTAAGATTGATGATACAAAAGAGTATATTATGTACCTAAAGGCGGTAGATGAGAAGGGGAATATAATTACAGATATCATCTACGGTGTTTCAGCACACCCATATCATGCAGGAGAGGGAACGAAGACGAATCCATACCTTATATATAACCGTGAACAGCTTATGGGTATGAAATACTACCCCGACAGCTACTTTAGGCTTGAGGCGGACATTACACTCTCGGGTGAATGGAAGCCGATTGAGATTAACACAAAAGGCAGAGTGGGCTTTTCGGGCGAACTTGACGGAAACTATCATAAGATAAAAAATCTTGTTATAAATGATCAGAGGATAAACTCAGGACTCTTCAGGGAGATTCACGGAGGCAGAATTAAGCGGCTTTATATTGACGGCACCGTAAAGGGCGGCGAGAATGTCGGAATTATCGCAGGACGTTCAGCAGGCGGAAGTATAACCGAATGCTTCGTGACCGGCAGGGTGCACGCCGACCTTACAAAAGGCGGAGCCTTTGTCGGGATAAACGAGGGCTTGATTGAGAACTCGGTTGCGGCGGCGTATATGGTTGAGGCACAAAGCTATGCCGGCGGAATTGCAGGCTCAAACCGTGAGGGCGAGATTAAAAACTGTATCTCGGCGGTTTATTCGGTTACGGCGGAGATGTATGCAAGCAGTATTGCCGGAATAAATATCGACGGTGAGATTTCCTCGAATATGTGCGCAAACGCCTATGCTGACGATATTATCACGGTAAAGAGCGGCAGAGTTACCACAAACAAGCAAAACGGAAAAACTTATAATAACTATTGTTATGAGAAGATGTTCTCAAATGTAGATGTGAACTTTGATGCCGAGAGCCATGATGGGCTTGAGGTGAGCTGGGAACAGATGACAAATCCTGATTTTTACCGGAACACTCTCGGTTGGGATTTGAAAAAAATCTGGAAGAATACCACCGACTATGATTTCAGACTTATTTATCCAAAAGGCTTTTCGGGCATTGATATGGTAAAGGGAATTACAATGTATGCACCGATTAAGATAGAAAACAAATCGGAGCTTTTGAAGGTGAGAGAAAACATTGATTTCCACTATATCCTGACCAGAAATATTTCGCTTGGAGATACTTCTTGGAAAATGATTGCGGAAAACGGGAACGCTGAGGAGGGCTTTGCCGGCAGCTTTGACGGTGCCGGACACACCATATCGGGAATACACATCGGCAAAAAGAATACCGGCAACAGCTACGGAATGTTCGGGGTTATATCTTCGGGAACGGTCAGAAACCTGGTATTGGATAAGCTCACAATAGAGGGCGAATCGCTTGCAGGCGGACTTGTTGCCGAAAACTATGGATATATCGAAAACTGCAGAGTTATCGGAAAGATTTACGGGCTAAGAAAGGATAATATGCTCTCGCTTGGCGGTATCTGCGGAAACAATTACGGTATAATGGAAAATGTCCGCTCGGATGTCAAAATCCGTGCCGACGGCGAGGTTCTGACCATTGGCGGAATATGTGCAAATAACGAAGGGTTTATCGATAAGGCGGAATTCCGTGGAAGCCTGAATGCCGAACTGAACACCGAGTATTCGAATGCGGTGGCAGGCGGAATAGCAGGCATCAATATGAACGGAGTTATCTACAATAGCTTTGCAAAACCGCAGATTGTAGCAAGAGCAAGCACCAACTATGCAGGCGGTATATGCGGTATCGCCGACGGTGGCGAGATTTACAAAACATCGGCTACAGGAAAGATTGTTGTAAACTCAAAAGCGTATGAGGGTGCAACAGGCTATATCGGCGGAATAGCCGGTCTTGCACCACGTGGACTGATAATGAACAGTGCATCGGCAGTCGAGATTGAGGCTGACACAAACACCGCTTATGCAGGTGGAATACTCGGCTACGGTATAGAGCCGACAATTCAGAACAACTATAGCGTAAGTAAGCTTTCGGTAACAGGCGGTAACTTCAGCCCGGATTCATTTTGCGATGTCGGCGGTATCTGTGGATTTGCCGAAGGTGGATTTATAAACGATAATGTATCGGCTGACAAACTGCTCTCATCAAGCGGGCTGGTTGCCAATATAGCAAACTCATACGGGGACACAGTCGCTTATTCCAACAACTTCAGCTGTATTGATACCGAAATGTTTGGAGTGATGGCAGATGTTGGCTCAAACGGAACAAAAACAAGATTTGAATTGCTGACCCCCGATTTCTTCTTCAAACCGGTCTCGGACGGCGGAAAGCTCGGCTGGAGCGAGGGAGATGTGTGGTACAGAGATAAAAAGTATGCTCTGCCGCTTTTGTGGGGAGTCCCGGGGCAGAATGAGATGAAAAAGTTTTAGAATAGATAAAAAACAGGGAGAACTAAGTTCTCCCTGTTTTCTCGTCTTAGAGTGTCATTTCAAGCTCTAATGCCTTCTTCACCACCGATGGTGAGAACAACTCCTCTCCACGACCGATCAGCCTTTCGAGCTCCTTTGTTAAAATGTCCTTTTTCTTCATTTTAATTCACCCTTTCTTTTTTACCTTGTCGGGTGGATTCCATATCACTAAAATCTCACCCTTTTATCCTATACATCTTCTGTAATTATTCTACATTATATCACAGGATAAGTCAATAAAAAATACCATTTTTTACCAATAAATCGCAAGACCAAATACGACAATTTACGGTAAATTTTTAAGAATTTCGGGTGGATTTTTTGCTATCCTACAGCGTTTTTAAATTATCCGACATAATCGGACAAAATATCTTGTAGCTTTTTATTTCTTTTTGTTAATGATAAAGAGTGCAATCGCAGACGCAATTATGACAAGAAATGCCACAAGCTGCGAAATTCCGAGCACGCCCGGGATGAGATAGAGTATATACTGTGGCTGGCGCATGCCCTCTAAAAAGAGCCTGCCGGCACCGTACCAGAGCAGATAGAAGAAGAATACCTCACCGTAGCGTCTGTTGCTTCGGGTCTTCCTCTTTTTGATATAGAAGTGAACGAGTAAAAATCCCAAAAGATTCCATAGTGACTCATACAAAAAGAGTGGATGAACACCGGCAGAGCCGTTTATCGTCATTCGCCAGGGAAGAGTTGTTTCTCTGCCGTAGACCTCGGCATTCACAAAGTTTCCCCATCTGCCGATTATCTGCCCGATAAAGAGACCGGGTGCACAGAGGTCGAAAATCTTCAAAACTTTAAGTTTATTCTTTTTACAGTATATGAATGCAGTCAGAACCGCACCGATGATACCGCCGTAGATTGCAATGCCACCGTCCCATATTGCAAAAACGTTCCAGATGTTTCCCCTTAAGCATGCAGGGTCGAATATAACATAGTAAATTCTTGCGCATATTATACCGAACACCAAGCCCCAAATTGCAATATCAAAGATATGGTCGGTCTTTACCTTGTTCTTTTTTGCATCTATCATTACATATCCAACGCCAAGGATAAAGCCTGTCATAATAATCAGGGCGTACCAGAAAATGTCCTTGCCGAGAATGTTGAAGGCGACACGGTTAATCTCGAACTCAAGTCCGAGTCCCGGGAACCCGATTGTGTTTGTCATTTTCGTCAAACCCCTTTCATAGTGAGTGAAATTCTGTTTTTCTTGAGGTCCACATCGAGGATTTTTACCTTTACGATGTCGCCGACCGAGAGCACATCTGTCGGATGCTTGATGTATCGGTCAGAAATCTGCGAGATGTGGACAAGTCCGTCCTGATGAACGCCGATGTCAACAAACGCACCGAAGTCGATAACATTTCTTACTGTGCCTGTTAAAATCATATCGGGCTTTAAATCCTTAATGTCCATAACATCGGTTAAAAGCACCGGCTTTGGCAACTCATCACGAGGGTCACGGCCGGGCTTTAGCAAGCTGTCAACGATGTCACGGATTGTCGGAACACCGATTCCGAGCTCCTCTGCAAGCTTTGTTATATCACGCTTTGAGAGCTTATCCTTGATATCGCCAAGCTCTGATGCGGCAACATCGTCTGTTGAATAGCCGAGTATTTCCAGAAGCTTCAATGCAGCGTCATAGCTTTCAGGGTGCACCGAGGTGTTATCGAAGATGTTGTCACCGTCGGTGATTCTCAAAAAGCCTGCACACTGCTCGAATGCCTTTTTGCCGAGCTTTGCGACCTTCAAAAGCTCTTTTCTGTTTTTGAACTTGCCGTTTTCTTCACGGTAGAGGGTGATGTTTTTTGCAATACCCGAATTTATGCCCGAAACATATGAAAGAAGCGATGGTGATGCGGTGTTTAAGTCAACACCGACACTGTTTACGCAATCCTCAACAACTCCGCCCAGGGCTTCGCCGAGTCGCTTCTGGTTCATATCGTGCTGATACTGACCGACACCGATTGCCTTCGGGTCGATTTTAACAAGCTCTGCAAGCGGGTCCTGCAATCGTCTTGCGATAGATACCGCACTTCTGAGCGATACATCAAATTCAGGGAATTCCTCGGTTGCAAGCTTAGATGCCGAGTAAACCGAAGCACCTGCCTCGTTGGTTATCATATAGTAAACCTTTTTGTCTATTTCCTTCAAAAGGTCGGAAACAAAGATTTCGGTTTCCTTTGATGCGGTACCGTTTCCGATTGAGATAAGGTTTACATCGTGCTTTATAATGAGTTTTTTGATGATTTCCTTTGACTTGTCCTTGTCATGGTTAGGGAGTGTACAATATACAACACCTGTATCCAGGACCTTGCCGGTATCGTTTACAACCGCAACCTTACATCCTGTACGGTAGCCCGGGTCAAGGCCGAGAACTGTTCTGTCCTTGATAGGCGGCTGCAAAAGAAGGCTATTTAAGTTCTTTGAGAAAATCTTGATTGCAGCCTCGCCTGCACGCTCGGTTAAGAGGTTTCTGATTTCGTTCTCGATAGATGGTGCAATAAGTCGCTTATACGCATCGGCTGCTGCTGCCTCTAAGTATGGCTTTGCCGGACTCTTCGGGTTGGTTATAAGATTTTTTATGATATATCCAACCGGGATTTCCTCGTCGATGTCGATTTTAACCTTCAAAGCATCTTCCTTTTCGCCACGGTTTATGGCAAGGATTCTGTGGTTTGCGATTTTTGATACAGGCTCCGAGAAGTCGTAATACATACTGTAAACGCCGTCCTCTTCAGTTGCACCGACAGACACGAGCGTTCCGCTCTTTGTGGTAAGGTTACGGATGTCCTTTCGGTAGTCGGCATTATCAGAAATCGACTCGGCGATAATATCCATAGCGCCGGCTATTGCATCCTCTGCCGACTCAACGCCCTTTTCAAGGTCTATAAAATCAAGTGCCGCAGATTCGATATTTGTATCGTCCTGGGCAAGAAGTATCTCAGCCAGAGGCTCCAATCCCTTTTCCTTTGCGATAGTCGCACGTGTTCTGCGCTTCGGACGGTATGGGCGATAGATATCGTCAAGCTCGGTTATAGTCTTTGCATTCTCGATTGCGGCTGTGAGCTCGGGAGTAAGTAGCCCCTGCTCGTCAATTAAGCGTGTGATTTCTGCACGCTTTTCCTGAATATTTCTTAAATATGTAAGTCTTTCGTGGAAGTTTCTCAAAACCTCATCGGACAGCTCGCCTGTTGCTTCCTTTCTGTAACGGGCGATAAACGGAATAGTATTTCCCTCGTCAATCAGCTTGATTGTATTCGTTGCCTGAAATTCCTTTAGCGAGAACTCCTCAATAAGTGTTTTTGTAATGTTATCCATAGCATTTTTCCTTTCGTGATTTTTTAAAAAATCATACTATTACTATTATACTCCAAAAGAGAGTTTTTAGCAAGAAAAAATTGGGGATGTAAAAAATCTTCGGAACACAAGAAAAGTTTGACTTTTCTTGTTATCAACAAACTTTGCCACTCGGCGTACCCCGAGTACGCCGTCGGGTATCCCAAAGCCAAGGCTTTGGCTCAGTTTGTTAATTCCAAAGCTTTTTCCTATCCCCTAAAAAATGAGGTTGTTCAAAAAGTCAGTTGACCTTTTAAACAGCCTCATTTTGATCTTAAAGTAAATCTGCGATGTCAAGAATAAGTCTTTCCGACTTTTCCCAACCAAGACATGGGTCGGTGATTGACTTTCCGTAAACATCTCCGTCAACCTTCTGTGCACCGTCTTCAATGTAGCTTTCGATCATGAAGCCCTTAACAAGCTTCTTGATTTCGGCACTGTGACGGCAGCTGTGCAAAACTTCTTTGCAGATTCTGGTTTGTTCCAGGCACTGCTTGTTTGAATTTGCATGGTTTGCATCGATAATTGCCGCCATGTTCTGAAGCCCTCTTTCTTCGTACATTTTGTAGAGGTGAATGAGGTCCTCAAAGTGGTAGTTAGGAAGCGACTCGCCGTGTTTGTTGACATATCCTCTCATAATAGCATGAGCATACGGATTGCCTTCCGATTCAACTTCCCAGCCACGGTATATGAAGGTATGTGAATGCTGTGCTGCCATGATTGAGTTGAGCATTACCGAAAGGTCGCCCGCTGTCGGGTTCTTCATACCTACAGGAATATCCATGCCGCTTGATGTGAGTCTGTGTTGCTGGTTTTCAACCGATCTTGCACCGATTGCGGTGTAGGATAAGATATCCGAAAGGTATCTGTAGTTTTCCGGATAGAGCATCTCGTCTGCACCGAAAAGTCCTGTTTCCTTTGCAACTTTAGTGTGTAGCTTTCTGATTGCGATAATACCCTGGAGCATATCCGGCTTGTCATTCGGGTCTGGCTGATGCACCATACCCTTGTAGCCGTCGCCTGTTGTTCGAGGCTTGTTGGTATATATTCTCGGGATTATGATAATCTTGTCTTTAACCTTTTCCTGTACCTCTGCCAAGCGGTTAACATAATCCATTACTGAATCTTCTTTATCTGCCGAGCAGGGGCCGATTATCAACAAGAATTTATCAGATTCGCCGGTAAATACCTTTTTAATTTCTGCGTCTCTTACAACCTTTTTTTCTGCAAGGTCAAAGGGAACGGGAAACTGCTCTTTAATCTCCATCGGTATCGGCAATTTTCTTTTGAAATTCATTGACATATTCGTGTCTCCCCTTTTTACTCAAGTACTACCTTTAAAGAAGTAGTTCTTTAAATTATATCAAATCAGATTCGAAAATTCAAGAGAAAATCACTAAAAAAATCAAAAAATAGTTGCAAAAATCCTATATTGAGTATATAATGTAGAAGATGTATCTTCGGGGCAGAGTGAAAGTCTCTACCGGCGGTAAAGTCCGCGAGCATGAGTTGCTGATTCGGTGAAATTCCGAAACCGACGGTTAAAGTCCGGATGGAAGAAGTATTTCTTTTTTTAGTCTGTAACCCCGATTTTCGGGGTTTCAGCGTGTCGATAAATCCATCGACACGCTGACAGATTTTGAAAAAGGAAGTTATATTTTGTCAATTTAATTTCGTCGGCGTACATTGGTACGGTAGAAGTTAAATTGGCAAAAAGTAAGCAATTGAAAGAACCTCAGGAATTTTTCGCTATTTCATTTGGTTTTTCAATGTTCATTTTTCACTTTCAAAAGGTGTATTTTGAGTTTGCTTGCGGTAGAACGACTTTTTCAACAGTCTGTAACCCCGATTTTCGGGGTTTTTCTTTTAGATACATCCAAATATTTTTGGAGGTTTCGGGTTATGAACAAGAAATTAAACAGAACAAAATTTGTAGTAGTAGTGGGGATTTTTTCCGGCATCGCATTCATTCTGCAGGTTATAGGCAGTATGATGGGATTGAAGGTCGCAGGCTTTCTCGAAATTGAAATTTCCGACCTGCCGGCACTTATAATATCGCTTGCATACGGGCCATTGGCGGGTGTGGTGTGTGAGTTTATAAAAAATCTCCTGCACTCTCTTATGACCAGCACAGGATTTGTGGGCGAGCTTGCGAACTTTACGGTAAACGGCACAATGTGTCTTGTTGCAGGGTTGGTGTATAAACACAAAAGAACCTTTGGCGGTGCGATTTTAGCACTCGTCCTCGGAACATTTGCAATGGCGGTTGCAGGAATTTTTACAAATCTATATATTATGCTTCCGCTTTATATGAAGGATGCCGATTTTGCGACAAAGCTGAATCTTGTTTTGAAGGTTATACTTCCATTTAATATTGTAAAGGGCCTTGCAATCTCTGCAATTACAGTTCCTGTTTATAAAAAAATATCAAGACTCATAAAATAAGACTTGCAAATAATATCTTAATGGTATATAATCAAGAAAAAACAAGGAGATTTTTTTGAATGGAATCTTTAGTACAGTCGATAGTCGATTTTTTTGGCGGAACGCTCCCGAAAGAGCTTATTGTATTTATAGTGTCGATGATACCGATACTTGAGTTGAGGGGAAGTATACTTGCTGCCGGATTTTTGAATATGGAGTTTTTGTCCACATTCATAATTGCGGTTATAGGAAACTTCTTGCCGATACCGTTTATTCTTTTGTTTATTGATAAGATTTTTTCGTGGCTCAAAAAAACACGCATGAAAAATATGGTTGAAAAGCTTGAGGCAAGAGCACTCTCAAAATCCGACCAGATAAAAAAATACGGACCGTTCGGACTCTTTTTGTTCGTTGCAATTCCTTTGCCCGGAACAGGCGCATGGACGGGAAGTCTTGCAGCATCGCTTCTGCGTATGAGGAAGAAGGATTCACTGCCGGCGATTTTTCTGGGGATTATAACAGCAGGGCTTATCATGTCACTTCTGGCGTTCGGAATCATAAAACAGGTTATTTATTAAAATGTAAGAGCAGGGTTATGCCCTGCTTTTTGTTTTTGAATGAATTTAAAAGATTTTGTGTACGAACTGTAAACTATAGTCGGTATGTGTTGAAAGGAGGGAAAAATCGGTATATTATAAAGGAAAGGAAAAATGGGAGGGAGTTTAATATGAAAAAGTTTTTTGGAGTTATTTGTATTGTGCTTTCGGTCTTTCTTCCGACGAGCGTGTTTGCAGGGGATGTTCCCGAGGTATTATTGAACGAGGATGATGCAAAAGTCTTTATTGGAACTGTTGAAACTTTTACTACCAAAGAAATTGAGGGTTCTTCACAAGTCAGTATTGACACTGTAGAGGTTATACCTACTGAAAAAATAAAAGGCGAAGTGGAAATCGGAGTAAAGCAAACCTATACAAGATGTGATAGTGTTTTGAGTTTGAAAAAGGGTGAAGAGTACCTGTTCGGGTACATCGACGAAAACAACTTCTACATATACGAGATAGAATCGAGAGATGAAAAAACCATCAAATTAGTTGATTCGGATAAATTCGATATGACAAATCGCCTGGAAACTTACCTGAATGACGGCGGTTTTGCCATGGCAGAGCAGGAACGCTCAACGTTGGGCAAAGAGATAAGCTTTGCGGAATTTTTATACAAAAAGCCATCCCTGTCAAGCTCATCTGTTGAAAAGGTAACACTTCGTTATCAGGACGAATTACACGAAGTTGACAAGGATGAGTTTTTCGAGTTAGCAGAGAGCATTATGATAACCAATGTGAAAAATGATACTCTCTATGAAACAAAACCGCATTCAAGCATAACTGATGCTTATAAAACAGTTCTCTATGTTGAGTTACTGGATGCTAATGGACAGTCTATGTATTTTGGAGCTGTATCAAGGTTTGGTGAGGTTGACAGATATGGGTTGTTTATGAGTAGGCTTATGACAAAGGACTACCAGATGAAAACGGAAGATTTGTCAAAACTTTACTCTCTTTTCCCTGCAGATGTTCAAAAGGAAATAAAAGCACCCGAGGCTTTGCCTGCTGATGAGCCATTAGAAGTGCCGGTGATACCCAAAAAGAACTATACAGGTCTTATTACAGGCACAGTTGGGGTAATCTTTGTGATTGCCTTTGCGGTTGGGTACAGCATTTTCAGGAGAAAGAAAAAATAAAAAATTTTTCTTGACAAACTGTGGAAATTGGGTTATAATGATTTAGTCTGTAAAGACAAATCCTTGCCCGAAATAGGTTTTCGGGACATAAGTCCATGAGGAGGTGCGAAAAATGGCTGAAAAAATCTTAAACAGCTACGAAACAATTTTTATCATTGATGCAAGTCTTGATGAGGAATCTGTTAAAGGATTGCAGGACAAGTTCACTTCATTGATCGAAAAGAACGGTACAGTTGAATCGGTTGATGAATGGGGCAAGAGAAGACTCGCTTACGAAATTGATGATAAAACAGAAGGATTCTATGTATTAGTAAACTTCAAGGCTGACGGCGAATTCCCAAAGGAACTCGACAGACAGTACAGAATTACAGACGGAATCTTGAGAACAATCATTATTCGTAAGGACGAAGAATAATCACAGTATTTTGAGAAAGTGGTGTGAATTATGAACAAAGTTTTCTTGATGGGCAGATTAGTTGCTGACCCCGAACTCCGTCAGTCACCGTCAGGGGTATCGCTTGTAAGCTTTACTATTGCCGTAGACAGAAGATTTTCAAAGGACGGTCAGAGACAGGCCGACTTTATCAGATGTACCGCTTGGCGTCAGAACGCTGAGTTCATCTGCAAGTTCTTCAAAAAAGGCAATATGATTTGCGTTATAGGCAGTATCCAGACAAGAAGCTGGGACGGACAGGACGGTAAGAAGCAGTACTCAACAGATGTTGTTATCGACGAGGCTTATTTTACAGGCTCAAAGAATGATGGCGGACAGGCAAGAGACAATCAGGGCGGATTTACTCCAAAGCCTGATATGGGCTCAACTCCTGACTTCGACAGCTTTGAGGCTATGGGCTTTATCGCTGATGCATCAGAGGACGATATACCGTTTTAATCAAAAAAGATAAGAATTGTAAAGGAGGTTTTTTCCATGTCAGAAAAAATTGAAAGACCTGCAAGAATCAGACGTGCAAAGAAAAAGGTTTGCATTTTCTGTGTAGATAAGGTTGATTCGATCGATTACAAAGACACAGGCAAGTTGAAGAGATATGTTTCAGAACGTGGCAAGATTGTGCCAAGACGTATTAGCGGTAACTGCGCTAAGCATCAGAGACAGCTCACAATTGCAATCAAGAGAGCAAGACAGATTGCATTGTTGCCTTTCGTTGCTGAATAAAAAGATAAAAAGGATTTCCGTTTAGGAAATCCTTTTTCAGATTGCCGAAAAAGTCGGTCAAACACAAGCAAATAAATGTAAAAGCCTTATCGCTGAGGAGAAGGTAGGTTGACAGACGCCTTGGATGAGGTGTTTTAAACTCAATATAGTTAATAAAATCGACTAAAAATTTTTTAGTCGATTTTTTGCTTGTTTCTGTCCAACAGTCCCTCTACCGTACCAACGTACGCCGACGAGTGTCTGTTGAACAGATTTACCTTCCTTTTTCGAAATCTGTCAGTATACCGATGTTTTATGGATAGCAAAAAGGATTTCCGTTTAGGAAATCCTTTTTTATTTGTCTATTAGTTTTTTTACTTCTTTTTCGGTCATATACCCGAACTCGACCAGGCTTTTTAGAACCTTTTCGTGCCGTTTTTTCTGTAGCTTTTCGTTTGTGGAATACACCGACGGTGCGTTCGGGATACCTGCCAAGAGCGTACACTCAAAGTCATTTAATTCATGCGGCTCCTTGCCGAAATACACCTCTGCTGCATCCTTGATGTTGTAGCAGCCCCTGCCGTAGTATATGACATTAAAATACAATTCGAGAATTTCGTATTTTTCGAACTTTTTCTCAAGCTCGAGCGCCATATAAAGCTCGGCAATCTTTCGTGTCGGCGTGGAATCCATAGGGAAGTAGAGGTTCTTCGCAAGCTGCTGGGTTATGGTAGACCCGCCTTCTGCGAGCTCTTTATCACGGATATTCACATAAAAAGCCCTTGCAATACCGATTATATCAAAGCCGTGATGCTTGAAAAACCGCCTGTCTTCGACCGCAACCATTGCATTTATGAAGGTTTTGGGAATTTCGGAAATCTCGGTATAATCCTCGCTCTGCTGAAGCTCTGCGATTTTCTCGTCAAGAGATACTTCACGGGTTGCCTCGAAGTATTTGACAAAGCCTAAAAATGCGAGGATTAAAACGGCAATCAGCACCACCCAAAAGAAAAACTTAAAAATCTTTTTCATATATACTACCTGCCGTTATTTGCCGATTGTTGTTCCTATCTTTTTCGGTGTGATGAAGTTTGAAACAAGGTTATACTTAACCTTTCCGTTCAGGATTACAACCTCATTAACACCGTTTTTGATTGACGAAACACACGACTTCAGCTTCGGAAGCATTCCGCCGCCGACAAAGCCCTTTTCAATCAACTCTTCGGCTTTTTCTATATCTATGTGGTTTATTACGGTTTTGTCGTTATGAACATCCAAAAGCAAGCCGTCAACATCGGTTATGAATACGAGTGTATCGACCTTCATCGCCTCGGAAACCGCAAGTGCGGCATCGTCTGCATTGACATTCAGTGTATCGCCTGCTTCGCTTGATGAAATCGGCGAAATGACAGGCAGATATCCGTTATCCAAAAGAAGTGATATAATTTCCGGGTTAACCTTTGTGATTTCGCCTGCAAAGCCGATATCGCCTTCGGGGATAACCTTTTTCTTTGCGGTGATAAGTCCTGCGTCCTTTCCTGAAATACCAATTGCATTTACATTGTTTTTCTGCAAAGCACTCACGATGTCCTTGTTGACATTACCGCTCAAAGCCATCTCGATAGTCTCAAGCGAGGCTTCGTCGGTAACTCGGTAGCCGTTTATAAATGAAGTCTTTATTCCTTTTTTCTCGAGCTCTGCAGAAATCTTTTTGCCGCCACCGTGCACAAGGATTATTCTTGCGCCGAGGGTGTTCATAAGTGCAATATCCTCGAATATATTCTCGATTAAATGCTTGTCCTCCATAACGCTGCCGCCGAGCTTTATAAGGATATTTTTATTGCACAATTTTCGGAGTGCAGGGAGGATGTCCTGAAAACTGCTTATCTTTTCTGCCGAGTCTATGTTATGTGAAATGTCGTATTCTTTTAAGTATTTTATTGTGTACTCAACATCGGTGAGACATGGTTCATATACTGTGCCACGCTTCAGGCGTGTTTCGTTACCTTTGCCTGTAACCAGAATCACACTTTCACGGTCGCAGTCGGCAATCGCTTTTTTAATAGCATCGCCTCTGTCCGGGATAATTTCATACGGGCAGTTTTCGCTTTTTACAAAATCTGCAATCTCTTCGCAAATCTTCATAAGCGGTTCTTCACCGAAATCTTCCTCTGTTATATACACCTTATCGGAATGCTTGCCCGCAATAAGACCGAGGTCACGGCGGCGAACAACCGCCTTCTTGCCGGGACATCCGAATACAATCGATATCTTTCTGCCCGGGAACTCCTTTTTCACCGAGTCAAAGAGTGTTTCAAAGCTCATCTTGTTATGAGCATAGTCAACGATTACGACAATCTTGTTGTCGGCGTTTGAGTAGACTTCCATTCTGCCCGATGAACGTGCTTTCATAAGCCCTACATACATCGACTCAACAGGAATGCCGTAGAAAAGACACACACTTATTGCTGCAAGTGCGTTCTGGACATTGAAAAGTCCCGGGATTGTGAGGGTAAACTCGCCCTCATAGCCCGGCATACGTACCATAAATGAGGTATCGTTGCCCTTTTTCTTTATATCATAGGCATATACATCTGCCGACTCGTCGGTGGTTGAGAATGTGATAACCTTTTCGCAATTCTTTGCCGCCTCTAAAACACGCTCGGGATAGAGCGAGTCAAGGCAGACTGCACCATATCGGCTCTGCGAGAAGATTTTCAGCTTTGAAGCGAAATAGTCCTCAAAGTCAGGGTGCTCAATATCGCTTATATGGTCTTCGCCGATATTCAAAAAGCATCCCACATCAAAGGTCACGCCGTAAACTCTGTGGTACTTGAGTGCCTGCGACGAAACTTCCATAGTGAGGTAGTCAATCCCTGAGTCAACTGCGTTTTTAAAATGACGCTGAAGCTCAATCGGCTCGGGAGTGGTAAGGCGTGATTCGGTATTTATCACACCGTCATAGGTGTCGATTGACGATATTACGGCACTTGCCGCCTTTTTCTGACTTTGCAGATATTCATCGAGAATATAGCGGATGAAGTAGGCGGTGGTAGACTTACCCTTTGTGCCTGTGATGCCTGTTATATTTATCTTTTCCCAGATATTTTCAAAGTAGAGATTAACCAAAAGCCCCATAGCAAGGCGGATGTCATTTACAAGAACATAGTCGCCCGATGCGGTGTGCTTTTCGGTTGCGATGTAGCAAACAGCACCCTTTTCTATTGCGGAGAGAAGATACTCTTCCTTAAAATGCGAGCCCTTGCAGATAAAGAGAGTACCTGCTGTCACCTCAGCTGAATTATACGAGATATTCAGTATCTCAGGGTCGGCAGTTACCGATGCTTCGGTTATGAGGTTGTGTTCTTTTAAAAGATTAAGATAATCTGAAAGTTGATAGCTCATTATTCTTCTCCTTTTAGTGTGCCGCCGCACAAAACTATTGATTTTTTGCAAAGCGATTCGAGTGCATCAATATAAAAGTCCGAAAGGGAGTGGTTTTCCCGGTAGCAGGAAAGCTCGGTGCAGGCAAGGATTGCCGAGTCAGCGCCAAGTGCCCTGATGTGCGAGTCGATTTTTGCGAAATCCTCGGGGTTACCCTTTTCGCCACTTTTTATCTGATTGTAGATTATATCCATAACAATTTTTTGATGCTCCCGGTCGGGGTAGATTGCCTCAAGCCCGAGCGATGTGCATTCCTTGCGGTAGATGTCTGAAAAAACGGTTCCGTCGGTTGCAAGAATCGCAATCTTTTCAGCATCAGGCTTTCGGGATTTGACATCCTCGATAGCTGAGCTTATCATATTGATTATCGGTACAGAGGTCCTGCTCTGGAGTGTGTCATAGAAATAGTGCGATGTATTACACGGAATTGCAATCCGGGTGCATCCGTTTTCTGCAAGCATTTTAATGTCGCAAGACAGCACAGATATAATTTCCTCGGTATTCCCGCTCTTAATTGATGCGGTTCTGTCGGGGATTGTTGCATGATTTAAGATTATCATATCTATATGCTCCTGGTCAGAGGAGGCTTTGGTGTTTTCGATAATCATTCTGTATAAAAGCTGTGTTGCCATCGGCCCCATACCGCCCAGTATTCCGAGCTTGTGCATCAAATCATCTCCTAATGCGATTATTTATATTTGTGGAATTTCACATAATGTCCCATCTGGGATTTATAAAGCCTCAACATTCTCTCGATGTTGTTGTCGGGAGCAAAGAAGAGCGGATTTACATACTTTTTGTCACGGATAAGACGCTTCATTCTGCTCTTATATGCGGGTGCATACTTAAATGCTACGCCCTTTGGTACCATCATCCAGAGATGCTCGTTTCTTGAAATATCCTCTTCGAGAATTTCACCCTGAACATATTCTTTGACAAGGAGTTCAGCAATGTTGTGGCCGGCACCCGTTACATAGTAGTTACTTCTGCCCTGCCGGGTGTTGATTTCAAATGCCTTGTATTTATTGTCACGGCTGTCGTACTTGATATCGAAGTTTGAAAAACCGACATAACCGATTTTCTCTAAAAGTGACTTAAAGCTTTCCAAAAGCTGTGCGTCGTATTCGGTTATAATAACCGCATGGTTTCCGATGCCGTAAGGTGTATGCTCCTCTAAAAGAACATGACCGAGGCACATCATCTTAACCTTTGCATTTCTGTCCGAATAGCAGGTAAGAACTCTCATGAAGGTATCATCGCCCGGGATAAATTCCTGGATTATCATATGGTCTTCGTAACCTGCATCATATACCTTGCGGATGGTCTTTTTGAGTTCTTCTAAAGTTTCAATTTTGAACACCTTTTTCTGACCGTCGAACTTGTGTTTATAATATTCAACCTGATTTGCAGGCTTTAAGATATACGGACCGTCGAAGTGTACCGTTATATCGTCACGGCTCAATGCTGTTGCTATACAGGTTTGAGGGGTTTCTATGCCGTGTTCTGCACAGAGTGCATAGAACTTTTCCTTATCCATGAGCCCTTCCAAAAAGTCATAGTCGGAGTAGGGAGCAATAACATTTGCACGCAAATTTTCCTTGTTGCAGGCGATGCACTTTACATAGTTGTCACCGCAACCGATTGCGATAATTCGCTTTTCAGCGTGCTCCTTTGCATAGCCGTTTAATACCTCAAGAAGGATTTCGGGAGTGTCAAGATTCGGAACTTCGGTAAAGTCCACAAGCTCACTCTTATAACAAGGGCCATAAAGAGCTTTTCCGAAAACCTTTGATTTCACCTTGTACTTTTCATAGAAGGCACGGGCTACGCTATATACATTTATGTCGTTTCCGAATAGACAGGGAATAAATTTCTGTTCTAAAAATCTCATAAAAAAATCCTCCGTAAAATTTCACATAAAGCAATCTTTACATATATTACCCATTTTATACTTCTATTATATAATTAAATGGAAGAAATTGCAAGTGTTTTATTGAAATTAGAAAAACCCCCGGGTGTCGGTTTTTGTTATGAACTTTTGCTAAAAAAATAAAAAGAAATTATTGACAAATAAAACATATTGCGATATAATTATGATATATAAATATCGGATTTTCTCTTTTATGGTCGTCATTAGAGAATTTTTCTAGAGAGAGGAGTAGTTTTTATGAAAAAAACAATAGCATCGTTGTTGGCTACAGCAATGCTTGTGGCTACAATGCCTATGGCAATGGCTGCTGATCCTGCATCGATAAGTGAACTGGTAAAACAAGTTACAGGTGGAACACAGATTGCATCAACCGCAGAGGTTTTAGATGGTGTTAATGTAGAAGATGAACTTGTTGATATCAAGGTAAGAGAAGAAAGCGGAACATATGCTGATGATTACAGCACAACAAAAGAAAATGCTGCAACAACAGTTGATATGAAAGCAGAGCTTGATACATTAATCTTAAAGCAGGTATATGATGTATATATTCAGAAAGCTATGGGATATATCAATAAATATGGCGGTTCAAACGAAGCTGCACTTTTGGCAGAACTCGAAGATGCACCTGTTACAGGTAAGTTTACAGTTACTGCAAATATCCCTGCAGGTATAGCTCTTCCTGATACAAGCAAGATTAAGTTTGGCGGAGAGTCATTCGGATTGTATAAAGAAGTAAGCCGTAACATCGCCGGTAACGTAGCAGCTGGATATACCGTAACTTTTGAAATTGAAGTTGACGGTATTGGTGATACCGGATATACAAACAAAGCTGAACTCGACACATGGCTTGCAAAGGATTTGTATCTTGAATGCCTCGGTGCAACCATTTCTGATTTTGGTGAATACGACATCACAGGTGATATAACAGGTTATACATTGATTGGTGACGATCCTGCCACACAGGAAGATGAGTCATATGTAAAGATTACATATTATGGTAAGGATGAGGCTACAATCATAATCAACAAGTATACACCGGGTGGCGGACGTCCAAACCCTGGTACAGTTGTAAGACCTGTTGATCCTGACGATCCTGATAAGCCGGTAGATCCGGATGTTCCGGACTTGCTTGAAGGTGGCGACCACTTTGCATATATCGTAGGTTATCCAAACGGCACAGTTCAGCCAATGGGCAACATCAGCCGTGCAGAAGTTGCAACAATCCTCTTCCGTCTTTTGAAGGACGAAGTTCGTGATGGCAACTTGAAGAAGACAAACAACTTCACTGATGTTAAGGAAAATGACTGGTTCAATGCAGCAGTTTCAACTCTTGTAGGTCTTGGAATTATCAAGGGAAGAACAGCAGACACATTTGCACCGGATGCACCTATCACACGTGCTGAATTTGCAACACTCTGTGCAAGATTTGACCATACTGAAGTTGAAATCACAGATGCATTCACAGATGACAACGGTCACTGGGCAGAGGAATACATCAACAGAGCAGCTGCTATTGGTTGGATAGAAGGTTACAACGGCGGTATCTTCCGTCCTGACAAGAACATCACCCGTGCAGAGGCTATGACTCTTGTAAACCGTGTTCTCAAGCGTAACCCAGAAACTCCGGACGACTTGTTGGATGACATGAACAAGTGGAGCGATAACAGCAACGAATCTGCTTGGTACTACATCGCAGTTCAGGAAGCTACAAACAGCCACAACTACGGACGTAAAGAAAACGGCACAGAAAAGTGGACTGAAATTAAGGCTCCAAGAGACTGGACAACATACGAAAAGTAAGTTAAAAACAGTAAATGCCCTATCGGAAACGGTAGGGCATTTTTATGTGGGTTTTGTAGGGGAGGGCTTCCATGCCCTCCAGATTTTTGTCTTATTGCCACTTTTCGTCGGTGAAAAGTGGCATAAATTTATCGCTAAACTGTTTTTCAGAAAGGTAACCCCTCTCCTGCGAATGCCGAACAGATAAATCTGTTACCTGCGATGAAACAAATCAAAAAAGCAGTTCCTTTTTGGACTGCTTTTAACTGTTATCTTTTGCTTCCTTTTTGCTTTTTCGCAAATCTTTGAAGAAATCCTGTAAAATCTTTTTTGAGGCTTCTTCCTCGTGCCCGCCCTCAACCGAAACATCGTGGTTAAAGAGCCCCGGCTCGAACAAATTCGTTTTACTTCCGGCACAGCCTGCCTTGTAGTCGTATGCACCAAAATACAGGTTCTTTATCCGTGCCTGAATGATTGCACCGGCACACATCGGGCAGGGCTCAAGAGTCACATACAGGTCACACTCTGAAAGCCGCCATGCACCAAGCTTTTTCGAGGCTTTGTTTATTGCTTCGATTTCTGCATGGCAGAGGCAATTAAGCTTTGCCTCACGTTTATTTCTGCCACGTGCTATGATTTCACCGTCACGGCAGATAACTGCGCCAATCGGCGTTTCGCCGTGTTTTGCGGCAAGCTTTGCCTGCGATATAGCGGCGGTCATGAATTTTTTTGAGTACATAACTGTTCTCCTTGAAAAAAGATTATTACATTTTCGAAAAATTTTTAAAAAAGTAATGCAATTTGCAAAAATATATGATACAATATATTTAATATTTGATTTTTATGGGATTGAGGTGTATTTTTGTGAGATTTTCAAAAAAGCAGATAAAGATTATCAGCATAGTTTGCGCATGCGCTATGGTAATACCTGTAGTAATCAGCGCAATCAGCCTTTTTGTAAAATAAAACTTTAAGAGCCCGGGCTTTTAGTGCCCGGCTTTTTTCTTTTTTATGCTGTCCCTGATTATTGCAAAGATATCTACAGATGCCGTTATGCTATCTATTATCCCGGTCGAAAAATCACAGATTAAAAATGAGTATGTAATCCAGCAGGCGAGGTTTGCCAGAATCGCAAATCTCATACCGTTGGCATTTTTTATTATGTAGCAACAAAGGGTGTACTGGATTGTTGCAATGACCGGCAAAAGCCCGATAAAACCACGGTTATTTGTTATGATTCCCAAAAGTGGAACAAGTATCAGAAAAGCAATCAAAAGAGGCTTTGAAAACTTTCCGTAGGCAACAAGCAGGTTTCTTACGGCACACAATAAAAGTGTCGTAATAGCGGCATAGGACTCGAAAAATACCGATGCCACCGCCAGGAGCGTACATTCTAAAAACTGTAATAAAAACATTGTCTTCTTGCTTTTTGAGCAACACCCGATCATTGCAGATGTTGATGAACAAAATGAGATAATGTTTCCGATTATGAGTTTATCCACAAAAAAACCTCCCCTCGAAAGGCAATAATAATTTTACCATAAAGATAAGGGGAGGTCAAGAATATTCGATTTTATATATAGTATTTTTCCTTGTATTTCTCGTATTGTGCTACGAAATTGTTTTCGCCGTCGTCCTTTACGTGGTGCAGATAATCGTGAGTTTCGAAGCTATCGTTTGCAACCTGGATAAGACATACTGCGATATTTGAACAGTGGTCGGCAACACGCTCGTAGTTTGCAACAAGGTCAGAGAAGACAAAGCCTGTCTCGATTGTGCACTCGTTTGTCTGCAGACGCTTGATGTGGTTTCTCTTGAGCTTTTTCTTCAGGCGGTCGATAACCTGCTCGAGTGGCTCGACCTTTTTCGCAAGCTCGAGGTCCTCGTTTATAAATGCATCGGTTGTCATATTGAGGATTTCGCCCAATGCTTCGGTCATAACCCTGAGTTCTGTCAGGGCATCGCCCGAGAATACAAGCTTCTTTTCATGAATTTCAAGTGCAGTTTCATAGATATTTACTGCATGGTCGGACATTCTTTCAAAGTCGCCGATTGTATGCAGAAGGTTTGATACTTCGTGACCGTCCTCTACAGATAGGGTCTGACGGCTCAGTTTTACAAGATATGTGCCGAGCTTGTCCTCGTAGTAGTCGACTTCGGATTCAGCTTCCACTACCGACCGGGCAATGTCTTCGTCGTATTTATCGATAAGCGAGATTGCCGAGATAAGGCTCTGATACGAGATGTTTGCCATATGATTTGTGACATTCTTTGCGTGAGCTATTGCAACAGACGGTGTTGCAAGGAGACGCTCATCAAGAAGAAGTGTCTTTTTATCCTCGCCCTTTTCAGGAACAATAACGTATGCAAGCTTTTCGAGCTGCTTGGTAAACGGGAAGAGTGCAGCTGTTGCGAATACATTGAATATACTGTGGATGATTGCGATATTTACTGCTGAAATTGAGTCGTCTATAAAAGGTATTCCGATAAACCATCTGATGAGATAGTATACAATCAGGAAGACAAGTGCACCAATAATATTGAATGAAAGATGAACAATGGCTGTTCTTCTTGCATTCTTGTTTGTGCCGATTGAGGAGAGCATTGCAGTAACGCAGGTACCGATATTCTGACCGAGAATAATTGGGATGGCATTTGAGTATGTTATGCCACCGGTTACGGCAAGCGCCTGGAGAATACCGACTGATGCTGATGAACTCTGGACGATTGCGGTAAGTATAGCACCTGCTAAGATACCGAGAATTGGATTCGAGAAAAGAAGCAATATATTTGCGAATTCAGGACTATTCTTGAGTGGGTCAACTGCTGACGACATCGTTTCCATTCCGGTCATCAAAACGGCAAAACCGAGCAAGATTGCACCGAGATCTTTTTTTCTCTGTTTTTTTGTGAAGGTATATAGAATTATACCGATAAATGCAAGAACAGGTGAGAATGTTGTAGGCTTAAAGAGGGTTAAAATGAAGTTACCCGAGTCGCCGATACCTGATAAACTCAAAAGCCAGGAGGTTACGGTTGTTCCGATATTTGCACCCATTATGATGCCGATTGATTGTGAGAGTGTCATAATCCCTGAGTTTACAAATCCGACCACCATAACGGTTGTAGCTGATGAACTCTGGATTATTGCGGTAACACCAAGACCAAGCAGGAGCCCTTTTAGCGGATTTGAGGTAAGGTTTTCAAGGATTGATGTAAGCTTGTTTCCCGAGGCACGCTCAAGACCGTCACCCATAACGTTCATTCCGAACAGGAAGAGGGCAAGCCCGCCGATGAGGGTGATGATGTTAAAAATGCCGAAAGTTTCCATGTAGTTTGTCCTCCTTTAGAGTTTTGCTATTATGAGTATACCACAACTCGGTATCTTTTAGCAATTATATTATTTAAAATCGTGCAAATTTTGTAAATAAAAAACGGATTTTCGTACAAAGGAAAATCCGTTTTTGTGCTATCTGCGATATTGGTTTTTGCGGGCAACTGTCCACAAGGTTTGCTGCCACAGACGATGCGAGAGCGAGAGCGAAATAAGCGCTCCGTAACAAAGTATCTGTGATGCAACAAGAAACATATTTTTAATGAGTGTAAATTCCATATTGATTGAAAGGTGACTGTATGCAAACAACTTATAGAAAGATGGAATACCTGTTGTCAGCAAAAGTATAAGAATCAGCATTGTTCTGAATGTCTTTCTGCCCTTTCTGAGAGTGCGGGCACATACAAAATGCAACAATGCGGCAACACAACTGAAAAGGACACCTATGGGCTCATAGCAACCCCAGTTTATATAGTTAAACATCAGTGCATTTTCACGCTGAAAGGCATAGAATTCAGTAAATCCTGCACTGAAGAAATCTGCAAACGAATTCATAACCATGTAATAGATAACCCAGCAGTTGCCGATTAGGTAGCATATTGCGATCGCATATAGCACCCACTTGAGTATTATTGCTTTTGGTGTAGTTCCGTTCGGGATTATCAGCATAAATGGGATATAAATTGTGAGTAACTGGCACATTACATATATAATAGATGAAACATTGAATTTGTCGTAATAAACAATCGAAAGCACCATATCAAAAAGTTCATCTGCCAGATGCAGGCACGCAAGTATGATGCTGAGTGCCAACAGCGTGTTATACAGCATATTTATATTTTTTTCTTTTTGAAGTCTGTACATTTAATATTACCTCACTTACATAGTTTCAACGGTATCAATACCGAGGAGTGACAAGGCACTCTTTATAACTACCGATGTAGCCTCAACAATTGCAAGTCTTGCCTTTTTGGTTTCTTCATCAATGCCGTCTTTTAAGATCGGGCAGCTGTTATAGAACTTATTGAAGGCTCTTGCAAGATTTGTAACATATCTGTTTATATAGAACGGCTCGTTCTTTTCAGCAGCATCTGCTACAGCATCGCCGTAGGCAGCAAGCTGTGTAAAAAGAGCATATTCATCATCAGAAACGGTCTTTGAAAAATCAGGGTTTTCATAGCCGAGGGTATTCTTTCTCAAAATACTCTTTGCACGGGCATAGCCGTACTGAACATAAGGTGCAGACTCGCCCTCAAAGTCGAGCATGCTGTCCCATGAAAATACGATGTCCTTTTCACGGCTGTTCTTTAAGAATGTGTATAAAACAGCGCCGATACCGATTTTTTCGCTTGCTTCTTCCTTGTTTTCCATATCAGGAGAGTTTTTGGAGATGATTTCCATAGTCTTTGCAACCGACTCGTTCAAAACATCCTCCAAAAAGATTACGTCGCCGTGACGGGTTGAGAGCTTTTTGTCAGGGAATTTTACAAGCCCGAAACCAACATGGACACAGTCATCGCCCCAGTCGTAGCCCGCCTTTTTGATAACCGAGAAAATCTGGTTAAAGTGGAGTGCCTGCGGTGTTCCGACAACATAGATGTTTTTATAGAAATCGTATGTGCGCTTTCTGTAGAGCGCAGCAGAGATATCTCTTGTTGCATAGATTGTTGCACCGTCAGACTTTAAGATTATGCAAGGCGGCATATTCTTCTCGGAGAGGTCAACAACCTGAGCGCCTTCGCTTTCTGTCAAAAGCCCCTTTTCGGCAAGAATATCAACGACTTCCTGCATCTTGTCACTATAGAAGCTTTCGCCTGCATAGGAATCAAAGCTTACACCGAGACGGTCGTAAACTCTGTTGAATTCCACAAGGCTGACATCCTTAAAATACTTCCAGAGTGCGGTTGTTTCAGGGTCATTTTCCTCGAGGAGCTTAAAATATTCCCTTGCTTCATCATCAAGAGCCGGGTTCTTTTCGGCTTCTTCATGGAATTTTACATAAATCTTCAAAAGCTCGTTGATAGGGTCTTTTTCGATAACTTCACGGTCACCCCAACGCTTGTATGCCGAGATGAGCTTTCCGAACTGTGTACCCCAGTCACCGAGATGATTGATTTTTACGGTTTTGTAGCCGAGATGGCGGTAAATTTTCTCAAGAGAGTTCCCGACTGCGGTTGAGAAAAGGTGACCGATATGGAAAGGCTTTGCGATGTTAGGTGATGAAAACTCAACTAAAACGGTCTTGCCCTCTCCCATATCTGATGAACCGTAGTTGTCCTTCTTTTCGGCAATCTCTGTAATTATACTCTTTGTAAAGGTTTCTCTGTTATAGAAGAAATTAAGGTATCCGCCGAGTGCTTCTGCCTTTTTAATATATTCATCGCTTTCAAAACTTGCTGCAAGCTCAGATGCAATGACAGGCGGTGCTTTTCTCATGGTTTTTGCAAGAATAAAACACGGAAATGCCTGGTCGCCCAACTTTGAATCGGGCGGAGTCTCCAAAGCACCGAGCAGAGTATCGAGTTCAAGACCTGTAAGTTTTTCAAGCTTTTTTGCTATGTATTCCTTAAAATTCATAATAATACCTCATTATAATTAATCATTGCAATGTATAAGTATATAACTTTTACGGGAGTTTGTCAAGGGTTATGGGGAAAATTCTGATACAGGAATGTGAGATTTCAACAGTAAAAATCATCATTTCCTTGACATATTTCACCATGGATGATATGATTTTTCCGAGGTGATAGTATGATATTTAATAACCCACAGGATATATGTGAGTTTTATATTGAAAAGGCAGTAAAGCCGGGCGATGTCGTAATCGATGCAACTGTCGGAAACGGAAACGATACCTTAAAACTAAGTAATGCCGTCGGCATGGACGGGTGCGTTTTTGGCTTTGACATTCAAAAAGCGGCATTAGATGCCGCTAAAAATCAGAATTACAGATATGAAAATGTAGTTTTCATCAATGATTCGCACGCCGAGCTCGATCGATATATTGACAAAGAAATCAGCTTTGCAATATTCAATCTCGGCTATCTTCCGGGTGGAGATCACAGAATTATCACCAAAGCCGAAAGCACAGTTGAAGCTATCGAAAAATCGATGGTGCTCCTGAAAGAGGACGGTGTGATTCTGCTTGTAATCTACCGAGGCGGTGACACAGGATTTTCCGAGTGTGAAGCACTTTTAGAGTACCTAAAAGGCGTAGACTACAGGAAATATACCGTACTGAAATTCGATTACTCAAACCGCCCTAAAAATCCGCCGATTGTTGCTGTGATAGAGAAAAAGTCAGTTAACTAAATCATTCAGCCATTTCCCCGATTTGAATCGCAGGAATGCACCTGTTGCTTTTACGACTTCCTCTGCGACAAGGAAGAATGCAAGAATCCAGAACGGTGCATGGAACACGAATGCCGAAAGGTATGCACCAAGCACACCGACACCCCAGAGTGAGCCGGTATCAAGCCAGAAACAGAAGGTAGTATCTCCGCCGCTTCGGAGGATTCCGACGATTGCCATATAGTTGTAGACCTTAAAGAACATAAACAGGCCAAACATGGTAATGAGTATCTTTGCATAGCCGAGTGCATCGACGGATACATTTGAATAAAGTTTTAAATAGTATGGCATCAGAACAAGCATGAGTATGCCTAAAACTGTGCCGATACTACACGATATAAGCGAGAATTTCTTTGCGTAGCTGTTTGCTTCGCTCTGTTTTTTCTCGCCTATTTTTTTGCCTACAACCACGCCGCCGGCACTTGCGATACCCATACAGAGTGCGGTTGTGAGCTGTTCTAAGTTTCTCGAAATCTGGTTTGCCGCAACGATTGCATTGTCCATATGTCCGAAGATAACGTTATACATACTGATGCCAAGTCCCCACATGGTTTCGTTGCAGACAACCGGGAGAATGGTTTTTATATATTGCGGAATGAAAGTCATATCGGGCTTGAAGTGTCGGAGGCGTAATCGTATTTTTGTCTTGCCTGAGAGCATTACGGCAAAAATCATTACAGTTTCAAAAACTCTTGCTGTTGATGTTGCGATTGCAGCACCCGAGACACCTAATGCAGGAGCACCGAAGTGTCCGTTTATCAGAATATAGTTAAGACAAGTGTTGATAAGAAGAGCCGTTCCTGTGATAAGAAGTGGAACAAGCGCAAGCTCGGTTGAGCGCATAGCGGTTGCAAGAGGAAGGCTCAGCCCCATCATAACATAGCTTATTCCTGCGATTTTAAGGTATGGAACGGCACAGAGAATCGTTTCACGGTCCTTGGTGAAGATTCCCATAATAAACTCGGGTGCAAATATGGCAAGACCTGCAAAAATCAGCGATACTGCCGAGCATAAAAAGAGTGAATATGCAACCGGGAGCTGGAGATTTTCGTAATCCTTTTTGCCGAAAAACTGGGCAATGAAAATAGTAGAACCGCTCGCAACGCCAAAGGTTACAAGATTGAATATGAAAAACCACTGATTTGCAAGCCCGACCGCCGCAACCGCACGGTCACCGAGCGAGCCGATCATGACGGTATCTATCATATTAAGAAGTGAAGTAAGCAGATTTTGCAGTGCAACAGGGACTGCAATGCTCAAGAGGGCATTTTTTAGTTCTTTATGTTTAAACATTTCTTTTCTCCTGGAAATTTAATGGAATATATCTTATCATAAACCTTTGCTAAAATCAACCCGAAAGGGAAATTTTTGAGGGCAATGTATATTTTCCAAAAAAGAGAGACACAATATTCAAAGAAAGGAAGTGTTAAATAATGGAAGAAAACAAGAAACAACAGCAAAACCAGCAGAATCAGCAGGAAAAAGAACAAAACCGTAACAACAAAAACAATCAGAAGGACGAAAAGAAAAACTGACAAGAAAATACCCCGCATTTGCGGGGTATTTTTGTTATGTTAAAATAAGTAAAATGAAAAAATAAATTTTAATATTTTTGACGAAAAAAAGAAAAAGGGGGTTGAAAAAAATTCCATATTGTAGTATTATAATATATTATATAAGATAGAAAGAGGAGGTCCCGACTGATGAAGTTGTTAAAGGATATGATACTGAAAAAAGGTGTCGTGAAAGAGGGAAACATTCTAAAGGTCGACAGCTTTTTGAATCATCAGATGGATATCGGACTTTTTCAGGAAATAGGCAAGGAATTCAAAAGAAGATTTGAGGGTGAAAAGATTACAAAGATACTCACCATCGAGGCTTCGGGAATAGGTATTGCCTGTGTTGCGGCGCAGTATTTCGGTGTGCCGGTTGTCTTTGCAAAAAAGAGTCAGACAAAAAATATTGCAGGAGATGTATATACAACTAAAGTTCAGTCCTTTACACACGGAAGAATTTATGATATAATAGTTTCGAAGGATTTCCTGTCGGCAGATGACAGGGTACTTATAATCGACGATTTTCTGGCAAACGGATGTGCACTTTTGGGGCTTTTGGAGGTCGTAAAGCTTGCAGGTGCCGAGGTTGCAGGTGCCGGAATCGTAGTCGAGAAGGGATTCCAGCACGGTGGAGCAGAAATCCGTAACATGGGAGTTCGTGTGGAATCGCTTGCGATTGTCGATGAGATGAGAGCAACGGGTGACATAGTATTCAGAGATTGATTTATAAGGCAAAAGCCTTTTAAATAATTAAATTAACCATTTTTTAAGGGAGGATTTTTCAAATGAAAAAGTTATTGGCAGTACTTCTCGGTGTTGCAATGTGTGCTTCAATGGCAGCATGCGGCGGCGAGACAGGCGAAGACGCAGGCAAAAAAGCAGACGTTAAGGTTGGTGTAATCCACATCGGTGATCCTGATGCAGGTTCAGGCTACTCATATGCACATGACTTGGGTATCCAGGAAATGCAGAAGAACTTAGGCCTTGACGATTCACAGATTGTAAGAAAGAACAATGTTAACGACACAGACCCAACAGCTACAGAAACAGCTATCACAGAGTGTATTGAAGAAGGATGTAACATCATCTTCGGTACAAGCTGGGGATACATGGACACAATGGAAGCTTTGGCAGAACAGTATCCTGATGTTATCTTCTCACACGGCACAGGCTACAAGAACAACGGCAAGAACATGAACAACTACTTCGGTAGAATCTACCAGGCAAGATATCTCTCAGGTATCGTTGCAGGTATGAAGACCGAATCAAACAAGATCGGTTATGTTGCAGCTATGGGTATCGAAAACTCAGAAGTAACAGGCGGTATCAACGCATTCGCTATGGGTGTTGCTTCAGTTAACCCTGATGCACAGGTATTGGTAAAGGTTACAAACAGCTGGTATGACCCTGCAGAAGAATCAAATGCTGCAAAGGCTCTTATCAACGAAGGTTGTGACGTATTGGCTCAGCACTGTGATACTCCTAACCCACAGCTCGAAGCAGAAGCTGCAGGCGTTTGGGGCGTAGGTTACAACTCAGACATGATTAAGGATGCTCCAAAGGCTACTTTGACATCAACAATCTGGAACTGGGGCGTTTACTATACACAGGCTACAAAGGCTGTAATCGACGGAACATGGACAGCTGAAAACTACTTCGGTGGCATGGACGACGGTTTGGTTGACATCACAGAACTCAATGCTGACCTTTGCACAGATGAAATGAAGGCAGCAGTTGAAGCAGCAAGAGAAAAGATTACAAAAGAAGGCTTCAATGTATTTGATGGCGTAATCGAAACAAATGACGGCAAGACAGTTGGCGAAGAAGGTAAGACACTTGATGACGCTACAATCACAGGCGGAATCAACTGGTACTACAAGAACGTTGTTGTTAAATAATCTGTAAAGAAAAAGCATATAAGGCGGACCCAATAAGTCCGCCTTTTTGCCTTAAAATATGGTTAATAAAAATGGCATACAAGAGGTGATGAAAATGGCGACTCCGGCTATTGAATGTAAAGATATAAGAAAAGTATTTGGAACGGTTGTTGCAAATGACGATATAGATTTAACGGTAAATTATGGCGAAATTCTTGCTCTTCTGGGCGAAAACGGCTCGGGAAAGACCACATTGATGAATATGCTCTCAGGTCTTTATCATCCCGACGGCGGTCAGATTTTCGTTGACGGTGAGGCTACCGTAATAAATTCCCCTGCCGATTCAGCAAAGCTCAAAATCGGTATGATTCATCAGCATTTTAAGCTGATTGATGTTTTCTCGGCACTCGATAACGTAGTGCTCGGAACGGGCAGAGGCGGCTCTAAAAAGGCAAAAGAAGAGGTACAGAAGATTTGTGATTCGTTCGGTCTTGCGGTTGAGCTTGATAAAAAGATTTACAATATGTCTGTCGGCGAAAAACAGAATGTTGAAATCTTAAAGGTTTTATACCGTGGCGCGAAAATCCTTATCCTGGACGAGCCTACTGCAGTTTTGACACCGCAGGAAATCAAGGTACTTTTTGATATATTGAGAAAGATGAGAGAAAACGGTTGTGCGATTATCATTATCACTCATAAGCTCAACGAGGTTATGGAGATAAGCGACCGTGTTACGATACTCAGAAAGGGTGCGAGTATCGACACCGTAATAACAAAGGAAACCGACGAGAAAAAGCTGACCGAGCTTATGGTTGGCCATGCAGTTGATTTGAATATCGAGCGTCCGGAAGTTGCGGATACTCCAGAGCTTTTGAGGGTTATAAACCTCACAGTCAAAAAGGACGACGGAACAGTCGGCTTGAATGATGTTGAGTTTACCGTAAACAGCGGTGAAATTCTGGGCGTTGCAGGTGTTGCCGGAAGCGGTCAGAAAGAGCTTTGCGAAACCATCGCAGGACTTATGGGTGTTGAGAAGGGCGCAATCCTCTATAAAAAGGAAAATATCGTTGGTAAAAAGCCGAAAGAGATTATCGACCTCGGCATACAGATGAGCTTTGTCCCGGAGGACAGACTCGGTATGGGACTTGTTGCGTCAATGAGCGTTGCAGATAATATGATGCTCAAAAACTATAACGAATCAAAGGGCGTATTTATCGAGAAATCGGGTGCAAGAAAGCTTGCGGACGAGTTGGTTGAGACACTTGAGATTAAAACACCGAGCATTGATACACCTGTTCGAATGCTCTCGGGCGGAAATGTTCAGAAGGTACTCCTGGGAAGAGAAATCTCGGCAGAGCCGAATCTTCTGATTACCGCATATCCGGTGCGTGGACTTGATATCAATTCGTCGTATATGATTTATGACCTTTTGAATCAGCAAAAGAAGAGAGGCGTTGCGGTAATCTTTATCGGCGAGGATCTTGACGTGCTTTTGCAGTTATCCGATAGAATTATGGTTTTGTGTCACGGTGAGGTTACAGGTATTGTTGATGCAAAATCGGTTACAAAAGAACAAATCGGTCTTATGATGACAGGAAAAACAGCCAAGGAGGTGGGAGTATGATTTCAAAAAAGGAACCGTTGGTTCGTATAAGCAAAAGAACAGAGCTTTCTAACAACAAAATCTTTATGCTCCGCATATTCTCGGTATTGCTTGCAATAATTGCGGGCGGATTCTTTATCCTGCTTATCGGACACAACCCGTTTGCGGTTTACGGAACAATTGTGAGCGGTGCGTTCAGAAGTGCAATGGCATTTCAGGGTACTGTAAAGATTATGATTCCGCTTCTGATTTCGGCACTCGGTGTAACATTGGCGTTCAAGATGCAGTTCTGGAACATCGGCGGTGAAGGACAGATTATAATGGGTGCGGTATTTGCATCATACTTTGCACTTTTCCACTCAAACCTTCCGCACTGGCTTTTGATAATCCTGATGATACTGGCAGGTATTATCGGCGGCGGACTTTGGGGACTTATCCCGACATTCTTTAAGTGTAAGTTCGGGACAAACGAAACACTCTTTACATTGATGTTAAACTACATCGCTTTGAATGTTATCATATTCTTAAGAGACGGTCCGTGGAGAGACCCGGCATCGAGTGGTTTCCCGAAAATCGCAAGATTTACACAGAACGCACAGCTCGATAAGGTGTTTGGAATACATATGGGCTGGATAATCGGACTGATTCTGGTGGTGTTTGTATTTATCTACTTAAACTACACAAAGAAAGGCTATGAAATCAGTGTTGTCGGCGAGAGTAAAGCGACCGCAACATATGCCGGAATAAATGTAAACAAGGTAACATTGCTTACCATGTTTATAAGTGGCGGTATCTGCGGTCTGGCAGGTATGGTACAGGCTACAGGCTCGGATATGACACTTGCCGAGTCGGTTGCAGGCGGAGTCGGATTTACAGCGATTATTGTATCCTGGCTTGCACAGCTCAATGCTTTCGGAATCCTGATTGTATCATTCCTTTTCAGCGTGCTCGAGAAGGGCTCGTCGGTTATGCAGTCGACATACGGAATTTCGACCTATTCGGCAGATGTTTTGCAAGGAATCATCCTCTTCTTTGTTTTAGGATGCGAATTCTTTATAAGATACAAATTTGTATTAAGAGGAGGGGTTAAATAATGGGTATGTTTATAAAATTCATTGTGGCGGCAATCTTAGCCGGAACTCCGATTCTTTTTGGTATTCTCGGTGAGATTATGAACGAAAAATCGGGGCACTTAAACCTCGGTGTTGAGGGTATGATGGCACTTGGCGCCTGCGGTGGATTTGTTGCCGGATACTTCTTCGATAACCTTGCAGTTGCGCTGATTGCGGCATTTATTGCCGGAATGCTTGGTGCACTTATCTATGCATTCCTGACCGTTACTATGATGGCAAACCAGAATGTAACAGGTCTTACACTCACGATATTCGGTATCGGTCTTTCGAACTTTGTCGGTGAGTGTGTAAGAAGCTTTGCAAAGACAAACCTCGGAACAGATTCACTAAAGCTTCCTGCGAATGTCACTGCACAGCTTGCGAATATCAATATCCCGGGGCTTAGTGACATCCCGGTTGTAGGTGAGCTTTTGTTCTCATTTAACCCGTATGTTTACCTTGGTATTGCGATTGCGATTGTTCTTGCAATCTACTATAATTTCACCAAGGTCGGATTGTCTGTTCGTGCTATCGGTGAGAATCCGGGTGCGGCAGATGCGGCAGGCGTTAATATCATCAGACTGAAGTATATCAACCTTTTAATCGGTGGTGGTATCTGCGGTATCGGCGGTTCATACTGCTCGATGATTACCTGCGGTGGCGTATGGCTTCCTGACAGCGTAAACGGTATGGGTTGGATTGCGGTTGCACTTGTTATTTTCTCGACATGGAAGCCGTCAAAAGCTATACTCGGTGCATTTATCTTCGGTGCATTCAGCATTTTGAAATACTATGTGCCAAAGAACATAATCACTATCCCGAATGCAATATATGATATGTTGCCGTTCCTTTTGACAGCGATAATTCTTGTTGTTACATCAATAAGACAGTCAAGAGAAAATGCACAGCCGGCATCGTGCGGATTGAATTATTTCAGAGAAGAAAGATAAAATGGTGATGTAAAAAACTCCGGAACGCAAGAAAAGTTAAACTTTTCTTGCTATCAACAAACGTCGCCGCTCGGCGTACCCCTGTGCGCCGTCGGGTAACCCAAAGCTGAAGCTTTAGCTCAGTTTGTTAATTCCAAAGCTTTTTTCCTATCCCCACAAAAAGCAGAGGCTGATTAAAAAGTCAGCCTCTTTTTTAGAGGTTATATATGAAGAACGATTTTAAATATTCCGATGACAATAAAAGATACCATACCTGGAACTATCACTTGAGGCATAAATATGGCTCCAAGGTGTTCAAGGTTTCGCTAAATGGTGGATTTACCTGCCCGAATATTGACGGGACAAAGGGTGTGGGCGGTTGCACATACTGCTCAGCGCTTGGTAGCGGTGATTTTGCAGGAAATCCGCAAAAGGGGATAATAGAGCAGTTCCATGAGGTAAAGGAAAAGCTCCATATCAAATGGCCCGAGGCAAAATATATTGCATATTTTCAGGCAAATACCAACACCTATGCAAGCGTTGAGACTTTGAGGGAAAAGTTCGAGCCGGTGCTTGGCGAGGAGAATGTGGTGGGATTGAGCATTGCAACCCGTGCCGACTGCCTTGCCGATGATGTGGTGGAATATCTTGCAGAACTTAACAAAAAAACCGATTTGATAGTGGAGCTCGGCTTGCAGTCGGTATTTGATGAAACGGGTGAGCGGATAAACCGTTGCCATAGCTATGCCGAATTTTTAGATGGGTATAATAAGCTGCGGGAAAAGGGAATTGATGTCTGTGTGCACCTGATAGTCGGACTCCCGGGTGAGACTCCCGAGATGATGATGGAGAGTGCAAGGCGGGTGGCAGAGCTTTCGCCGCATAGTATAAAACTGCATCTTTTGCATATTTTAAAGGGTACACAGATTGCAGAAGAGTACAATCGTGGCGAGTTTGGGGTACTGGAGCTTGACGAGTATGTGAAAATCATAGTCGATATTTTAGAAATCCTCCCCGAGGATATTGTAATTCAGCGACTGACCGGCGATGGCGGTAAGGATGACCTGATCGCACCGCTATGGAGCCTGAAAAAATTTGTGGTTTTAGATGAGATTGACAAGGAAATGGTAAAAAGAGATTGTTACCAGGGCTATAAATTGTAATTTTTTTCAAAAAAGCTTGTCTTATAACTCAAGATATGGTACAATAGTCGTAGGTGTAAAATCTTAAATAAAATTTGAGAGGACGGATTTTTATGGGTAAGGTTATTCCTGATCAGTTTGTGGAAAGAGCATACATGGAGAACTTAAAGGAACTCACAGAGTATGCCGGAAAAGAATACGGAAAAAAGATAGCTTTTCGCTACAGAACAGCAGGTGACGAGATTGCCGACATTTCCTTCTTGCAGTTTAGCGAGGATGTTGTGGCACTCGGTGAATATTTCCTCAAAAAGGGATTAAAAGACGGTGCAAAGATTGCACTTTTAGGCGAAAACAGTTATGAATGGATTGTTACATATTTCGCTTGTGTAAACAGCGGAAATGTTATAGTCCCGATTGATAAAGAGTTAAAGGTACCCGAGATTGCAACAATCTTAAACGGCAGCGAAAGTGTAGTTTTGATTCATTCAAAGGCAAAGACTGATGTGGTTGAAGGATTGAAGGAACTCGGAGTATTTACAAAGGAATTCATCTGTATGGATGACTTCGGCACAATCCTTGCAGAAGGTAAGGCGATTGTTGGCTCAGGCTCGGGCGAGTATGGTGCGGTTGAAATCGACCGTGAAAAGATGTGTGCACTCATCTATACATCGGGTACAACAGGCGACCCGAAGGGTGTAATGCTATCGCACAAGAACCTTGCAAGTGATGCTTATCTTGCAATGTCATGTATGATTATCCCTGATGTTACAGTATGTATCCTGCCACTTAACCACACATTCGGTTTTATGGCAAGTGTTATCTGTCAGATTTGGATGGGTCATACCGTATTTATCAACAACAGCTTAAAGACAATCTTAAAGGACATCCAGACTGCAAAGCCGGGACATATCTCTATGGTTCCGCTCTTTGTTGAAAACTTCTACAAGAATATCTGGAAGGCAGTTGAAAAGAAGGGTAAGACCAAGGCGTTTAAGGCTTTGATTAAGGTGAGCAATGGTCTTCGTGCTTGCGGAATTGATATGAGAAGAAAGTTCTTCAAGTCGGTACTCGATAACTTCGGCGGCAACCTTGAGATGCTTATCTCGGGTGGTGCACCGATTTCGGACGAATACATGAAGGGCTTTGAGGATTTGGGTGTTACAATTATTAACGGCTACGGAATTACCGAGTGTTCGCCGATTGTTGCCCTAAACCGTAACAATAACATCAAGTTCGGCACGGTTGGTAATGCAATCCCGACAGTTGAGCTAAAGATTGAAAACCCTGATGCTGACGGCGAAGGCGAAATCTGCGTAAAGGGCGATATCGTAATGATGGGTTACTACAATAAGCCTGAAGAAACCGAAAAGGTTCTAAAGGATGGATGGTTCAATACAGGCGATATCGGTAAGATTGAGGACGGATTCCTCTCAATCACAGGCAGAAAGAAGAATATCATCATTCTTGACAACGGTAAGAATGTATATCCTGAAGAAATCGAAACCCTGATTTCATTTGTTGAAAATGTTACCGAGGTTGTAGTTTATCAGGAGGACAACATGATTGTTGCCGAAATCTACACCGATGCAGAAGAAAATCTTGATGCGGTGAAGGAGCAGATTAAGGCAGGCGTTATGGCGGTTAACCAGAACCTTGCAGGATATAAGCAGGTTAAGAAGATTAAGTTCCGTGACACCGAGTTTGTAAAGACTACAACAAAGAAGATTAAGCGTTCAGAAATCAAGCACTGATAAAGGTTGCTAAAAGAATTGGGAAAAAAGAAGAAATTCTATGGAATTTCTTCTTTTTTGTGTTGTTTTGTTGTAGAAGGAGGGGCTTGCTCCTCCCGTTTTCCTATTCCCTAAAAAGCAGAGGCTGTTTAAACTTTAAACAGCCTCTTTTTGATGCATAGAGAGAGATTTTTTTAAATATACATACCTTTGAGAGGGTGTGTTTTTATGAACTATATATGGCCGGGGCTTATCCTGGTTTCGCTGGTTTTTGCGTGTTTAAACGGCAGAGTTGACGAAACGGTATCGGCACTTTTTTCGGGTGCAGAAAACTCGGTGAGTGCAGTGCTTGCGATGGCGGGTATCTTTGCATTTTGGTCGGGGATCTTGAAGGTCTCGGGAAAAAGTGGATTTTCGGGGATTATATCAAAGCTTATAAGCCCGGTAATTACGCTGGTTTTCCCAAAACTCAAAAAGGGCGGAAAGGCACGGGAATATATCACGATGAACATTGTTGCAAACCTCATGGGAATGGGGAATGCCGCAACACCTGCCGGGATTTCTGCAATGTCCGAGCTTGACAAATTAAACGGCAATTCATGTCACATCAGCGACGAGATGTGCCTTTTTGTGGTGATGAATACAGCATCAATTCAGCTTATCCCGACGACAATTCTGTCGCTTCGTGCAGGTGCGGCAAACCCCGGCGAGGTTATTGTGCCGATATGGATTGCATCGGGGATTGCACTTGTCTCGGCACTAATTATGATGCGGATTATAATAGGGAGGAAGAACCGGTGAGTTATGTAATTCCTCTGTTTATTGCGACAATTATTATATACTCGCTTTCGAAAAAATCGCCCATTTACGAGAGCTTTATACTTGGTGCAAAAGAGGGAGTCGGGACTCTTGCCGACATCTTCCCGGCACTTTTGGGGATAATGGTTTCGGTATCAATGCTCCGTGCATCGGGTGCACTTGATGCTCTTTTGGGGCTCTTGTCGCCTGTCCTTGATAAAATCGGGATTGCCGAGGATGTGCTTTTACTCGGACTTATGCGACCGATATCGGGTAGCGGTTCGATTGGGATATTATCGGAAATACTCAACATTCACGGCCCTGACAGCTTCTCCGGGCGACTTGCCTCGGTGATGATGGGCTCGACCGAAACCACTTTTTACACGCTTACGGTATACTTTGCCAAAACCAAGGTAAAATATACAAAAAGGGTAATTCCTGCAGCGGTTTTTGGCGATATTGTAGGACTTTTGGCAAGCTTTTTTGTATGTAAGATATTTTTTTAACAAATTTTTTATAAATTAGCAAAAATGCCTTGAAAAAAACTTTCATTTGGGGTAAAATATAGATAATGGGGTATAAAGGGTATAAATCCCGGTGCCTAAACAAAAATTAATCATAAGAGGTGTTTTATAATGTTAAACAAAAAAAGCGTTGAAGACATTCAGGTAAAGGGCAAAAAGGTGCTTGTAAGATGTGATTTCAATGTTCCATTGGATGAGAACAGAAACATCACAGACGAAACACGTATCGACGGTGCTTTGCCTACAATCAAGTATCTTATAGATAACGGAGCAAAGGTTATCCTCTGCTCACATATGGGTAAGCCAAAGGGCGAGCCAAAGCCGGAGCTTTCACTTGCACCTGTTGCAAAGAAGCTTTCAGAAAAGCTTGGTAAGGATGTAATCTTTGCAGCTGACGATACAGTTGTTGGCGACAATGCAAAGAAGGCTGTTGCAGAGATGGCAGAGGGCGACGTTGTTCTTTTGGAAAACACACGTTACAGAAAAGAAGAAACAAAGAATGTTGAAGAATTCAGCAAGGAGCTTGCATCATTGGCAGACTTGTTCGTAAACGATGCCTTCGGTACAGCTCACAGAGCTCACTGCTCAAACGTTGGTGTTACTGAATTCTTGGATACTGCAGCTGCAGGTTATCTCATCCAGAAGGAAATCGAATTCCTGGGTAATGCAGTAAACAATCCTGTAAGACCTTGCGTTGCAATCCTTGGCGGTTCAAAGGTATCATCAAAGATTTCTGTTATCAATAACCTCCTTGAGAAGGTTGATACATTGATCATCGGCGGTGGTATGGCATACACATTCATGAAGGCTATGGGACATGAAGTTGGTGACTCACTTCTCGAGGCTGACTACATCGAATATGCAAAGGAAATGATGGACAAGGCTGAAAAGAAGGGCGTTAAGCTCTTGATCCCTGTTGATACAGTTGTTGCTAAGGAATTTTCTAACGATGCAGAGTATAAGACAGTTGGCTTGGGCGGTATCGAAGCAGGCTGGCAGGGTCTTGACATCGGCGAAAAGACAATCGCTCTTTACAAGGAAGCAATCGCTGATGCAAAGACAGTTGTTTGGAACGGACCTATGGGCGTATTCGAAATGTCAAACTTTGCAAAGGGTACAAATGCAATCGCAGACGCTTTGTCAAAGATCGATGCTGTTACAATCATCGGCGGCGGCGACAGTGTTGCAGCTGTTAACCAGGCAGGTCTTGGTGACAAGATGAGCCACATCTCAACAGGCGGCGGTGCATCACTTGAGTTCTTGGAAGGCAAGGATTTGCCGGGTATCGTAGCATTGAACGACAAATAATATAAATTTTTAAGGAGAAAATTAAGATGGGTAAATATGTTATTGCAGGTAACTGGAAAATGAACAAGCTCCCAAGCGAAACATACGCTTTCGTTAAGGAGATTGAAGCAGCAACAAAGGGCGCAAGCTGTGAGGTTGTTTGCTGTACACCATATGTATGCTTGACAGAAGCTGTTAAGGCTGCAGAGGGCACACACGTTAAAATCGGTGCTGAAAACCTTCACTTCGAAGACAAGGGTGCATTTACTGGCGAAGTAAGTGCTGATATGTTGAAGGATTTGGGCGTTGAATATGTTATCATCGGTCACTCAGAGAGAAGACAGTACTTCGCTGAAACTGACGAAACTGTAAACTTAAAGACAAAGAAGGCACTCGAGAAGGGACTTATCCCGATCGTTTGTGTTGGTGAGAGCCTCGAAGAAAGAGAAGCAGGCATCACAATGGACCTTATCGCTATTCAGATCAAGAAGGCATTTGCAGGAATCGCAGCTGACGATGCAAAGAAGGTTGTTATTGCATACGAACCAATCTGGGCTATCGGAACAGGCAAGACAGCAACTGCTGAACAGGCTGAAGAAGTTTGTAAGGGTATCAGAGAAATCTATGCAGAGCTTTACTGCCCTAACTGTGCAAAGGAAGTTACAATCCAGTACGGCGGCAGCATGAACGATGCAAATGCAGCTGAGCTTTTGGCAAAGCCAAACATTGATGGCGGTCTTATCGGCGGTGCATCACTCGTTGCAGAAAAGTTTGCTCCAATCGTTGCAGCAGCAAAATAATTTCTAAAGGGCGAGTTATTCGCCCTTTAATTTCGTAAAAAAGAAAGGAAACAAATTATGGCAAAGAATCCAATAGCTCTTATTATATTAGACGGATACGGCCTCAATGATTCTGTTGAGGGCAATGCTATCAAGGAGGCAAAGCAGCCGAATCTTGACAGCTACTTCGCAGACTACCCGAACACCACTCTTTTTGCAAGTGGTATGAGCGTTGGCCTGCCTGACGGTCAGATGGGTAACTCGGAGGTTGGCCACACAAATATCGGTGCCGGCAGAGTTGTATATCAGGAGCTTACAAGAATTACAAAGTCAATCGACGACGGTGACTTTTTCGAAAATGATGTATTGAAGAATGCTTGCGAAAACTGCAAGAAGAACGATTCTGCAATCCACTTTATCGGTTTGTTGTCTGACGGTGGTGTTCACAGTCATATCGGACATCTTTTCGGACTTATCGATATGGCAAAGAAAAACGGCCTTGAAAAGGTTTACATCCACTGTGTTATGGACGGCCGTGACGTTTCTCCGACATCTGGTGCAGGATTTATCGAAGATTTGCAGAAAAAGCTTGATGCTGCAGGCGTTGGTGAGATTGCAACTGTTATGGGCAGATACTATGCAATGGACAGAGACAACAACTGGAACAGAGTTGTAAAGGCATATGATGCTATGGTAAAGGGCGAGGGTGCACTGACCGATAACCCTGTAGCATCGGTTTTGAAGTCATATGAAACAAAGGACGAAAACGAAAGCCTTTTGACAGACGAGTTCATTCTTCCTATGGTTGTTACTAAGAACGGCGCACCTGTTGGCAAGATTTCAGCAAATGACTCGGTTATCTGCTTTAACTTCAGACCTGACCGTGCAAGAGAAATCACTCGTTCATTTGTTGACCCTGAATTTACAGGCTTTGAGCGTGAACTTATGCCGCTTTGCTATGTATGTATGACACAGTACGATGCAAGTATGCCGAATGTTGAGGTTGCATTCAAGCCCCAGACACTTACAAACACATTCGGTGAATATATCTCGAAAAAGGGCTTGAAGCAGCTCAGAATCGCAGAAACCGAGAAGTACGCTCACGTTACATTCTTCTTTAACGGCGGCGTTGAGGCGGTATATGACGGTGAGGACAGAAAGCTTATCGCATCACCAAAGGTTGCAACATACGATATGCAGCCTGAAATGAGTGCTTACCCTGTTGCAGACGCTTGCGTTGAGTTGATTGAAAGCGACAAGTATGACTGTATTATCCTGAATTTCGCAAACTGCGACATGGTTGGTCATACAGGTGTATTTGAAGCAGCGGTTAAGGCTGTTGAGGCGGTTGATGAATGCCTCGGCAGAGTTGTTTCAGCACTTATGAAGAAAAATGCTAAAATCCTTATCACTGCTGACCACGGCAACGCTGACTGCCTGGTTGACCCTGAAACAAAGGAAAGCTTTACTGCACACACAACAAACCCTGTTCCGCTTATCGTAATCGGTGCAGGCGATGTTAAGCTCGAAAGAGGTAAGCTTGCAGACCTTGCGCCTACAATGCTCGACCTTATGGGCCTTGATAAGCCTGAAGAAATGACAGGAAACAGCTTGATTGTAAAATAAGAGAAAAATGAAAAAGACCTATGAATTTCATAGGTCTTTTTGTGTTGGTTAGTTTAAGCTAAACCAAATTCCATTTGAACCATTATAGTCTAAACCGTATGCAAGTTTCGGATTTGGATCGTCTTTCTTTACTTGTACGGTTATATATCCCTCTGTGCTTGCACCTTCATATAAACTTGCAGAAAGTTCGGGGTCGGGTTCAACGACGGAAGCATATTCCATTTCTTCGTTAGTTGAACTGAATGCGGTAAAACCGTATGAATTTGCATCAATAGAAAAGTCAGATTTTGTGTTCATTACAGTAAATCCGATTTTCACCAAAATATATTCATATCCATCCTTTGCAGGAGAGTTAAACATATTTGCATCCTTGATTTTTTGCCAAGCTTTTTCGCCACGAATAACTTCCTGAACTGAAATGTTAACGGTATAGTTATCCGTTTCAAGCCAGTCGCTTGTTTTTGTGTAGGTTTGAGATGTTCCTATTGGCGCAGGATTTGTTCTAGAATAGGTTTTTTGTTCAGCTACAGGAATGGTTGTTCCAACCTCTGCCTGTTTGAGCTCTGCATTCCATTCAACGGGAACACCTAAAGCATCACCCATAGCACGAAGAGGAAGATATGTTCTTCCTTCAACAACTAATGGCGGTGGGTCGGAAGTGAATTCTTTCCCATTTACCAAAACCTTAAAACCTGCCTGATGTGCTGTATAAGTGGCAGCAAAAGCGATAGTGCTTGAAATTAGTAAGCCTACAGTAACACCCGAAATAAATCTTTTCATAATCATCAACCTTTCATAAAACATTATAAATATCCCTGATTGGGATATTTTTATTATACCTCTTTGGTATAATAAAGTCAAGAGGTTTTTTGTTATGAGATTAAAAGATTTGAGAAAAGAGAAAAATTTAACACAGTTAAAGTTGGCGATGGAACTTAATATGTCGCAAAATACAATAAGCCGGTATGAAACAGGGGAGAGAGAAGCAGGATATAACGAGCTTATGAAAATTGCGGATTATTTTGATGTTTCCATTGACTATCTTTTAGAGCGGACAGATAAAAGGAAATGAAAAGACCACCCATCGGGTGGTCTTTTTGTGTGGTCAATTCACAAGAATTATTTTTCGATTTTCTTTTTCTGCATATTTCATCATGGAATGTGCACCGCCATAATCTTTATAGATATAGCATAACACAGTATCTGAACTATCTGCCATCCATTTATTCCGCTCGGTTATCTGTCGTTTATAGTGAATATTCTCTAAATCTGGAACGATTATTTCGTCAAAAAGTAGCTTTAAATTCTCAAGATGTGGGTTGTATCTATACAGAATAAGGCAGAGCCTGATATGCGGATGCTCTTTTTTTAATTGGCGGACGGTTTTTTCACATAAATTATCAAATTCACCCATGCCACCGCTGTAGAAGGTGGTATATCCTTGGTTTTCAATCAAATCGGACAGTATTTTATAAACTCTTTCCTCGAGATTTTTTGTGATAATTGTTCTGTGACCGCAAAATGAACATATTTTTTCCTGCATAAATATTCGCCTCCCAAGTCATCATAACATATAAAAAGTCAAAAACAACTCAAAAGAGGTAAGTTTTTCAACTCAAAAAAGTTAAAATTTAATTATCTCATACTGAATGGAGGTAATTGGATTGAATATAGGTGAGGCAGTAAGATTGCGAATTCTGGAGCTTTGTAAGGAAAAAGGTATAACTGTTAATAAGCTTGCTACTGTGAGCGGAATCACACAATCTACATTGAGCAATATTGTCGGTGGAAGAAATAACAGCACAACTATTTCGACAATAAAAAAGATATGCGATGGTTTGGAAATTTCGGTTATTGATTTTTTCGAATCTGATTTATTCAAGAATCTGGAACAGGAAATAAAATAATAAGGTTAAATTAAAAATGAACAGATTAAAGAGTTTAAGAAAAGAGAGAGGTTATTCTCAAATCAAAATGCAGATGCTTACCGGAATTGACCAAAGCGATTACTCCAAAATTGAAACGGGGAAACGGTATCTTACATTTGAACAATGCAAAAGAATAGCAACGGTTTTAAATACCAGCATGGATTATCTTGCGGGACTTACCGATGTCAAAGAACCTTATCCAAGGAAAAAATAAAAGACCACCCATCGGGTGGTCTTTTTGTGTTCAGAACGGGCGACTGCATGATATCGCCCCGACTTGTTAATTTTTAAATTGTAGGGTCGAACCTATGTGTTCGACCGCGGAATGACACATAGGTCATTCCCTACAAAACCTTTATTTCTTCATTGCCTCTTCAATAGCAACTGCACAAGCAACTGTCATACCAACCATTGGGTTGTTACCTGCACCGATCAAGCCCATCATTTCAACGTGAGCCGGAACTGATGAAGAACCTGCGAACTGTGCATCTGAGTGCATTCTGCCCATTGTATCTGTCATACCGTATGAAGCAGGACCTGCAGCCATGTTATCAGGGTGAAGTGTACGTCCTGTACCACCGCCTGATGCAACTGAGAAATACTTCTTACCCTGCTCGATACATTCCTTCTTGTATGTACCTGCAACCGGGTGCTGGAAACGTGTTGGGTTTGTTGAGTTACCTGTGATAGATACGTCAACGCCTTCGAGGTGCATGATTGCAACACCTTCACGAACATCGTCTGCACCGTAGCAACGAACCTTTGAACGTTCGCCCTTTGAGTAAGCAGTTTCCTTTACAACCTTAACTTCGCCTGTGTAGTAGTCAAACTGTGTCTGAACATAGGTAAAGCCGTTTATTCTTGAAATTACCTGAGCAGCGTCTTTTCCAAGACCGTTCAAGATAACCTTCAAATCTTCTTTTCTTGCCTTGTTGGCACTTCTTGCCAAACCGATAGCACCTTCAGCAGCAGCGAATGATTCGTGACCTGCAAGGAATGCGAAACACTTTGTTTCGTCACGCAAAAGCATTGCGCCGAGGTTACCGTGGCCGATACCAACCTTTCTGTCGTCTGCAACCGAGCCGGGGATACAGAATGACTGCAAGCCCAAACCGATTTTTTCTGCAGCGTCAGCAGCCTTTGTGCAACCGTCCTTGATTGCAATAGCACAACCTACGATGTATGCCCAACAAGCGTTTTCAAAGCATATTGGCTGAATGCTCTTAACAAGGCCGTATACATCGATACCCTTATCGTCGCAAATCTGCTTTGCTTCTTCGATTGATGCGATGCCGTGCTTTTTGAGTTCGGCATTGATCTGATCAATTCTTCTTTCATAACTCTCAAATAAAGCCATCTTATTCTACCTCCTGTTAAGATTATTCGTGTCTTGGGTCGATAAGCTTTACAGCATCTTCGACTCTGCCGTACTGTCCGCTTGCCTTTTCCAAAGCTTCGTTAGCGTCCATGCCCTTTGCAATCATTTCCATCATCTTACCGAGGTGTACGAACTTGTAACCGATAATCTGATCCTGATCGTCGATAGCAATCTTTGTTATGTAGCCTTCAGCGAGCTCCAGGTATCTTGGGCCCTTTGTGAGTGTTGCGTAGGTTGGACCAACCTGTGAACGCAAGCCCTTACCCAAGTCCTCAAGACCTGCACCGATTGGAAGACCGTCTTCCGAGAAAGCTGTCTGTGTACGGCCATAAACAATCTGCAAGAAGAGTTCTCTCATTGCTGTGTTGATAGCATCACAAACGAGGTCTGTGTTTAGAGCTTCAAGAATTGTCTTGCCAACAAGGATTTCTGAAGCCATAGCCGCAGAGTGAGTCATACCTGAGCATCCGATTGTTTCTACCAATGCTTCCTGGATAACGCCCTCTTTGACATTTAATGTAAGCTTACAAGTACCCTGCTGTGGTGCACACCAGCCGATACCGTGTGTAAGACCTGAAATGTCTTTGATTTCTTTTGCCTGTGTCCACTTTCCTTCTTGTGGGATTGGTGCCGGGCCGTGATATACGCCCTTTGCAAGAGGACACATTGATTCTACTTCGCTTGAATATTTCATGTTCCTGCTCCTTTCAGAATTACATTGTTATGATTTTATCACTAAAAAATATTATACCATTAAAGTCGGTGTTATGCAAGTGTAAAACCCGAAAATCTTCTATTTTTTACAAAAAAACAGGGAGATTTGAGCGAATATTATAAAAAACCACCCGAGCGGTGTCGGGTGGTCAGGATTACATATCATAATAATCGTCATCGTCGAATTCGTCAAGATCACGGAACTGACGGAGCTGGCGTCTTCTCATTCTGCGGCGCTGCTCTCTGCGTGAGCGTACCTTGAAGACTATAAAGGCAATCGCCAAAACGGCAACAATAACAAATGGGTCGGTTAAAATATCCCATATGCTGAACATTATGTGCAAAAGGAAGTCACGCTCTACTGCATTTCCGGCAACAAGCTTCACAGTTCCCAAAATCTCACCGTCCAAGGTGTATGTGGCCTCTCCGAGGCTTGCACCCTTTTCAACCGGAGCGGTGATGGTTTTCTCGTTCATAGTAACCTCGAACTTGATTTTATCGGTATCGAGGTCTTTTGGCAGGAGTATCTTCAAATCCTCTGCAGGAGAGAGGGTAACTCTTACGCCGTCTTTGGCTTCACGGACTTTTGAGTCGGCAACAACATCGCCTACACCTGCTACCGTGATGTGCTTATAATTATCAAAGCCATAGTCAAGAAGTGCACGGGAGTCGGTTACCGAATATGCACCCTCGACATTGTTTATGTTTTTACATTTCATAACCACGCTCAAAAGACGTGTTCCGTTCTTTTCAGCGGCGGAAACAAGGCAGTTTCCTGCTTCATCGGTACTTCCTGTTTTAACACCGATGCAGTATGGGAAAAGGTGATATGATGTACGGTTATTCGAAAGCATCATATTTGTATTTGAAAAATATCTTATCTGACGATACTTGTTTGTTTCGGGAATCTGATATTTTTTTGTTGAAACCATCTCGGCAAAGAGGTCATTTTTCATTGCATATACGGTAATTGCTGCAAGATCCTCGACGGTTGTGTAGTGGTTATCGTCATGGAAACCGTGAGCGTTTGTGAAGTTGGTGTTTTTAGCACCCAGATCTCTTGCCTTGGCGTTCAAAAGCTCTGCAAAATCCGGGAGATGACCTGATATATGTACACCAAGAACGTTTGCGGCGTCGTTTGCCGAGTGCACAAGCAAACCGTACAAAAGCTCCCGTACCGTCAACTCCTCACCGACCAGGATACCCATGTTCGAGTGTGTACGGTCGATAGGGTCAATAGCCTCACTTGTTGCAACAACGACCTCGTCGAGGTTATCGCAACGCTCAAGTGCCAGAATGGCTGTTAAAATCTTTGTTGTACTTGCTGGGTAGATTTTCTCATCGGCATTTTTTGATGTAATAACTCTGCCTGTATCAAGGTCGCAGAGCATATAGTAGTCGGAATGAAGCGACGGGAAATCGTCATCTTCTTCGATTGCAGTTACTGTTTTTGTTGATGCTTTATCGCTATCCTTTTCGGCGTATACAGATGATGCCGGAATGATTGAGAAAATCACGGCAAAAATCAGCGCCAGGAGTTTTTGTTTTTTCATATTCCACCTCAAAAAAATGTATATCATATCTATTATACAAAAAAAATCCGAAAAAAGCAACAAAAATTCAAAAAACTATAGAAAAAATATACCAAGGTGTGTTATAATGGATATAATGGGGTGGGAGTCCCAAAGTTCTGATGTATGGAGATACATAACGGCAAATGGAAAAGATGTGGAAGGTTTTATATGTTTTAGTCTTTGTTGTGTCTATCTTGTTCGGACTTGCAAGCAACAGGGAGTATGAATACGAGGTAATCGCTGAAGATATTGCGACGGTATCCGAGGCGGAGGAATATGTCAAAGTGTTACCGGCTTTGGGCGAGAAGATAAACATTAACACCGAAAGCAAAGCAGAACTTGTAAAGCTTCCCGGAATCGGAGATAAGTTTGCCGGGCGAATTATAAAATACCGTGAGGAAAACGGTGATTTTGAGGTTATTGAAGATATCCTGAAGGTGCCGGGAATAGGCGAGAAGAAATTTGAGGCAATGAAGGATTATATAAAAGTAGAGTAGGAGAGGAAATGAAAATGAAGATACTTGTTGTTGATGACGAAAAGTTGTTGGTAAAGGGCATCAAATACAATCTTGAGCAGGACGGATATGAAGTCGAGGTTGCATTCGACGGCGAGGAGGCAGTAAGGCTTGCACACGATGAGAGCATAGATTTGATTTTGTTGGACCTTATGCTCCCAAAGATGGACGGGCTCACAGTCTGCCGTACAGTTCGTGGATTTTCAGATGTGCCGATTATTATGCTTACTGCAAAAAGTGAGGATATAGATAAGATTTTAGGTCTTGAGTACGGTGCGGATGACTACATAACAAAGCCATTTAACATCCGTGAGGTTTCGTCGAGAATCAAGGCGATCCTGCGTCGTGTAAAACCTGCCGATACTCAGGTGAGAAATAAGGATATCCTTGTTTCAGGCGACATCACACTTGATTACAATTTCAGAAGAATCACAATAAAGGATAAGGTAATCGAATTGACAGGTAAGGAATTTGACCTGTTGGAGCTCTTTGTCAAGAATCCGGGCAAGGTTTATACAAGAGAAAATCTTTTGGATATTGCCTGGGGCTTCGACTATCCGGGAGATGTGAGAACTGTTGATGTGCATATCCGACGCCTCAGGGAAAAGATTGAAGAACACCCTGCAGAGCCTGATTATATAAAGACAAAGTGGGGAGTGGGTTACTATTATAAGAAGGATTAAGACCTTTTTCTCGTCTGTGCGCTGGGGTATGATGGCGACCTACTTTGTGGTAATTCTGGTTACCCTGTCGCTTATGAGTATATATGTCCTGAGTGTATTAGAGGAAAGGCTTTATGAAAATGAACAGGTTACGATGTTTGCAAAGGCGAACATCATAGCCGATACCATTTCACCCGATATGAGCGTGGGTATGGTAGAGACCAAGCATGATGTGATATCGGTGCTTGCGGGTACAAATATGCGTGCCGTGGTTGTTGACCCGGGATATCGTGTTTTATTTGACTCGAACTCCGAGCTTATGGGAAAAATATTTCTTCGAGATATAGTGCATACTGCGGCATCGGGCGAGCAGGCACAAAAGATTGCTGAAAACGAGCTCGGCACAAGCATGATGAGTGTTGCGGTGCCTGTTAAGAAGGACAATAATGTTCTGGGTGTAATCTACCTTATTTCAGCAATCGACGGCATTGATAAAACTATAGCTTATGTGACCTTTAACCTGTTGCTTATCTCGGTTTTGATAAGTGTGCTGGTGGGAATGCTGAGCTTCGGTCTGTCGTTTATTATGACATCGCCTATTGATGAGTTCATTGCGGTTGCAAAGGAAATCTCGAAGGGTAATTTTGATAAAAAGGTAACGGTAAAGGGTACAAACGAGTTTGCGCAGATGGCGGAGACTTTGAACTTCATGACGAATGAGCTTGCGACATTGGAAGAAAAGCGAAAGAAATTCGTATCCGATGTATCGCATGAGCTGAAGACACCGCTTGCTACAATCAAGCTTATATGCGACAGTATCGTTGCGACACCCGACCCGGATGCTGAAATGCTCCGTGAATTTTTGGAGGATTTGAGTAACGAGGTTGACAGGCTTACAAGAATTGTAGAGAGCCTTCTGGCACTTACCAGAATGGATTCGGGCAAGGCAGAGCTGAAGCTTGTGCCGGTTGATGCGGCGGCGATGATTCATGCGATTGTGCGGAATCTCACACCGAAGGCAAGCGAGAAAAATATAGTACTCTATACAAACTTCACAGAGGAAATCAAGCAGGAGATACTGCTTGATTACGACAAGATCTGGGAAGCAGTATATAATATCATTGATAATGCAATCAAGTATTCACCTGAAGATGGGTTTGTAAGAGCAAGCCTATCTAAGGAGGATAAGTTTGCGGTAATTAGAGTTGAGGATAACGGCCCGGGAATACCCGAGTCAGAAAAGGACAGAATCTTTGAGAGATTCTACCGCCTTGACGATTCACGTGCCCGTGATACCGGAGGTACAGGCCTCGGACTTGCTATTGCAAAGGAAGCGGTTACAATGCACGGCGGAACAATCACCGTAATGAGCGAGGGGGAAGTGGGAAGCATATTCTCAATCTATCTTCCTATTATGGTAAAAGAGCCGGAGGAAACTCCGATCCCCGATAATGGAGGTGTAGTATGAATAAAAAAGTAATACTTGCAGTCTTGTCGGTTGCGATTATAATAGGTGCGCTCCTGATCAGTTTTTTAAGTGCCGAGAATAAGGGCGAATTTGAAAAGAATATAGATATATATTTCCTCAATAAAGAGGGAACGACCATTGAGTGCGAAAACCGTACAATCTGGTATGACGCAGAAGAAGAGCTTGTCGAGCTTGTGATAGGAGAGATTCTGAAGGGCCCCGAGAGCGGAAAACTCCGTGCGGTTTCGGGCAAAGGCACAAAGCTTTTGAATGTTGTCGCATATGAAACTAACCTGACCGTTAATTTGTCGAAGGAGTTTTTGCGAGAGGATAAAAGTGCGAATATGCTCTCTGTTTATGCTATAGTAAAGACACTCTGCCAGATTGACAAGGTGACGAATGTTATGGTCATGACAGAGGGAACTCCTGTGATTGCGGCAGACGGAAAGCCTATCGGACTTATCGCAAACAGCGACATTAACCTCGAAAATGATACATATACAACCGACTCGAAAAATATTGTCCTCTATTTTGCGACAAAGGACGGAACAGCACTTGCAAGAGAGGTCAGAACGATAAAGATTACAGATACACGACCGATTGAGAGCTATATCATAAACGAGCTCATAAAAGGTCCGGTCAACCCCGAGCTTGTATCGACAGTCACTGCTGATACCGAGCTTGTGTCGGCAGAGACCACAAATGGCACCTGCCACTTAACTTTCAAGAACTTTATCGAGAAAAACCTCACCGACCCGACGAGCGAAAAGAGCAGACTTGCGGTTTACTCGGTAGTAAACAGTCTGTCGGAACTCAGCACAGTTTCGAATGTCAGATTCCTCTTTGAAGGAAAGACGGTAGAGATGCTTGGAAACTTCAACTTTGCCGAGGTATTTTCCGAGGATAAGACATTGGAAGAATAATAAAAGGGTGTTTAAAAAGTCAACTGACTTTTTAAACACCCTCTGCTTTTTTAGGGGATATGGAAAAAGCTTTGGAATTAACAAACTGAGCCAAAGCTTTAGCTTTGGGTTACCCGAAGTCGTACATTGGTACGACGAGAGGCGAAGTTTGTTGATAACAAGAAAAGTTCACTTTTCTTGTGGTCCAGAGTTTTTTTAAAATTCTGTATATGTCTTATGGTCACGGAGTCTCTGGCACTGGTATGCAACAAAGTCTGCGATATCTGAAAGCTCGCTTTCCTTGTTTTCTGCTCTCCAAAGCACAGCATATTCTTCGAACCACTGTTCCCATACAGTTGCAATCTGCTCGTGCGGGATAATCGGGTCGGTCTTTGTGCTTTCCCACATAACGAGGAGTCTGTGTGCCTTTGCGGAGTTCTGCACAACATCCCTTATATCAGGGCGAAGATTGCACTTTGCAAGCTTCATCTCAAGGTCGAACATCTTGTTATATATTCCTCTGATATCATCCTCGATAGGCTTACGGAGAATTGGCTCCCAACCTCTGTCACGCCATACCTTTTCTTCAACATGGTCGTTCCATATCCAGTCCTTGGTAGCTGACATAGCCTTGAGTATCGGAAGAACTTCTTCGTCGCCGTACTCGATTTTTGAAACAAAGCGGTCGAACTTTTCAAGCTCGGCATTTCCGTCAGCGTTCCAGAACAGAGCACCTGCATAACCGATAATCGGGTATCTCATTGCCACGTGGCAGGTGTGACCGAAATCACCCCAGTCGGTCAGAACCTGACCTTCAACCTTGTGGGTTTTGCCGTACTGTGCCAAATCATAGATGTTATCATATGCAACAAAGCCGCCTTCGCCGTGATACCAAGGAATAAATCTTGTGTATGCAGCTGCTGATGAACAAAGCATGCATCTCATTCCTGATTCGACAAATGGTGTTACATTCTGTTCTCTTAATGGGTGATAGTATTCCCAGATGAGGCATACGATATCATCAGGAAGCTGAGGTATCAGCTCGGTTTGCTTGCGGAGAACGTCGCTCCAGAACATAACTTCCTTGCCCTTGGACTTCAAGTATGCATAAAGCTTGTTTATCCAGTTAACATACATCTGGCCTTTGCCGATTTTGTCTGCCATTGCCTTGCCTCTGCCCATGCCGAGGTCCATGGTCTCGTCACAGCAGATATGGAATCTGTTGCTCGAGAAAAGCGGCATAATCTGCTCGTATAATGATATTATCAAATCAAAGCTTTCAGGGTTTGTGGTGTCGATTGTGTGATGCTCACGGCTTTCAAACCATTTATGAGTGTCAAGCTCATATCCGCCAAGCTCGGCATATTTGTTGTATGACTGCGAGTGGAGGAGTCTGAAAAGGTGTCCGCAAGATGAAATTGATGGGATAAGCTCGATGAATCTGTCCTTACAGTACTGGTCGAGCTCGAGAATTTCCTCAGCGGTCAAAAAGCCCTTGTTCATGTTGATTTCTTCAAATCCCTCCCACTGGAAGGTGTGTTCAATATAAATTTGCAATGCAGTATATTTATAGAAAACAAGACGGTCAACATACTGTTTTATGGTGTCAAGCTTCGGCACTCTTCCACGAGAAACGTCGAGATAGCATTCTCTGTCAAGTGTGTCAGGTTCGTCCTCAATCTCAACGCAAGGTATGAATACATTTTCCTGCATTACCATCTGCTTTACAGTCTGGATACCGAATGAAAGAGCCTGCTCACTCTCACCGCATACGGTGATTCTGTTCTCATCAACGGTTATGTAGTATTTCTGTGTACCCTTATCCTCAAAGGTGAGGTAGATGCACTTTTCAGGAACATTAGTAGGTTTTACAACCTTGTTCTTTCCGCAACCATTTTCGTTCATAACTTTTTGCAGTTCCTTTGCAGCAATGTAGATGCTGTAACTGCACTTTGTGTCGATTACAATATTGTAATCGTAGACATTACATACTCCATTTTTTTCAACTTGTTTTTTTACTTCAGGTATAAAATACATTTTGAATCCTCCTTATATTTCTTCCCAGTGCTTGTGTGAGCGCAATCTCTCGCACTGATATGCAACAAAGTCCGCTATATCATAAAGCTCGCTTTCCTTGTTGTCAACTCTCCATACCTCGGCGTATTCTTCAAACCACTTTTCCCATTCGACAGCAACCTGTTCAGGTGGCATAACCGGGTCGTTCTTCACGCTCTCGAGAGCAACAAGAAGTCGGTGTGCTTTTGCCGATACTCTTATCGCCTCACGGCATTCGTCGTTTAGCTTTAATGCCGAGAGCTTCAACTCAAGCTCGAACATCTTGTGGTATTTTGATGCAATCTCGGGGTCAAGACCTTTTGATACAGGTTCGATATTTCTGTCACGACGCCACTTTTCGCCGACGTGGTTGTTCCATATCCAGTCCTTTGTTGCAGACATTTCCTTTAAGATTATGAGTGCCTCGGGGTGACCGTATTCGATGTTTGAGATATATCGGTCAAATTCACCGAGGTCGGCGTTGCCGTCAGCTGCCCAGAAAATAGCGCCTGCATATGCTATAATCGGGTATCTCAACTCGGCGTGACAGGTATGACCGAAATCACCCCAGTCGGTGAGTATCTGTCCTTCGACCTTGTGGGTTTTTCCGTACTGACCCATATCGTAGATATTATCATATGCAACATAGCCTTCGCCGTGATACCATGGGATAAATCTTGTATATGCAGCGGCTGATGAACAAAGAACGCATCTCATGCCTGTGTCAACAACAGGTGTTATCAACTCCTCCTTCAAAGGATGAGTGTATTCCCAGATAAGACATACAATGTCTTCAGGGAGTTGCGGAGTGAGGTCGGTGTGGTCACGGATGACATCGCTCCAGAACATAACCTCTTTGCCCTTTGACTTCAAGTATGTGTAGAGCTTGTTTATCCAGTCAACATACATCTGACCCTTGCCGATTTTGTCCGCCAGTTCTTTGCCTCTGCCGTTTCCGAGGTCCATGGTTTCGTCGCAACAGATGTTGAATTTGTTGCTTGAGAAAAGTGGCATTAACTGCTCATACATATTTACAATCAAATCAAAGCTTTCGGGGTTGGTTGTGTCGATTGTATGATGCTCACGGCTTTCGAACCACTTATGGGTTGTGAGCTCATAGTCGGCAAGCTCTGCGTATTTGTTGTATGATTGCGACTGCAAAAGTCTGAACAGGTGTCCGCAAGACGAAATCGACGGGATAAGCTCGATGTATCTTTCCTTACAGTACCGGTCGAGTTCGAGTATTTCCTCTGCTGTGATGAAACCTCTGTTCATGTAAATTTCCTCGAGCCCTTCCCATTGGAATGTATGCTCGATATATATTTGCATATTTGTGTATTTGTATGCCGCAAGATGGTCAACCAGCTTTTTCAAGCCCTGCATTTTCGGGACTCTGCCTCGTGAAATATCGAGATAATATCCACGGTTGAGTGTTTCCGGCTCGTCTTCAATCTCAAGGCAGGGAACCAATACAGATGATTGCATGGCAATCTGCTTCATGGTCTGTATTCCAAAAAAGAGTGCCTGCTCGCTCTCGCCGCAAACGGTGACTTTCTTCTCATCAACCGTTATGTAGTATTTCTGTGTACCCTTATCCTCAAAGGTGAGGTAGATGCACTTTTCAGGAACATTTGTCGGCTTTACAACCTTATTCTGACCGCAACCGCTTTTGTTGAGTGTCTTTTTGAGGTCTTTTGCGGCAAGGTAGATGTTGTAGCTGCACTTTGTATCGATTACGATATTATAATCGTAGATATTACAAATACCATTTGTTTCGGTGTATTTTTTCACTTCTGGTACCAGGTACATTTTTGTCACTCCTTCGAGCCAAAGTTTGTCTAATACTTTTATATCATACACATTATTAAATGTCAATAGATTTGGGGAAAATAATATAAATTTAATATATTATAAATTGTGTCAACAAAAAAAGCTTGTGAAATCACAAGCCCTTTTTATTCTTCTTCCTCTTCAGCAAGCACTTCTTCGTATTTCGCAATAATAGCCTTTTCGAGAGTTTCTCTCATTTCGCTGTTAATCGGATGAGCAATGTCTTTAAACTCATTCTCAGGTGTTCTTCTGCTTGGCATTGCAGTAAACAACTTTTCCTGACCCTCGATAATCTTGATGTCATGTACAACGAAAGCGTTATCAAATGTTACTGAAACCACAGCTCGCATCTTTCCCTCTGATGGAATTTTCTTGATTCTGATGTCTGTGATATTCATACGTTCACCACCCTTCTTTAAGGTATCCCGAAAGATATCTATTTTAAAGAATGCCCAAACTATACTGTCATACACATATTAACATAATACTAAAATTATGGTTACTTGTCAACAACTGTTGTAAAATATTTTTAGAATTTTGCATTTTTTTGTCAAATGTGCACAAAAAAGATTCGGACATTTTACTTTTTGATTAAATCGGTTTTATTTTTCCCCGTCAGGGTATATAATATTTACAATATATAAAAAAGGAAGTTTTTCAATGAAAAGATTTGAATTGAGCGAACTGAAGAACGGCGCACACATACATTTTATCGGAATCGGCGGTATTAGTATGAGCGGACTTGCTGATATCATGCTCGAGGCAGGGTATAAGGTGACGGGCTCTGACCGTAGCAGTTCGGATATAACAAAAAAGCTTGAAAAGAAAGGTGCGAAGGTGTTTTTAGGCCATGCAGCCGAGAATATAGCCGGTGCAGATCTTGTGGTACATACTTCTGCAGTACACGAGGATAACCCTGAGATGGCGGCGGCACTTTCGGAGAAAAAAAGACGCATCGACCGTGCGGAGTTCCTGGGTGCGGTTATGAAGGGATATAAAAATGCAATCGGTGTATCGGGTACTCACGGAAAGACCACCACAACCTCAATGCTTGCGCATGCTTTGATTTATGCCGAAAAGGACCCGACTGTAAGTGTCGGAGGCGAGCTTGACATTATCGGCGGAAATATCAAGGCAGGAAAGAGTGAGTATTTCCTGACCGAGGCGTGTGAGTACACAAACAGCTTTTTGAAGTTTTTCCCTCATGTTGCAGTTATAACCAATATTGAAGAGGACCACCTTGACTTTTTCAAAGACATTGACGATATTGTGGAAAGCTTCAGGAAGTTCGCACTCCTTACAAAGGATGAGGGTTATGTTGTAGCATGGGGAGAAGATCCTGAGATAAGACGGGCATTGAGTGGTACAGGATGCAATATTATCTATTACGGCTTGACGCCTGATGCTGAAATTCATCCTGAAAATCTCATCTACAAAAGCGGCTACCCCGAGTTTGATGTTGTAAGAGCAGGTAAAAAGCTTTGCCATATCAGGTTATCGGTGCCGGGTGAGCATAATGTATTGAACGCCCTTGCGTCGGTTGCTGTATGTGCAGTTTACGGAATAGATGCAGAGATTGCGGCAAAGGGTGTTGAAACCTACAAGGGAACCCACCGACGCTTTGAGAAGATGGGAGAACTCAATGGTTCGAATGTAATTGCCGATTATGCGCATCACCCGACCGAGATAAGAGCGACACTTTCGACCGCTGCAAAGTTCGGGGCAAAGAAGATATGGTGTGTTTTCCAACCGCATACCTATTCAAGAACAAAAACTCTTTGGCAGGATTTTCTGACCTGCTTTGCTGATGCGGATGAGCTGATTTTGGCAGACATATTCGCAGCCCGTGAAAAACCGGACGGTGTAACAACATCGGCAAGGCTTGCAGAGGAGATTTCCCGAAAAGGAAAGAGTACAAGGTTTATTGACAGCTTTGATGGAATTGCAGAATTTTTGAAGGAAAATGTAGGCGACGGAGAAATGGTATTTCTGATGGGTGCAGGAGATGTGATAGACATCTCAAAATTGCTATAACAAACTAAAAAGCGTAGTGTTTTTCAACACTACGCTTTTTTGATGCTTTTAATTATTTCTTCTTTGCTTCGAGTTCAGCTTCCTTCCAGCTTGCCCAGAATGGACTTGCAATGAAGATTGAGCTGTATGCACCTGCAATTACACCGATGATCAATGGGAATGCAAATTCCTGAACCGATGCAACGCCTGTGAAGTACAAAAGAATGATTGTGATAAGTGTGGTGATTGTTGTGTTGATTGTTCTTGTAAGTGTTTCAGAGATACTCTGGTTTACAAGACCTGTAACTGTAATACCACGCTTTACATTCAACTTCTTCATATTCTCACGAACACGGTCAAATACAACGATTGTGTTGTTGATTGAGTAACCTATAACTGTAAGCATTGCTGCTATGAATGTTGTATTGAGTGGTGTGTAGAATATTGCGTAAACTGCCATCATAACGAGGATGTTTACAATAAGTGCAATAACCGCCATTACAGCTGAACGCCATTCGAAACGGATTGCAATGTAGAGAAGGATTAAAAGTACTGCGATGATTGTGTAGATGAATGCCTTTCTCTGTACCTGGCTTCCGAAGCTTGCAGAAGCAGAGTTTACAGAAAGAAGTGCATCGTCTGTGAGTGAATACTTTTCCTTCAAAGCATTGAAGATTTCGTTCTTCTTTTCTTCTTCAACTGCCTTTGTCTTGATGCTTATGCCGTTTGAAGTTGTCTGAACAACAAGCGGTGAAACCTTTGTTGTTTCTTCGAGGTATGTCTTAACTTCTTCAGTTGATGCAGGGTTTTTCCATTCAATCTGCATCTTGATACCGCCCATAAATTCGATATCGTAGTTAAATCCGCCTCTTACAAAAAATGCTACAACACCTGCAAGAATGATGATGGCAGGGATAAGCAAGAATTTAATTTTATCTTTTACAAAATTAATTTTCATTGTTAGCTGCCTCCTTCACCTTATAGAATAATTTGCGGTTTGATGTGATATTTACAGTCTGTTTTAACAAGAACTTTGTTATAACGATTGCAGTAATCATACTTACTATAACACCGATACCCAATGTTACAGCGAAGCCTCTGATTGTGCCGATACCTGAGAGGAAGAGCACAACACAAGTGATGATTGTTGTGATGTTTGAGTCAAGAATTGCAGAGAATGCCTTCTTAAAGCCTGATTCAACAGATGCTTTAACGGTCTTTCCGAGCTTCAATTCTTCCTTCATTCTTTCGAATATGATAACGTTAGCATCAACCGCCATACCGATTGAGAGAACGATACCTGCGATACCCGAGAGGCTTAAGTTTACTCTGAATAAGCCAAGGATAAGTGCAACGATACCAATATAAATTGAAAGTGCAAGGTCTGCGATAAGACCTGGGATGCGGTAGATGATTACCATGAATACCATGATAAGCAAGATGCCGATCAATGCTGCCATGAGTGAATATGGAAGCGCGTTCTGACCGAGCTCTGCACCGATTGTATCCTGTGACATGATTGTCATACTGAATGGCAATGCACCCGACTTGATCTGGTTTGCAAGAGCATTAGCTGATTCTGCATTGAAATCGCCTGTGATTACACAAGTTTCTGATCTGATTTCGCTCTCAACTCTTGGTGATGAGATGATAGTGTTGTCCATCATAATAGCGATGAAGTTTTCGCCTTCAGTTCTCTGAGCTGCAGCTGCTGTTGCAGTAGCAAACTTATCAACAGCCTCTGATGTGAGTGTGAGCTCGATGAAGTGCTGTGCAGCACTTGTCTGGTCCATCTGGCCGTATTTTGCTTCAGCGTTCTTGATGTCCTCACCGTTTAATACTACATTTCCGTCTGCGTCAACAAAGCTAAGTACTGCTGCTGAACCCAAAAGTTCTGCTGCCTCGTCTGTTTCGAATACAGATGGGATTTCAACTGTAATCTGACCAAGCTCGCCGTGGCTGATTCTTGCCTCGGTGTAACCTGCTGCGTTAAGACGTGTGTTGAAGATTGCCTCAACAATCTGCATATCTTCTTCTGTAACGCTTGTCTTGCCTTCAGGGAAGGTTGACTCGTCAGCCTCAAATGAGATAACCGAGCCGCCTGCCAGGTCGATACCCTTTCTGATTCTGCCTGTGTCGGCAACTGTTTCTGTCTTTTCTTCTTCAACAGGAGCTTCAGCATCAGCTGTTTCTTCTGTAGCAGCTTCCTCGTCAGCTGCTTCTTCTGTTTCCTCTGTAGCAGTTTCGTCGGTTGCTTCCTCTTCGGTTGCAGCCTCGTCTGCTGTTTCTTCGTCAGTCTTTGCTTCGTCCTCAACTACTTCTGTAGCAGCAGGAGTGAAGAGGTTGTCACCAAAGAGGCTATCATACTTAAAGCCTGCAATTTCGATTCCGAAGAATGCGAAATAGTTCAAAAGAACCGAGAGAACAACCATCAAAGCAAGAATGACAATGCTTTTCTTCTTCATGTATTTCAATCCTTTCTAAAAGTTTTGGCAATGGGATACCCCTTGCCTTTAAAAATTACATACCCATAAATTATATACCGAGAATGCGTTTTAGTCAAGCAGTTTCGGGATATTTTGTGTATTTTTAACGAAAAAGTAATATTGCAGGAAAAAGGCACGAAATTTGCCCGAAAAAGTGAAGTTTGCATTGATTTGGGTTGGGGAATATGGTAAAATGAGGTTGAGGATATTTGAGAGGTAAAAGTTTAAATTTAGCAAGAAAGCCTCCCTTGTGTAAAGGGAGCCTTTAAGAAGATACTTCGACTTAATGTTATACTTTATACAAAAACGGGGTGAGGTGCGAATGGATATAGGAAAAATCCAAAAAAACTTAAAAAGCAAACTTTTTTCGGAGAACCTACTTATATATAATAGCGTGGAGTCGACCAACAAAACCGCAAAGGAAAATTCACACCTTCCCGAAGGTACGGTCTTTATTGCAAACGCACAGACGGCAGGACGTGGCAGAATGCAAAGAGAGTGGCGCTCGGAGGAAAACAGCGGAATTTATATGAGCATTCTGATAAAACCGCAGATTGAGGCTGAAAATATACCCTGCCTGACACTTCTGGCAGGACTTGCAGTTTGCTCGGCACTCACAAAAGCCGGCATCCCGGATGTCGGAATAAAATGGCCGAACGATATTGTAGCGGACGGGAAAAAGGTTTCGGGGATTTTGTCCGAGCTTTCGGGTACAAATACGGTCGTTATCGGAATCGGAATAAATGTCAGCAACAAAAGCTTCCCCGACGAGATTTCGGATAAAGCGACATCGCTTGCACTTTTAAGCAATAAACCGTTCGAAAGAGAGCCGATAATTGCAATGGTGCTTGATGAATTTGAAGGGTATTATAATTTGTTTTTAAAAGACGGATTTTCCGGCATAAAGGACGAATATGAAAAAAACTGTATCACGGTCGGTAAAGCTTGCAGAATTATAACTCCAAAAGATGAGTATGACGCCGAGGCAACAGGCATAGGCGAAAATGGTGAGCTCGAAATTCTGAGAAACGGACAGGTTGAAAAAATAGCCTCGGGTGAGGTTTCTGTGCGTGGAATTTTAGGGTATATTTAACCTCAAAAAGACCGTTTTACGAAAACTTTTCGAAAAGTCCGGAACCGGTTGACTTTTGCGGATATTTATAGTATATTCCCCTTGAAAGGAAGTGGTTTTGCCATGAAAATTACAGCAAATTTTAACAATGTAACAGGAAAAATCAAACCAATGCACGGCGTTGGTCAGGGACCGCTCTGGAGAAAGGTCGGCGGCGGACAGATGTATTTTCACTATCTGACCGAAGCAGGAATCCCTTATGTCAGACTCCATGACGTAGGAGGAGCATACGGCGGCTCGGTTTATGTTGATATTCCGAACCTTTTCAGAAATTTTGATGCAGACGAGAACGACCCTGCAAACTACGATTTTGCATTTACAGATAAGCTTTTGGAAGAATATCAGGAAGCAGGATGTGAGCCATATTTCAGACTTGGTGTTACAATCGAGGGCTCGCACATGATAAATGCCTATAGAATTATCCCGCCGTCAGACCCTGCAAAGTGGGCAAGAATCTGTGAGCACGTAATCCGCCACTATAACGAGGGTTGGGCAGACGGTTATCATATGGGAATCAAGTACTGGGAAATCTGGAACGAGCCCGATTCATGCTACACACCTGAGCAGGCAAATATGTGGCACGGAACACCCGAGCAGTACTATGAGCTCTATGAGGTTGCGGCAAACCATTTGAAGAATTGCTTTGGCAACGCAATCAAGATTGGCGGTTATGCGGTAATCGGACTTTATGACTACGCAAAGGACCCTGAAGGTAAGGGTATAGATAAAAAGAGAGAAGATTTGACACAGCGTGAGTTCTACATCAATTTCTTCCATGGCTTTTTGAAGCACATCACATCGGAAGAACACAAGGCCCCGATTGACTTCTTCTCATGGCACTCATACGAAACCTTTGAATTTAATGTGCCAATGGCAAGGTATATCAGAAAGTGCCTTGAAAACTACGGACTCGGTGACATCGAAGACCACCTGAACGAGTGGGCGGTATGTCCTTATTATAAAATAGGCGTAAGGGGAACACCGCCTGCGGCATCAAGCACACTTGCAACAATGCTTGCCCTGCAGAAGGAAAAGACATCTGTTCTCTGTTATTATGATGCAAGAATCGGACCAAGCCAGTACGGCGGTATGTTTAACCCTGACACACACAAGCCGTATCTTACATACTACACCTTTATGATGTTTAACCAGCTCTATAAGCTCGGTAACGAAATCGAAACTGTAGCAGAGAGCGACACTCTCTGGATTGGCGGTGCAAAGGACGATAAGAAAAAGGTGCTTGTGCTTGTAAACCACAGTGACAAGGAAGAAGAAGTTGAGCTTGACATTTCGGGTGCAGATACCGACGATGTTGAAATCCTTATGATAAACGATGTATACCAGTACACACCAACAGGCAAGAAGATTGAGGACGGAAAGATTGTACTTCCGCCATACACCTGTGCAGAAATAAGATTTTATTGATAAAGACTTTTTTGGAGGATTTTTCAGATGAGATACCGTTTTTTGAGATTTCCGGGCGGACGAGATAAAGCAGTTACATTGAGTTATGATGACGGAAACAGGAATGACCTTAAATTTTCCGATATCATAACAAAGTACGGCTTAAAATGTACCTTTAACTTAAACGGAGAAGCCTGCCACGGCGGTCGGGGCATAAATACCGAGGAGATTAAAGAATATATTCTGAAAAGGGGTCACGAGGTTGCGGTACACGGTGCTATGCATATAGCCGAGGGTTCTGCACGCCCGATTGACGGGATTCGTGACGTTTTAAACTGCAGACTCGAGCTGGAAGAAAAATTCGGTATGATAATAAGGGGTATGGCATATCCTGACAGCGGTATCAGATACTATACAAATTTCTCGGATTACCCGACTGTAAGGGAGTACTTAAAAAACCTTGATATTGCATATTCCAGGACACTCGGCGGCGATAACAGTAATTTCCGCTTGCCTGAGGACTGGTATTGCTGGATGCCGACAGCGCATCACGATAATCCCGAGATTATGGAGTATATCGATAAGTTTTTAGAAATCGACCTTTCAAAAAGCTATATTGCCTCAAGGTGGCCAAAGCTTTTCTATATGTGGGGACATAGCTCCGAGTTTGAAGGGAAGAATAACTGGTCTCATCTTGAAGATATCTGCAAAAAGCTTGCAGGTCACGATGAAATGTGGTATGCTACCAATATTGAGATATATAACTATGTTGAGGCATACAGGTCGCTTGTGTTCAGTGCGGACGGAAAGATTATATATAATCCGACCCTTTATAAGATTTGGTTTGATATAGACGGAACACCGTACACTGTTGAGCCGGGCGAAACTTTGAAGGTATGATTTAAAAAAACGGGTTTTTGAGGTGAGAAGGTATGATGACTTTATCGAAAATTGCAAATCTTGCGCATGTATCGGTCTCGACGGTGTCGAAGGCTTTTTCGATGAGCAGTGAGGTGAGCGATGAAACCCGTGAGTTGATTTTCAAAATCGCAAAGGAGAACAACTGCTTTAAGAAGTTCTACAATGCGAAGTACCCGAAATTTGTTGTAGCGGTTATATGTCCTGAGTTTAAGAGCTATTGCTACTATAATGCCATGACAGTTCTGCAACAGCGCCTTGCTGAGCATAACTGCGAGATTTGTGTTGCATCGACCGATTTTTCTGCCGATACCGAAAAAGAGCTTATCGAGTATTACACGAAATACGCAACGGTTGACGGAATCATTGCAATCGGTGTAAAAACAGAGCCTGAAAAGGGGATAGATATTCCATTTGTTGCGGTAAACTCACATAAACCTCAGAATAAAAACATTATCCATGCATCTGCAAATATTGCCGATGCAGTATATGAGGCTGTAGCATACTTTGCAGAAAAAGGCGTAAAGGATGTCGGATTTATCGGTGAAGAACGCACAATGGGCAAGTTTGAATATTTTTGCGAAGGCTTAAAAAGAGCAGGACTTGCGAAAAAAGATGAATTTATTGTAATAACCCCAAAGCGTTTCGAGGAGGGCGGATACCGCGCAATGCAGGAACTTTTCAGGCGTGGAAAGCTTCCGAGGGCGATAGTTTGTGCCTATGACTATATGGCAATGGGTGCAATAAGGTGCATAAAGGAACAGGGAATGAGAACCCCGGGCGATATTGCCATAGTGGGTATGGACAATAGTGTAGAGGGTGAATACTTTGTTCCGTCGCTGACTTCAATCGGAGAAGGCGGCAATGAGTTTTACGGTACTATTGCCAATGAGATTATGAACTGGATAGAAGGCAAGCCTTATAAAAAGAGAATACTCCAGAGGTCGAGGCTGAAAAAGCGAGAATCAAGCGAGATATAGATTCAAAGTGTGTTGTAAGCAAGAAAATCAGTATAAATAATGAAAATGGCGAGAAAATCAGAAGGATTTTCTCGCCATTGTTTTTTGTTTTAGAATTATTTCTTATTTGTAATAGCCTTAATTACAAACAATGTTCCGATTGTAATAACAACACCTACCGGCAAGAGTATGTATGCGTTCGGGATGAATGCAGCCAGGAGGTACATTACAAACGAGATCGCAGCAACTGTGATTGCGTATGGCATCTGTGTTGATACGTGGTTTAAGTGGTTAGACTGAGCACCTGCAGATGACATGATTGTTGTATCCGAGATAGGTGAGCAGTGGTCACCGCAAACAGCACCTGCAAGACAAGCTGACATACCGATAACGAGGAATGGGCTTGTTGGCTCAAAGATTGCAGCAACGATAGGAATGAGGATACCGAATGTTCCCCATGATGTACCTGTTGAGAATGCGAGCACGCATGCAACGAGGAAGATAATTGCAGGCAGGAAGTTTGCAAGACCTGCAGCTGCTGAATCCATAAGTCCTGCAACATAAGCATCTGCACCTAAAAGTCCTGTCATATTCTTCAAAGCTGTTGCGAATGTAAGAATAAGGATTGCAGGTACCATGGCAATAAAGCCCTTTGGTATACATTCCATAGCTTCCTTGAATGTTACAACTTTTCTTAAGCAAAGGTATGCGATTGTGATAACAAGTGCAATCAAAGCGCCCCAAGGCAAACCTACTGTTGCATCTGTATCACCGAATGCTGTGATAAAGTCAGCACCGCCAAAGAATCCGCCGATATAGAGAAGTCCGATAACACAGGTGATGATAAGAAGAATTACAGGGAGGATAAGGTCAATAACCTTGCCTCTTGGGTTTTCTGTTTCAGCAACTGTATCAATGTCGTCTTTGCCTGATGTGAACAAGTCGTTGTTATATAAAGCATTATATTCGTGGAGCTTCATCGGGCCGTAATCGAACTTCATCAAAGCGATTGCAACAACAAATACCAATGTGAGTAATGAATAGAAGTTATACGGAATTGCACGAACGAAGAGCTCGATGCCAGAATAGCCTGTACCCTCTGCAAACTGTGATACTGCTGCTGCCCATGATGAAACAGGAGCAATCATACAAATAGGAGCTGCTGTTGCATCGATGATGTATGCAAGCTTTGCTCTTGAAATCTTATGTCTGTCTGTAACAGGACGCATAACACTACCAACTGTTAAGCAGTTGAAGTAGTCGTCGATGAATATCAAAACACCGAGGACAAAGCTTGCAAGCATAGCACCCACTCTTGATTTGATGTGTGTTTCTGCCCATCTTCCGAATGCAGCAGAGCCGCCTGCCTTGTTAACCAGAGCAACGATTACGCCGAGGATTACAAGGAACATAAAGATACCTGCGGTTCCTGAAATTGCGGCGATGATGCCGTCATTTAAAAGTGCATCCAAAGCCATAACCGGCTGCCAGTTTGTTGCAAGCATACCGCCCAGAACAATACCGATAAAGAGTGATGAATAAACTTCCTTTGTGATAAGTGCAAGAGCGATAGCCAAAAGCGGTGGCAACAATGCCATAAAGGTTGAGTAGTACCAGTTGTCGGTAGCAACTACACCTTTGCCTGCACAGTCAGCACATTCTGCCTTTGCTTCTTCTGTAGCTTCTGCAAGGTAGGTAATGCCTGACTCGGCAACTGTCAATGTACCCGCACCTTCGCAAGCTTCGCAGTCGTCTGCAGCACCTTCGCAATCTGCACAGGTGAGAGTGTAAACATAACCTTCTCCTTCGCAGGTAGCACAGTCGATTTCGGCTGTTGATCTTACCGTTACAGAACCGATAACTACAACTATCAGAGCGATGATAATTGCAACTATCTTCCCAATAATGCCTTTTTTCATAAAAAAGCCTCCTTAAAATAAAAATAGTTATGGCAGTGCAATACCATAACCGCAAAAAGTAATGATAGCGCTCCACCTGTGTGACAGTCGCATACATATTCTGTATGAAACCAGCTAAAAAGGTACGGAATACACCTTAAAAACTTCGGCAAAGGCTCCTTTTGCGGGATTCGGGTTATTCCGACCATTTTTTGAATCCGCTACTTATAACCGATGCACCTCTATCACTTTGGCTACATTTTACCATAAAAAGCGACAAAGGTCAATCTTTTTTGTAAATTTTTATATAATAAGGAAGAAATTGAAGATAATTTTATGCGGTTTGACAAAAACTTTATTTTATTTTGCCTTGAAAAAGAGCCTTGAAGGTGGTATAATTATAATAGGTAATTTTGGATTGAGGTGGAATTATGCTAAGATACCTGACAGCAGGCGAGACACATGGTAAGTGTCTTACCGTAATCATAGAAGGAATGCCTGCAGGAGTTAAAATTGATAAAGAAAAAATAGACTGCGACCTTGCACGCCGTCAGCGTGGCTATGGCAGAGGCGGAAGAATGAAGATTGAAACCGATAAGGCAGAAATTCTCTCCGGCATCCGTGGCGGATACACTCTCGGAAGCCCGATCGCAATCAGGATAGAGAACAAGGACTGGGAAAACTGGGAAAATATAATGGGTACAGAGTCGGCTGAGGAGTTAAAGACCGTAACCTCACCACGTCCGGGGCATGCAGACCTCTCGGGAGGTATGAAATATAATCACAGGGACTTGAGAAATGTCCTTGAGCGTGCAAGTGCAAGAGAAACCGCAGCTCGTGTTGCGGCAGGCTCGGTTTTTAAACAGCTACTTGAAAACTTCGGAGTCTTTGCACAATCAAGAGTTGTAAGCATCGGCGAAGTGGTGGATGCGGCAAGCCCTGATATGCCTGATTTTTATGAGAAGGTCGCAAAATCTGAAGTTGGTTTTGCCGATGCCTTGAGTGAGGAAAAAGCAAAAGAGTATATTGATAATATAAAGGCTTCGGGCGAATCTTGCGGAGGCGTGGTTGAAACCAGGTTTACAGGACTTTTGCCCGGAATAGGAAGCCATGTTCATTACGACAGAAAGCTTGATGCCAACATCGCTTTTTCGGTTATGGGTATTCAGGCAATCAAGGGCGTTGAGTTCGGAATGGGATTTGATGTTGCAAATAATCCCGGCTCAAAAGTACATGACGAGATAGCATATGACGGTGATTTTAAAAGACTTACCAATAATGCAGGCGGAATCGAGGGCGGAATGACCAACGGCGAGCCGGTGGTGGTAAGAGCCGCAATGAAGCCGATACCGACACTGTATAATCCGTTAAAAACTGTTGAGATCAACACAAAATCAGAAACCGAGGCATCGGTTGAGAGATCGGATGTTTGCGCTGTTCCTGCATGTGCAGTAGTGGTTGAGTCAGCGGTGAGCTTTGAGATTGCAAAGGCATTTTTAGAAAAATTCGGCGGTGACTGCCTTGCCGATATCAAGGAAAATGTTGAGAACTATAAAAAGAGGATAGAAAGCTTTTAAAGCATGGAGGTAATTATGGAAACAAGAGTAGCGATTGTGAGTGCGATTGTTGAGAGCTTCCAGAGTATCGATGAGTTCAATGCAATCCTGCACGAGTTCGGTGACTATATAATAGGAAGAATGGGCGTTCCATACCGTGCAAAGAATATCTCGGTTGTAAGCGTTGTTATTGATGCACCGATGGATGTTATAAATGCACTTTCGGGAAAGCTCGGAAGGCTTGAGGGAATAAGTGCAAAAACACTTTTATCAAATTCATAAATAATTTTACTGACGAAGAAGATTAGCTCTGATTCGGAAGAAAGGGGAAATGAAAATGTATAATCCAAAATCAAAAAAGGCAGAGGAGTTTATCTCCCACGAGGAAATTTTAGCGACACTTGAGTATGCCGAAGCCAACAAGAGTAATGTTGAGCTCATAGATGAGATTCTTGAGAAGGCAAGAAAGAGAAAGGGACTCTCGCACCGTGAGGCGGCAGTGCTTTTAGACTGCGACATTGAAGAAAAAAATCAGGAAATCTATGCCCTTGCAGAACAGATAAAGAAGGATTTTTACGGCAACAGAATAGTAATGTTTGCGCCTCTTTATCTTTCTAACTACTGTGTAAACGGTTGCGTTTACTGCCCGTACCACGCACAGAACAAGTGCATAGCAAGAAAGAAGCTTACTCAGGAGGAGATAAAGCGTGAGGTTATAGCCTTGCAGGATATGGGCCATAAGCGTCTTGCACTTGAGGCGGGCGAGGACCCTGTAAATAACCCGATTGAGTATATTTTGGAGAGTATCAAGACAATCTACAGCATCAAGCATAAAAACGGTGCGATCAGACGAGTTAATGTAAATATTGCGGCAACTACGGTTGAAAACTACAGAAAGCTCAAAGAGGCGGGAATCGGAACATATATCCTTTTCCAGGAAACCTATCATAAGGAAAGCTACGAAAAGCTTCACCCGACAGGCCCGAAGCACAACTACACATACCATACCGAGGCTATGGACCGTGCTATGGAGGGCGGAATCGATGATGTCGGACTTGGCGTTTTGTTCGGACTCGAGCTCTATCGCTATGAGTTTGCAGGACTCCTGATGCACGCAGAACACCTGGAGGCGGTATTCGGGGTTGGTCCACATACAATCAGTGTGCCGAGAATCCGCCACGCTGACGACATTGATGCCGACAGCTTCGACAACGGCATAAATGACGATATTTTTGCGAAGATTGTAGCCTGCATCAGAATTTCGGTGCCATATACAGGCATGATTGTCTCAACAAGAGAAAGCAAGGCTTGCCGTGAGAGAGTTCTCCACCTCGGTGTTTCGCAGATAAGCGGAGGCTCAAAGACCAGTGTCGGCGGTTATGTTGAGCCGGAGGATGACGACAACAAGTCAGAGCAGTTTGATGTTGAAGATAAAAGAACACTCGATGAGGTTGTAAAGTGGCTTATGGAGATGGGATATATCCCAAGCTTCTGTACTGCATGCTACCGTGAGGGAAGAACGGGTGACCGTTTCATGGAGCTTTGCAAAAACGGACAGATTCAGAATTGCTGTCTGCCGAATGCACTTATGACCTTGCAGGAATATTTAGAGGACTACGCATCACCCGAAACCAAGAAGGTGGGCGAGGCTCTGATTCTGAAGGAGATGCAGGATATACCGAATCCAAAGGTTAAGCTGATAGTAGACGATAAACTCGGGCTTATAAAGGAAGGACAAAGAGACTTTAGATTTTAATAAAAATTCCCCCGCAAGGGGGATTTTTTATTAAAATTGTTTTTGATGCTATTAATTTATAAAAGAGGTGTAGGGAACGGATTTATCCGTCCCGTTTCGGGATGCATAAATGCATCCCCTACAATTTTTCCAAAGGGAGAAATTTTTGTACTATATTTAAAAATTCCACAGCTAAATAAAATATGTGCAAATTCTATTGACTTTATATTTATGGTGTGGTAAAATTTGGGTAAGAATTAACAGGGGATGGTTTTGTGGCAAATTGTGAAGAGTGCATGAACTATAGCTATGATGAGGATTATGAATGCTATACATGTATGATGAACTTAGATGAAGATGAACTTTACAGGTTCATAAACGAAAAGTTCGAGGATTGCCCGTATTACCGTCCGGGAGACGAATACAGTATGGTAAAAAAACAGATTTGAGAGGGCATAAGTATGAGAGTATATGAAGATCTGAAGAAAATTTCTCAAAACCGTATGAAGCAAAGAGCATACTATATCCCGACAGGATATACGCTTCTAAACGGCGAGTGGAAATTCAAGTATTATGAAAGAGATATTGATGAGGAAGAAATTATAAAGGAATGGGACACCATAACCGTGCCGTCTTGCTGGCAGTTAAAGGGTTATGATAAACCTCAGTATACCAATATAGTGTACCCATATCCGCTCGACCCACCGTATGTTCCCGACGAAAATCCGCTTGGAATATATGAACGCGAGTTCGAAATCGAGGATGACGACAGAAAACACTATATAGTTTTCGAGGGCGTGTCGTCCTGTGTTTTCCTCTACATAAACGGGGAATATGTAGGCTACAGCCAGGGGTCAAGACTCCAGGCAGAGTTTGACATTTCAAGGTTTGTAAAAAATGGAAAGAACACTATCAGGGCAAAGGTTTTGAAGTGGTGTTCGGGAAGCTATCTTGAGGATCAGGACCAGTTCAGATTCAACGGTATTTTCAGGGATGTATATCTCCTGTCAAGACCAAATGGTCACATAAAGGATATAGACATAAAGACTGCCAAAAATAAGATTATCGTAAACTTTGATGGCGAGGCAATGGTCTGCTTATATGATGGCGATAACCGTCTTATGGCAGAGCAGGATGCAGAAAAAATGTGTGAATTTTTTGTGCCCGAGCCTGTATGGTGGAATGCCGAGAAACCGTATTTATATAAGCTTGTGTTCATATATAAGGATGAGGTTATTGAGCAGAAAATAGGTTTCAGAAAAATTTCTATTTCGGATAAGTATGAGATTCTCATAAACGGTGTTGCAGTAAAACTAAAGGGCGTAAATCATCACGACACCCACCCTGAAACAGGCTGGTATGAAACCGACGAGCAGTTAATGGACGAGTTGAAGCTCATGAAGAAGCTCAACATCAACTGTATCAGAACATCGCACTATCCGCCGACACCGAAGTTCCTGAATATGTGTGACGAGCTCGGATTTTATGTGTGTCTGGAAACCGACATTGAAACTCACGGCTTTACTATAAGAAGACAGGGTTATGACGGATATGACGATGCGGACAATAACCAGGAATGGATAAATAACCGGGAAGACTGGCGTCAGAGCTATATCGACAGAATTGAACGTGCATACGGAAGGGATAAAAACCACACTTCGATAATTATGTGGTCGCTCGGAAATGAAAGCGGATGCGGTAGAAATCATGTTGCAATGTCGGAGTATCTTCGTGAGGTGGACAAGGAAAGACTGGTTCATTACGAAGGTGCATCCTTGCTTGAAAGACACCATGTCGCAGACGTTTATTCGATGATGTATCAGTCAATTCCCGACTGTGAAGCGTATGCAAAGGACGATAGCAAAAAGCAACCGCATTTCCTTTGCGAATACGTTCATGCAATGGGTAACGGTCCGGGAGATACCGGTGATTACTGGGATATTATCTATAAGTATCCGAAGCTTTGCGGCGGATGCGTATGGGAATGGGCAGACCACGTTGTGCTGGAGGATGGCATCCAGAAGTACGGCGGTGATTTCGGTGAGTTGAATCATGACGGAAACTTCTGCTCGGACGGTATGGTGTTCTCTGACCGAAGCTTAAAGGCAGGCTCTCTCGACATCAAGGCGGTTTATCAGTATATTCGTGCCGAACTTTCGGGTAATGAGTTGAAGATTACAAATCTTTATGATTTCACCAACTTAAACGAATACAAGTTAAAGATTGAAGTTCAGAAGGACGAGGGAGTTGTATCATCTAAAAAGACGGTATTGGACCTCAAGCCGAAGGATACCGCAACAATCAGTCTCGAGTTGCCTGATGAGTGCAACTATGGAGTGTATGTAAATGTATATCTCTACGATAAGGACGACTATGAAGTTGCGAAGAAACAGCTAAAGGCGGATGTTGAGGCAAAGCCTGTAAAAGCTGAAAAGAAGCTTGCAGAGCTTATCGATGACGGCAATGAGATTGTAGCCGAGGGTGAAAACTTCAGATACACATTCTCAAAGTTCTACGGCGCATTGGAGAGTATGGTAAAAAATGGTGAAGAACAGCTCCGTGATGTTCTGAAAATCTCGGTATGGAGAGCCTTGCTTGACAATGAGAGAAACAATAAGCCAATGTGGGGAGACCCATATACCTCAAACAGAAACGACGATACCTGGAATTTATACAGAGTCTTTAATAAGATTTACAGCACCGAGATTGTTGACGGCAGAATTAAGGTAAAGGGAAGTCTGGCAGGTGTCGGCAGAACCCCGATTGCAAAGTATGACATAACCTATTCGGTTTATGAAGACGGCGAGATTGAAGTGTGCCTAAACGGCAAGCTTGACAAGAAGGCTTGCTGGCTCCCGAGATTCGGGTTTGAGTTGAAATTGCCGGCTGATAAGCAGAAGTTTAAGTATTTTGGAATGGGCCCCGAGGAAAATTACTGCGATATGTGCCATCACGCTGCAATGGGACTTTACGAGTCAACAGCAGAGGGCGAGTATGTAAATTACGTAATGCCTCAGGATCACGGCAACCATATCGGAACGAAGTATCTTGAATTTGAAAACGGAATGAGCATCTCGACCGATTCGGAGTTCACATTCAATGTGTCGGAATACGATTCAATGAGTCTTACATATGCGATGCATCCGGGCGAGCTCAAAAAGAACGGGTTTGTGAATCTGAGAATCGACTATAAGGCATCGGGCACAGGCTCACATTCATGCGGACCTGAGCTTTTAGAGAAATACAGAATGAACGATTCGGAATTTGAGTTCAAGTTCAGCATTAAATAAGTATGATGGGCGACTGCATAGGCGGTCGCCTGTTTTTTGTGTAAAAAAGTGACCGACAGGATGAAAAAATCATCAAAAACTATTGACTTTTTGATGATTTTCGTCTAAAGTTATTATATAATAAAAATAATGGGGTAATTTATATTTTTTTGTATTTTACGCCAGAGGTTTTTAATTAAAAAACAAAGAAAAATCTATGTTTAAAGTTGTTGCATGGAAAAAACGGCAGGATGATTTCCGACCGTTGTGCAATGAATGATTGGAGGTAGAAAGTTGGGAAACATAATCAGTTTGAAGAACATTGCAGTGTCATTCGAAGGAGAAGAGGTTTTAAAAGACATCAACTTAGATATTGCAGACAAGGAATTTGTTACACTTTTAGGACCGTCGGGGTGCGGTAAAACTACAACACTTCGTATTATCGGCGGATTTATTGAGGCGGACAGAGGCGATTTGCTGTTTGAAGGCAAGGACATCAAGAATCTGCCGCCACACAAGCGAAACATCAATACGGTGTTTCAGAAGTATGCGTTATTCCCGCATTTGAATGTATATGAAAATGTTGCATTTGGTTTGAGAGTTAAAAAATTGCCCGAAAAGGTAATCGAGGAGAAGGTATTGAGAATGCTGAAGCTCGTTAACCTTGAAGGATTTGAAAAACGTTCTGTTCATAAGCTCTCAGGCGGTCAGCAGCAGCGAGTTGCTATCGCAAGAGCACTTGTTAACGAGCCGAAGGTTTTATTGTTGGACGAGCCTTTGGGCGCTCTGGACTTAAAACTCCGAAAGGAAATGCAGATTGAACTGAAAAAGATTCAGCAGCAGCTGGAGATTACCTTTATTTATGTTACCCACGACCAGGAAGAGGCACTCACAATGAGTGACACTGTGGTTGTAATGAACCGTGGTGTAATTCAGCAGATAGGGACACCTGTCGATATCTATAACGAGCCGAAGAATGCCTTTGTTGCAGACTTTATCGGCGAGAGTAATATCATCGACGGTGTGATGGTCCGTGACCTTCTGGTTAAGTTTGAAGATAAAGAATTTGTATGCGTAGACAAGGGCTTTGGCGAGAACACACCCGTCGATGTCGTAATACGCCCCGAGGATATAAAAATAGTACCGCCGTCTGATGATGTTATATGCGGTGAGGTTAAGCTTGTAACCTTCAAAGGCGTGCATTATGAGATGGAGGTTGAGGTAAACGGTAAATCATGGCTTATCCAGTCAACAAAGGCTGCCGAGGAGGGAAGCCTTATCGGTATGAGCTTTGACCCGTATGACATCCACATTATGAATAAAATGTAATCCGCACAGAAAGGAGAAAGGGCTGATGAGGAAGTCTGTTTCAGCACCCTATCTTGTGTGGATGGTGGTGTTTATTGTAGTACCGCTCATCATGGTGGCTTATTTTGCCTTCACAAATGAGGCGGGAGAATTTACATTAGAATACATAAAGGGCGTTGGCGAATATTCAAACATATTCATACGCTCTATTAGTCTTGCAGCGATTGCAACGGTTATCTGCCTTGTAATATCATACCCGGTTGCATTGATACTCTCAAAACTTGACGAGAATGTACAGAGTACAATGCTTATGCTTGTTATGCTCCCGATGTGGATGAATTTTCTTCTGCGCACCTATGCGTGGCAGACACTCCTCGGCGGAAACGGTATTATAAATACCCTGCTCGGGTATATCGGGCTCGGACCGTACAGAATGTTAAACACTGAAGGTGCGGTTATTCTGGGTATGGTTTATAACTATATTCCATATATGATTTTGCCACTTTATTCGGTAATGGTAAAGATTGATAAAAGTGTTGTTGAGGCGGCATCCGACCTTGGTTGTAACGGCTTTAAGACACTCACAAAGGTGATAGTTCCCCTGAGTATGCCGGGTATTATCTCGGGCGTTACAATGGTGTTTGTGCCGGCAATCAGTACCTTTATCATATCAAGAATGCTTGGCGGCGGAAGGTCGATTCTGATTGGCGACCTTATTGAAATGCAGTTTTTGGGAACATCGTATAACCCGAACCTCGGTGCGGCGATTTCGCTTGTGCTGATGGTGATTGTTCTTATCATTATGGCGATAATGAACAAGTTCGGCGACGATGATGACCCGGTATTGATGTAGGAGGTAGCAGAAATGAAAAAGTTATCTTCTAAAATATATCTGACCCTTGTAATGCTCTTTTTGTACGTGCCGATTTTCGTGCTTATTGCATTTTCTTTTAACGACACAAAGAGCAAATCGGTATTTACAGGCTTTACACTTGACTGGTATCAGAAGCTTTTCAATAACGAGATGATTCTATCATCGCTTCGGAATACCATTATAGTTGCAGTAATCGCATCGGTTGCGGCAACGGTTCTCGGAACTGCGGCGGCAGTCGGCATAAATAAGATGCGAAAGCTCCCGAAGTCGGTGGTTATGAATGTTACAAACATCCCGGTTATCAACCCGGAAATTGTAACAGGTGTATCATTGATGCTCCTTTTCGTGTTCTTCTCGGCAAGAATGCACTTTGAGTTCGGGTTTGTGACCTTGATTATTGCACACATCACCTTTGATGTGCCGTATGTAATCTTAAATGTTCTGCCGAAGCTTCGCCAGATGAACCCGAACCTCTACGAGGCGGCACAGGATCTGGGATGCAGTCCGGTAAAATCCTTTTTCAAGGTAATACTTCCCGAGATTTTGCCGGGTGTTTTGTCGGGATTCCTGATGTCATTTGCGTTCTCGCTTGACGATTTCGTAATCAGCTATTTTACGAGCGGAACAACCTCGCAGACCTTGCCGATTACAATCTACTCAATGACAAGAAAGCGTGTAAATCCGCAGGTTAATGCTCTTTCTGCGATAATCTTTATCGTGGTTATGATTGTGCTTTTAACAAAGAATATCTATGAAAAGAGAACAAAGCAGGGAAAATCTGCAAAACCGATAATAAAGGGCGTATCATTATGCCTTGTTGCGGTAATTCTTGCGATTGTGCTCATTCCGCAAAAGAGCGAAAGTGTTAGTATAAATGTCGAGGATCCCGGCTACTATACACAGTTTGCTGATAAGAATATCTCAATCAATGTGTATAACTGGGGAGAGTACATCTCGGATGGAAGCGACAGCGACATCCCCGACATCAATGCTGAATTTGAAAAGCTTACCGGTATCAAGGTAAACTACAGCACCTATGCAACCAATGAAGAGCTTTATGCAAAGCTAAAGGGCGGCGGTGCGAACTATGATATAATCATTCCGTCAGATTATATGATCTCAAGAATGATTGACGAGGGAATGCTCGAAGAGATAAACTATGATAACATCCCGAATATCGGATATATCGGTGAGGAATACCGCAATAAGGACTATGATCCCGATAACAGATATTCTGTTCCGTATACATGGGGAACTGTCGGAATAATATATAACATATACGAGGTCGAGGAAAAGGACTTCGGTTGGGAAATCCTCTGGGATGAAAAGTATGCCGACAGGATTCTGATGTTCGATAACCCAAGAGATGCATTTGCAATCGGGCAGAATATGCTCGGATTTTCATTAAACACCGAAAACCCTGCAGAACTTGAGGCGGTTGCAGAGAAGCTCAGCGAACAGAAAAAGGTTGTTCAGGCATATGTAATGGATGAGGTCTTTGACCGAATGGGTGCAGAAGAAGCAGCACTTGCACCGTATTATGCAGGTGATGCAAAGACACTTATGGACGAATTTGAGTTCCTGGACTTCAAGATTCCCGAGAGCGGAACAAACTCGTTTTATGATGCAATCTGTATTCCAAAGGGCTCAAAGAACAAAAAAGCCGCAGAGATGTATATAAACTTCCTCTGTGAGCCTGATGTTGCATACTATAACGCCGACTATATCGGTTATTCAACACCGAATACTGCGGCTTTTGAAATGCTTGATGATGAAGTGAAAAACGACGGTTTTTCCTATCCTGATGCTGCATTTTTGACCGAAAAGACAGAGGTATTTAAAAACCTTTCCGATTCGGCAAATCAGAAGATGCAGGATTTGTGGACAAAAATCAAGACACGGGATTAAAAAGGATTTTGATGTATGAAAAAACTATTTGAAAAAAAATATTCAGGTCTTATATTTTCGCTTTTGTCGGGTGTTGCGTATTTTATACTTGCAACCGTTGCGGTTATCGGCAGTATGGGGAACAAGGGACTTTTACTTTGCTTTTTCTTCTTCCCGGCTATAATCTGTGGTGTGGCACTTGTGCTTTTGAAGAGTATAAAAATGTGGCTCGAAGCAGAAGACTATAAAAAGGTCGGACTGATTTTCTGGGTGCATATAGCAATAATGGCATTTGCAATTCTTGCGGCAATACTTATGATAATGGGAGCACTCTGATAAGAAAAGATAAACTGAAAAAGGAGGACTGTTGATGAAAAAAATACTAAAGACGGTATTTTCGGTTGCAGACAGAATTGACCGTGATGAAATCTTTGTGTATGCCGCACAGTCCTCGTTTTATATCATAATTGCGGCGATACCGTTTCTGATGCTTTTTATCGAGACCTTGAAATTCTTCCTGCCGATAACCGAGGCAGAGGCGGTTTTGATGATGAAAGCCTTTGTTCCACCGATGCTCGGAAGGTTTGTGGAGGTTATCGCATCCGAACTCTTCTCGAGGTCGGCAACGGTGCTGTCGGTCACAGGTATTGCGGCTGTATGGTCGGCATCACGTGGTATTGCGGCGATTGAACGTGGTATGAAAAAGGTCTATAAAACCGAGCCGAGCAAGAATATTATTGTCGGAGTCGGGTTTTCGATTCTGCATACATTTATATTTATAATTGCATTGGTGGCAACCCTGCTTCTGATGGTATTCGGCGGCACGATATTGGGTTTCCTGACAAGATGGATACCCTGGATTGGTGAGATTGCAGGAACGGTTGACGGGTTTACCAACATAACATACTTTATTATGATGTTTGCGATTTTTACTTTTATATACCGCCTGTCGGCAGGCAGGGGTGTAAGACTTCGTGACCAGGTATGGGGAGCTCTCTTTTCGACAATGGGATGGTTTTTGTTCTCATTCTTTTTCTCGATATATATTGAGAACTTTTCGAATCATTCCTACATCTACGGAAGCCTTGCGATGATTGTAATTTTTATGCTTTGGCTGTATTTTTGTATGATAATACTCCTGCTTGGTGCAGAGGTGAATGTATATGTAAAAAACCGGGCAGAGAAAAGAAAGGGTAGTGTAAAATGAAGATAGGTTTTATCGGTGCCGGAAATATGGGCGGTGCCATAATCGGCGGAATAGTAAACGAAAAACTTGATGCCGAAATAATAGTATATGATAAATACAAAAGTGATTTTGAGAATGCGACTCCGGCAAAATCAGCTCCGGAGGTTGCAGGTGAGGCAGATATTTTGTTTCTTGCAATAAAGCCTGCGGTATTGTATGATGTGATCGCAGAAATTAAGGATTGTGTAAAACCCGAGACGGTTGTGGTTTCGATTGTTGCAGGGCAGAGCATCGAGAAGATGGAAAAGGCGTTTGCAAAGCCTGTGAAGCTTATCCGTGTTATGCCAAACACACCGGCACTTGTGGGTGCGGGAATGTCGGCACTTTGTCCGAACGGAAATGTTCAGAAGGCTGAAGCGGAGAATGTTATTAAGATTTCCGAAGCTTTAGGTAAAGCTGAGATTGTTGACGAGAAGATGATGGATGCAGTAACTGCGGTTTCGGGTTCTGCTCCGGCATATATATTTATGATTATTGAGGCTATGGCAGATGCTGCGGTTATGGGTGGCTTGCCACGGGATAAAGCATACACATTTGCATCGCAGGCAGTGCTTGGCTCGGCAGAGATGGTTTTAAAGACAGGCAAGCATCCGGGTGAACTCAAGGATATGGTCTGCTCGCCGTCGGGAACAACCATCGAGGCAGTAAAGGTTTTGGAAGAACGGGGCCTCAGGAGTGCAATAATAGAGGCTATGCAGGCGTGCATGGATAAATCAAAGAATATGTAGGGAATGCATTTATGCATTCCGAAGAGGAACGGATAAATCCGTTCCCTACAAATACCCAATTTAATAGTATCAGGGCTATGTCTGAAAAACAAAAAATCCCCAGTTATGCCGGGGATTTTTTTGTGCCCTTTTTCCTTTCCATATATTACAGCTTGATTTGCGATAAATTTTAGTGTAGTATATAAATCGTGGTTGACATAAAAGTGGCTAAATCTTGTAAAACTGTGGAAATACAAGAAAAATTATCATTATTTATGTAAACCATTGATGTATAGGAAGAGGCATGGGGACATGCCGGAAAAAGGAGGAAAAAACATGAAGGGTATTAAAAAAATTATCACTTCAACATTGGCGGTAGCAGCGCTTGCATCGAACATGACAGGTTTTGCAGCGAGCTTGCCGGCAGAACTCATCGGTACAAAGTATGAAGAACCGGTACAGGTTCTTGCAGCTTTGAAAATCATGGTTGGTGATGACACCGGTACTTTGAGACTTGATGATACAATCAAGCGTTCAGAGGTTGCCAAGATGGTAGTTCACGCTATGGGACTTGAAAAGCTTGCAGAGAACGCAAAGGGAAAATCACCGTTTCGTGATGTTTCAGGTGAACACTGGGCAAGCGGATATATCAGCGTAGCAAATGCTTACGGTTTGGTAATAGGTGACCCGACAGGTAACTTCAGACCCGATTCAAGAATCACTTATGAAGAAGCGCTCACAATTTTTGTAAGAGCGACCGGCTATGAGCCAATGGCACTTGCAGACAAGGGTTATCCAAAGGGATATATCCAGGCAGCAGGCGAAAACGGCCTTGCTGATGATGTCAGCGGAACAGAAAAAGAAGGAATTACAAGAGGAAATGTGGCAGTTCTGGCAAACAATGCTCTCACTGTAAAGCTCATGGAAAGAAAGGGCTACGGTCAGAACGAAAGCTATGAAATAACAGAAAAGACCTTGCTTGAGAACAAGCTTGACACAAAGAAGCTCACAGGTCAGGTTACAGCAATTGAAAATACAGCAATTGACGGAGCATCAAGCCTAAACAAGGGTCAGGTAAAGGTTGACGGTGTGGTATATGAAACTGCATACAACTTAAACGATTTGCTCGGCTACAAGGTTGATTACTTTGTAAGAGAAAATGAAAAGGGTGCACAGGAGATAATCCTTGCGATGCCTAAAAAGAATGCAAACCAGATCGAAGAAATCACATCTGATCAGTTTGAAGCAATCGGCGAGAAGAACTCTTATAAGACAATCGAGTACTACAAGACACCGTCTTCAGCGAAGGTAACAGTTTTAACACTCGAAGATGGCGCAAAGCTTATCTATAACGGTAAGAGCGAAACAATGAGCGACAGTCTTTTGAGCCTCGAAGGAAAGTCAGGTAAAATAAGACTTCTCGATACAGACAGAAACGGAAGATACGACATCTGCTTTGTTTCAGACTACTACAATATGGTTGTTGAAGAAGTAACATCAACAAACAAGATTGTGGACAAGTTCGGTGCACCGACCTTGAAGCTCGACAGAGAAGACGAAACAGTATCATTCAGAATCATGAACGGTGTGAATGAAATCGAAGTCAAGGACCTCAGGGAATACGATGTATTGTCTGTAGCGGCAAGCCGTGACAAAGAGGTTTATGAAATCGAAGTTTCAAGAAAGACTGTAGACGGTAAGGTTACAGGGATCGATTCTGAAGGCTACTATATAAACGGCGAACACTATAAGACAGCCGAAAACTTTGAAGGAACACTTACTCAGTCAACAGAAGGTAAGTTCTACCTTGATGTGTTCGGTAAGATTGCAGCGGTTGATACAGACAAAACTATCGGCGCAAACTATGCTTACCTCATCAAGGCATATACAGACCAGAACACCGAAGAAACAACATTGAAGTTCTTCACAAAAGACGGTAAGGAAGAAACAGTAAAGACAACAGAAAAGATAAGATTCAACGGTAAAGCAGGTGAATTTGCAGCCGATGTTGCCAAGGAACTTAACAAGGGCGGTTCAACAAATAAGCAGCTTATCACCTACAAAACAAACGCTGACGGTAAGGTTACAGCGATAAACACAGCACTCGATAACAGCGGCACAGGCGAAGTGAACGAGAACAAGTTTACTTTGAACTATGCGCTCAAGGATGCAGTTTACAACGCAACATTGAAGAGACTCAACAACATCAAGTTGAATGCAGAAACTGTAGTGTTTGACATCCAGGAGGATTCAAAAGATTACCAGATTGCAACAATCGATATGTTCGAAGACGAGCAGAAGTACAATGTAATGGTATTCGATATGGGTGAAGACTTCGTTGCAAAGGCGATTGTTGTAACAGGTGCTGAATTCAAGACAAATGCTGACTCTGCAATCGCAGTTGTAGATAAGATTGCACAGTCGGTAAACGAAGACGATGAATTGGTAGACAGACTCTATGCTTTCCGTGACGGTAAGGCGATAGAAATCAATACAGAATCACAGGGAATCCTTGTAAAGGGTGACGATAAGGCACTCGAGGCCGGCGATATTATCCAGTACAAGGTAAACTCTGAAGGCGAAATCGTAGCAATCAGAGTGCTTATGGACATCAACTCAAAGGGAACAGAAGCAACAGCCGAACCGGTAGAACACTTAAAGACAGTATACGGTAAGGTTACAAAGAAATTTGCTGATTCAATCAATATCACAGTAGCAGGCGGAAGCGTTCAGAACATCGAGCTTCCTGACGATGTAACAGTGTATAGCGTTGATACAACAAAGACAAAGAACAAGGTTTCTGTTGCAACAAAGGGCGACATCCAGGCATTCGACGAGGACGAAGGCAACAGAGTATTCATCAAGCTTTATAAGGATGTAGTACAGGAAGTAGTTATTATAAAATAATCTGCCGATAATAATCTCTTCTTTTGTACCACTATGAAAAAAGCAGCCGAAAGGCTGCTTTTTTAGACTGTCGAAAAAGTCGTTCTACCGCAAGCAACCTCAATTTACACCCTTATATTAGTGAAAAGTAAGTGCAAAAAACAAATGAAAATGGCGAGAAAACTTTGAGTTTCTCGTCATTGCTTGCTTTTTGCCAATTTAACTTCTACCGTACCATTGTACGCCGACGAAATTAAATTGACAAAATATAACTTCCTTTTTCGAAGTCTGTCATCGTGCCGATAATTTTATCAACACGCTGAAAAAGGCAACCGAAAGGTTGCCTTTTGCTATTACTTATTATACTTCTTCACAAATCGCTCAATTCGTTCGAGTGCAATCTGGATGCTCTCGATTGAGTATGCGTATGAACAGCGGATGAAGCCTTCGCCGCTTTCGCCGAAAGCGTTACCCGGAACAACTGCGACTCTTTCTTCAGCAAGAAGGCGTTCGCAGAACTCCTCGCTTGTCATTCCTGTCGACTTGATTGACGGGAACACATAGAATGCGCCGAGTGGCTCAAAGCAGTGAAGCCCCATCTTCCTGAATCCGTCGACTATGTAGCGTCGTCTGTAGTTATATTCCTTTACCATCTCTGCAACATCGTTATCGCAATTTCTGAGTGCCTCAATTGCGGCAAACTGGCTTGTTGTAGGAGCCGACATAATGCCGTACTGGTGCACCTTTGTCATTGCCTTTATAATAATCTTCGGGCCGAGTGCATAACCAAGTCGCCAGCCGGTCATAGCAAAGGTTTTTGAAAAACCGTTTATTACAACTGTACGCTCTGCCATACCATCTATTGCTGAAAATGTTGTGTGAGCCTCGCCGCCATAGCGGAGTTCTGAATAGATTTCGTCCGATATTACGGTAATGTCTGTTCCACGCAAAACCTCGGCTATTGCCTCAAGGTCGGCTTTTGACATTACACCGCCTGTCGGGTTATTCGGGAATGGAAGAATCAAGACCTTGGTTTTATCGGTAATCTTTGACTTTAACTGTTCGGGAGTGAGTCTGAAATTATCCTCTTCCTTTGTCTCCAATGGCACCGGAACACCGTTTGCAAGCACTGTACATGGCTTATAGCATACAAAGCACGGTTCGGGGATTAAAACCTCGTCGCCATCTTCAACAAGGCATCTGATAGCAAGGTCGATAGCCTCACTTCCGCCGACTGTTACCAATACATTATCGTCGGGGTTATATGCCACATTGTATTTTCTTTCATAATATTTGCAGATTTCTTCACGAAGCTCGGGAAGACCTGCATTTGCGGTATAGAAGGTTTTGCCCTTTTCGAGCGAATATATACCTGCCTCTCTTACCGACCAGGGAGTATCAAAGTCAGGCTCACCAACACCGAGCGACACAACATCGTCCATTGATGCTGCAAGGTCAAAGAATTTTCTTATCCCTGACGGAGGAATGCCCTGTACCTTCTTATTTAAAAGTTTTGTATAGTCCATCATAATGTTATCACCTGTCGGGTGTCTTTTTCGTCGTTATAGAAAATCAACCCGTCATCCTTATATTTTTTCAGCACGAAGTGTGTTGCTGTGCTGATAACCGACTCCATCGGTGCGAGCTTCTGTGCAACGAAGAGTGCAACATCCTTCATGCTCTTGCCTTCGATTGTAACTGCAAGGTCATATGCGCCCGACATAAGATAGAGCGACTTAACCTCGGGGTATTTGTAGATTCTCTCGGCAACCTTATCATAACCGCCGCCACGCTGTGGTGTGATACGAAGCTCGATTAAAGCGTTCACGTGCTCGTTATCGGTTTCGTCCCAGTTAATCATTGTTTTATAGCCTACTATGATATGGTCCTTTTCAAGACCGGCGATAATGGCGGCGACCTCTTCCTCGGTTTTTCCGAGCATCTTTGCGATTTCGGCATTTCCAAGCTTTGGACCGTTTTTCTCTAAAATTTCCAATATGTCGTTCATTTTAAAAGAACCTCCTTGTTTTTGAATTTCGGGCAATAATCCACCCATTATTTTATTATTATACAACATATAAATAGAAATTTCCATATATTTTTCGAAAAAAGTTGTAATTTGGAAAAGTTTTTTTCGAAATCTGTATTTACAAGCCGGGATTTTTGGATTATAATGTATAGTATATCATGGAAAAATTTTGTGATATCGAAAGGAATGGTAAAAATGGAAATCACAATTACAAAAACTCAGAACCCGAAAGCAAAGCCACAAGACGAATCAAAGCTCGGCTTTGGTCAGATTTTTACTGACCATATGTTCATCATGAACTATGACGACGGTGAAGGCTGGCACGATGCAAGAATCGTACCTTATGGCCCGATTCCGATGGACCCTGCATCAATGTGCTTACACTACGGTCAGGAAGTTTTCGAGGGTATGAAGGCATACAGAACTCCTGATGGGAAAATCAATCTTTTCAGACCTGAAAAGAATATGGCAAGACTTAACGCTTCAAACGACAGACTCTGTATCCCACAGATTGACGAAGCATTTGCAGTAGAGGCTGTAAAGAAGCTTGTATCGGTTGATGCAGACTGGATCCCGACAGCTCCGGGAACATCACTCTACATAAGACCGTTTATCTTTGCAGTAGATAACCGTTTGGGTGTTCACGCTGCACACCACTTGATGTTTGTAATCATTTTATCACCTGTTGGTGCATACTACGAAAAGGGACTTGCTCCTGTTGACCTCTATGTTGAACAGAAGTATGTACGTGCAGTAAAGGGTGGTATGGGTCACACAAAGACAGCAGGTAACTATGCGGCATCTTTGAAGGCTCAGGCAGAAGCTGCAGAAAAGGGCTATGCCCAGGTTCTCTGGTTAGACGGTGTTGAAAGAAAGTACATCGAAGAAGTTGGTGCAATGAACGTATTCTTCGTACTCGGCGACGAGGTTGTAACACCTGAACTCTCGGGAAGTATCCTGCCGGGTATCACAAGAATGTCTGTAGTTGAGCTCTTAAAGAGCAAGGGCTACAAGGTATCTGAAAGAAAGCTCTCAATCCAGGAAGTGTACGATGCACACGATAAGGGACTCTTCAAGGAAGCTTTCGGTACAGGTACAGCTGCCGTTATCTCACCTATCGGAACATTCGAGTGGGATGGCAGAAAGATTACTGTAGGCGATGGCGGAATCGGTGAGATTTCACAGATGCTCTATGATACAATCACAGGTATCCAGTGCGGAAAGATTAAGGACGAGTTCGGCTGGACTGTTGAAGTGAAATAAGCCGGAAATTTCTGTTTGGTTTTGACCGGAGCGGAGAACTCCGAATCATAACATTGAAAGGAATTTAAAAAATGAAAAAGATATTTAGTTTGGCATTGACAGTTGCAATGTCGCTTGTAATCTGTCAGTCGTCTTTTGCAGAATTAAAGATCGGAACATTGGTTCCTACAGTCAGAGTTGACGAGCGTGAGGTTGTATTTGAAGATCAGACTCCTGTTTTGGATGTTTCTGTTAACCGTACTCTTGTACCTGTAAGAGGCGTATTTGAGGCGATGGAGGCAACTGTAAAATGGAATGCTGAAAAAGCAAAGGTTACAATTACCTCAAAGGATAACTTAAACAGAGTCGAGCTCATTATAAATGACCCGACAATGAAGGTTGTAGAGTACACATCACTTCTGTCATCAAAAGTGACGGAGGTAGAGCTCGAGACCGCACCTATTATTTACAATAACCGTACAATGCTTCCGCTTCGTCAGATTTGTGAGGCAATGTATGCAGATGTAAACTGGGATTCAAAGACGGATACAGCAGAAATTCACAGTAAGCAGTTCAAAAGATATATCGCAAAGAAGACCGAAGAAAAGGGCTCCGAATATATCTTGAAGGATGAGATTGTGAATATGTTCATCACATCCGATGCAATAGATGTCAATGCAGGCGATATGGTTGACATTTATGTAAATGTAAAGAATACAGGTCTTTATGAGGGAACATCACTCAGCAGTGGTATAGTGACAATCAACTATGACAATGAAAATTTTGAAGTTGTTTCGGCAAATCTCTTGAAAGATGGCGAGATTTACACGAATGCCGAAATTGTTAAAAATGAGACCTTTATGAACGAGGCGCTTAAGCTTGTTTATCTTCTGGCATCAACGGACGGAAGACCGAAGGCAGCAGACACCCAGATTATGAAGATCACTTTCAAGGCAAAGACTGATGAGGGTGGAAGCTTTAATTTGACTGACAGACATTATAGAGAGAACTGTGATTGTTCGATTTTTTATGATGATGGAACAAATGTAACAGCAGTTGAAGAAAGCACAGACCTCTATATCGACAGAACGCCGATAACAGTAAAATAATAATAAAGCAATGATTAAAAACAAGCCTTCGGGCTTGTTTTTGGTTGCCGAAAAAGTGGCTCTACCGCAAGCAAATTCAGTTTGTAATTTATTTGAATGGGAATTGGTGCATTAAATAATCAAAAAATGGCGGGAAACTTTAGAGTTTTCCGCCATTGCTTGCTTTTTGCCAATTTAATTTCTACCGTACCTTTGTACGCCGACGAAATCAAATTGACAAAATATATCTTCCTTTTTCGAAACCTGTCAGCGTGCCGATAGAAGTTTATCGGCACACTGATACAAGCCTTCGGGCTTGTTTTTTTATGCCAATTTACCCCAACAGGGTATTGACAAGCGGGCTTTGATTTTGTATAATATAAGATATGGTAAAATAGGATTTGTATGGGGTTTTAACCCTGTACCGATTTTTAAAAGGAAGGGATATAACAAAATGGAACAGATGGGATTAAACGAAATCAGAGAAAAATTCCTCTCATTTTTTGAGAGCAAGGGTTGCCTGAGACTTGACAGCTTCCCGCTTGTACCGCAAAATGATGCGAGTCTTTTGCTTATAAACTCAGGTATGGCACCAATGAAGAAATGGTTTACAGGTGCTGAAGTTCCGCCAAGAAAGAGAGTTGCAACCTGCCAGAAGTGTATCAGAACCCCTGATATTGAAAGAGTTGGTAAGACTGCACGTCACGGCACATTCTTCGAAATGCTCGGTAACTTCTCGTTCGGTGATTACTTCAAAAGAGAGGCAATCAACTGGGCGTGGGAATTCTTGACAAAGGAAATCGGATTCGATGCAAAAGACCTCTGGATTACAGTTTATGAAGAAGACGACGAAGCAAGAGATATCTGGGTAAATGAAGTTGGTGTTTCGGCAGAGCGAGTTGTCAAGATGGGCAAAGAGGACAACTTCTGGGAACACGGAACAGGCCCATGCGGACCTTGTTCTGAAATCCATGTTGACCGTGGTGCACACTTAAGCTGTGGACCTGACTGTAAAATCGGTTGCGACTGCGACAGATTCATGGAGGTATGGAACCTCGTATTCACACAGTTCGATAAGGACGAGGACGGCAACTACAATCGCCTTGCAAACCCGAATATTGATACAGGTATGGGACTTGAGCGTCTTGCGGCAGTTTGCCAGGGCGTTGCAAACCTTTTTGAGGTTGATACAGTTAAAAATGTTATGGCCCACATCAGCAAAATTGCAGGCGTGAACTATAAAGAATACGAAAAGACAGATGTATCTTTGAGAGTTATCACAGACCATATCCGCTCAACCGTTATGATGGTATCGGATGGCGTTATTCCGTCAAACGAAGGCAGAGGCTATGTTTTGAGAAGACTTCTCCGTAGAGCTGCCCGTCACGGAAAGCTTTTGAACATAAAGGGTGAGTTCCTCTGTGATGTTGCAGATACAGTTATCGCAGAATCAAAGAGCGCATACCCTGAACTCGAAGAAAAGAAGGACTACATCAAGAAGATTATCAAGATTGAAGAAGAACGTTTTGCAGAAACTATCGATAACGGTCTTGTGGTATTGAATGGCTACATCAAGGCGGCTAAAGAAGAAAAGAGGGACAAGCTTTCGGGTGAGGAAACCTTTAAGCTTCACGATACCTACGGCTTCCCACTTGATTTGACAATCGAAATCGCATCGGAAAACGGACTCGATGTTGATGTTGACCGCTTTACAGAATGTATGCAGGAGCAGAAGACTATCGCAAGAAATGCAAGAAAAGAAGGCTCATCATGGGATGGAACAGACAACTATAACTTTGACATAAAGGAAGCTACCGAGTTTGTTGGTTATGGCGAGCTTGTAGCTGATGCAGAAATTCTCGGCATCGCAAAAGACGGCGCAGTTGCTGATACAATCGGTGCTGGCGAGCAGGGCGTTATTGTTGTTGACAAGACACCGTTCTATGCAGAAATGGGCGGTCAGGTAGGAGATATCGGTAAAATTTTGGCTGATGAGGTTGAAATCAAGGTTGAGAATACAACCAAGGACGGCAACGGACTTTACTACCACCTCGTAACAGTTGTATCGGGTGAGGTATCTGTTGGTACAAAGGTTACAATGAAGGTTTGCAAAAAGCGCAGAAGAGCAATCGAGAGAAACCACTCAACAACGCATCTTTTGCATAAGGCATTGAAGGAAACTCTTGGCTCACATGTTGCACAGGCAGGCTCACTTGTTACACCCGACAGACTCAGATTCGACTTCTCGCACTTTGAGGCTATGACAAAGGAAGAGCTTGCAACAGTTGAAGAAAGAGTAAATGCTGCCATTTTGGAAGGCTATGATATAAACATTCAGGAATTAAACATCGACGAAGCTAAAAAGCTTGGCGCAACCGCACAGTTTGGCGAAAAGTACGGCGAAGTTGTAAGAGTTGTTTCGATGGGCGATTATTCAATAGAATTCTGTGGCGGTTGCCACCTTACAAATACTGCACAGGCAGGCCTTTTCAAGATTATATCTGAGGGTGCGGTTGCAGCAGGTGTAAGAAGAATTGAAGCGGTAACCGGTGCAGGAGTGCTCAGTTACATGAAGGATAAGGAAGTCGTTATTGCTGATGTTGCAAAGGCTTTGAAGTCGACCGAGCACGACCTTGTAAAGAAGGCAGAGAGTGTTATGGAAGAACTCAAGGCTACACAGAAGGAAGCAGAGTCTGCGAAGGCAAAGCTTGCAGCCCAGAAAGCAGGCGACATTCTCTCGTCTGTAAGGGACTGTGGAAGTGTTAAGATTCTCGCTGCACAGTTAGATGGCTCAACACCTGATGCACTAAAGACAATGGCGGACGACATCAAGGCAAAGGTTGAAGATGTTGTGGTTGTATTTGCAGCAGAAACCGACGGTAAAATTACATTTGTTACAATGGCATCAAAGTCGGCTGTTGAGAAGGGTGCACATGCAGGAAAGATTATAAAGGAAATCACAGCAGTTTGCGGCGGCTCAGGCGGCGGTAAGCCTGATATGGCGCAGGGTGGCGGTAAGGATGCATCAAAGATTGCAGATGCACTCGCTCTTGCTGAGGAAACACTTGCAAGTCAGACCAAGTAAGAAATGAACGGAATTATTGTTATAGACAAGCCTTTCGGGAAGACCTCACACGATATGGTATATTTTGTGAGAAAGCTTACCGGAATAAAAAAGGTAGGACATACAGGAACACTTGACCCCGCAGCAACCGGGGTCTTGCCTGTTTGCATAGGAAATGCGACCAAGGTATGCGATATGCTCACAAACGCCGACAAGGCATACAGAGTAAGCTTTGTTTTGGGCATGACCACCGACACACAGGATGCCGAGGGCGAAATCTTAACCGAGCAGCCGGTTAGGGTATCAAAAGAGGAAATAGTCGGTGCGGTTATGAGTTTTGTCGGCGAGATTTCGCAGGTGCCGCCGATGTACTCTGCGGTAAAGGTAGGCGGAAAAAAACTCTATGTGCTTGCAAGAGCAGGTGTGGAGATAGAGCGAAAGGAACGCCGTGTTACGATAAAAAATATCGAAATCGAAGATATAGACATGAGCGAGCATATTGTGACAATGACGGTTGAGTGCTCAAAAGGAACATATATAAGAACGCTTTGCGAGGACATCGGGTTAAAGCTCGGCTGCGGAGCGTATGTAAATACCTTAAGGCGTATAAAAAGCGGAGTTTTTGAAATCGGTGACGCTAAAACACTCGACGAGCTTTTTGCAAAAAAGGATGCCGGCGAGCTTGACGGTTGCCTCATCAGTACCGAAAAGTTATTTATGGACTATCCTGAAGTGAGAGTTTCCGGCAAAAGAGCAGAAATGGTCAAAAACGGAGTCAGCATAAATTTCGACGGATTGGAAGAAGATAAACTCTACAGGGTTTATGAGGATGCGGAATTTATCGCAATCTCAAGAGCAAAAGAAGGAAAACTCGGGCTCGAAAAAGCATTCTGGAACAGATAGGAGGAAGCTATGCAGATACTCGAAGCTTGCCGTGAAAGATGTGCGATGGCACTCGGAAACTTTGACGGATTGCATCTTGCACATCAGCAAATTATAAAAGAGTGCGTGGATTATGCAACAAAAAATGGTATAAAAAGCGGAGTTCTACTCTTTGACCGCCATACATCTGAGCTTTTCGGGACCGGTATAAAGCTTCTGACCACAATGGATGAGAAACTCGGAATTCTTGAGAGTCTGGGTGTCGATTTTGTATATATAATGAAATTCGATTATGAAACCGCAGCGCTTGCAGGTGATGAGTTCATATCGGGAATTTTATCGCGTTTTAGTGTGGATGCCTTTTTCGCAGGGTATGACTATACCTTTGGAAAGGGTGCAAACTGGAAAGCGGAGGCACTAAAAGAACTTGGTAACCAGTATGGTTTTTCGTGCCATATAACCGACTGTGTAAAAAAAGACGGTGAGGTTGTATCGAGCTCGAGGATAAGAAGCCTCCTGGAACAGGGCAAAACCGAGGAAGCATCGGAGCTTCTCGGAAGACGCTACTTTGTTTCGGGCAAGGTGGAAAAAGGCTTCGGAAACGGAAGAAAATCTCTCTATCCGACTGCAAATGTGGCGGTAGACGAGAAGAAGTTTTTGCCGCCCGATGGTGTTTATGCAGGGATTGCAGAGGTTTTGGGAAATCGTTACAGGACTGCAGTAAATATCGGCAAAAACCCGACCTTTGATGCAAAAAAGCGAACTGTAGAGGCATACCTGATAGACTTTGACGGTGATGTTTACGGTGAGGAGATAAAGGTAGAGTTTGTAAAAATGCTCCGCCAGGACAGAAAATTTGATAGTGTAGAAGATTTAAAGGAACAGATTAAAAGGGATATAGATGCTGCGAAGAATATTAGGATTTAAGAAAGCAAAAAAAGAGGATTGGAAGGAAGATAATATGTATCTTGTTGTTGGACTTGGAAACCCGGGTAGCGAATACAATATGACCCGACATAATATCGGATTCGAGACGGTTGAACATTTAGCATCTCAAAACGGTGTAAAAATCAATAAGATAAAGTTCAAGGGTGTATACGGCGAGTGCAACATTGCCGGTGAGAAGGTGTTAATGCTAAAGCCACAGACATATATGAATCTCTCGGGCGACAGCGTAAGAGAGGTTTGCAATTTTTATAAAATTCCGCCAAAGAATGTTATAGTAATCTGTGACGACATTGCACTCGAAGCAGGGAAGCTCCGAATCCGTGCAAAGGGCGGTGCAGGCGGACATAACGGTCTGAAGTCGATTATCTATAACCTCACAAGTGAGGAATTTATCAGAATAAGAATGGGTGTTGGCGCACCCGAGACCGACAAGTGGGATCTGGCAGATTTCGTGCTCTCGAAGTTCACAAAAAAGGATATTCCGCTTATGGAAACTGCGATTTCAAGAGCGATCAGTGCTGTTTCTGATATTGTCAGAAATGATGTTGATTTTGCCATGAATAAATATAACGGAATGAAATAATATTATATAAATAGGTTTTATCAGCCGACTCATATCCCCTATGGTGGGAGAGAGTCGGTTTTTGGGCGTTTGCTAAAAAGGAGGTGTCGGTGATGGATTTTGGAAAGATTTTAGAAAACTACGGTGAATATTCAAGACTTTTGGCAAACCTTAATAAAGCACCGATTTCGGTTGCAGGGCTTGTTGATGCGGCACAGGCGCAGTTTATCCACGAGCTCTCGGGGAAAAAGCGGGCATTGATTGTGTCCTATAGCGACCTGGAGGCACGTGCACTTTATGCCGATTTGAGCTTTTTTAATAAGGATGTTTTGTATTTCCCTGCAAAGGAGTACCTTTTTTATAATGTTGATGCAAGGGAACGCCGTGAGGAGCATTTAAGGCTCTCGGTGCTTGACAGATTCCAAAAAAGCGAGTCTGTAACGGTTGTCACATCGGTCGAGGCACTTTTATGCTATACCGTACCGCCCGAGCGTTTTGCAGATGTAAGCTTCAGCTTTTGTGTGGGTGATGAGGTAGACCTTGAGAGAATTGAGCGAAAGCTTTTGTCTATGGGCTACAAAAGGGTGGATATGGTCGAAGGCAGAGGTCAGTTTTCGCTTCGTGGCGGGATTATGGATATCTTCTCGCCGAATTGTGAAAACCCGGTAAGAGTCGAGTTTTTCGATGTTGAGGTGGACTCAATCCGTGAATTTGATGTCCTCTCGCAACGCTCGCTTGAGAATATTGAGAACTTCCACGTGATACCTTGCACCGAGGCGATTGTTACCGATGCGGACAAGGAAAAACTAAAAAAACATATCGGTGCTGAAATCAAGCGTTATCAGCGAAAGAAGACCGACTGCAGTGAGCTTATCAACACACTCGAAAATGACCTCGAGATGCTCACCGAGGCGGGTGAGGTTGGTGCAATCGACAAGTATATTACGGCAGTCTATGAGGGCGTACCGACGATTGCGGATTATCTGAAAGCGGATGATTTTGTCTTCTTAATCGAGCCAAAACGAGTTGCCGAGAAGGTAAAGACAATCGAATGGGAAGAGGGTGAGCGGGTTGCAAGCCTTGCAGAAAGCGGCGTTTTGGCAGAAAACAAGTACGGCTTTTTTGCAGACTATAAAAATATAAGGGATAATTTTGCAAAGTCAAAACTTATCTCGATAAATCCGCTCTCACACAGCAGTATTGACTATCAGTATGGTGCGATATTTAATTTCCAGACCCGGACAACGGTGAATTTCCACGGAAAGCTTGAATACCTCTTTGAGGATCTTGAGCGTTGGTGTAAGGAAAACTATACCGTAGTAATTTTAACGGCGAGCAGTACAAAGGGTGAAAACCTTGCCGGAGAAATCAGGGAAAAGGGGATAGACTGCACCTTCAAAAAGGATGCAGTTGAGTTTGATGAGGGCAAGGTTACAATAATTGACGGCGAACTCAAAAAGGGCTTTGAGTACCCCGAGCTGAAGTTTGTCCTGATTTCCGACCGTGAAATCTTCAATGTGAAAAAATCAAGAAAAACACGCCGTGATAAAAACACTCAAAGGTTAAAAGCCTACACCGACATAAATCCCGGTGACTATGTTGTACACCAGAGCCACGGAATCGGGCAGTATATGGGAATACACAAGATGACGGTAGCAGGCATCACAAAGGATTACCTGAAAATTCAGTATAACGGTACCGATTGCCTGTATGTACCGGTCGAGCAGATGGATTTACTCTATAAATATATCGGCTCAACCGACAAAAAAGTCAAGGTCAATTCGCTCTCGGGCAGTGAGTGGAATAAGACCAAGCAAAAGGTCAGAAGTGCGACAGACGAGATGGCAAAGCAGTTGGTTGAGCTCTATGCCGCACGTCAGAATATGAAGGGATATGCTTTCGGAGAGGACACACCCTGGCAAAGAGAGTTTGAGGATACCTTTATCTACACCGAGACTGAGGACCAACTGCGGAGTATCGAAGAGGTAAAGCACGACATGGAACGACCACGGCCAATGGACCGACTCCTTTGCGGTGATGTCGGCTACGGAAAGACCGAGGTGGCGATAAGAGCGGCATTCAAGGCGGTATGTGACTCAAAACAGGTTGCCTATCTCTGCCCGACGACAATCCTTGCAATGCAACATTTCGAGACCTTCTTAAAGAGAATGGAGGATTTCCCTATCAAGGTGGAAATGCTCTCGAGATTCCGCACCAAAAAGCAACAGACCGAGATTTTAAAACGCCTGAAAAACGGTGAAATTGATATCTTAATCGGCACACACAGAATAATTCAGAAGGATGTTGAGTTCCACGACCTGGGACTTCTTATAATCGATGAGGAACAGCGGTTCGGAGTTTCTGATAAGGAGCGGTTAAAGGAACTCAAAAAGGACATAGATGTGCTTTCTATGACCGCAACACCGATCCCGAGAACACTTCATATGTCCATGATAAACGTCCGTGATATGAGTATCCTGGAAGAACCGCCAGAGAACCGCTATCCTGTAAGAACGCTTGTTATGGAGCATGATGACACGGTGATTATTGACGCAATAAAGCGAGAGCTTGCCCGTGGCGGTCAGGTGTTCTATCTCTATAACAGGGTGAGTGGAATAAACCGTATAGCCGAGAATATAAAGCGTGCAATACCTGATGCGAATGTTCTTGTCGGCCACGGCAAAATGAGCGAGGATGAGCTTGAGGATATCATGTACGATATGGCTGACGGCAGGTGCGATGTTCTTGTCTGTACAACGATTATCGAGACAGGGCTTGATATCCCGAATGCAAACACAATCATAATCGAGAATGCCGACAGAATGGGGCTTGCTCAGCTCTATCAGCTCCGTGGCAGAGTCGGAAGAACGAACAGAAATGCTTATGCGTATCTTACCTACAGACGAGACGGCATCATATCAGAGGTCGCACAAAAACGACTAAAGGCAATAAGCGAGTTTACCGAGTTTGGCTCGGGCTTCAAGATTGCGATGCGTGACCTTGAAATAAGAGGTGCCGGTAACATCCTCGGCTCGCAACAGCACGGGCATATGGATGCGGTAGGCTATGATATGTACTGTAAAATCCTAAAGGCAAGTATAGATAAGATTCAGGGTAAGGAAGAGACTGTAAGAGAGGCTACACTTATCGATGTGGATATCGACGCATATATTCCGGAGAAGTATATAGCCAATCCTAATCAGAGGATTGATATGTATAAACGGATTGCGCAGATTGATTCGGAGACCGAATATAACGAGGTTATAGACGAGCTGATTGACCGTTTTGGCGAGCCGCCGAAGAGTGTCATAAACCTTACCGAAATAGCACTCATAAAATACGAGGCAACCGAGCTGGGGCTCAGCGAAATATCGGCAAAGGGCGATATTATAAGGCTTGTATTTGAGGGTCAGTACTTCGAGCCCGATTCGGTAATTGCACTTGTTGCAAAATACCCAAAAGAGATAAGTCTATCGCCGAGGTCGGAAAAACCAACACTGATTTACAGACCAAAGGATAAGAAAGTGTTAAGTAATATTAAGTTTATATTACATGAGATTTTTTCGTTGAAGAATACCGGAGATTGATGTATAATATAGGTACGGAAAATCGGTAATTTGGTTGTTTGGAGTGAATACTATGAAAAAAATAATGACTTTATTGCTTGCAATGAGCATGCTTTTGGCATCCGGCTGTAAAGGCGGAGGCGATAACGAAACAGTAACCGACCTCGGTGACGGAGTCGTTCTGGCAGTAGGTGATAAGGAGATGACTGCCGATGAGTTCCAGTTCTTCCTGGACGATATAAAAAATCAGATGGAGGGAACAGAGCTTTCAGCAGAAGACGGATGGGAATCGGAAATCGAGGGCAAAAAAGCAATCGAGATTGCAAAGGAAAGAGCATATGAGAGCGCGGTTGCATACCTTACCCACATCGTGATTGCAGAAAAACTCGGTCTTTCTTACTCGAAAGAGGAGATGAAGGAGCTCAAGGGTCAGATAAATACCGAATACTTTGAAAAATATAAAAATGGCGATGATCTGATTGAGCTTATCTGTGAGGCATCGCTCTACACATCACAGCTTCAGGATAAATTGGTTGCTGAGGACCCGATAGACGATGCCAAAAAGGAAAAATTCTTCCAGGAACACAAGGAAGAATTGGCAGAGACCTATTTAAGAGCAAAGCATGTTTTGATACTCACACAGGATGAGGAGACACAAACTCCGTTTGATGATGCGAAGAAAGCCGAAAAGAAAACAATTGCAGACGGTATCTTAAAAAGAGCACAGTCGGGCGAGGATTTCGATGCTTTGGTTAGCGAATATTCAGAGGACCCGGGCTCAAAAACCAATCCTGACGGATATGTTTTCACAAGCGGTGAGATGGTACCTGAATTTGAAAATTGTGTAAGGTCGCTTGGAATGGATGAAATCGGATTTACCGAGACAAGCTATGGTTACCATATCATAAAGAGACTCGACCTTGATGCAAAAAGTACCGATAACCAGATAATAAACGGTTATTATTCAGAGAAGTTCGTTGAGTTTATTGAAAGGTATGCTACCGAGTTTGGCATTGAGCCTGTCAGAAATGATGAGGAATACAACAAAATCAAATAAAAGGTGATGTTAAAAAGCTCTGGAGCGCAAGAAAAGAATGGAACTTTCTTGCTATCAACAAACCTCGCCTCTCGTCGTACCCGTGTACGACTTCGGGTAACCCAAAGCTAAAGCTTTGGCTCGGTTTGTTAATTCCAAAGTTTTTTCCCTATCACCGTGAAAAAAGAGACTGTTTAAAAAACCACTTGGCTTTTTAAACAGTCTCTTTTCATATAAGAACAGGGAGGCGTTTTCGGGAATGGATTGCGTCTTGTATGTAATCTTCCAAAACCGACGAGAGTGACATCGGTGTGACTGTGTTTCTGGCAAGCATATCCAAAAAGCAGAGCGCTTCCGATTTATCAAAGAATGTGTTTTTAATCTGCTTTACTTCCGAGAGCTCTTTTGTGCCCTCCAAAGCTGTCTTTTTTATCTCCACGCCGTAGCACCGAAGCGTTGCAGAATCGATTTCGATCTCGGATTCCAGCAGAAAATATTTTAATGTCATGGCACTGTTTTCGGCAGTTGCCTCGATAAGTTCCTTTTTATAAAGTGTCTTTTTCATTCATTATACTCCTTTTTGCACTCGATATAAAAATTTTATCATGCCCGAAAAGATAAGTCCACAAAAACCATGCACCACGATTTTACAAGAGCCGACAGGGTTTTTAGAAACACTTCCGAAAATACTGAAAAAACATAGAGTTGCGGTAGTAAAACCGAAAATCTTGTCAGAAAAAGTCAGTTCTTGTCGTACGGTTTTTTAATGATGCTATCTCTTTTTTTATCCGCTCAAGCTCCGACCTCTGGCTTTCGAGCTCGGAGAGAAGGTCCTTTGCAACCGATGCTTCTGTTTGCATTTGCACAGTGGGAAGTTTTTCTTTCAGATAAGTTAGAGCGTAGCTCTCGGGTGTGATGTTGACAAAGAGAGGTGTCTCTTTTCCTGCAGACATCAGCTGTGCGACATCCGACCAGCTTTTGCCGCCGTCGGTGCTCTTTATATACCGGACATATCCTCTTGATTTCCACGAAAGGATAAGTTCTGTTGGTGTGGATGCGATTATTGGGTTTTTTGCATACTCATCCTGGCAGACGGTGCGGTTTTGAAAAAGGATATTGCTGTCCTTTTTTGCGACCATATAATCCTTTCCGTCAGTTGTAATAACGAAAGGTGATACCGCACCGAAGATGAGCGAATTAAATTCTCCCGATGCGAGCTTCGAAAACTCGGAATAACCGAGCATCCCACCGCTTTCTGAATAATAGAGCCGGTTTTTATGGAGGAAGAAGTCGGGATGCGAGAGCTTTGCTATAGTTTTGGGTTGGGCTTTGTCCGAAAGCGGCGACATTATGAGCAAAAGCTCGCCTTGATATTCTGCACTACCGAGAAAAAACGGGGTTTCGGATTCATAAAAGCAATGTAGCCTTTTGAGATTCAAGCCCTTATTGGTATGTGCGACGGTGAAGTTGTCACCCGTTTTTGAATTTATGTATATAATTCTGTTTTTTGAAAAGCACAGCACCTCTGGCGGATGTTTTTTTCGAATCATAACCGAAAAGGGTCGCTCAATCGGATAAAACAGAATCTTTTTTTGCCCGTTTTTTCGTTCCATTACAAGTTCGCCCTTTTGTGTCCGGTAAAAGTGGAGCTTCTCGTCGTCGGTATTTACTATGTATTCGGTCAAATAATCACCCCCGTACACTTATTTATATTAAAGGACAGAGCGTGTAATTACGGTTATAATTTGCCTTGGTTTGGAATAGGATTTTATATGAAGGGGAGTGACAGAAAATGTATCAAAAGAGAAGACTAAGAGCAATTGTAATTTCAGGGTACAGAATAAAAAAAGCGGTGTCGGTTTTACTGGCAGTGGTTGGTGTGTTTGGCGCACTTTGCCTCGGGATGCTCACATCAAAGCTACCCGATTGTGATTTTTCGGGTGCAAAATGGATTATAAACTGCGGTTTGAAAAACCGTGAATGCAGTGTGGATTTGTCCTCTGTAATGGGGTTTGATATACGGGATGCAAAGAGTATAGTTTTCTGGTATTATTCAAAATACGGGAGCTTCGAGCCGGTGGTTGAGGCAGTCGAGTCTGCACCTGTTGAGGTGGAAAAGGTGCCTCAATTTGATATTGCCGAGGTGAATGCTGCAAAGGGTATGGCGTTATCGAATCATAGCGGAAAGGAGATTTCGCCCGAGAAGCTTATTGTCGAGCCTTTGCATATCGACATAAAAAAGGACGGACCGCAGATACTGATAGTACATACCCACACGACCGAAAGCTATACCGACTCGGGCAAAACCAAGTATTCGGCAACCGACTCGGACAGAAGTACAGACAGCGAAAAGAATATGGTTGCCGTTGGAAAGGCTATGCAGGAGGTTTTTACCAAAAACGGAATTGAGTCGGTGCACGATGTGACTGTCCACGACTATCCGTCATATAACGGTGCATATACAAGGTCGATGACGACGATGAAGGGAAACCTCTCGAAATACCCGAGCATCAAGATTGTGTTGGATGTGCACCGTGACGGCATCACGAGAGAGGACGGAACAAAGGTTAAGGTTGCAACCGACATTGACGGTGAGAAGGTTGCGCAGTGTATGTTTGTGGTTGGCACAGATGCAAAGCTTTCGCATAAAACCTGGCAGGATAATATGCGGCTTGCCTGCAAGCTACAGAACTATGCAAACACGCACTTCTCGGGGCTTATGAGACCAATAAATGTGCGGAGTGAGCGGTTTAATCAGCAGATAACAAGCGGGTCGCTGATTATCGAGGTCGGCTCGAACGGAAACACACTTTCTGAGGCAAAACTCGGTGCACAGTATATGGCGGAGGTCATCTCGGCGGTGTTGCTTGAAGAACAGGTAAAATAATAAAAATTTTTCTTATAAACTATTGAACTTTTCCATAAAATATATTATAATATAAAAGAGCACAAAATGAATATTTGGCGATGATGACCGAACCCGTGCGATTTGATGCCGTGAACCTTGTCAGATGGGGAACCAAGCAGCAATAAGCGGATTTTCGGATGTGTTATGGACCATTCGGTCGGAGCCATCTTTTGACGAATATACCCCTACAAAATAGGGGTTTTTAAGATTTATACCGTATGAGGAGGTGGCATAAGTGGCATACAAGGCAATCTACCGTAAATGGAGACCTGAAGTTTTTGAAGATGTAGTAGGCCAGGGGCATATTACAAGAACATTGAAAAATCAGATAATGAATAACCGTGTGTCGCACGCATACCTTTTCTGTGGAACGAGAGGAACGGGGAAAACCACCGCAGCGAAGATTTTCTCACGTGCCGTGAACTGCCTCAACAACAAGGACGGCTCGCCCTGTAACGAGTGTGAGGTGTGCAGAGGAATCGCAGACGGAAGCATTATGGATGTTACCGAGCTCGATGCTGCATCAAATAACCATGTCGAGGATATCCGTGAGATTTTGGACGAGGTAAACTATGTTGCAACAAGGGCGACATACAGAGTATATATCATAGACGAGGTGCATATGCTCTCGGGTGCGGCGTTCAATGCGCTGTTAAAAACACTCGAAGAACCGCCTGCACATGTTATATTTATACTTGCAACCACCGAGGCACACAAGGTGCCCGAGACTATTCATTCACGTTGTCAGCGGTTTGATTTCAAAAGAATCCGACCCGACGATATTATCCGCAGAATCCGTGAGATTGCGATGGCGGACAAGCTCGTGATTGAGGAGGAGGCATATAGCCTTTTGGCACAGCTTGCCGAGGGCTCGATGCGTGACGGACTGAGCCTTTTGGAGAGATGTATTTCTGCTTGCGGAAATTCGCTCACAAAGGAGGATATCATCTCGGTATTGGGAATATCGGGAAATGAGTTTAATCACAATATTGTAGAGGCGATCATAAAGGGAGATTCGGTAGAGGTTCTGAAGTCTGTCGGAAAGCTTATGGAGGACGGAAAGGACTTGAATGTTGCCATTGATTTCCTGATTTCATATATCAGAAACCTCCTGGTTTGTAAGGTTTCGGATAATCCTGAAAAACTGCTCGATTCATCCTTTGAGGATGTTGTGAGAATCAAAGCGCAGGCAGAGAGAATGAGCTTTGAGAAGATAAACAATGCAATCTCGGTACTCTCAAAAGCAAAAGCCGATGCAAAGTGGGAAAAGACACCGAGAGTAATCTATGAGTTAGCACTTGTAAAGCTTACACGCCCTGAACTTGACGACAGTCGTGAGGCTATGATGGACAGGCTTGCATCTGTTGAGGACAAGGTCAAAAACGGAATAAGTGTGACGGTTGCCGAGGTCAGAGAAGAACCGAAGAAGGAAGAGGAAGAGCCTAAAAAAAAAGAGGTATCTAAAAAACTCTATGTACCGTTAGATGTTGCCAACCTCACATCGCAGACACCGGTCGTTGCGGCGGCAAGAAACTGGGATAAAATTGCATCGACAATCATAAGGCAGTGCCCGTATATGGCAACGGCGTTTGCAAACAGAAAGATAACAATAGACGGCGAGGGAATCATTCTTTTATATAAAAAGAACGAGCAGATGCTCCGAAGAATTGCCGTGACCTATATAAAGCAGGCAGAGGCTGTGTTTCAAAAGTTCACAGGTACCGACCTTAACCTAAAGGCGGTATTTGAAGACGAACTGAACGACGAGAAGTTTATCGACTTCTGGAGCTTGCCTGACGGTAAAGGTCAGCCAGAAGAGCTTCCCGATACAGAGGTCTCGGGTACCGATGACCCGCTCCTGGAGATAGGCGAAAAGTTCCCCGAGATAGTCGAGTATACCGATGAGAGTGAATTTATTGAGTATAACGCAGAGGATGACGATTTTTCGCAGGCATCACTTGAGGAAAATGAAACCGAGGAGTTCCTGGAAGACGGCGAGATGGAATTCTCGGAAGATGAGTAAATTATTCGCATTTTTAGCGAAAATATAAATGATAATATTAGAAACGGAGAGAATAAAAATGGGTAAGTATAAGGGATTTCACGGTGCAGGTATGAACACCAACAAAAATGTAAGCCTCATAAAGCAGGCACAGAAGATGCAGGAAGAAATGGAAAAGGTTCAGTCAGAAATTGAGAACAAGGAAGTTACTGCATCTGCCGGCGGTGGTATGATAGATGTAACAGTGAACGGCAAGAAGGAGATTGTATCAATCAAAATCAAGCCGGATGTTGTTGACCCTGACGATGTAGAAACACTCGAGGACCTTGTTATGGTTGCGGTAAATGAGGCAATCAAGAAGGCAGACGAGATGATGACAGAGGGAATGAGCTCGATTACAGGCGGACTCAATATCCCGGGATTATTCTAAAGAGAAGTTTAAGCCACCCTTTTTATGAGGATGGCTTTTAAATCATAAAAGGAGTGGTTTTATGCACCCTGCAACTATTGAAAAACTAATCGAGAGCTTTGCACAGCTTCCGGGAATCGGCAGAAAAAGCGCAGAACGCCTTGCATTCTATATCCTCGACTCTATGTCGGCAGAGGATGCAAAAAACATGGCAGAGAGTATTATTGAAGCAAAAAGCAAAATTGGGTTTTGCCCTGTCTGCCAGAACCTGACCGATACCGTGCCTTGCAAGATTTGCTCTGCCGAGAACAGGGACAAATCCACTATCTGTGTGGTGGAAAAGCCAAGGGATGTTGCGGCAATCGAAAAGACAAATGAATATAAAGGTCTATACCATGTCCTGCATGGAGCATTATCGCCTATGGACGGTATCACCCCTGATGATATTAAAATTAAGGAGCTTCTTTTGCGGATATCGGATAACAGCGTAAAAGAGGTCATAATGGCGACAAACCCGACAGTAAGCGGTACTGCGACGGCCGTATATATCTCAAAGCTTTTAGAGCCTATGGGTATAGAGGTTACAAGAATTGCGCACGGCTTGCCTGTCGGCGGTGATCTTGAGTATGCCGATGAGATAACACTTATAAAGGCGCTCGAGGGTCGCCGCAAGATGAATTAAAGCGAGGTTTTTAATATGAAGGTAAAAACCATGTATATCTGCAATGAATGCGGATACCAGACCCCGAAGTGGCTGGGCAAATGCCCGGGCTGTGAGGCGTGGGGAAGCCTGACCGAGACGGTTATAGAAGAAAAAAAGCAAGGTGGAGTAAAAAAGGCTTCTGCTTCTCATGCACGACCGGTTAAACGATTAAAGGAAATCGAGTCGGATAACGAGGTACGATATAAGACGGGAAGCGGTGAGCTTGACCGTGTGCTCGGCGGCGGGATTGTAAAAGGGTCGCTCATCCTTGTCGGCGGTGACCCGGGAATCGGAAAATCGACGCTCCTGTTGCAGATTTGTAAATTCCTTGGCGAGAGCAAAAAGGTTCTGTATGTCTCGGGCGAGGAGTCGGAGCGACAGATTAAGCTTCGTGCCGAGCGACTCGGTGTTGATACCGACAACCTCTACCTCATATCGGAAAACGATGTGGGAAGTGTTATCGAGTGTATCTTGAGCGTTTCACCTGATATTGTCATAATCGACTCAATACAGACTATGCACAGGGATGAAATCGCATCGGCACCGGGAAGCGTTCCGCAGGTAAGGGAAGCAACAAATGCTTTTATGAGCATAGCCAAGCAGGAAGATATTTCGATGTTTATTGTCGGTCACGTGACCAAGGACGGTTCTTTGGCAGGTCCGAGAGTGCTTGAGCATATGGTGGATTGCGTGCTGTATTTTGAGGGTGACAGAGAACTTTCATTCAGGATATTAAGAGCAGTCAAGAACAGATTCGGCTCGACTAATGAAATCGGTGTTTTCCAGATGGAAAATGACGGTTTGCGAGAGGTTGAGAATCCTTCTGCGATGCTTTTGGAGGGTAGACCCGAGGACGCATCGGGAAGCAGTGTTGTTTGTGCGATGGAGGGAAGCCGTGGAGTTTTGGCAGAAGTTCAGGCACTTGTAACTCCGACAGGGTTTGGAAACCCAAGACGAATGTCGTCGGGGATAGACCTAAACCGTGTGCTTTTGATGATTGCGGTTTTGGAAAAGCGCGCAAGGATAAATCTTTCGAATTTTGATGTATATATAAATGTTGCGGGAGGTTTGAGAATTGACGAAACCGCAATAGATTTAGGACTTTGTGCGGCGATTGTAACAGGACGGTCGGATACGCCAATCCCGTCCGATATGATATTTATCGGCGAGGTGGGATTAGGCGGCGAACTCCGAAATGTTTCACAACTTGAAAAACGCTTAAATGAAGCTAAAAAGCTTGGATTCAATACAGCGATTGTGCCTAAAAATTCACTTCGTGGCGTGAAAAAGCCGGAGGGAATGGCGGTACTTGGAGTGTCGAGTATTGCAGAGGCGATGAATTTAGTGAAGAGATAAGGGAATGTTAAAAACCTCCGGAACACAAGAAAAAAGTGATTTTTTTCTTGCTATCAACAAACTTCGCCGCTCGGCGTACCTGTGTACGCTGTCGGGTAATCCAAAGTTTTTTCCTATTCCCGCGAAAAAAAATAAGGCAGTTTAAAAAGTTAACTAACTTTTTAAACTGCCTTTTTAACATCCACGACTTATTCCCAACCCAGATATGTTGCCTCAACCCTGTAGATCGGGAGCCCCTGCTCTGCAAATCGGGTTTCGTATTCGGTCATGACATTTCCCTCAAACTTTGAGTTGTGCAAATCAAATGTGATGTTCTGCATCTTGTAGTTTTCCTGGGCAAATGAATTGAGCGAAAACTCAAATAGCGGGCGGTTGTCGGTCTTGAAGAAGATGTAGTCGCCCTGGCGCAAAAGCTTTTTGTAGATATCCAGGAAGTTTTTGTGTGTCAGGCGGCGCTTTGCCTGCTTGTTCTTCTTCCACGGGTCTGAAAAGTTCAGATATATTCTCGAGATTTCTGCAAATTCGAAATAGTCGCAAAGCTTATTCGCATCGGCTATAATAAAGCGGACATTCGAAACTTCGGCGGCAGTTGCTTTTTCAAGCGCAATTACTAAAACATCTGGCACGACATCGATGGCAATGTAGTTCACATCAGGATTCAGAGCCGCCATCTGTGTCACGAACTGTCCCTTGCCACAACCTACTTCTATATGGATAGGGTTGTCGTTTCCGAAAATCTCCGACCACTTACCCTTTAATTCTTCGGGGTTTTTAATCCACAGGCTTTCGCATCTCTCTAAACGCTCGGCACAGTGCTTTTTCTTTCGCATTCTCATATGATAAATCTCCTTTTAAAGAAAAATCGCAACAAGTAAATTATACACAGTTTTGGCGGGATTGTCAATAAAAAGCAAAAAAGAAAACCCGAGCTAAACCCGGGTTCATTCATATCAAAAATACTTTTTAAGCTCGTCCGCCTTGTCGGTCTTTTCCCACAAAACTCCGAGGTCTTCTCTGCCCATGTGGCCGTATGCCGCAAGCTGCTTGTAGATCGGCTTTCTCAAATCAAGGTTTTTGATAATCGCATTCGGGCGAAGGTCAAAAACTGCCTTTACAGCCTCGACAATTCTATCGTCAGAGTATTTGCCGGTACCGAAGGTGTCAACCATTACAGAAACAGGGTTTGCAACACCGATTGCATATGCAAGCTGAACCTCGCACTTTTCTGCAAGACCTGCTGCAACAACATTCTTTGCAACCCAACGTGACGCATAGGCAGCAGAACGGTCAACCTTTGTCGGGTCCTTGCCCGAGAAAGCACCACCACCGTGTCGTGCATAACCGCCGTATGTATCGACAATTATCTTTCTGCCTGTCAAGCCACTGTCGCCCTGCGGTCCGCCGACAACGAATCTGCCTGTCGGGTTTATGAGATACTTGGTTTCGGCTGTCAAAAGCTCTGCCGGAACAACTGGCTTTATTACATATTCTAAAATATCCTTTTTAATCTGGTCAAGCTCAACATCTGCCGAGTGCTGTGATGATACAACAATGGTATCAACTGCAACAGGCTTTCCGTCTTCATAGAGAACGGTAACCTGGGTTTTGCCGTCAGGACGAAGGTAAGAAAGTGTTCCGTCCTTTCTGACATCGGTGAGCTTTTTTGCAAGTTTGTGAGCAAGTGATATCGGCATTGGCATAAGCTCCGGGGTTTCGTTGCAGGCATAACCGAACATCATACCCTGGTCACCGGCACCTGTTGAATTACCTTCATCACCGGCGCCTTCCTTGTTTTCCAAGCCCTCATTTACACCCATTGCAATATCGGGTGACTGCTCGTCTATTGAGGTCACAACAGCGCAGGTGTGTCCGTCAAAGCCGTATTTTGCACGGTCATAACCGATTTCAAGAACGGTTTTTCTTGCGATCTTCTGAAAATCGACATTTGCGGTTGTTGTGATTTCGCCCATAATTGATACAATACCTGTTGTACAGGTAGTTTCGCAAGCAACTCTTGCGTTAGGGTCCTTTTCTAAAATTGCGTCCAACACAGAGTCGGAAATAAGGTCGCAGATTTTATCAGGATGCCCTTCTGTTACAGATTCTGATGTAAACAACATCTTCGACATAATATCAGTCCTTTCTTCTGGCCAAAATTCTCAAGCCTTATAGATTATAACAGAAAAAATCCGGTTTGTCTACAGTTTACGGAAAACTCCTACCACTTTTCCTAAAATTGCCACTTCGTCGACAATAATCGGGTCCATATAATCATTCTCAGGCTGGAGTCTGAAATGCCCGTTTTCTTTGTAGAAGGTCTTGACTGTAGCATTTTCACCGTCAACCAGCGCAACAACGATATCTCCGTTTTTAGCTGTAGGCTGACGCTCAACTATAATAAGGTCACCGTCCAAGATTGCGGCGTTTATCATAGATTCGCCAGAGACCCTCAGCATAAACAAGTCCTTGTTGTTTGCAAAATTCATAGGGAGTGGGAAGGTATCCTCGAGATTTTCAACGGCAGTTATCGGTGTACCTGCGGTAACCTTGCCGTAGATCGGGACGTCGATATATCTGTCATCGACATACTCGATTTTTGCAGGCTCGTTTTTCTCAACCACCATAATTGAGCGGTTTTTTGCAGAATCCCTCACGATTTTTCCGTGCATCTCAAGCTTTTTTAGCCGTGCATGAACGGTTGCGGTTGAGTTTAAGCCTACTGCCTGACAGATTTCTCTGACCGATGGTGGGAATCCTTTTTCTCGTAATTGATTTTCTATAAAACGCAGTATTTCAAAGTCTTTGCCTGAAAGCTCCGCCATAAAAACACCTCCGAAAATTTCTTTTATAAATTCATTATAACACACATTTTCAGAAAAATCAAACAAATGTTTTGATTTTTTGGAATTTTTTTAAATATTGACATTTTTTTCGTTTTGTGAGATAATAAAACTATAAAATGAAAAGGAGGCCGCATGATGAAAGCTACAGGAATTACAAGACCGGTCGATGAGCTGGGAAGAATTGTTATACCAAAGGAAATCCGCCGCAGTTTCAAGATAAAGGAACGGGATCTTTTAGAAATTTTTATCGAAGGGGACAGTATTGTTTTGAGAAAAACCGATAATGTCTGTGCTATCTGCGCCTCAGCCGAGCAGACCGAGGAAATCGGCGGGAAGTTTGTGTGCCAGAAGTGTATCGCAAAGATATATGCTATGTATAAAGAAAACTAAAAACTGGTTTGAGTGAAAAAAGCCCCGAGGGGCTTTTCTTTTTCCGAAATTGGTCTCTGGAGTATCAACATACGCCGACGAGCCCGATTTCAAAAAATCCAACTTTGTTTTTCGTTCTCTTGAAAACTAAAAACTTGTTTGAATGAAAAAATTATAAAACCCAAAAAGGCTGAACAAAATGTTCAGCCTTTTTCTTATAATCTTATCTCTCATACACAACTTTGCCGTTGATTATAGTCTTTAGCGCCTTTGCACCAAACTCGCAAGGGAGCTTATCAAAGATTACCATATCGGCATCCTTGCCGACCTCGATTGAGCCGACTCTGTCTGCGATTCCGCAGTTTTTCGCAGCGGCGATTGTGATACCGGCAATGGCAAGGTCTTTTTGCATACCATTTTCGCTGGCGAGTGCTGCACAAAGCGACAGATTCTCGATTGTGATTTCGGGGTGGTCGGTTATGATTGCAACGCTAACACCCATATCCGAGAGCTTTTTGTATGTAGAAAAGCTCAGGTTTTTGAGCTCGGGTTTGCTTCGGTCGCAAAGTGTCGGGCCGAGCATTACCGGGATGTTCTCACGTTTTATAATATCTGCAACAAGCTCGCCCTCGGTGCAGTGCTCGATTGTGATTTTTATATTAAACTCCTTGCCGATTCTGATTGCAGAGCATATATCGTCTGCACGGTGGGCATGGATTTTAACAGGAATCTCGCCCTCTAAAACAGGAATCATAGCCTCAAGCTTTATATCATAATCGGGTTTTTCGTTCTCGTCAGGGTCTAAAAGATACTCATTCTTTGCATCAAGGTATTCCTGTGCCTTAAAGAGTGTTTCACGGATGAGCGACATTGTACCCATTCTTGTAACAGGTGTCTGATTTTTTGTGTGATACACCGATTTCGGGTTCTCTCCCAATGCAAATTTCATTGCAACAGGTGCTTTTAAAATCATATCGTCAACGCAGATGCCCGAAGTTTTTATTGCGGCGAACTGACCGCTTATCGGGTTTGCACTTCCCGGGCCTGTAACAACTGTGGTAACACCACCCGATAGAGCATCGGAAAATGAGCGGTCGAACGGGTTTATTGCATCTATTGCGCGCATCTGTGGAGTAATCGGGTCGGAGTCCTCGTTTCCGTCGTCGCCCTCAAAGCCGAGCGAATCCTCAAACATTCCTGCATGACAGTGTGCATCGATAAGACCGGGCAGGAGGAAGTTGCCGTGAGCATCAATTTCTTCTGATACCTCAAACTCTGTTGTGTCATCTCCGACATACCGGATTTTATCATCAAATACGACCACGCCGTTTTCGAATTCCACGCCCGACATGGTTATGATATGAGCATTTTTTATCTTTTTCATATAAAAAGCCTTTCTTTTATGAATTAAGGTAGTTTATTGCAGAAACTGCGGCAACTGCACCGTCTGCGGCTGCGGTTACAATCTGGCGAAGCGGAGTTTCTCTTGCATCACCTGCTGCGAAAATTCCCGGCTTGTCGGTCGCCATTTCTCTGTCGGTTCTGATAAAACCGTCGTTTGTGAGATACACATATCTTCCTGCAAGCTCGGTTTCAGGGATTCTGCCTATTGCGACAAATACCGCCGATGTGTCGATTTTAGAGGTAGCACCTGTTAAGACATTTTTTAGAGTCACCGAGTCGAGCACGGTTTTACCGTGGATTTTGTCAACAGTGCTATTGGTGATAACGGTGATTTTATCATTTTCCATAACACGCTTTACGAGTGTGTTGTTTGCACGGAACTTTTCGCTTCTGTGTACAAGGTATACCTTTGATGAGAACTTTGAAAGATAGAGTGCATCCTCGAATGCGGTGTTTCCGCCGCCGACAACGAGTGTGGTCTGACCCTTGAAGAATGCTCCGTCGCAGGTTGCACAGTATGAAACGCCAAGCCCCGAGAATTGAGCTTCGCCCTCGACATTGAGCTTTCTCGGGTTTGCACCTGTTGCAAAGATTATAGCTTTTGCCTCATATGCGTTCTTTCTTGTTCTTACGATTTTTATTTCCTTGTCGGCGTCCTCGATTTCGCGCACCTTTTCGGTTGAAATATCTGCACCGAACTTTTTTGCATGCTTCAAAAAGGCCTCGGAGAGTTCTTCACCCTTTGGAGTGTCATAAAATCCGGGGTAGTTGTCTACATCGTATGTGTAGTTTATCTGACCGCCGTAGTTTATCGCCTCTAAAACCAGCGTTTTCATGCCGCCACGGGATGCGTAAATTGCGGCCGAGAGTCCTGCCGCACCGCCGCCGATTATTATAATATCGTACATATTTTTCACCTCATTTAAAAGTTTAGTTTCTGATTTCAAACTGCATAAGCCCGTCGGCAAAAATTATTTCCTGCTCGCCTGCAATCAATGGCTTAGCATAGGTTATGAAGCCCTCGGTCACGAAGAAACCGTCTTCGGTTATCATATTCTTCGGTACGCCCTTTTCAAAGTTTGCAACCTCATTTATATCAAAAGCTGTGATTTCCATCTTATATGGTGCATCGGACAGACGCATAAAGCCTGCCATAACACCGCTCTTGCCCGAGATTGCCATCTCTACTGCCGCCTCGCCTGCTGCGAATGCCTCGTCAACATCTGTTTTTGAGCCGGCAAGTGCAAAGCAACGCTGAAGTGTGCTTAATTCTATGCTTCTTGTCTTTATTCCGAGCTCGGTTGTGATGAGCTTTTCGATAGTCTTGCCGACACCGCCCAAAGCCGCATGAGCAAAGCCGTCTTTAGCCGATTCCTTGAAGCTGTCGCTTTCGGTGAGGTATCTGCCGTTTTCGTCCTTGATACCCTCCGAAACTGCGATGATTGTGACATTCTTTTTGTCGGTTACATTTTTTAGCTTCTGCAAGAAGGCATCCTTGGAAAATGGAACTTCAGGCAGACAGATTATATCAACAGGGGAGAGCTCTACAGAGTTTGCAAGAGCCGCCGCCGCTGTGAGCCAGCCGGCGTTTCTTCCCATTATCTCAAGTACAATTACCGATTTCATCGAATAAACTCCGGTATCGAGCGCAAGCTGGCGGATTGAGTTCACAACAAACTTTGCCGCAGACCCGAAGCCGGGTGTATGGTCGGTGTGTGCAAGATCGTTATCAATAGTTTTCGGCACGCCGATAAACTTTATATCGCTCTTGATTGTCTCTGCATATGCCGAGAGCTTTTTTACGGTATCCATCGAATCGTTTCCGCCAATATAGAGGAAGTATCCGATCTTGTATTTTTCAAAAACCTCGAACATCTTCGGGTAGAGGTCGTCCGTGATATCCTCGGGAAGCTTTTTTCTGCACGAGCCGAGATATGATGACGGAGTCTGCTTTAAGAGGTTGATATTCTCTTTTTGCATACCGTCAAGAGAAATTATCTTTTCCGAGAGTATGCCCTCAACACCGTTTACCGTGCCGAGAACCTGTTCAATCTCGCCTGCTTCCTTTGCTTTTGCAATAACTCCTGCAAGGGAAGCGTTAATAACCGATGTCGGGCCGCCCGACTGTCCTACAAGTAAGTTTTTCATTTGTATCTCCTTAAAAATCAGTGTGTGTTAAAAATTCTGCCTGTATACTCTGTAAAGCTGATTGTGTCGGTAACGGGTGTCATACCCGAAAGGGAATCCCACCACATAACCTTCAGCTCAGAGTATGAATAATCATAAGAAATGTCCTTTAAGTTATCAAAAATGCCTTCGGTGACAGTTTCAACCTTTGCAAGTTGTCCGGCGTTATAGTACGCCAGGACTATAGTTGAATCGCCGCTCCCGATATATCCGCCGAGTGTAACCTTCGAAGGATATGATATGCCGATAAGCATAGGAGAGTCAGAAACCCAGAAGGTCTTTGTTGCACTTCTCTTTACACCGCCGAGCGCATCATATGCCATAACCCAGAAATGATATTCGCCTTCGGTATAGTCAATGCCCGATATCGCAAAAATCATCTCGCTTTTCGTGTTGTCGATTCTTGGGATGTATGAAAGACTGCCGTCCGCCAATTCTATATAGAATGCAAAATATTCGGCGTTTGCCTCGGAAATTCTATATGGAATTGTATCGGTAGTTCTGTATACCGGCGATTGTGTTGCTGTGTTTATCACACCGATGGGATTGCAAACGGTTATTGCCAATGTTGCGGTTTTGCCGTTTGATGTTCTGGCTGTGATTGTAGCTGTGCCGCCCGATACACCTGTAACTTTGCCGTCAGAAACTGTAGCCGATGCTGACGATGATGACCATGAAACAGTCTTATCGGTTGCATAATATGGGGAAATCATTGCAGTAAGTGTCAGGCTTTTTCCGACATATACGGCAGTATCGCCTGTGACTGTAATGCTTTCCGGAGCGATTGGAGTTTCCGACCATTTTGCATAGAGTGTTGTATCTTCTAAAACCGTGTCGGTTTCAAAATCCCATTCTGTTGCAAGAGCCTCGTCCTTGTACCAGCCTGCAAAATATGCTCCCGACTTTTCGGGTTCTGACGGAATGTCGAGCAGAGAATGCTTTGGAAGTGTTATTGATGCAATATCGTTTCCGCCGTTTGTATCAAAGTCCACCTTGACATTTTCAACCGTTGCATAGGCTTTTATTTTCGCATTATTATAGTTTCCTGACGGTTGCCATCTGCTGTTATAGTAATAAAAGCTCTCACCCGCATTTGATGAGGCATAGGATGTGCCTTCAAAGGCGTGGTATGAGTTTTTGTTTGTCGGGTATTTCAGGGTCATAACTACAGAAAAGCTTTCTCCTGCATCCAGTGCAACCGGAGTCTCAAGCGGTACTGTATGATGACCGTCATGTTCGAAAGTTCCGCTTACAGTCGACATTTTTGTACCGTCCTCAGGAGATGTATGGTTCTGGTCGAGGACATATACCTCTGCGGTGTAGTTTACAGGGTTTACCGTATTTCGGTTGCCGTCATAGGTCATAAAACCGACCGCCTTTATGACCTGTGGAGTATCGGCAGTAAAGATGTTTGCTGATTTTTCAACCGACATATATGTTGTATAGTCTGCACCGTCGTAGTGGTGGTTTATGTGATAGTTACTTGCTGGCTCGACATTTACTGCCAAATAGTCGCCGATTGATGTGTCTTCATATGATAACCAGAAATATCCGCAGTCGTGACGTCCGTCACCCCAGCTGTTTTTGATTTTCCATGCACCCGGGTTTTGAGGCTTTTCCTCCAACTCGTCAAAATTTGAAAGTGCATAGTTATCGTCCCAACCGACGATTGTTACTGCATGGTTTTCCTGGTCGTTTGTATAATCGTTCTGATAGTATGAGTTTGCATTGGTGTGGTAGATGCCATCTTCGTAATATGCCGCCGAAACGCTGCCGTATGTAAGAATTGCCTCTTTTACCTGAGACGGGGATAACATCAGATAATCCTGAAGATGTGCATGGGAAGAATATCTTACCGACTCGGGCAGATTTGCCATATCCCCGTATGGGGCATACGGATAGTTTTCTTCAAGCTCGAGACCCTGCCAACATGAAAGGAACATTGCGGCACGTACAGGGTTTCCACCACCGTAGTAGCCATATGCACTTGAGTGATATGTGGAACCATCGCCTGTAAATGAATTCTTGTTGTGTGCAAAATATCCGATATGGCGCTCGGAATAGTCAACCTTTGCGACATCTGCATAGCCTTTTTTAATCATACTGGTTTCTGCAACGGATATTGTCGAGAATGCCCAGCACGAGCCATATTGCCCTTGGTTTTTTGCCGGGGTAACAAGCCCTTCGGCTACGGCGTCGTATGATGCGGGGAGATTTGCTTCGGTATATGAGTTATATATTTCGGTATCGCCCCAGATATAGTCTTTGCTGTGCTTAAAGTCCACCTCGAACTCGCCGATGGGTTCATACCCCGACGGTGAGATACGCTGTGGCGTGAGATTTACGATTTCTGTTGCGAATGCGGTATTTGTTGACAGAACCGCAATAGCAGCCAATATCGACAGTATTTTTCTTTTCATGATTTACACCTCACAGGTTATCAGAATAGTTTTTTATAAATTTCACAAATTGATTTATATACAAGATTTTTAAATATTGGTGCAGTCTTGTCGGCAGTTTCCTGGACCTCCTCGTGAGTGAGCGGGTTAGGGCTGATGCCTGCTGCCATATTCGAGATTACGCTTATGCCGCAAACCTTCATTTTCATATGCGATGCCGCCATTGCCTCACAGGCTGTACTCATACCTACGGCATCTGCACCTATTGTGCGGCACATTCTGATTTCGGCAGGAGTCTCAAAGTTCGGGCCTGTGAGCTGAACATAGACACCGCTTTTCAAATTAACTCCCTCGGCACTTGCGACCGATCTGATTATATCCTGAAGCTCGGGTGTGTAGATTTTTGACATATCAGGGAACCGTGTGCCGAGCTCGTCGATGTTTTTGCCGATAAGCGGTGACGGCACAAAGTTTGAGATATGGTCAGAAATCAGCATAAGGTCCCCGGCAGAAAAGTCGGGATTTATTCCGCCTGCAGCGTTGGTCAGGAAGAGCACTTCGGCACCGAGTGAGCGCATCACTCTTGCAGGAAGTACGACATCTGTTATCGGGTAGCCTTCATAGTAGTGGACCCTGCCCTGCATAATAACAACCGGTGCATCCTCCACATAGCCGAACACGAACTGTCCCTTGTGCCCGATGACGGTTGACTGCGGAAAATCGGGGATTTCGCTGTAGGGGATTGTGTCTACAATCTCTATACTGTTTGCAAAATCGCCGAGACCTGAGCCGAGCACGAGTGCAATTTTTGGCTCAAGTTTTACTTTTGAGCGTATATATTCTGTTATCTTTCTGATCTTTTCAAATTCGTTTTTCATAACAATCTCCTGTTTTTGGGTTTGCATAAATATCCATTATCATTATACATTATTTTCTTATTATATGCAATAGCAAAAAAACAAATTATTCGGGGAAATTAAGCGAGTGCATAAATCCGTCGAGGTTGACGGTGCATATATCGCCCGCAACCGGCATACCGTCGATTACAAGCACATTTGCACGCACTTCCTGATCGATGCTTTTCGGGTAATTGAGGACACGGTATGTATAGCGTACTCCGCTTTTGCCGGCAAAGGGAAGAAGGTCAAGCCCTGCCTCTATCTGGAGAACATTGTAGTTTTTGTAGACATCACCGAAGGTTTCGGGAACTGTTACGTCATAGGTTTCGATCGGGTTTTTCGAGACAATCCAGCCGTAGCTTTTTAAAAAACTTGCAATATCACGGCTTGTATGGTTTGCAGAGTACGAAATCACTCCGGCAAAGGTTACCGTCAAAAAAACCGTAAGAGAAAAGATAAAAAAATTTTTCAAAATAATTCAACTCCTTTAATAAGATGTTATACTAAAGGAGCTTGTAATAAACCGTACGGCTTGGCATAAATTCAAAATTTTTCCTGTATTTATAGAATTAGTGCGGGAAAAATTATAGTAAAAGGTTTTTTAAAAAAGCTTTTTTAGAAAGGATGGATTTGTATGTTAGATAACATATCGCTTGCTCTCGTTATAATTGGTGCAATAAACTGGGGAAGCATTGGCTTTTTCGGATTCGACCTTGTTGGTGCACTTTTTGGCGGACAGGGCTCGCCTATTGCAAGAATAATTTTTGCCATAGTCGGAATTGCCGGGCTCTGGGCAATAGGAATTCTCTTTAAGGATAAGGTGCCTCAAAGAGAAAGATAACGAAAGATGCGGTCGCCTCTCTAACCCTTGAGACGACCGTTTCTTTGTTAGTTTTTTAACATAGATTTTTTGCCTCAAAACCGCATTTTTACTTGATTTTTTTGCAAATTTATGGTATGATGAAAATAAGTGTTTTTTATTTAATTCTGTAAGAATTGAAAACCTTAAAGAAGAAAGGATGAAGATAAATGATTTTTACCTTCAAGGGCGGTATGCATATACCTGACCATAAGGAAACGACAAACCATCTTCCGATTAAAGAGTTAGACGGTGCGCCGGTACATATTTATCCGGTACAGCAACACATAGGTGCACCGCTTGATGTAAAGGTGGCGGTGGGTGATAAGGTTGCGGTAGGCGACCTGATTGCCGACAGTGATGCGTTTGTATCAACTCCGATTCACAGTTCGGTCTCTGGCGTTGTAACCGATATCAAGCCACACATTCACCCGTCGGGGAATATGGTTAATTCGATATTTATAGAAAATGACGGCGAATACAGGGTGTCTGATGCGGTAACACCAAAGGACCCTGATGCTATGACCAAGGAAGAAATGCTCGAGGTTATTCACAAAGCCGGCATAATGGGTATGGGCGGTGCAGGTTTTCCTACACACATAAAGCTCTCGCCTCCTGCTGATAAAAAGATTACACACGTAATCGTAAACGGTGCGGAATGTGAGCCATATCTGACATCCGACCACCGCAGAATGCTCGAGACTCCTGAGGTAATCATAGACGGTCTTAAGATTTGTATGAAGCTTTTAGGACTCCAAAAGGGATATATCGGCGTTGAGTCAAACAAGCAGAATGCAATCAGGGCATTGAAAAAGGTAAAGGACACATCTGTTGAGGTTGTGACACTTATGACAAAATATCCGCAGGGGGCAGAAAAACAGCTCATCAATGCGGTAACGGGGAAGCAAGTGCCGTCGGGCGGACTTCCTGCCGATGTAGGTGTAATAGTTTTAAATATAGATACAGTTACAAATATATCAAGAGCATTCAGAACAGGTATGCCGGTTATAACAAGAATTGTAACGGTATCGGGTGACTGTATTGGTGCGCCGGCGAATTTCCAGGTGAGAACCGGAATGCCGGTTTCTGCTATTATCGAAGCAGCAGGCGGATTCAAAAAACAACCCGAAAAGCTGATAATGGGCGGACCTATGATGGGACTTGCACTCTATTCCGATGAAGTACCTGCAATAAAGACGACCTCAGCTTTGCTTGCGCTATCAAAAGCGGAAAAAATCCACGATGCTGACACCTCCTGTATCAGATGCGGAAAGTGTGTTGAGTGTTGTCCTATGCACCTTATGCCTTTGTATTTAAATAAGTACATATTGGAAGGCGACCTTGAGAAGGCAGAAAAGTACGGTGTTATGGACTGTATTGAATGCGGAATATGCTCGTATCTTTGCCCGGGAATGCAAAGCCCGCTGAATAATATCAGAGTGACAAAGCAGCAGATTGCAGAAAACAGGAGGAAGAAAAATGGAAAATAAGTTTGTAGTATCTATGTCGCCTCACATTCACGAAAAAGAGGGGATAACAGGCATAATGCTCGATGTTATAATAGCTCTTGTCCCTGCAACTATTGCCGGTGTTTACTATTTCGGCCACAGAGCGGCTATGGTAATCCTTACGGCTATTGCGGCATCGGTTTTATCGGAATACCTTTATGAAAAGTTGATGAAAAAGAAGAACACAGTTGGCGACCTCTCTGCGATTGTGACAGGACTCTTGCTCGGCTTGAATCTTCCGTCGACAATTCCGCTCTGGATGGTTGTTGTGGGTTCTGTCTTTGCGATAGTTATCGTAAAACAGCTCTATGGAGGAATAGGCAAGAACTTTATGAACCCGGCACTTGCAGGTCGTTGCTTTATGCTGATTGCATGGGCAAGTGCCATGACGAAGTTTGCAGAGCCTCTTGCCGGGATTGATGCGATATCTTCTGCAACACCGCTTTCGGTTATGAAGGGCGTATCGGAAGGAACAGTTCCTGCCCTTACAGATGCTTTCTGGGGAAATATTGCAGGCTCGATTGGTGAGACTTCGGTTTTTGCGATACTGATTGGTTTTGTGTATTTGCTCGCAAGACGGATTATCAGCTGGAAAATCCCTGTTACATATGTTGTGGTGTTCGGAGTCCTGACATATTTCTTCGGAAAGAATGCAACCGGAATGGGTCAGCTTGATTTTACACTTTTGCAGATCTCGACAGGCGGTCTTGCCCTGGCTGCAGTGTTTATGGCAACAGACTATACCACAACCCCGACAACACCTTGGGGACTTATCATCTTTGGTGCGGGATGCGGTATTCTGACATTCGTTTTCAGAAAATTCGGTGGATACCCTGAGGGTGTATCCTTCTCGATATTGCTTATGAATATTCTGGTCCCGCAGATTGATAAGATTACGGCACCGAAAAGATTTGGGGAGGTAAAGAAAAATGCTTAAAAAATCAGATATTCCCCAGATTATAAAGGTAAGTATCATACTGTTTTTGATAACAGGTATTTCTGCATTTATCCTGGCATATGCAAATAAGGTTACAAAGCCTTTGATTGATGAGAACAACAGAATCAAGCAGGAAACTGCAATGAAAAAGGTTATGCCCGATGCAGAGAGCTTTGAGGAAAACACAGGCTATATTGCAGAGGAGAATGCAGTAGTTAAAAAGGTTTACGATGCCAAAGCCGGCGGAGAAAACGTAGGTTATGCGGTACTTTCAGAGCCGGTGGGCTATGGCGGTGCAATCTCGATGGTTGTAGGCATCAGCACCGACGGAGTTGTGACAGGGCTTGACATAACAAAACAGACAGAAACTGCAGGCCTTGGTGCGAACTGTACAAACCCCGAGTTTACCGGAAAGTTTGAAGGAAAAACCGCTGGGATTGAGGTTGTAAAGGGAACACCAGGTGAAAATCAGATAGATGCCATGACATCGGCAACTGTTACCTCAAAGGCGGTAACCGGCGGTGTCAATGCGGCGATTGATGCGGTAAAAACTATAGAGGAGGGCAAGTGATGAAGAAAAACAGCAGTTTGAAGGTTTTCACAAACGGACTCATAGCTGAAAACCCGACATTTGTACAGCTTCTCGGCATGTGCCCGACTCTGGCTGTAACGACAACTCTTAAAAACGGACTCGGTATGGGACTTTCGGCAACCGCAGTGTTGATTGCATCGAATGTGCTCATATCGCTTTTGAGAAAGATTATCCCCGACAAGGTAAGAATTGCGGCGTACATAGTAATCATCGCAACTTTCGTTACGATTGTTGATATGTGCCTGCAGGCGTTTTTGCCCGAACTTGCCGTCGGGCTCGGAATTTTCATTCCGCTGATAGTAGTAAACTGTATTATCCTTGCACGTGCCGAGGCATTTGCGTCAAAGAATACAGTCGGAAAGTCTGCGATTGACGGACTGGGTATGGGACTTGGATTTACCGGAGCTTTGTGTATCATATCGGCAGTAAGAGAATTTTTCGGTGCAGGTACACTTTGGGGTATCGAAATCTACGGCGAGAACATCACTCCGCCGGCGATTATCGGAATGCCTCCGGGTGGATTTATCGTTCTTGGTCTTTTGATTGCTTTCATTAACTTTATCGTTAATAAGCAGAAGAAAAAGAACGGCGAAGTTTGAGAAAGGGAGGATTTATAATATGGAGATTTTATCGTTATTGATTTCCGCACTCTTTACCCAGAACTTCGTTATGGTAAAGTTTTACGGTATCTGCCCGTTTTTGGGTGTATCAAAAAAGACCGATACCGCAATCGGTATGGGTATGGCGGTTACCTTCGTAATGGCGCTTGCATCTGCAATTACCTATCTTGCAAACAGATATATCCTTATTCCTTTCGGACTTGAGTATCTGCAGACAATCCTGTTTATTCTTATAATTGCAGGACTTGTACAGTTTGTTGAGATGTTTGTTCAGAAAACTATGCCGGCACTCTATAATGCGCTCGGAATCTATCTTCCGCTTATTACCACAAACTGCGCAGTATTGGGTGTAACACTTGTAAATGTGCAGAATGTAGAATATGCAAAGAGCTTTTTGCTCTCGCTTTTGAACGGAACCTTTGCAGCACTTGGTTTTACCCTTGCAATAGTTCTTTTTGCGGGAGTAAGAGAGTCTATAAACGAAAAGAATGTACCTGAATCCTTCAGAGGATTCCCGATTGCCCTGATAACTGCAGGTCTTATGGCTATTGCATTTGCAGGATTTTCGGGCTTTAGCATACAGTAAGGGGTGAGGATATGAATGAGATTATTTCAGCCGTATTGGTTGTTGGTATTACAGGCTTGATTTTTGGCTGTATCCTTGCGATTGCCTCTGTAATCTTTGCAGTCAAAAAGGACGAAAGAATTGATAAAATTGCCGAGGTTTTGCCGGGTGCAAACTGCGGTGCCTGCGGTATGGCGGGCTGTTCTGCCTATGCTGCGGCAATCGTTGAGTCGGGTGCAGCAATTAACCTTTGCAGTGTCGGAAAGGCTGCAGTTGCCGAAAAGATAGCAGGGATTATGGGAACCGAGGCAGGAGAAGTAGAAGAAAAGGTTGCAAAGGTTCTCTGTCAGGGAACCTGCGAGAATGCAACCGATAAGTACATATATGAAGGAGTTGCCGATTGCCGTGCGGCTCAAAGGCTTGCAGGCGGTGCGAAGGAATGTGCATACGGTTGTCTCGGACTCGGCACCTGTGTCAAGGCTTGTATGTTTGATGCAATAAAGATTGAAAACGGTATTGCAGTTGTAGACGAAGAAAAGTGTACAGGATGCGGAAAGTGCCGTGAGGCATGCCCGAAGAATGTTATAGAGCTTGTGCCGAAGTCTGCAAAAGCGGTTGTGCTTTGTAAGAATAAGGATAAGGGTGCGGCTGTTAACAAATACTGTAAGACAGGTTGTATTGCCTGCAGGATTTGCGAGAAAAACTGTGAGTTCGGAGCAATTACCGTAAACGATAACTGTGCCACCATTGACTATGAAAAGTGCACAGGTTGCGGTGTTTGTGCCGAGAAATGCCCGAAGAAGGTAATAAGCTTTTAAATTATTACAAGAAAGAATAAATCGGGGGATTTGTTTGGAATAATACATTTAATGTGATTTTTTAAGGGATTTGTTTTTAAACGGGAACGTTGAAATACAAGTTTTAGGAGAAGTTTTAATGAGTAACAAGAAAAACCCAAAGTTCAGAGGAAATCCGTTTATATCTTTTCTGATAATCTCGATTGTAGGTACGGTGCTATTGAATTCCTGTATGTCACTTTTGACATCGACACCGTCGAGAGAGATTTACTACAGCGACTTTGTTTCACTGGTAGAAGAAGGCAAGGTAGAAAAGGTACACATTTTTGCGGATAAAATAGAGATTTACCAGAAAAAACAGGAAACAGAGCAGAGCATCCTGCCATTTCCGTTTTCAGAGATGTTCGGTGAGGTGGAGATTTCGTATTATACCGGAAACATAAGCGAGGAGGAGCTCATAAAGCTTCTCGATGCGGCAGGTGTTAAGTACACAAAGCCGGTAATCGAGCCGAATCTCATAACAGATGTGATTCTGCCGTGGATATTGCCGTTTGCTATGATTTTCCTCTTCTATTTCATAATAATGAAGTTTATGTCCAAAAAAATGGGCGGCGGAGTAATGTCGGTAGGGCAGAGCAACGCCAAGGTATATATGGAAAACAAGACAGGCGTGACCTTTGCAGATGTTGCAGGTCAGGAGGAGGCAAAGGAGTCCTTGAATGAGATTGTAGACTTCCTGCACAACCCGGGTAAATATACCGCAATCGGTGCAAAACAGCCAAAGGGTGCTTTGTTGGTAGGCCCACCGGGAACAGGTAAAACTCTTCTTGCAAAGGCAGTTGCAGGTGAGGCAAATGTTCCGTTCTTCTCGCTTTCGGGTTCTGATTTTGTTGAAATGTTTGTTGGTGTCGGCGCATCCCGTGTGCGTGACCTGTTTAAGCAGGCATCGTCGAAAGCACCGTGCATTATATTTATAGACGAAATCGATGCAATCGGTAAAAGCCGTGACAGTCAGCTTGGCGGAAACGACGAGCGTGAGCAGACTCTGAATCAGCTTCTCTCCGAAATGGACGGCTTTGATTCATCAAAGGGTGTTGTGATTTTAGCGGCAACAAACCGCCCTGAAATTCTTGATAAGGCGCTTCTTCGTCCGGGAAGATTTGACAGAAGAATTATCGTTGAAAAGCCTGACCTTATCGGCAGAGAAGAAATTCTGAAGGTGCATATCAAGAATGTAAAGATGGCACCCGATGTTGACCTGCACGAGATGGCACTCGCAACAAGCGGTGCGGTTGGTGCAGACCTTGCGAATATGGTAAATGAGGCGGCACTTCGTGCAGTCAGAATGAACCGTACCGAGGTGAGTCAGGAAGACCTGATGGAATCGGTAGAGGTTATCATTGCCGGAAAAGAGAAAAAGGACAGAATTTTATCCGAAAAGGAAAAGAGAATTGTTGCATACCACGAGGTTGGCCATGCACTGGCAACAGCACTGCAGAAGAACACTCACCCGGTGCAGAAAATCACGATTGTACCGAGAACTATGGGTGCTCTTGGCTACACTATGCAGATGCCTGAAGAGGAAAGGTACCTGATGTCGAAGGATGAAATCGTTGACCAGATAACCGTGCTTTTGGCAGGCAGAGTGGCAGAAGAGATTGTATTTAATACAAAAACAACCGGTGCTGCGAATGATATTGAACGTGCAAATGCACTTGCCCGTGCGATGATTGCACAGTACGGAATGTCGGACAGATTCGGTATGATGTCATTGGAAAGTATTGAGAACAAGTATTTAGACGGCAGAGCAGTCTCGAATTGCTCGGATGAAACCAAAACACAGCTTGATGCAGAGATAGTTAAGCTGCTTGATGAGTGCCATAAAAAGGCAGAAACTATGCTTTTAGAAAATAGAGTCGCCCTTGACAGGATTTCCGAGTTCTTAATTGAAAAGGAAAACATAACCGGTGACCAGTTTATGGAGATATTAAACAGTGTTAACGAGGAGCAAAAAGCATCAGCTGAGGATGATGCGGAAAATACAGCTGACGGGGAGTAAATGAAATGGATATTAAAAAGCTTGTATCGGAGATGACACTTGAGGAGAAGGCAATGCTTCTTAGCGGATGTGCCGGTACTAATACAAAAGATTTTGAAGAGCTCGGGATTCCGACAGTTTCGATGATAGACGGAACAAACGGTGTCAGAGTGATAAAAAGTAAAGTTGAGGGCGGCACAGTTTGTTTCCCTACAGGTTCAACTATAGGTGCGACATGGAGTAAAGAAGTTGCATTCAATGTAGGAAAGGCACTCGGTGTTGAGTGCAGACACGAGGAAAGAGAGGTTTTACTTGGCCCCGGTGTTAATATGAAAAGAACACCTTACTGCGGAAGAAACTTTGAGTATTTCTCGGAAGATCCTGTTCAGTCGGGACTTATGGGTGCAAGTGTGGTAAACGGACTTGAATCGGAAGGTATCGGTGCGAGTGTTAAGCACTATGCCGCAAACAGCCAGGAATATCAGAGAATGACAATCAATGCAGAAATCGATGAGCGTACTTTGAGGGAATACTACTTAAAGTCGTTCCAGGTGGTGCTTGAGAATTCAAACCTGTCAACCGTAATGTGTGCATACAATAAAATCGGCGGTATCTGGTGCTCTGAAAATAAGTTTATTTTAACAGATATTCTAAGAGATGAATGGGGTTATGACGGTGTTATGGTGTCCGACTGGGGTGCTGTTCATGATACCTGCCGTGCTATCAAAGCAGGACTCGACCTTGATATGCCGGGCAATAAGAACATCGTAAAAGCCGTTAAAAAGGGAATTGAAGATGGTACTATTACTATGGAGGATATCGACCGCTCGGTTACAAGGATCCTCGAGTTTGTTGACCGCATAAAGAAGATGGGAAAAGGCCCGCTTGAGTATGAATACAGCCGTGAGGCAATCCATGAAGAGGCGAAAAAGGCGGCACTTGAGGGCATTACACTCCTGAGAAACGATGACGATGTTTTGCCGATTACAAAAGAAAAATATAAAAAGATTGCAGTATTCGGACACGCCGCAGAACGCCCGATGATTATGGGTGCAGGCAGTGCAAAGAGTTATGTAATCGATGAGCTTATCGATAAGCCGATTGATTTTATGAGAAAATATGCCGAGGAAGAGGGCATCGAGCTTTACTATAGCCCTGTTTACCGTGACGGTTTCATGGGTGCTGAGGATATCGGTGAAATCAATAACTTTGCTAATCTCGGAAACGATTTCGATGCTATGATACTTTTCGTAAGCGATAACTACGGCGCTGAAGTTGAAACCGAGTATTGGGACAGAGAAAACCTCACCTTCCCGAACTATATGAACGGTATGATTGAGGCGGCTTGCAATGCGTGTAAAAATGTCATAGTTGTTATGCAGACAGGCTCTGCACCAATCCCGGGTAAGTGGCACGATAAGGTCAAGGGTATCGTTCAGATGTGGTATTCGGGCGAAGCTGGCGGAAGTGCAGTTTCGGATATTTTGTTCGGCAAGGAAAACCCGAGCGGAAAGCTTGGTGAAACATTTATCCTTGAGCCGAGATATGAAATGGACATCTCGGGTGACGGAAGAAAGACCTGGCACCAGGAGGGAATGTTTGTAGGTTACAGATACTATGACCTGCACCCCGAAAAGGTTTGGTTCCCGTTCGGTCACGGCCTTACATACACAAGCTTTGAATATTCAGACCTGAAGCTTTCTAAAACCGAGGGCGACGAAAAGGATATGAATGTCAAGGTCAGCGTAAAGGTTAAGAATGTCGGAAAAAGAGCCGGAAAAGAAGTTGTTGAGCTCTATGTCGGACACAAAAACAGTGTGGTATTAAAGCCTAAAAAGGAATTAAAAGGGTTCGAGAAAATCCATCTTGAGCCGGGTGAGGAAAAAGAGGTTACATTCGAGCTTACCGAAAAGGATTTCCAGTATTACAATATCTGCTTGAAAGACTGGCATGTCGAGAGCGGAAAGTATGAAATTTCTGTCGGTGCATCAACTGCCGATATAAGAGAAAAGGCAGAATATTCTATTAAAATCAAGGACGATTATTCAATAGACGAGGTCTCGACCAAGTTTATAATGCTGGAAGCCTGACCTACAGTGATATTTGTCGCATATCGACAAGTGATATACCTAACGCTATGATATATTTGTTTTGCAAATGTGATGCATCCGATAAATCGGATGTTAAGGATAAAAAGCCGTCAAAGACGGCTTTTTAATTTATATATCGGTACTTGATATATTTTTTGAAATATGGTAAAATAATATAATTAAAATATGGAAAAAGGTGAAAAATAAAATGGAGCTTTTGACTCTTTTTCTGACATTTGCAAAAATCGGTGCCGTGACCTTCGGCGGCGGGCTTGCGATGCTGCCTATTTTGCAACGTGAGATTGTTGAAAAACATGGCTGGGCGACCGAAGAGGAGCTTTTGGATTACTATGCGATAGGTCAGTGTACGCCGGGGATAATTGCGGTAAATACGGCAACCTTTATCGGATATAAGCAAAAAGGAATCCTTGGCGGAATTGTTGCGACGCTTGGCGTGATATTCCCGTCAATCGTGATAATCACAATCATTGCGGCATTTGTTCAGAACTTTTTAGAATATGAAATTGTAGGCTATGCCCTGACGGGTGTCCGTGTTTGTGTTGTCGTGCTGATAGTTGATGCCGTAACAAAGCTTATGAAGAAATCGGTGATAGACATCCCGTCTGCACTGATATTTTTAGGTGCATTTTTGCTCTCGGCATTCACATCTTTTTCGGTTGTTTTGATTGTTATCCTTGCAGGAATTGTGGGGATATCGATAAAGACACTGAAAAGAAAAAGGGAGGGTGAGAAATAATGGAACTTTTACTGATGTTTTTCACTTTCTTTAAAATCGGGCTTTTTGCGGTCGGTGGCGGACTTGCGACCTTGCCGTTTTTGTATGACCTTGCCGAGCAATATAACTGGATAAGTGTTTCGGATATTACGAATATGATTGCAATTTCCGAGTCGACACCCGGACCTATCGGAATCAATATGGCAACATATGTCGGATACCTTCACTCCGGGGTTTTGGGTGCGGTGATTATGCCGCTCGGAGAGGTAGCACCGTCACTTATCATTATAATCATAATCTCGAAGTTTTTGCAAAAATTCCGTGAAAGCTCGGTATTTGACGATGTTTTCTACGGACTTCGCCCTGCATCGGTAGGTATGATTATGGCAGCTGGTCTGAGCATTGTAAGGATTGCTTTTTTCGGAGATGCTTTGTCGGACTTTTTCTGGCAGGGTGCTATTCTTGCTGTGGTGCTCTTTGTCGCAATGCGAAAATTCAAGCTCCACCCGGTCTTTTATATTGCAATTTCGGCGGTGGTCGGAATTATATTTAAATTCAGTATTTAAAGGGAAGTGTTTTAGTGTTTTTAGGCGCTATTTTTGATGTTGACGGTACGATTTTAGATTCCATGTGGGTCTGGAGAAATATGACCGAAAATTTTATGAAAAGCAAAAATATTCTTTTAACCGAAGCAGAAGTTGCAGGATTTAAGGATATGCCGCTTGAGGAATCTATGCTTTTGATAAAAAACAGATTCGGGTTTTCCGAGACGGTTGACGAAGTGAAGGAGATGTTTATAAACTTCTGCTTTGCCGAGTATATGGAAAATGTAGCACCGAAAGATGGGATTTTGGATTATCTTAAAAGATTAAAACAAAAGGGCATAAAAATTGCCGTTGCGACCTCGGGTTACCGTGAGTTTTGCGAGGCGGCAATGAGAAAATTCGGGATTTTGGAATATATCGACGCTTTTGCTTTTTCCTCCGAGGTCGGAGTGAACAAAAGAAACCCTGATGTATATTATCTTGCGGCAGAGCGGATTGGCATAATGCCACAGGACTGCATGGTTTTTGAGGATATTCTGGCAGGTGTTCTTGGTGCAAAAGCAGGAGGTATGATGACCACCGCAATCTATGATGAGTCGAGCAAAGAGGAATGGGAAGAAATAAAAAGAGAGGCTCAAAGAAGTATATTGAGCTGGAGAGAATTAAAAGAGTATTAAAAAAATCACCCGATAGGGTGATTTTTAGACTGTTTTCACAATCTACACCATGCCGATAAGTTTATCGACACGCCGAAACTCCCTTTCGGGAGTTTTTTTATTTATCTGTTGTGCAGATGAATTTTGTGTCAGGGTATGTGGTCTTCCATTCATCGGGAACAGGTTTGTCACTTATAAAATATTCAACCTTGTCCGCTCCGAAAACAGTAAATCGTAAATCGGAGTTAAACTTATCACTTCCGCAAAGGAAGACCATTTTCTTTGAATGTTGGCGGAGGTTATGTATAAAACCGAGCATGTTCTCTCCGGCTATGAGAATTCTTCCGTCCGAACTCACACCCGAGGTTGAGAAAAAGCAGATGTCGGCATTGAACATTGAAAATCCATGGTTGGTAAGCACACCATTCAAAAGCCCGGGATGTTCATAAACCTTGCCGCCTGTACAGTAAGTCGTGATTCCGTGCTCGCCCAAAAATGAAGCAAGAGCCATATTATTCGTAACAACCGTAATACCCTTTTTCTCTAAAAGAAAATGCCCTACATACTGCGAAGTGGAGGAGTTGTCAATAAAAACAGTATCGCCGTTTTTCACCAAAGTGGCGGCATCCTTTGCAATTTTGTTTTTAGCAACCCTCATAGAATGCTGTCTGAACCGAAATGGCGTTCCTCTGTCGTCACGGATAGATACACCGCCATAGCTTCTCGATACCAGCCCCTGCTTTTGTAAGAGCGTGAGATCACGCCTGATACTTGCGGGGCTGTAGCGTAATTCGTTTGCGAGGTATTCTACCGTCACATAATGGTTCTTCTTGAGAATCTTCATGATTTGATCCATTCGCTCTTGCTGATACATTTTCTGCACTCCTTTTGCTCGTTGTTGTTCATTTTGAAATGTTTTCGCCAATATTGATTTTTTTGAAAAATTATACTATAATTATATTGGCTTTTGAAATCGAAGTCAAGCGATTTTTCAAAATTATGAAACGAGGCGTTTTAAGATGAGCAAAGAACTCAAGAAAATGTACGAGGGAAATATCAGGAAGAATTATATTCTGTATTCGATTCCGCTGGTAATTTCGGGGCTTATGACTCATATGTATAACATTATCGACAGTATGATGATAGGGAAGTTTATAGGAAGTTCTGCTTTTGCCGCAACCTCTACAACATCTCCATTTATTCAGCTGATTTCTTCTTTGTTTTGGGGATATCTGACCGGCGTTTCGATATATGCTGCCAACCTTTATGGAAGAAGCGAGTATGACAAGATGTTAAACATCATAAAAACAAACATTTCGTTCACATCGGCCATGTCTATTCTGGTTTCGGCTTCCTGTATTATATGGCATAATGAGTTGTTTGAAATTTTAAATATCAGCGATGAGATTGCACCCGAGGCGTACGCGTATTTCGGGACATATATAAGCGGACTTTTGATTATGCAGTTCTCGTGGGGAGAGTCTTATATGATTCAAGCTCTCGGGCTTACCAAAATGCCGCTTATAGTTTCGCTATCAACAGGTGTTCTGAAGGTTCTTGGTAACTACGTATTCCTTTCAAAATTCAGACTTGGTGTTGAAGGATGTGCACTTATGGGTATTATTGCAACTATGGTTTCGGGAACAATTTATATGATTGCACTTGTCAAGACATTCAAAAAGATGGACATCAAGTTAGGTGGACTGAGGCCTGACTGGCGCGAGTTTAAAAAATCGGTTGCATATGGTATTCCGACAATGTTACAGCAAAGTGCGATGTACCTGAGCAGTACTATTGTTTCTCCGCTTACAAACGGTTGTACAACTGCCGCAATCTCGGGTTACAACATTGCAGAGAAGGCGAAGTCTTTGACAGCGGTTGTCTATCAGGATTCCAACAAGGCGAATACTACATATATAGCTCAGACTATGGGTGCAGGAAGGATTAAAGACCTCAAAAAGGGTATGAAGACAGGGATTACCCAGACCCTGGTAATTACGTTGCCGGTTATTGCTCTTTTTGCGATTTTTCCAGGAGCTTTTTCGCATCTTTTTCTTGACCCCGAAAAGGATAGTCAGAGCATCCATTATGCAGTGGTGCTTATGAGATACTTCCTGCCGTTTATAATCTTTAATGTTTTCAATAACCTTTTCCACGGCGTTTTCAGAGGTGTAGGTGCAGGCGGACTGCTTATTACATCGACTGTAATCTATTCTGTGGCGGTTGTCGTGTTCAGTTTTCTGTTCTGCGGAATTATGAGCCCTGAAAACCGTATCTATGCAGTTTATCTCGGACTTGCGGCAGCGTGGATTGTTGAGGCTGTTTTTGCCACCATCTGCTATTTTTCAGGAGTGTGGAAAAGCAAGGAATACAAAAAACTCGAAAAACTTGCGAACGAGTAAAGGAGGATGTTAAAAAACTCCGGACCGCAAGTAACCTTGCTATCAACAAACTTCGCCTCTCGTCGTACCACTGTACGACTTCGGGTATCCCAAAGCGTAAGCTTTGGCTCGGTTTGTTAATTCCAAAGCTTTTTTCCTATCCTCTTAAAAAGAGAGGCTGTTCAAAAAGTCATCTAACTTTTTGAACAGCCTTTTTGCATTAAATTTATTCGGTTAATGATTTTGCCCGCTCGAGTGCGGCATCGATATTTTCGCAGAAGTTTTCTTCGCCGATTTCGGCAAAGAGCCCTGATTTTTTGAGGACCTGCATTGGTTGCTCGTTTGTATGCGAGAGAATAAGTGTTATCTTTTTCTTGTGACAGGTGTTGATAATTGCCTCAAGGCTATGTATTCCTGTTGCATCGATTGCAGGAACGCTTCTCATTCTGAGGATTACAACGCCTTCTTTTGCATCGCGGATTATTGCTGAAATCTTTTCGGCAGCACCGAAGAAGAGCGGGCCTGTTATTTCATAAACGAGTGTGTTTTTCGGAACAACTTTATAGCGGATGTTGTCGACATCGGTATTCTCGTCGGGGTATTTCCAGCCCGAAACCTCGGTAACATCTGCCATTCTCTTCATAAAGAGGATTGTTGTAAGAACAAATCCAACGCAGATTGCAACAACAAGGTCAAAGATTACCGTCAGAAGGAAGGTAAGAACAAGTATAAATATATCGCTCTTTGGCGAGCTCTTTATAATTCCTAAAAATTCACGCCATTCGCTCATGTTGTATGCCACAACAAAGAGGATTGCGGCGATTGCCGGCATCGGGATAAGTGATGCATAAGGCATAAGCACAACGAGAACTATGAGCAAAACAATCGCGTGCACCATGCCTGCAATCGGCGTTCTTCCGCCGTTTTTGATGTTTGCGGCAGTTCTTGCAATAGCACCTGTGGCAGGGATTCCGCCAAATAGTGCCGAGAAGATGTTACCTGCACCTTGTGCTACAAGCTCCATATTGGAGTTGTGTCGGCTTCCTATCATGCCGTCTGCAACAACGCAGGACAAAAGCGATTCTATTGCCGCCAAAAGTGCGATTGTCACGGCATCGGGGAGAACCTTTATAAGTGTTCCGACCGAGAATTCCGGCATTGAAAGCTTCGGCAGGTCGGAAGAAATTGTGTAGAGGTCGCCGATTGTGTTGACATTCAAGTCAAATATTTTAACAACGGCAGCTGTCACAATGATTGCGATGAGCGATGCCGGGATTTTCTTTATAAATTTAGGTAAAACTATCAGGAGCAAAAGCGCGAGTGCACCGATTGCGAGTGCAGAGAAGTTTGTTGTGCCGATACACTTTGCAATTTCAGCAAGCTTTTCGGTGGTTTCGATCGGTGAGTGTGTAAAGGTAAGCCCTAAAAAGTCCTTGACCTGACCGATTACGATTGTAACTGCGATACCTGCGGTAAAACCTGTGGTGATTGTGTATGGTATGAATTTGATGAGGTTTCCAAACTTTAAGAGCCCCATTACAATCAGGATAATACCGGCAACGATTGTTGCCATGATAAGCCCTTCCATGCCGTTTGCCGCAACTATTCCTGCGACGATAGAGGCAAATGCCGCAGTCGGACCTGCAATCTGCACACGGCTTCCGCCTAAAAACGAAATAACAAAGCCGGCGATGATTGCTGTATATAGACCTTGTTCGGGTCCGACGCCCGATGCAAGAGCAAGAGCAATCGAAAGCGGAAGTGCGATGATTGCAACAATCACACCTGCAATTATATCCTTTACCGCCTGCTCGCCGGAGTAGGACTTAAGGCACGAAAATAGTTTTGGAGTAAGTTTTTGCATAATTCTACCTTCTTTTTCTTTATTTTCAACTTTTGCTATTATACTCCTGTTTTGTTGCGAAATCAAGAAGATTTTGGGGTTTTGGGATGCTTTTTGTAGCAATGTTGAAAGAAAACGAAAAATAGCATATTTATTTGTACAAAAAAACCGCCGTTTGGCGGTTTAATCTTCGTTTTCAGGTTTCTCGGGGTTTGTGAGCGTTTTCATAATCAGCTTATAAAAGCTCTCGGGGTCGGCTCTGAATTTTCGTATCATATCTGCCGCCATCTCACGGGTGCCTGCATAGACCGAAAGATTCATAAGCGGTGTGTTTCCCTCGTATATTCCAAGTTCTGCGAGGTATTCGGTTTCGTTTATCGGCATAAGCTCGGCACGAACGCTTTTTCTTAATTTTTCTTCGTGGAAAAACGGTGCAATCGACTTCTCAATCGGCTCACGGATATAAATAGGGATAGATTTCTGGAAAAAGCCGTTTGTTTCTGTGCCCTTTGAGGTGAGCTCGACATACTGCTTTTTTTCGTCGCTCGAAAAAGTCCGCACGCATCCGATTTCTACAAGGTTATCGAGAGCGATGATAAGGTCTGCGAAATTGATATTACAATTATCGAGTATCAGAGTGGTAAGCTGACTGTGGGTTACGATGCGGTTTGCCTTGGCAAGCGTGAATAGAATTATATACTGTATCATAACAGAATCGGTTATCTCACGGTCATAAATCATAATATCAACTCCTTTTTGAAAAATATTTAAATATAGTATAGCATATTTTTTTGAAAAATGATATAATATTTTTAAAAATTAAGAAAAAATTTAAAATTAAAGCATTTTTTCAGGAAAACAGGTGATAAAAATGGCAAAACTGACAAAAGAGGAAGAACTTCTCCGTCAACAGGCTATGTGGGAATATGAACGACAGGCGAAAAGCAATGGCTATGCCCTTGTTGCGGGTGTCGATGAGGCAGGCAGGGGACCGCTTGCGGGCCCTGTTTATGCTGCTGCGGTAATCTTGAAAGAGGATGCCGTGATTGACGGGATAAACGACTCGAAAAAGCTCTCCGAGAAAAAGCGTGAGGAGCTTTATGATGTAATAATTGAAAATGCTGTTGCATATGCTGTATACGGTGTCGATGAAAAGGTGATTGACGAGATAAACATCCTGAATGCAACACATATGGCGATGCGTGGTGCGGTTGAGACCTTGCACAAAAAGGCAGATTATGTTCTGATTGACGGAAATAGTATAAAGGGCATGAAAACTCCGCACAAGACGATTGTAAAGGGGGATGCAAAAAGCATCAGTATTGCGGCGGCGTCAATTCTTGCCAAGGTTTCAAGGGACAGATACATAACAAAGATGGCGGAAAAATATCCTGAATACGGGTTTGAAAAGCACAAAGGCTACGGCACCAAACTCCATACCGATATGATTCTTGAACACGGACCGTCGCCGATTCACAGGAAAAGTTTTTTGAAAAAGCTTTTGGGGGATAACATATGAACTCGGGGAAAATGGGAGAACGAAAGGCGTGCGAGTACCTGGAGACAAAGGGGTACGAAATACTTGAGGTAAACTTCCACAGTCGTTTTGGAGAGATTGATATTATCGCAAAAGATGGGGAAACGGTTGTGTTTGCCGAGGTAAAAACACGGAAAAACGACCGTTTTGGAACGCCTGCTGAATTTGTAACACCTGCCAAAATGAAAAAGATTATAAAGACGGCGTACTTTTATCTTGGCGATATGGAGTGCGATATGCGGTTTGATGTTCTGGAGGTTTATTACGGCGTAAAAAACGAAATAAACCATATTGAGAATGCCTTTGGAGGGGATTATGAAATATTCGGTGATTGATACTCATGCTGACAGTCTGCTGAAGGCCTATACCGAGAATTGTTCGCTTTACGGGAATAATATGCACCTTGACTTTTCGAGGTTTTCCGAAATGTCGGCCACATATTTTCTTGCGGTATATACTGCGAAAGAATTCTGGGGAAATGCAAAGGAATATACTCAAGATGTGATAAAAAAGCTTTCCGATGAAGTTGAAAAAAGCAGGGGAAAGCTTTTTTTCTGTAGAAATTACGAGGATTATCAGAAAAATTCCGACTGCAACAGAGTGTTTCTGAGCCTTGAGGGAGGCGCAGCGGTATCGTCTGTATCCGACCTTCGTGAGTTCTATGATGCAGGCGTGAGGATGATGTCCTTAACTTGGAACGAAACAAATCAGCTTGCATCGGGTGCGGGCGAGGAGGACGGTACCAAAGGTCTCACGCCGCTTGGAAGAAATATTGTTGCCGAAATGGAGAGGCTTGGTATTTTTATTGATGTCTCGCACGCAAGTGACAAAACCTTCTGGGATATTGCGGAAGCCACAAATGCCCCGATTATTGCATCGCACTCGAATTCAAGGGCGGTTTGCCCGAATAAAAGAAACCTGACCGATGAACAGGCAATCAGGATAAAGGAATCGGGCGGATATGTCGGGCTCAATCTGTATCCGCTGTTTCTTTCGGGGAGCAAAGAGGCGACGATTGACGATATTTTAAGGCATGCAGACCATTTCCTGGGCCTTGGACTTGAGGATAATCTTGGGATTGGTGCGGATTTTGACGGAATCGAAGTGACACCTGAAGAGATAGGCGGAGCACACGATTTATACAAGGTTTTTGATGCGATGTTAAAGCGTGGATACTCCGAAATGACAGTAAATAAAATTTCATATACAAATATGGAGCGGATTTTGAAGGAAAATTTATGAAAAATTGCAAAAATATAAATATAAGGGTTGATTTTTGGGGATGAACTGTGTATAATGGTAAGGTGCGAATAATAAAAATGAAGGATTTGGAGAATTAAAAATTCAAAAATCCATTTGGAGGTTGATCAGATGATTTCAAAAAAAGCATCGGGAATAAGCCCGTCACCTACCCTTGCAATCGATTCAAAATTCAAGGCAATGAAGGCAAACGGTGAGGATGTTGTGGGTTTTGGCGCAGGCGAACCTGATTTTGATACGCCGCAGTACATTAAGGATGCGGCAATAGAGGCGATAAATTCGGGGTTCACAAAGTACACTCCGGCAGCAGGTACACTTCAGTTGAGAGAAGCGGTTGCTGCAAAGTTTTTAAAGGATAACGGCGTTGAATACTCTGCACAGAATATCGTTATATCAAACGGTGCAAAGCATTCGCTTGTGAACGCTTTTACTGCAATCTGCAATCCGGGCGATGAGGTTATAGTTCCAGCACCGTTCTGGGTAAGCTATCCTGAAATGATAAAGCTTGCAGACGGCGTGCCGGTAATTCTCCAGACAAAGGAAGAAAACGATTTTAAGGCAACTGCCGCTGATTTTGAGAAAATGCTCACACCAAAGACCAAGGCGATTGTCCTAAACAGCCCGTCAAACCCGACAGGTATGGTGTATACAAAGAGCGAGCTTGAGGCTATTGCTGAATTTGCGGTAAAGAATAATGTATATGTTATCTCGGACGAAATCTACGAAAAGCTTATCTATGAAGGTGAGCATATAAGTATTGCATCATTCGGTGAGGAAATCAAGAATCTTACAATCATCATAAACGGTGTTTCTAAAACCTATGCAATGACAGGCTGGAGAATAGGTTTTGCCGCTGCAAATGCAGAGGTTGCAAAGGCTATGGCAAATGTTCAGTCACACGCAGCATCTAACCCGAACTCGATTGCACAGGCGGCAACTCTTGCGGCTTTGGGTGGCGGCGAGGATGAAATCGAGATGATGAAGAGCCATTTCGTAAAACGCCGTGACTATATGGTTGATGAGATAAACAAGATAGAGGGTGTTTCCTGTAAAAAACCACAGGGTGCTTTCTATATTATGATGAATATTGCAGACATTTGCGGAAAGACACTCTACGGCAAGACTATTGAAAATGCAGACGATTTTGCGGAACTCTTCCTCAACAAGGCAAGGGTTGCGGTTGTACCGGGAACAGGCTTTGGTGCACCGGAATATGTAAGATGGTCATATGCAACTGCGGTTGAGAACATCGAAGAAGGACTCGCAAGACTCAAAAAATTCTTAGCTGAAGAATATTAAAAGGGAATGTTAAAAAACTCTGGAATGCAAGAAATCTTGCTATCAACAAACTTCGCCGCTCGGCGTACCCCGAGTACGCCGTCGGGTAAACCAAAGCTGAAGCTTTGGCTCAGTTTGTTAATTCCAAAGCTTTTTTCCTATCCCCTAAAAATCAGAAGACGCTAAAAAGACAACCCCCTTTTTATCGGTTTTTTTTTTATAAATTTTTCTTCTGCC